>CAWHFD010000015.1:0-52834 GCA_963828355.1 uncultured Verrucomicrobiae bacterium | reverse complement strand
CCGCTGCTTCAGTCGCGCGCACGAAATCCAGCTCGATGACGCGCTCGATGTCGTGATAATCCTGTTTCGGCAGTCGCAGAGCCATGGATCGTTGATTTTCACGCAGCTTGCCCCCGATGACAAGGAGAACGCCGCCCGCGACAATGCAGGCTTGCTTTTGGTGATGTTTCTTACTTGGATCGTACTGTGAGCCCTGCACCGGATGAGGTTAGTTCGACGACCGGGATTCGTGCGAGCGAGCAATATCGCGGCCCCGGGTTCACGACCACGCATTGGAGTGTGGTGTTGGAGGCGCAAGGCGAATCGCCCGCGGCACAGGAAGCGCTTGAAAAACTCTGCCGCATGTACTGGCGACCCATTTTTGCATTCTTACGGCGACAAGGACTTTCGTCAGAAGAGGCGGAGGACATTACCCAGGGATTTTTTGCGCAGCTGTTGGAGCGCAAAAGTTTCGATGCCGTTCGCAAGGAAAAAGGACGGCTCCGTTCCTTTCTGCTTGGGGCACTGAAATATTTTCTGGTGGATGAACAGCGTCGCGCGATGGCGGTTAAGCGTGGCAAAGGACGACGGCTCATCTCGTTGGACGAACTACATGCCGAGGAACAGATCAACATGGAACCAGCAGATCCAATTACTGCCGAAATGATCTACGAACGCCGCTGGGCTTTGACAGTGTTGGAGCGCGTGCTCAGTCGATTAAAGGATGAATACCGCGCAGCAGGTAATGCCGCGTTGTTTGATTCATTAAAGGAATTGCTACCGGATGAACCGGGTTCGCCATCACAGGCGGACATCGCCGCACGCTTGGGAATGACCGAGAATGCGGTCCGGCAGGCGTTCTACAGATTTCGGCAGCGCTACCAATCGTTATTGCGAGAGGAAATTGCCCACACGGTTGCCACTCCCGGCGATATCGAAGATGAGCTGCGCCATCTTATCGCAGTGCTCGAGACGTAACGCATGCCACAATCTTCCGGAGTACAAAAGGGAGGGTGCGCGGACGAATCGTCGATGATCAGGGTAATCAGAATTTGCCGGAAGTGCGCCGCCAAGATCTTTTCCGACGTGCCGGAAGGGCTTTGCCCCGGATGTGTGCTGAAAAGTGCGCTTGGCAATTTCCCGGACGGGGCTGTAGCCGGGGGCGTCGACCCCGGCCGCTCGGACACACCTTCAGCTGCTGATGAGACTGGAGCGCCTAACAATAAGAAATCCGCGAGCGCCGACGAGTTGCTCGGAGAGTTGGGTGATTACGAATTGCTGGAAGAAGTCGGTCGCGGCGGCCAGGGCGTAGTGTTTCGTGCTCGGCAGAAAAGCCTCAACCGCACAGTCGCATTAAAAGTCATTAGCCTTGGTCAGTGGGCGAGCAAAGCGCACTTGAAGCGCTTTCGTCTCGAAGCCGAAGCCGCAGCGCGTTTGGAGCATCCCGGTATCGTTCCGATTCACGAAGTGGGCGAGCGCGATGGCTCTTGCTACTTCAGCATGAAGTTCGTCGAAGGCGGACAACTCGACGAAGTGGCCAGGCGCGAGCCGATGCCGATTCGGCGCGCGGTGGAATTGATCGCGAAGGTCGCACGCACTGTTCACTACGCGCATGAACACGGAATTCTCCATCGCGACATCAAGCCGGGAAACATTCTGCTCGATGCAAAAGGCGAACCGCATCTTACCGATTTTGGCCTTGCCCGATTAGTCGAATCTGAAAGCAGTGTTACGCACACTCTGGACGTTCTGGGTACGCCCAGTTACATGGCGCCGGAACAAGCAGTGGGAAACAACGCCGCAGTTAGCAATGTCACAGACGTCTATGGACTTGGCGCAGTCCTTTACCAACTACTGACAGGTCAGCCGCCGTTTGCCGGAGGAACAACATACGAGACAATCAAGCTGCTCTTGGACACCGAGCCGCGGCCACCGCGGTTGCTCAATCCGAAGATAGATCGCGATCTCAGCATAATTTGCTCGAAGTGTCTCGAGAAAGATCCCAAGCGCCGATATTCGTCTGCACTCGCGCTGGCTGAAGATCTTGAATGCTGGCTAAAGCACGAGCCGATCGTGGCTCGGCACACTGGCATCGTTGCTCGTGGCAACAAATGGGTACAACGCAATCCAACAAGCGCGCTGCTGGCAACTTCACTAGTGGCGTTAGCTGCGGTCGTAGGGTGGAATATTTGGAAGAGCGAGCTAGTCCGCCCTCCCATGCCGACTGGAATAGCTGTTCTGCCATTTGAAAATTTGAGTGAGCAGAAAGAGAACGCGGCCTTTGCCGATGGCGTGCAGGACGACATTCTTACCAAATTGGCAAAGATCGGCGACCTGAAAGTCATCAGCCGGACCAGCGTGATGGAGTACCGAGGCAAACGAAATCTCCGTCAGATCGGTAACGATCTGCGGGTAGCGCATGTTCTGGAGGGCAGCATCCGCAGGACCGGCACGCATCTTCATCTGAACGCGCAGTTGATTAACACGCGCACCGACACGCACGTTTGGGCCGAGGAATACGACCGCGATTTGAACGACCTCTTTGCCATTCAAAGTGAGATCGTGGAAAAAGTCGCCGAACGAATGAACGTCAACGTCACATCTGCTGAGAAGCTGGCCATTGAGCGCAGGCCGACGGGGGATCTCATTGCTTTCGACCTTTATTCGCGCGCCAATGATATTATTTCGAGGATAATTGGCGCGTCCCCCGCTTCAACTGCTGTCGATACGCCTGGCAGCGGCAATTTCACGGATCTGGGCCGAGCAATCGATCTTCTGAACGGGGCCGTGGCGCGCGACCCGTCGTTTCTCCAGGCGTATTGCCAACTCGCCTTCGCTCATGACGCGCTTTATTGGTGGGAGCTTGACCGTAGTCCGGCACGGCTGGCTATGGCGGAAGCGGGCGTCCAGCAAGCATTGCGAATCCGTCCAAATGCCGGCGAAACACACTACGCACGAGCAGTACATCTTTATCGAGGCTACCGCGATTTTGATGGCGCGCTGGCTGAACTAGAGATTGCCCGCCAGAGCCTGCCCAACCATTCTCCGATATTTGAAATGATGGGCTACATTCAGAGGCGTCAGGGACGCTGGCAAGAGTCCACACGAAATCTTGAGCGAGCAGCTGAACTGGATCCGCGCAATTTCGACACGCTGTTCGAGCTCGCGAGCAATTACTGGGACCTTGGCCGCGACGCAGAAGCAAAATCCTGCTTCGACCGGGCAGCAGCAATTGCTGGGCCCGACGATCTTGCTATGAAACTAGACGTTGCGAGCCAACCATTCGGTGAGAGAGCCGATACCCGGCCATGGCATCAGGCAATCGATTCAATTCGGGCGACAAATCCTGCCGCTGTGAGAGCGGGCGTCGCCGAAGCTTGGCTGTATTGTGCACTGGCGGAACGCGACGTCGCTGCCGCAACTGAAGCACTGAGTGCATTGCACGACAGGGAAATCTTGCGTGAGGGTGACCACATTTATTTCAATCGGTCATATGTGGAAGGCCTTATCGCGCGCATGACAAATGATGAGCACAAAGCGCGATTGGCTTTTGCCGCTGCGCGCGCGGAACAGGAGAAAATCGTTCAGGCCCAACCAGATTACGCCTTTCCGCTGTGCGTCCTCGGTGTAATCGACGCCGCTCTGGGACGGAAAGATGAGGCGTTGCGAGAAGGCTGGCGGGCAGTTGAGCTTGTTCCAATGGAGAAAGATGCGGTGGATGGCAAGTTGCTGATCAAGTATTTCGCGATAATCGCCGCCTGGGTTGGTGAAAAGGATCTCGCCTGCCAACAGTTGGCCATTGCCAACCGTCCACCTAGCGTCTTTAGCTACGGCGGATTGAAATTGTACCCGTGGTGGGATCCGCTGCGCGGCGAGCCGTGCTTCGAAAAAATCGTCGCCTCCCTCGCGCCGAAGGAGTTCTGCAGTGGTAGGCGTGCTGACACGGCTGTCGCTGTAATCGTCCTGTGAGCGCGCTGTACCAAGCGCAGCCGAAGGACGGCGCGCCGAATTTCCTTCCTGTTGTAGTGCGTCTGTGTCAGACGCCAGCTAAGAAACTATCCGTTGCATCTGCATCATCCCTCGAATCAGCTATTCAGCATCAGCGCTTCACGATTCACCGATTTAGCCTAGCGAAGAGAACTTTCGGCGTAACGCGCAGCCAAATCTTGCGGAGTACCTCAGTGAACGGCCGGAAATGACAACTCAATAAAGAGAAATCGAAGCAGGCCAAAACAAGAAAAGGAAACAACACTGATGAAAACAAAGTTAGTTAAAAGGATAATCGCTCCCTTACTTTTCGCCTCTGCGTTGGCCACCCTGGTTGCCGCAGAAAGGGCGCCCAGAGGAAGGCCGGACAGCGGAACAGGCGGAAGGCTCCAAGGAACTTGGGACATGCAGATAACTCTAACCGATTGCGCTGGTCACGTGATCAGAAGCTTCCCGTCCCTGGTGGAATTCGCGGCGGGAGGCACAATCGTGGAGTCGAACGCGGGGACACCGCAGGCTCTGAAGACGCCTGGAGAAGGTGTTTGGCACCATACTACTGCCCATGACTTCGCGTTTCGCTTCAAATTCTTCACGTTTGATGCTCAGAACGTTTTTACCGGCTGGACGATCATCGCGGGGGAAACAACCGTCGATGCGACGGGAAACGCCAATTCGGGCACTGCAACCGTCGAGGTCTATGACCCAAACGGGAACTTACTTGTGAGTCTATGTGCTGAGACTAGTGGCACGAGATTCGAGCTCTGACTGATTGTGGGATTTGGCGCGTTCCATCCGCGCCAATCCCAATGATGCTGGGAAACGCCCTAACGAGTGTACCCGGCGCACCCCCGCTCGACTTCGCTCAGGGCAAGCTTGGTCGCGCCCTACCAGATTATTTTTCCATTCCCGCGACGTGCTCCGCGTGCTTGTTTGCCTCATGACTGTGAAGGGAGGGGCGGATGCGGAGAAAAAACTCGAAGGCGTAACCGAGATTGTCGCCGTAATAGCGGTCGAGAGTGTCAGGACGATTGTTGATGGTGAATTGGGTGCCGAGACCGATATCGATGCCATTACCGTGTGACAGGTCACGGACGTAACCGAGCGAGTACCCGCTTACTGGAAAGATTTCGGATTCATCGACAGGATTGAGAACGAGTTCTTCGACCGGATTTCTCAACCCGTTCCCAGCGAAAGTAAACTGTGTCGCGGCCGCGCTGATAATCGGATTCAACCAGGAACGATTGCGTTTTGCCCTGGCCGGTGTCGTTGTTTTGGCCCCAGACAAAACTGTTAGACCAGTTGCTGTCGCTTCCGAGCGGCAGGTTGTAAATCGCCGATGCTGTGGTGCGATGCCGGTTAAGGTCAGGATCGATGGCTTCGGGGCTTTTGATGTAACCGTAAGAAACTTGCATCGCCAGGTTGTGCGTCGGGTTCCAGGATAGTCGGCCACTGTACGAATCGAACTCCGGCTGATCGAAATTGTAACGGTCTTCATCCGGCTCGCGTCCGGTGAAAATGCTGCCTTCGATCTTTACGTTGCTCCAAACAAGACCCGCCGTAGCGACACCGAAAGTGACGTGGGTTGAGTCCTGCCAGTGATGTCCGATCGGTGCGTCTGGATCGTCCATTGCTGATGGGCGATGCATGAATGTCGGTGGACCAAGTGCCGGTTCGCCCGGATAGCCGAAATAGACGTAACCGCTGAAGTCGTGATCGAATTTTTGCGAGAGGCTGAACGAGAGCTCGTCGAAGAGATCGTGCGGATGTTGCCGGTCATGCAATGCCTCTCCATTCCACGATTCGCCACTTTGAAAGAGAAGGGGATAACCGCGCCCGCCTTCAGTGAGCGGGTCGAGACTCATCATCAAGCGCGCACCGAATTGTGCAGAGTCGCCGAGCGGATGGGAATACATCGCCATGAACCAATTCGGTGCGTCGATCCGATCATCGCCGCGCCGCGTGCTAACGTTTGTGTAACGCGGGAAGATTGCGCCGTGCAGCATGAGCATATTGTCGCCAAACATGAACATGCGACCGTACATCGGCGACGAATCCGGCAACCAGCTTGTGCCGGAACCTTCGCGGCTCATGGGCTCCGCAAGATCGATCGAGGAGTGCATCGACATTTCCATCTGCATCTCATGGCCCTCATGTGAGGGCGTGTGCATCTCGTGGCCGCCGTGATCATGATGCGGTATGGCCATCTCGGCTCCATCGTGCATCAGATGGTCTGAGTTCGATGTTGAGCGTTGGACGCCTGCTCGCGATTTATCGGAGTTGGACGTTCGGTCTTCGCCTTGAGCCAGCGGCACGAGCTTCATTCCGCACTTCGGACAATTGCCGGGATGATCAGTTATGACTTCGGGATGCATAAGGCAGGTATATTTCTGCTTGTGGTCGTGATCGCTGGCCGCGCCGACCGAAGGTGGGTGCTCACTGTGCGAGTCTTGCGCGATCACTGTATTATTCGTCACGAGTGCAAAGGCGCTCGCGATTATGACTGCAAAAGCTTTTCGCATTTCGTCTGGTTGTAGGGCAGGCGCCTCGCCTGCCAGAGCGGAGACACGGCAACCGGAGCGGTTGCCCCACAAGCAGAACGCAATCGCGGCTGCTCTACGCGCGAAGCGGCGGAGCGTGAGCGAAAAGGCTCCGCTGCAGAATTAATTCAGCGAATGAAAACGCGGCTGACGGCGGCCCAGTGTCCAGTAACAGCGGTGTGATAGTTGCCAGTGAACACGCGAACAACACGCCTGTCTGGACAGACAAAGTCACGTTGCGGAATTTCGCGTCGTCGCGGGCCCAAGCTTTTGACTGTGCAAAGAGAACGGCGCGCAGGATTTTGCAGCACTGCACCTGCGAGGGTTGTTCGTTTTGTTTCGCAGGCTTGGAATGGAATGGACACTCGCTTTGCGCCTTGTCGCTTTGCATTGCGACCGCGGCGAACGCGCAATGATTCGAGACGGCGATCCACGAACAGATCGCAATCACCACGCCGGCGAATCGTATGCTCGCTCTCATCTTCGCTGTTGTTGTTGGCAGGAGCGTGCGCGTTCTAAAATCCGGACACGCTGGACTCACCGCATTCCAAATAAGTCCCAATGTTTGCCCGCTCAAACATTTTCTTTTGAATCAACGATCGGCGCAATCGGTGCCGAGGGTATACTTTCTGGCGGAACCACATCGGGAACCGGACCGGTCGAGGCTGGTTGGATTTTCGGTTGTTCGACGCGCGTTGCCATGAGCATCGCGGTGAAAAGCAGTGCGCCCGCGAGAAAATAAGGCGCTCCCGGCAGGTGAATCGCACTTTTTGGATCAATAAACCACCCAAAGATTCGGAGAAACAACCACGGTCCGATGATGAAAGTGATCGAACGCATACTTTGTAAAGCGCCCTGCAACTCGCCTTGTTCCTGCTGGCTCACGCGATGGGTCATCATGCTTTGGGCTGCCGGCATGGAAATATTCCAAAGCGAGATGATTGGGATCGAAGCGAGCAACCAGGCACCCGTTTTGGCCAGGCCGGCTATCACCATTCCACTCGCTCCAAAGAACTGGCCGATGTAAAGTGTCCGCTTCTCTCCGAATCGTGTCACCATTCGACCAGTCAAGCCTCCTGAGATAATGGCGGTCGCGATGCCAACGATCATCAGCGAGATTCCGATCATCCCCTGACTCCAATTGTAACGATAGATCGCGTACAGCGCCCAAACGCTAAACACATTGTGGGAAAGGTAGGCAAGAAACTGGATCGTGGTAAGCCGCCAAAGTTCGTGATGCGAACGCAGCAGCGTCAGCGAACCGACTGGATTCGCGCGGCGTAGCGCAAAAGCTTTTCGCTGTTCGCGCGAGAGCGATTCCGGAACGAAGAAGTAACCCCAGAGCCAGTTTGCGAGGCTAAGTGCCGCTGCAATCCAAAACGCTAGACGTGGATTGACGTCGCCGGCCAGTCCGCCAATCGCAGGTCCGAACGTGAAACCGATGCCGAATGCCACTCCGATCAAGCCGAAAGCGCCGGCACGCTTTTCCTTTGGCGTGACGTCAGCGATATAGGCCATCGCGGTGGGAATACTTGAAGTGGTGATGCCGGAAATAATTCGGCCGAGGAAAAGCCAGCTCAACGTGGGTGCCATTGCCATCACGATGTAATCCAACCCGAGACCGAGATTTGAGAGGAGGATGATTGGCCGTCGGCCGAATCGATCCGACAAAACTCCAAGCAAGGGCGAAAAGAAGAACTGCATCAGCGCGAAGACTACCGCGAACCGCGCGCTCCACTTCGCCGCATCCGTCATCTCGCCACCGAGAAAATCCAGAATCAGCTTTGGCAAAACGGGGATGATCAAACCCATTGCCAGAATATCGAGGGTCACCGTGACAAGGATGAAAATGACCGCGGCAGGGCGTGATTTCATGAGGACAGAGCATGAACGCAACGTTGTAGCGGCGGTTGTGTCAACCGCCGAAGTCCAGGTGCTTGGCATAAGCGCCTGGACACCTATTCTGTCAGGATGATCCCACTGTCTTATCTCTCGCCGAAAACAGAGGTGAACGACAGTAAGATTCACGGACGCGGTCTGTTTGCGATCGCCGATATTGCCAAAGACGAAATCGTCGCCGTCAAAGGCGGTCACATTGTTGATCGAAAAACTTTGCGGGAAAAAATCGCGTCGCGGCTTGGCCCTGTGAAAATTCAAATCGATTACGATTTGTTCATCGCTCCTTGCGCCCAAAATCGCTCTTTTGGAGATGCAGCGTTAATTGCTGCGTGGGCAGTTCTGATTTGTTACGCATGAAAAGGCCTTTGGTAAGTTTGTTCGCGGCCGTTGTGGCTCTGGCCGGAATGGTGGGTTGCGCCCAGGTAAAGAGACCTCCGGCGCAGGAGAGGGCAGCAGCGGTCGGTTCCCATTTCGACCAAGTGGGGCGGGTTACGTTGTTTGCAGGCGAGCCGTGCGCCTCAGAAATTATGTTCGATTTTCACAACGCAGGATCAGCGGTCTTGCTTGCGGCGCCGATGCACGAAACGAAAACCCTGACTGACGCTGCGAAAAAAAACCGGCGCGTTCATATTTCTGGAAAATGGCGGCGTGGCGGACAATCTAGCTGTAGCTACGTTGAAGTCACGAGCGTGGAGGTAGCGAGATGAAGCGAAACGAAATTGAGGAAACACGGGAAACATTCGGACCCCTTGCGATTCGCGCGCTGGCGATCGGAGCGCAGTCAGTCGGCGCGATTGCCGTGGGCGCTGTTGCGCTCAGTGCGGTCGCGCTCGGATTCATAGCGATTGGCCGGCTCGTCATCGGCCACGCCAAAATCAAGCGACTGGAAATTGGCGAGCTGAGGGTAACTCGTCTGCACGTCACTGACTCAATCGTTACGCCGCCACAACCGCGGCAGTGATGCAGAGGCGCTCACGGATAGTGCGCCCTACCACACATCACGATTTCGAGAGCGATTCAGTGGGTAGCGCAGGCAGTCCTCCACATGGCCTAGGCATATGCCGGCACGCGAAGCTTAGTACCGGTAATGCTCTGACTTGAACGGACCGTCCACGGGGATACCGAGGTATTCGGCTTGTTTTTGGGACAGCTTTGTGAGTTTGGCGCCGATTTTTTTGAGATGCAGACGCGCAACTTCTTCGTCGAGTTTTTTGGGCAGAACGTAAACGCCCACCTTATAGCTGTCGCGATTTTTCCAGAGATCGAGCTGCGCGAGGACCTGATTGGAAAATGAATTGGACATGACGAAGCTTGGATGACCTGTGGCGCATCCGAGGTTTACCAGTCTCCCTTCGGCGAGCAGGAACATCTCGTGGCCATCTGGGAATGTATATTTGTCCACTTGCGGCTTGATATTGGTTTTCTTCACGCCTTTGGCTGTGTTGAGCGCATCGACCTGAATCTCGTTGTCGAAATGCCCGATGTTCGCGACGATCGCCTGATCTTTCATCCGCTGCATGTGTTCGAGCGTGATGACGTCAAGGTTGCCGCTGGCGGTGATGTAAATGTCGCCGCGGCCGAGCGTGTCTTCGATTGTCGTGACCTCGTAGCCTTCCATCGCTGCTTGTAAAGCGTTGATAGGATCGACTTCGGTAATAACGATGCGCGCGCCCTGGCCGCGCAACGATTGCGCGCAGCCTTTGCCGACGTCGCCGTAACCGCAAATGACGGCGACTTTTCCGGAAAGCATGACGTCGAGTGCGCGATTCAATCCGTCGACCAGCGAATGCCTGCAGCCGTAAAGATTGTCGAACTTCGATTTGGTGACTGAATCGTTGACGTTGATCGCCGGAACGAGCAGCCGTCCTTCCTCGTGCATCTTGTAAAGGCGATGCACGCCGGTGGTGGTCTCCTCAGATACACCGCGCCAATCCTTCATGATCTCGTGCCAGCGATAGGGATTCTCGCCCTGAATTTCGAGCAGCAGATCCTTGATGACTTGCTCTTCCTTGTTCGCCGATTTCGTCTTCGCCCAATCGCTGCCTTCTTCCAGTTCGTAGCCTTTATGAACGAGCAATGTTGCGTCGCCGCCGTCATCGACGACGAGCTGCGGGCCTTTGCCTTCGGGGTGCGAGATCGCGCGATACGTGCAGCGCCAGTAGTCTTCAAGCGATTCGCCTTTCCACGCGAACACAGCGATGCCGCGCTTGGCCATGGCTGCCGCAGCATGGTCTTGTGTGGAAAAAATGTTGCAGCTTGCCCAGCGTACACTCGCTCCGAGATCGGTAAGTGTTTCGATCAATACGGCGGTCTGGATCGTCATGTGCAACGATCCGGTAATCCGCACGCCGGCCAGCGGTTTCTGCGGCGCATATTTTTCGCGGATCGCCATTAGCCCGGGCATTTCCTTCTCCGCGATAGAAATTTCTTTGCGACCAAAGTCAGCCAATGAAATATCGGCGACTTTGTAATCGGTTTCGGTTCGTTCGATTGTCGATGTTTTCATAAATTTACTTGGCGGCCTTCCTTAGCTCCTCCGCTTTGTCAGCCTTTTCCCACGTGATATCGGGATCGTCGATTTTGCCGAAGTGGCCGTAGTTCGTGGTCTTGGAATAAATCGGGCGAAGAAGATTAAGCTGTTTGATGATGTCGGCCGGTTTGAAGCTGAACGTGGCGAGCACGGCCTGTTCGATTGCTTCTTCATTAACTGTTTGTGTACCGAACGTGTCGATGTGAACACTGAGCGGCTCCGGATGGCCAATGGCATAGGCGAATTGCACTTCGCATTTTTTCGCCAGACCTGACGCCACCACATTTTTCGCGACCCAGCGTCCCATGTAAGCAGCGCTGCGATCCACTTTGCTCGGGTCTTTTCCCGAGAACGCGCCTCCGCCGTGCCGGCCCATTCCGCCATAGGAATCGACGATGATTTTGCGCCCCGTTAAACCGGCGTCGCCCTGGGGGCCACCGACCACAAAGTTGCCGGTAGGATTGACGAGGAATTGCGTCTTCCCAGTTAGCATGTCCCTGGGCAGTACTTTCTTGATCACCTCCTCGATCACGAAACTGCGGAGTTCCGAATGCTTCACATCACGCGTGTGCTGGGTCGACACAACGACGCAAGAAATGCCGATAGGTTTGCCGTTTTCGTAGATCACTGAAACCTGCGATTTCGCGTCTGGCCGCAACCACCCGACTTTGCCGTTCTTGCGAATACGAGTGAGTTCGCGCCCGAGCCGATGCGCAAACATGATGGGCGCTGGCATGAGTTCCGGCGTCTCGTCACAGGCGTAGCCGAACATCAGTCCTTGATCGCCCGCGCCCTGTTCTGCGGTGTCCTTACCTTCAACTGAGCGGGCGTCCACGCCCTGAGCAATATCGGGCGATTGTTTGGTGATGATGTTGGTGATGCAAATTTTGTCGGCGTGAAATACGTCGTCGTCATTCACGTAACCGATGTTGCGAACGGTGTTGCGCACGAGCTCTTCGACAGGCAACACACTCGCCAGCGGCTCATCTTCAGACAGACTTGGAATCGTGATCTCGCCACCTACGATGACGATGTTGCTTTTGGCGAAGGTTTCGCAAGCCACGCGACTACGCCGGTCCTGCTCGATGCACGCGTCGAGCACGGCGTCTGAAATGGCGTCGCAAACTTTGTCGGGATGACCTTCACCGACTGATTCGGAGGAGAAGATGTAACGGCGGGACATGGTTTATGGGAGTGATTCCTTGCAAGAGTTAAAAAGTTAAATCGGATTAGCCGAGGGACGGGAGTTCAACCGTTGTAACGATTAAGGTGTTAACGATGCGACGTCGCAGCCAGCGACATATTGACCAATCATGATGCGTCGATATATCGTAGGCTCCAATCATGGCGTCAACCATTAATTTGTTGCGGTTGCTTGCGGATCCGACACGTCTTCGGCTGCTGCTGCTTCTCGAACAGGAGGAACTTTCGGTCGCTGAATTGCAGCAAGTTCTGGGCATGGGCCAGTCCCGTATTTCAAGTCATCTCGCCCAGTTGAAACGCGCCGGGGTGGTGGCTGATCGCCGCGTGGGAAAGAATGTTTACTACGGCGCGAACCATACTGGGCAGAACGCGCAACGTGAGCGCGTGGCGGAGATCACCCGGTTGCTTGCTCGCGAGCTGCCGGAAACCTCGCGCGACCGCACGAGTCTCAAGCTTGTTCTCCAAAAGCGTCAGGATAAAGCGCGGAAATACTTCGATGAATTGGCGGGCAAATTTGGTCGAGGCTATGTCCCGGGCCGCTCGTGGCAGGCGCTTGCCCACACGCTCATCACTATGCTCCCGCCGCTGACCGTTGCCGATCTCGGAGCGGGCGAGGGGACCCTCTCACAACTGCTGGCGAAAAAAGCGCGCAGAGTCATTGCCATCGATAATTCGCCGAAGATGGTCGAGTTTGGCTCGCAACTGGCGAAGAAACACGGATTCAAGAACCTCGAATACCGGCTTGGCGATATTGAAGACCCACCGATTGCGAGGGACAGCGTCGATCTCGCAATTCTTAGCCAGGCGTTACACCACGCTATTCATCCCGAGCGCGCCATCGGCGCTGCTCACCGGATTTTGAAACGCGGCGGACGGCTCGTGATTCTCGACCTATTGAGTCATCGGTTCGAAAAGGCGCGTGAGCTGTACGCCGACCACTGGCTCGGATTCAGTGAAGTGCAGTTACACCAACTGCTCGAGAAAAGCGGCTTCCGCGATATCGAGGTGGGCGTCGTTTCCCGGGAAAAGCAGAGCCCGCATTTTCAGACTGTCTTTGCCGGCGGCGTTAAGTGAACGCCCGGGCTGCCTCGGCTGTCAATAACTGAGGCCCTTGGTTTTATGGTCTCGACCGAGAAATCTGTAGCTTTGCCCGGGTTCTTTGGAGAAGTGAGGCGGCGTAAGGTGTATCGGGTGGTGGCAGCTTACATCATCGCAGCCGGCGGCGTTATTCAATTGGCTTCGGCGGCGTTTCCTGCATGGGAATTACCAAACTGGACCCTGCGCATGCTAATTGTGTGTTTGCTGATGGGATTTCCGGTAGCGCTTATGCTTGCGTGGGCATTCGACATTACTGCCGATGGCATTCAGGTCACCCCTGATGCGGCGGCGTGCAGGACCCACGCTCCCCGCAATATGATCCTGCTCGTCGCGTGTGGTCTGATTCTTTCCGCCGCCGCGGGATTCTTTCTGCTGCCACGGGTCGCGGCGCATAAAGTCGACAGGTCTATTGCAGTGTTGCCGTTCCAAAACCTGAGCGATGAGAAGGAAAACGCCTACTTCGCGGACGGCATTCAGGATGATCTGCTCACGAACTTGTCGAAGATCGGCGATCTGAAGGTGATTTCGCGCACATCGGTTATGCCTTATCGCGCCACGCAGTCTAATGCTCGCGAGATTGGAAAGACCCTTGGCGTCGGCACTATTCTTGAAGGCAGCGTTCGCCGGGTCGGGAATCGCGTGCGCGTGAATGTGCAATTAATCAATGTTGAGAGCGACCAGCACATATGGGCGGAAGACTACGACCGCGAGCTGACCGACGTGTTCGCCATTCAAAGTGATCTCGCTCAAAAAATTGCCGGCGAGCTGCGCGCTAAATTGTCGCCCACTGAAAAGGCGCAGATTGAACGCAAGCCAACTGAGAACAGCGAGGCTTACCTGGCTTTTGTGGAGGGGCACGATCTTCTTACGCGTCCAGATCGATTACGCACCGACACCGAAAAGGCTGAGCAACTGTTTGAGAGGGCGACCAGGCTTGATCCAAATTTTGCCGGGGCCTTTGCAGCATTGGCGTGGGTCGAAGACTGGATGTATCACACTTTCGATTCCACACCCGCGCGTAAAGCAAAGGCGCAGACAGCTGCTGAGGAAGCGCTTCGATTAGAGCCGGACCTGCCCGAGGGACACCTGGCGTTGGGCTTTTACCATTATTATTGCGAGCGCGATTACCAGCGCGCTTTGGACGAATTCGCCATCGCCAGGAAAAGCTTGCCAAACTCTGCCGATGTTTATCTGGCTATTGGAGCGATTCAGCGTCGCCAGGGCAAATGGGCCGAATCCACTGCGAACATGGAGAAAGCGGCTTCCCTGAGTCCAAGGGATGCATTTCTCCTGATGAACCTCGCTGACAATTATCGCGCCGCTGATGACTTCGAACATGCGGACAAACTTTTCGATCGCGCGATCGAAGTTGCGCCGAACTCAGTTAGCGCGCGCACTGGCAAGGCGATGCTCGCGGTAGATTTAAAAGGCGATCTGTCCGAGATCGACAAACAGTTGGCGCAAATCCAGCCAGGCGCTGCTTCTGATTCGGAGGGCATGGTCAGCCGGGCTTATCTCTTGATGCTGCAACGAAAATTCCACGACGCCGTGGCCATTCTAAAACAGTTGCCCGGCGACGTTCGCAGCGATGACAAACCGAAAGAGTATCTGGAGGGCGCTCTTTACACTTTCGTGAATGATAAAGAGCAGGCGCGTTCTGCGTTTCAACGTGCTCGTTTGATTCTGGAAAAAGCGATACAAGAAGGCTCCGATGATGCGTCGCGTCACATGATGCTCGGAATGGTACTTGCCGGTCTGGGTGAAAAGAATGCGGCCATCGCCGAGGGCAAACACGCCATGATGCTCCTCCCCGAATCTCGGGACGCCTTGGATGGGCCAAAGATGACGCTTGATCTGGCACAAATTTACGCTTGGACGGGCGAAAACGACGCAGCTCTTGAACTGCTCGAACGGTCATTGATTACTCCAGCCGGAGTCACGGTGTCTTCACTGAAACTGAATCCGATCTGGGATCCGCTGCGATCTGATAGCCGTTTTCAGGCTTTAATCGAAATCCCGCAAACGCCTGGCGTCGAGTTATCGATGAATTGCAGGTGACAAGCGGTTCACCCTTTGTACGGCACAATTCACTGGGTAGAATGAATGTCGCGTGTCAATTTGTGTCTATACTCACGGCTGCACTATAGTTCCGAATCAAAACTCTTCTTATGACCGGCTTCTTCGAGGAAGTAAAACGGCGCAAAGTGTATCGGGTGGCGGCGGCCTACATCATTGCTGCCGGCGGTATCATCCAACTGGCTTCGGCCACGTTTCCAGCATGGGAATTGCCAAACTGGTCGCTACGCTTGGTGATTCTGTTGCTGCTCGCCGGATTTCCAATCGCCCTGATTCTTGCGTGGGCGTTCGACATCACGTCGCAAGGTATTCGGGCCACGCCTGAGACTACAGCGCCCAGGACCCGTCGTCGGCGGAACTTGATCATGCTGATCGCAACCGGCGCGGTTGTCTCCGCGGCCACGGGCTTCTTCCTCTTGCCTCGAGTCGCCGCGCACAAGGTCGATAAGTCGATTGCAGTCCTGCCATTTGAAAATCTGAGCGATGAAAAAGAAAATGCCTATTTCGCCGACGGCGTGCAGGACGACGTGCTTACCAATTTGTCGAAGATAAGCGATCTCCGGGTGATTTCGCGCACGTCGGTGATGCAATACAGAGGCCGGCCGACGAACCTTCGCGAAATCGGCAAGGCGCTCGGTGTTTCCAACATTCTTGAGGGAAGCGTACGCCGCTCGGGAAACAGGGTGCGCGTCAACGTGCAATTAATCGATGCCAACACTGATGAGCATGTATGGGCCAATGATTACGACCGCGATGTGACCGACGTTTTCGCGATCCAGAGCGATCTCGCCCGCGAAATTGCTAACGCGCTACAGGCGAAGCTATCTCCCGAGGAAAAATCGCAAATGACGCGAAAGCCAACGGAAAACGGCGAGGCTTATCTGGCTTTCGTGCAGGCGCACGATCTTTCCTGTGCTTTTGAGGACGCGGTAAAACTAAAGCAGAGCGAACAGCTTTATCAACGTGCCGTCGATCTGGACCCAAATTTTGCTCTCGCACTCGCACGCTATTCGCAATTGGAAAGCTGGATGTTGCGCACACACGAGGGCACACCGGAACATCGCGAGAGAGCGCGCAGTCTGGCCGAGCGAGCCCTGCAACTACAGCCTGATCTGCCGGAGGCACATCTCGCGCTAGGGTTCTCGTATTACTACGGAGACAATAACTATGACGCGGCGTTGAAGGAATTTGAGATCGCGCAGCGCGGATTGCCTAACGAATCGGACGTGTATCTGGCCATCGGCGCCATCCAGCGCCGCCAGGGAAAATGGGCGGAATCTACTGCAAATCTGGAGAAGTCAGCCAGCTTGAATCCAAAGGACACCTGGCCGCTGCAAAATCTCGCTTTTAATTATCAAATGCAGCGAAACTTCGATGCCGCTAACAAAACGGTCGATCGCGCTCTCCGGATTAATCCTCAAGCGATGGGACTCTGGGAGATCAAGGTCAAACTAGCCATCGCCGAGAAGGGTGATTTCGGCGTGTATGAGCAAGCGGTGGAGAAAGCGAAATCATTTCCGATCAGCGACGAAGAACGGCTGAAGATGGTCGAAAACGAAGCCAATCTTCTCCTGTTGCAACGCAAGTACCAGCAGCTTTTGCAACTGGGGCAACGGTTCACGGACGATTCATTCGTGGCGGTTCCGGGTTCGCTGGCCATGAAGTATTTCGCCATCGGCATTGCTCGAAAAGGTTTGGGCGATGACGCAGCGGCGCGCACGGCCCTCCTCAAAGCAAAAGACATACTTGAAGAGCAGGTGAAGCAAAAACCAGACGATGCGGATTTACACGTTCAACTGGCGAAACTGCTGGCTTGGCTTGGCGAGAAGGATGCTGCCATCGCAGAAGCGCAACGAGCTACGGATTTGCGGCCGGAAAGCAAGGATGCATTCGAAGGTCCGCAAATCACTGAGCAGGTGGCACAGGTTTACGCGATCCTCGGTGACAACGCTCGCGCAATCGAGTTGTTGGACGGACTATTGAGTCGGCCCAGCGAAGTGACGTTGCAGACGCTGAAGGTTAATCCGGCATGGGACCCGCTTCGGAACGATCCAGGGTTTCAGGCGCTTTTGGCGAAATACGCGCGAAAGGCTTAGACCCGATCTATCGAGCGTCATCGAGGAATCCCGGTGCGAAACCAAGAGACAGGTTCATGGGATGTCTCGACTTCGCTCGATATGACAGGGAAATTTGCGTGGGCTGTTCTCCTTCTTCTCGCGATCGCAGCGTCGGCGCAGGCAGAGTGGAAAATCCTCTCAGCCGAATCGGAACCTGGCCTCACGGGAATTGAGCATCGGCATGTGGTTGTGGAAGACGCAGACGCCAGTCAGCGCGTGGCTGTCGATGTTGCAGTTTTCTCCGCAAAATTGACTGCGTTGCGTGTCATCGATAATCGTGACGCTCAAAGTTTGGGCGCGGTGATGAAACGAGAAAAATGCGTGTGCGGCGTGAACGGAGGTTATTTCGACACGGAATTCAAGCCGATTGGCTTGCGAGTTGCCGATGGTACGACTTTCTCGCCGTCACGCCGGGCCCCTCTGATCACGGGGATCTTTCTGCAGTCGGACCGAGGCATTGACGTCGTGCGTGTCAGCGAATCTTCTCGCACGAAAAAAATCGTCGCCGCAATTCAATCCGGACCGTTTCTGGTCGAAGGAAGCACGCGCGTTCGCGGTTTGAACGCTTCACAGTTCGCGCGGCGAACTTTTGCTGGAACAGTGGCGAATGATCACGCTTTCCTCGGCGTTTGCTCCGACGTTTCGCTTGCCGAGTTGGCAAACATCCTCGCCGCGACGCCCATCGTTGCGGATTCGAAAACCCGCCGGGCAATGAATCTCGACGGTGGTTCCTCGAGCGCGTTTTGGTTCGCACGCGAGGATGGCAGCGCATTCTCAATCTCAGGGCGAAAACCAGTGCGCGATTTTGTGGCCGTCGTTCCGAAATAATACTGGCTTGCCATCCTGAGCGAAGCGAAGGATCTCAGATTATTCATGACGAAGACCACCAAACGACGTCCAGAGATGTTTGAAAAGCCTGGCCTCATGCTTCGCATTTCGTTGCAGCGCTTCGCTTCAACATGACACGTACCCTGTAGAGCTGTGAAAACGTTTGGTGGATTCAGATCGGGCGACGAATTCTTCTACGGCGAATTGCGCGGCGATGAAGTGCATCGGCTGTCACAGCCGTACTGGATTCAAGCTCAACCCACGGGCGAAATATTCCCGCTCGCCAAACTCCAAATCGAAATTCCAGTCGCGCCGTCGAAATTGATCGCAGTGGGATTGAATTACGCGGATCACATCGCGGAGATGAAACGTACTGAAATCGGCGCGCCGTTAATTTGGTTCAAGGCGCCGAGTTCTCTGCTGGCCCATCGAGGCGTAATCGAAGTAGCGTTTCCCGAGCACCAAACCGACTTTGAAACTGAACTGGCTGTCGTGATCGGCGCTCGCGCGAAAAATGTCAGCGCAGACAATGCACTTGTGCATGTTTTCGGTTATACCGTCGGCCTCGACATCACCGATCGCGATTTGCAAAAACAGGAGAAGCAATTTGGCCGCTGCAAATCATTCGACACCTACACGCCGATTGGACCATTCGTCTACGCGGATGTGGATGTTCGGGATGTTCCGGTAAAGCTGTGGCAGAACGGGGACCTGCGCCAGAGCACGCGCACAAGTCGAATGATCCATTCAGTTGCACAAATTATTTCATTTGCGAGCCAGTCGCTCACATTACTGCCGGGCGACGTGATTTTAACGGGGACTCCCGCGGGCGTCGGCCCGATTCGAGCTGGGGATCAATTGCATGCGGAGATCGATGATTGGCCGCGTTTGTGCAACGGCGTCGCGATCGCGCAGAACATTTCGAGGCATAACGCTCAGAGAAGCTGATCGACGACGATTTGAAACACTTGCCTTGTGCCCTTGCAATAGAGATATTTTAATTTGAAAATGCGGCCGGGCAGAAGGAAATGTCGCGGAAAAAAATGAAAAGTTTTGCTGGACTCCCGAACACGTCCTCTGCGATAAAAGAAAACCTGCACCGAAATCGAACCGGTCAACAAACTCGTGCTTCAACTATGAAAACACTACTTACTATCGGTCTCTCTTCACTCGCGTTCGCGTTGGTTTCACTCGCGCAAGCTCCGCCACCGGCACAAGCACCGCCGGCAGCCGGGGGTACGAGTCCGGCTGCGCAGGCGCCGAGCAATCCGGCAGCGGCAGCACAGCAACCGCCTGCGACAAACCTCGCGCCAGGCCAGCAACCGCCGCCGCCGGGAGAACCCGGAGCAGTCGGGCAGCCTCCAGCGGCAGGTCAGCCCGCCGCGCCAGGCGCAATGACGAGTCCCGCCGCGCCAGGCGCAGTGACGAGTCCCGCCGCAGCCGCTGCCACGAGTCCTCCTGCGGTTGCTTCACCCTCTCCCGAAGAGCCCGCTGGATTTTTAGCCGGTAACTGGTTGATCGACAAGTTTCACAAAGGCGGCCCGGTGATGTGGCCGATTCTGATCGTGTCAATCGTAGCGCTCACCGTCGTGATTGAACGGTGCATTTGGTGGGGTGGCCGCTGGTTCCGCCGGGATCCGAAACGGATCGAGAAAGTTTTCACCGCAATTGAAAATGGTGACACGACCGAGGCTTCGAGGCTTTCGCGCAGTTCCCGCGATCCTGTGCTGCGAATGCTATGGAATGGTCTGAATCATCAACACAGCTCGC
Organism: uncultured Verrucomicrobiae bacterium; assembly: GCA_963828355.1. Classification (GTDB taxonomy): domain Bacteria; phylum Verrucomicrobiota; class Verrucomicrobiia; order Chthoniobacterales; family UBA10450; genus Udaeobacter. The sequence continues at coordinate 32,810 of CAWHFD010000015.1, read as the reverse complement.
TCGAAGCCGCGCTGCAAGTTGCCGCAGGCATCGAGATCAAACGCGCCGGACGGTTCCTAGTGGTGATGGATACTCTTGTGACTCTGGCGCCGTTGCTCGGTCTGTTGGGCACGATCACTGGACTGATCCGTTCGTTCAGCTTCCTCGGAAACGAAGAGCTGGCTGTGCAAGCGGTGACAGGCGGTATCGCTGAAGCGCTTATCGCCACGGCCTGCGGTCTGGGTATCGCAATTTTTGCGCTGATCCCGTTTAACTTTTTTACCTCTCGCGTGTCTAACTTGGAGTTCGAATTGCAAACGGCAGCCACAAATTTGGAAGTGATGCTCCAAGCTCAGACAGCCGAAAAAGGAGTGACGATCCAGAGCGGCACGCCTTCATCGGCAACGCGCTCCTCCATCTAGAGATCCGGTATGCGCGTAGCGTCACCGATTCCACATAAGAAAGCGCGGATCGAGATCATCCCGTTGATCGACATCATGTTCTTTCTGCTCGCCAGTTTCATGATGGTGAGCCTGAGTCAGGTGCACATGAAGGGTATTAAAGTGAATCTCCCCTCGGGTGTTTCTGGTCAGACGCAGACAAAACGGGAGTATATCAGCGTCTCGGTGGACAAGGACGGTCATTACTTCTTCGACAAAGACGAAATGAAAAGTGATGAGCAATTGCTGAATCTTCTGAAAATGGCCCATCAATCGGCTCCTGACGCGAAGGTCTTCGTTCGGGGCGACAAGGATTCAGTGCACCTGAACGTGGCGCATGCGCTGGATATCATTCGCTCTGCCGGTTACTACAAGATTTCGTTCGAAATCAAGAGCGAATCGCTCAAGGGAGTGCCGGGGGGCCCACCACCATAACTTGGGTATGGCAGAAACAACAGGAGCAACGCCAACACAGGCCAGAACGTTGACCTACCGGCCACCGCCGCGGTGGTATTTCTGGACTGCGTTGGGTGCTGCTTTAGCGATTCATCTGACAGCGGTCGCGGTATCTCAACGGCACGAAGCTCCGGCTGTAGACCTGCCGCCGCAACCGCCACAGGTTGTGGAAGCGGTGCTTGCCCCGCCTGAGGCAACTCCACCACCCGAGGATATTCCTATTCCAGAGCCGCCGCCGCCGCCGGACGTTCAACCCGAGTTTGTGGAAGAAAGAACACCGCCTCCGCGACAAGCGAACGCGCAAAAGTTTACGCCAATCAAGGCGCCTGGCCCCATGTCGATGTCGCGAGCGAAAGCCCTCGCTTTATACGCGCCACGTCCGCAGTACCCGTACGAGGCGCGTTCGCGGCACATTACCGGGAGTGGAGTGATCGTTGCCGACGTCGATTCAGCCAGCGGCAATGTCACCAGCGCTTCTGTCGCGCAAAGTACCGGAAATCCCATCCTGGATAACGCGGCCACCAGCGCGTTTCGGCAGTGGCGATTTAGACCTGGAACGGTTTCCAAGGTTAGGATTCCCATTACCTTCACCATGACAGGAGCTTCGTACTAGACATGAGACTAGGTTCACCAGTTCCGCATAAACGGGCCCGGATCGAGATCATTCCGTTGATCGACATCATGTTCTTTTTGCTCGCCAGTTTCATGATGGTGAGCCTGAGCCAGACGCACATGAAAGGCATTCGCGTCAATTTGCCCGCTGCGGTTGGACCGCCTCCGAGCGGAGTCAAGGACTTCGTTTCGGTCAAAGTCCTGGAAGGAAACGCGGTGTTCTTCGACAACCAATACGTAGCCGATGATCAAGTCCTGCCTCGACTATTTCAGCTTCACAGGGCAAACAAGGACATCAAAATTTCAATCAGCGCGGCGCCGATGGCGATGTATGGCGACGTGATTGGGGTACTGGACAAGGTGCGGTCGGTTGGCATCACGAAGGTCGGATACCAGATTCGAGCCGCTGCCGGGGTCACCCAAACGGCGCCAGCTCCTCCTGCTCCCGCACCTCCCCCTCCCAGTCCTTAACGTAGCTCGAGGTGTCGAAGTCCAACGGCGAGCTTGCGAATCGCTTTTGCGCGATGGCTGATCGTGTTCTTCACTTCGACAGGCAGTTCGCCGAACGTTTTCCTGAATGCTTCGGGAATGAAAATCGGATCGTAGCCGAATCCGCCCTTGCCTCTCGGTTCGTTAGCGATCGTCCCTTCGACAATTCCTTCAAAGGTTCCAACGAGATTGCCATTATGCGCGAGCGCAACGACACAATGAAATCGAGCTCGACGCGCGTGGTCGCCGGCGCCCACTCGCTCAAGCTCCCGCAATAATTTATCAATCTTTTCTTCCTCGGTCGCATTCACTCCGGCATACCGCGCCGAATAAATTCCGGGCGCGCCGCCCAAGACATCCACCTCCAGCCCCGAATCGTCCGCTGCAACGAAACCTGGCAAGGCTTTCGACGCCGCGAGCGCCTTAAGCGTGGCGTTCTCTTCAAAAGACGCTCCGCTCTCATCAGTGTCAGGGATTTCGGGACACCTGCGAAGATCGTGCACTGCGAAGTCTGTTCCGAGAATTTCCCGGATCTCGCGCGTCTTATGCGGGTTGCGCGTCGCGAATAGAACCTCGATCACGATGCAATTGAAATCTGGAAACCAGAAATCAAAGAGTAAAATTTTGTTTTCCTTTCCTCGTTTCCTGGGTTCCTGATTACTTGCGATGAATAGCGGTCGCCGCAAACCGTATCCATTCGACCAGATCGAGCCTAAATGGCAGGCCATCTGGGACGAACGCCAGTTTTTTCACGCGTCCAAACCCGGTGAGGAAGGGTTCGGTCCCGAGAAGCCAAAGTTCTACGTGCTCGATATGTTCCCTTACCCGAGCGGGGCCGGGTTGCACGTCGGCCACCCCGAAGGCTACACCGCGACAGACATCGTCGCGCGCTACAAACGACTGCGCGGCTTCAACGTTTTGCATCCGATGGGCTGGGACGCGTTCGGTCTGCCCGCAGAGCAATACGCGATTAAGACTGGCCAGCATCCTGCAATCACGACGCGCGAAAATGTGGCGAAGTTCAAAAACCAATTAAAGCGGATCGGTTTTTCTTATGACTGGCAACGAGAGATTAACACGACCGATCCCGAATACTACAAATGGACGCAGTGGATTTTTCTCAAGATTTACAACTCATGGTTTAACCCGGAGACAAATCGGGCGGAGCCGATCTCTACCTATCGGGGAACTGATTCGGATAGCGTTCGACTCGCTTATGTGGCTGATGTCCCCGTCAACTGGTGTCACGGGCTCGGCACAGTCCTGGCTAACGAGGAGGTGGTAGATGGAAAAAGCGAAGTTGGCGGGTTTCCGGTTGTTCGAAGGCCGATGCGGCAATGGATGCTGCGCATCACCGCGTACGCAGAGCGCTTGCTCGATGAGCTCGACGAACTTGATTGGCCAGAGGGAATCAAATTGCTTCAGCGCAATTGGATTGGACGCAGTGAAGGCGCGGAAATCGATTTTCCGATAGCCGGAGTCGAGGCTCCCGGCGCCGCAATCGGTGATCGCGATTACAAGGTTCGCGTTTTCACGACCCGACCGGACACGCTTTACGGCGGTACGTTCCTGGTGCTCGCCCCGGAACATTCATTGGTTGATCTTATAGTTAGCGAGGAGCAGTGGCCGGCAGTGCGCGAATATCGCGAGCGCGCCGCGCGTAAGAGTGAGCTGGAGCGTGCCGATCTATCGAAAGTAAAAACCGGCGTGTTTACTGGCGCGTACGCAATTAATCCGGCGACCAACGAAAAGATTCCAATCTGGATCGCCGATTACGTGCTGCTTGGTTACGGGACCGGCGCGATAGGAGGCGTGCCGGCCCACGATGAACGCGATTTGCAATTCGCAAAAAAATTCGATCTGGCGACTATCGTCGTTGTTCAGCCAACAGGAGATGAGCCGGCATTCGGATTCACGGGCGAAGGCATCGCGATTAACTCGCCGATTATCAATGGCCTAACCAGTGCAGAAGCGAAAAAGAGGATCACCACTTGGCTGGAAGAACGCGGCCTTGGCAAACGCGCAATCAATTACAAACTGCGCGACTGGTTATTCTCGCGTCAACGATATTGGGGCGAGCCATTTCCAATTGTTTGGGAAAACGGCAAACATCGCGCATTGGAGGAAAAAGAATTGCCGGTAGTCCCACCGCCGCTCGACGACTACAAACCGACTGGCACCGGAGAACCGCCGCTGGCAAAGGCAAAAGAGTGGGTCTGTTACTCCGGGAAGACGATGCGCGAGACAAACACAATGCCGCAGTGGGCAGGCTCATGCTGGTATTACCTGCGCTTCTGCGATCCGCATAATCATCAACGGTTCGTCGGAGAAGAGGCGGAACGTTACTGGATGGGCGGTGATAAACCGGGTGGGGTTGATTTGTACGTAGGAGGAACCGAGCATGCTGTGTTACATCTGCTTTATGCGCGCTTTTGGCAGAAAGTGTTGTTCGATCTAGGCTTCGTCTCAAAGCCCGAGCCGTTTCAGCGGCTCGTAAACCAGGGAATCATCCTCGGCGAAGACAACCAGAAAATGTCGAAATCGCGTGGGAACGTCGTTAACCCAGACGACGTGATCGATCAGCACGGCGCGGACGCGTTTCGTTGCTACGAAATGTTTATGGGACCCCTGGAACAAATGAAACCCTGGAGCACGCGCGGCGTCGAGGGCGTTGCACGGTTTCTCGCGCGGGTCTGGCGTTTGTTGATGACAGAGAGCCAGTCGGGCGAATGGGAATTATCTGGAAAGATCCAACAGATCGATGCAACCAAGTCGCAGCAAAAGTTGTTGCACGCCAGCATCAAAAAAGTCACTGAGGACATAGAATCGTTCTCTTTTAACACGGCGATTTCCCAGATGATGATTTTCGTGAACGCATTCACTAACGTCGAAATTATTCCCTTATCGACGATGCGGACCTTCCTGATATTGCTCAATCCGTTTGCACCGCACATTGCCTCCGAGCTTTGGGAGACGTTAAACACGAAATTTAGCCACGCGCACGGAGATATCGCGGAACAATCCTGGCCGGCTTATGACGAATGTTTGCTCGTCGAGGACGAAGTTGAAATCGTTGTTCAGATAAACGGCAAACTGCGCGACCGAATGAAGATGCCAATCCTGGCGACGGAGGAAGAACTCAAAACCGCCGCGCTGTCGAATCCGAGGATTCAAGAGCGAATCGCCGGTAAGATGGTGCGCAATGTGATTGTCGTTCCGAAAAAACTGGTCAACATCGTCGTATGACGAAGATCTGGAACGAATTTAAGGAATTCGCCGTAAAAGGTAACGCGGTCGATCTCGCGGTCGGCGTGATTATCGGCGCGGCCTTTAGTGCGATCATCAATTCATTGGTAAAGGATGTGGTCATGCCGCCGATCAGCCTGCTTACCGGCGGATTGGATTTCTCAAACAAATTTATGATTTTGCGGGCGGCCAAAGACGGCTCGACCGCATTCAATACTCCCGCTGACGCGGCGAAAGCCGGGGCGATCACTTGGAATTACGGCAACTTTACTACCTTGGTGATCAACTTTTTGATTGTTGCGGGCGCGGTTTTCCTTCTGGTCCGAGCAATCAATCAACTCAGGCACCCGGCCGAAAAACCACCCGACATGAAAGATTGCCCAGCGTGCGCGATGAAAATCCCGATTAAGGCGACACGTTGTCCCCATTGCACAAGCGAACTCTCGGAAGCGGCTGCGCATTAACCGCTGGTGGCCCCCAGACAATCAGCCGTGCGTCGAAGTGCCGGGTTCCCGATGTTGGTTGCAACCATTCCGACCCAGGGAAATCTTCCGTAATTTATCCCTTGCCCTTGGCTACCAGGGCTGGTATTGAGGTCGCGATACTCGATGCCTCGATGCTTTAACCTGGCGTTCGCGGGAGCCTTAGCTGGTTTTGTCGTGGGCTGTGCGACGCAATCGAAACCGACTCTCACCACTGGGCAGCGGATACCTAAGGTGCGCACCACTGCATATACGCAGCACGAGGGAGGAAGCGGGGCTCACAACGCAGTTGGCACCTACCTGTCCGGTCGCCAGGTAATGAGTGCCGCTTCAGACTGGTCGCGATACCCGCTGGGAACGCGCTTCCGCCTCGCCGAAACGAACGAAGAATATGTCATCGACGATTACGGAAATGCGTTGATCGGCACCAACACAATCGACCTGTATAAGCCCAGCCGGTCTGAGGTGAGAAACTGGGGCGTCCGCTACATGGACATCGACATATTGCAATGGGGTTCGGAGGAAGAAAGTTTGAAAGTCCTCGCCCCGCGTTGCAAACATAATTGCGTGCGGAAGATGGTCGCAGCCCTCGAAAAGAAGAAAAGCAAAACCGTCGCGCAAAATACTCCTCGGCGCAGTCACGTCTCAAATTAGCGGTCCGCGACCAGCCGACCTGCATGATTGGCGGCGCTCATCTCGCGAGTTGGTTTTGATTTAACGCGAATCACGCGGCATTTTTCCCGTCGATGAAAATCTTTGTTGTTGGCGGCGGAGGCTACATAGGGAGCGTTTGCGCCGAGCTGTTGCTAAATGAAGGACACGAAGTTACCATTTTCGACAACCTGAGTGAAGGGCATCGCGGCGCCGTTGATGCGCGGACGCATTTTATTGAAGGCGAACTTGCGGATCGCCGGGAAATCCAGGCTGCCCTTTCCAATCATCGGCCCGATGCGGTCCTGCATTTCGCTGCGAACGCGCTGGTTGGCGAGTCAATGCAAAATCCCTCCAAATATTTTCGAAATAACATTGGCAATGGATTGAACCTGCTGGATGCGATGGTCGCAGCCGGCGTTCAGCGCATCGTTTTTTCGTCAACGTGCGCGATCTTTGGTCCGCCGGATCGGGTGCCAATCGACGAAACTGCGCCGGCGCGCCCGATCAATCCCTACGGCGAGTCAAAACTGGCATTCGAGAAAATTTTGCGCTGGTACGACGAGATTCACGGTGTAAAATTTGTTTGCCTGCGTTATTTCAACGCCGCTGGCGCGTCGGCCAAATTTGGTGAAGACCATCGGCCGGAGACGCATCTCATTCCAGTTGTGCTACAGGCGGCACTCGGTGAACGACCGAACGTCGAAATATATGGAATCGACTACGACACGCCCGACGGAACATGTATTCGCGACTACATTCATATCCTCGACCTGGCCCAGGCGCATATTCTGGCCCTCGGCGCAGGCCACAGCGGATGTTACAACCTCGGCACGGGCGGCGGTTCCAGTGTTCGACAGGTAATTGAATCCTGCCGCAAAATCACCGGTCGAACAATCAACACGATCGAGAAGCCACGCAGGCCCGGCGATCCACCGCGCCTCATCGCTTCCTCTGACAAGATCAAAAAGGAGCTTGGCTGGCAACCGCAGTTCCAATCGCTCAATGCCATCATTGAGAGTGCTTGGAAATGGCATCAGAAGTTTCCCCGCGGCTACGAAGATTAAACCGCCGCGCTCAGAGCTGCATTTCAGTTCTGGATCACATATGTGGGCTAAAAGTGAAATGCAGCTTAGAGCTGCCGCGGCGGCCGATTTTGTTCTCGTGGCTGCGCTACACCTCAGCAAGCGCTGCTTTGACCTGTTCGATTTTTAAATCACTGATCCTCCCGTTTGGCGCTTTGAGGATCCGCGCATGGTTGTTCCTAGGTGCCCAAACATCAGGATTAGTCGGGCCGAAGAGCACAATGCAATTTGCTCCGGCCGCCGCAGCGAGGTGGGAAATTCCACTGTCGTGTCCAACAAAGACGGAGCGCTCAAGCACAGCGGCTAGTTGAGGAAGCGGTAAATTCTTTGCGAAGGGCACATTTCGATCCCGCCACTCGCGTTCTAGTTGCCCCGTTTGGAGGTTATCGGCCTCGCCGGAAATCACGACCAGTGAAGGAAATTCGCCGTTGATGGAGAACTCAGCGCTTCTTGAAAACAAACCGATCCAGTTTTTCAGTGGCCAATTCTTTGCCTGGCTGCCGCTTCCGGGATGAATCGCCACAATCGGTTGCCGCGTTGTCCGGAGAAACGTGCCCACAAACTCCCGATCTTCCATTGAAGGAAAAATTCTCGCCGCAAGATCGACAACCTTAATGCCCAGCTCCTCGATCGGTCGCGCAAGCTGGCGCGCAGCGTGACCAGCGTTTTCAACGATCTTCGCAGGTCCGCAAATTAGATTTTCGACGCCGCAGCGGCGCAGATTGCTTTCAAAGATCCGGTCTGGGTCGTACAGGTAACTGATGATTAAATCGAAGCTCGCGAAATAATCTGCCAGTTCCGCCGTCAGTTCCGTGTTGCTCGCGAAAAACTTGGCGAGCGGCGCGTATTCAATCGATCGCACCGCCTCTGCGTAGAAGCGATTTTCAGCAAGCACTGCAATGTGCTTGTAACCAAGTATCTCGATATGTGCATGCGGCATGGAATCCCGGAGCGCCTTGAGTGCCGGCAAAGTGAGAATGAAGTCACCGATTGCGCCACCGCGGATTATCAGAATGCGGTCCATCGCTCACTGTAGAGGCGCTCTTTGAGGGCCGAAACAATCATTGGGCGCCTGCGGCCGTCATAAGCCGCCGCTACATCTAATATTGTGTGAACGTGAACCCGAGAATCACGCCGCCGTAAACCAACGCGATTGCATGCAGGCAGCGCCAGCGGAAACCACTTCGAGCGCTCCAATTGATTTGATCGCGAAGGACGTACGGGATCGCCACCCAAAAAAGGCCCGCGATAATCAGTAAGTAAGCAAACACTGTTACGAGCAAGCGGCTCGTTTCATGGCGCAAAAAGGCCGCGTCAAGCAGGGGTTCTGCCGCGAGCAAACAAAGAATCCCAAGAGCCCGTACTGCGAGGAACTCGTCCACGAACAACAGAGCGAGCACGTACCCGATTGGCAAAGCAATCAGAAGCGGACGACGGAATTCCGAGAACTCGCCCATCTGAATCGTGGCCAGCAACCAGAAGCTCCATGCCAGACAAATTGTAAGCAGCACAATTCCTGCAACCCGCGAGCGCGGAAACCGCTGAACGACGTGCGCGCAGTCAGGTTTTAACAAACCGATAAGGGCGACAACGATCAGAAAAGCCCCCGCAATAATTCCCGCGCTGTGCAGGGACAGATGGTAAATCATTGGGTCGAAGTTCACTAGGCGTGTGAGTTTGGATAAGGTGACGCAAGTTTTCAACTTGCGATTGACTGGGCGCTTACTCTACCAGCGGCGTGCCATAAAGGCTGAAACCATTCGCTTGCTTGACCCGAACATACAAGAGTTCCCGAACCAGTTTTTCGTCGCCTTCAAACACGACGATCTTGTTTGTGCGGGTGCGGCCCATTAACCGCGCGCGGTTTGTTTTGCTGGGCCCTTCGCAAAGAACCTCCACTTTGGTTCCGATCAGGCGCTCGAGAATCCGCCGATTCGATTGGTTTACGACGTGGAGCAAATCCTGATTGCGCTCATGTTTGATGTGCTCGTCGATTTGATGCGGCATCGCCGCGGCGGGAGTGCCGCTGCGGGGCGAATAGCGAAACACAAACGCGTTATCAAATTGGATTTGCTCGACCAGGTCACGTGTCTGCCGGTAATCGTCTTCTGTTTCGCCTGGGAACCCGACGATTATATCGGTGGTAATTGCGATGCCACGGCGCGCCTGCCGGATTTGGCTAACCAGCTCGACGTATTTTTCAGCGGTATATGCGCGATGCATCGCTTTGAGAATTTTGTTGGAGCCGGATTGCAATGGCAGATGAACGTGCTCGGCAAGTTTCGGCAGCCGCGAGATTGCGTCGATCAGGTCCTCGCGGAAGCCGATCGGATGAGGCGAAGTGAAACGGAGTCGCTCAAGGCCTTCGATCTCGTGAACTGCTTCAAGCAGCTGCGCAAACGGGGATTTGTTGTCGACCTTTGAAAATTCGTGGCGACCATAAAGATTCACGATTTGCCCAAGTAGCGTGATTTCCTTGACGCCACGCGAAACAAGGTGGCGCACTTCGGATACAATCTCGGCGATCGAACGGCTACGTTCGGATGCGCGCGTCTGTGGCACGATACAGAAAGTGCAGTGCATGTTGCACCCTTGCATGATCGAGACAAACGCCGTTGCCTGGCTCGACGTCAGTTGCTGGTCGCGAATGGTCGATTGCGAACCGAGCTCTTCTGCAACATCAACAATGGAAGATCGCAGATCGTCCATCCGCCTTTCCATTGGGCGTTGGGCGTTGGACGTTGGGCGTTCGGCGTTTTCTGAAATTCGATTCTTCTTCCGAGCCATGAGCTCGTCGACGTAATCCGCCACTCGGTGAAATTTTTGTGTCCCCACGACGAGATTGACATGCGGCAAAGCTTTCAGCAGGGACGCGCCACGCGCCTGCGCCATGCAGCCAAGGAAGCCAAACACCATGTGTGGCCGGTCTTTGGCCATTCGTCCGAGCATGCCCATTTTGCCAAGCGCCTTCTGGTCAGCCATGTCGCGCACGCTGCACGTATTCAGGAGAACAACGTCGGCTTCCGACTCGTGCCCGACCTGCTCGTAACCGCGTGCCACGAGCGAATGCGCGACCTGTTCCGAGTCGCGTTCGTTCATCTGGCAACCGTAGGTCTTGATGAAGAATTTCGGCATGGACGGCGACAACGATACACGGCTGGGCCTCCTTCGTCCAAGGCGCACCACACGGATTTCCAGCAGCGCGCATCAATTGCATTGTCATGTTGAGAGTATACGAAACATCTCTGGCTATTGCGCTTTTAGCGGAATCAAGAAATGATTTGAGATTCTTCGCTTCGCTCAGAATGACAATGTGCTCTTTATTTTGCATAGCCCTTGGATTTGCTAATCCATAGTCGTCCAGTGTTATCAGGTTCGTGACAATTCGTGTAATTCGTGTCTTAAATCCAAGCGCGGATGAGTGAACAAGCTCCAGCAATAGCCATCATCGGTGGTAGCGGTCTGTACCAGATCGAGGGGTTGCGCGACGCGACTGAGCACAAAATCGATACACCGTTTGGATCGCCGTCCGACGCGCTGGTCGGCGGAAAATTAAGTGGCCGTCAGGTTTACTTTGTGCCGCGGCATGGCCGAGGACATCGGATTCTGCCGCACGAAATCAATCACCGCGCCAACATTTACGCGCTGCGCTCATTGAACGTCCGCTGGATCATTTCCGTGGCCGCAGTCGGCAGCTTGCAGGAGAAATATGCGCCTCGAGACGTGGTCTTGCCGTCGCAGTTTTATGATCGAACCAGTCAAGGCGCGGTTCATACGTTTTTCGGCGAGGGAATTGTCGCCCACGTCGGGTTTGCTGAACCGATCAGCGCGAATTTGCGTAACCTGTTGGCAGAATCGGCCAGATCCTTGGGTGTCACGGTTCACAACGGGGGCGTTTACGTGAATATGGACGGACCTGCGTTCTCCACGCGGGCGGAGTCGGAATTCAATCATCGCAACGGGTTCGACGTGATCGCGATGACTAATCTCCCGGAAGCGAAACTGGCGCGCGAAGCGGAGATCGCGTTTGCCACCATGGCGATGGTTACTGATTACGATTGTTGGAAAGTGGAAGAGGAACCTGTTTCGGCGGAAACAGTCCTAAGCCATTTAACGGCAAACGCGGCGACCGCACGGAAAGTGATTGTCGATGTAATTCCGCGGCTTCCAAATGAGGCGAACTGGCCGGAACACTTCGCGTTAGATACGGCGCTGGTGACGGAGCGCAAGTTTTGGCCCCAAGCGACGATAGAAAAACTAAGACCGATCTTACCGCGGTTTCTCGATTCTCGGTAAGGCGTTTCACTCCGTGCGCGCCCTGCCTTTTGCGAGCACACTCAATTGAATTGCGGTCTGAACCAACTGAGAATCAGAAAATGAAAACGCGTTGCTTTGATCATATTGACTTACGAGTAAAAGACATGGCTGCGGCAAGAAAGTTTTACGGAAAACTCTTGCCTCAGCTTGGATTCGTTCGCGAAAAACCCGGTCGATATGTCCATACTTTTTATTCCGCCGGCGGCGACAGGCCGTCGGAATTCTTTGGCTTTAGTCCAGATAAAAACCATAAACCGAATCGCACGCGGATCGCGTTTTGGGCCGATACGCGGGAAGAAGTGGATCGGATTGCAAGGCTCGTGCGCGAAGCCGGCGGGAAAAAGCTCGAGGGCCCGGAAATTTGCAAAGGCTACAGTCCCGGTTATTACGCCTTCTTTTTTGAGGATTCGGATGGCAACAAGCTGGAAATTTGCTGCCGGGAACGTCCGATCATTGCGCAATGATCGACTTTGCACGAAGAGTTAGATAATGAGGAAACCAGCGCACGAGCCTGCCATTTTGCAGGGTGCGCGTCGTGTTCGCTATCTCAAGCTCATCGGGTTTTTCAAAATCTCCAAAGGCGTCCTGCTGCTTTTGGTTGGCGTTTCACTGCTTTTTCTAAACGCGCGGACTCGCTGGATCGATGCGCTGTCGAATTGGACTGCGGACGAAATCCTTCTTGAGCATAGCAAGCCCATCGGCTTCTTACTGCACAAAGCGCAAACTGTGCTCGCAGACGGCGCGCTGCGGGCGACGGCTTTTTTAGCGCTGTTTTACTCGGCGGTCCTTTTCACCGAAGGAATCGGCGTTTATATGCAGCAACGTTGGGCTGAGTTCCTCATGATTTTCGCGACCGCGGCGCTGATTCCACTTGAGCTCCGTCATCTATTGCATGATCCGGGTTTGGTGGGCGCGCTCATTTTGGTGGCGAACTGTTTCATTGTCTGGTTTCTCTATCGGGTCCTTAAGCGAGAGAAACCAAAAGTACATGTCGCGCCGCCCCGCGAGCTCGTGGAGACGGTTTAGGCATACGTTTTCTTGAAATTCGCGGATACGCCCAACAGAGAAGCCAGCGCCAAGTACTTCTAGCGGGAAAACGGGGATTTGCTGTCTATGCAAAGGCCAGAAGTTTATGACAGCCGCCGTCAGTAACGGACGCTGGAAAGATTGAAGCGATCGTCATCGACGTTGCTCGATAATCCGGTACCGAGGAGGGCGTTCTGAAGGTCGACGATGATCAGCGCGTTCATCGGAGTGTGTTGCGTGTTGTCATGTTGGGCAAAACTTGATTCTAAAAAGACACCAGCGACGCCGACGGAATGAAAATCAGTCCCTGATTTGCTCCTGTTCACCTCCCGCGGTCGCGCTCTTTGCGTCGCGGGCAAGCAGTTCGCATACGTCGTCGTCGCTAGTTTGCGAAAAATCTTCATAATACTGACCTACCGCCTGAAAAAACTCCGGCGTAATTAGACAGACCGCTTCATCGGCCAGTTGTTTTATTTCCGTGCAGGTGTCGTGCGGACCGACCGGCACTGCCACGACGATTTTCGCTGCTCCACTCTGACGTAACGCCTTGACTGCCGCGCGCATTGTCGCGCCGGTAGCCACTCCGTCGTCCACCAAAATGACCGTCCTGTCGCGCACTTGAGGTGCAGGCCGACCTCCGCGATAAAGTTGTTCGCGTCGTCGCAATTCGGCTTTTTCCCTAGCGGTTACTACTTCAATCGTCTCGTCGGCATGCGGGATGGCGCGCATGACGTCTTCGTTCAAAACGCGCACATCGCCCGACGCGATTGCGCCAGCCGCGAGTTCTTCAAAACCGGGGACGCCGAGTTTGCGCACGATGAAAACGTCAAGCGGCGCGTGCAGAAGTTTTGCGATTTCGTAAGCAACAGGCACCCCGCCGCGAGGCAATGCGAAAATGATTACGTCCTCCCGGTTCGCATATTCGCCAAGGTTTTCCGCGAGCAGGCGCCCCGCTTCGGTTCGGTTCGCAAAAGCTCGTTCCATGCGACTGCCGCGCCCCTTCAAGGTGCTGATGCAAGCGCGGAGAATTAAGACTGCATGAATTCGGCGATTCGCGCAATCCACTCGTGCGTTTTCTGCCTCGTGGTTTCACTCATCTGAGAACTGCGCCTTTCGATGCGGGTCTTTTGCGTTACGAAACGAACGCTGTAGTTTCAGCCACAGCCATTGCACGATCGACGTGTGTACGGCCAGCCAAGATCTGCCGCGGATTATGTCGCCGTGACATGACTCCGCTGATCAGCTGGATGATTTCAAAAGTTCAGGGCAAATGCCCCGCAATGACCGGATTTAGCCCGGCAGGCAAGATACCCTCTGGCCTTCACAGCCAAAGATAGGTGTGTTTCTCTTTAGCTCTACAGCGTGTCAGTTCAGATCAAACGACGGTAGCTTCAGCCGGCGGGATTACGGTTTGGCCAGGGTGGCGGCGATGGCAGGTCGTAGCGTTTCGTTTTCAGTTCGTCTTGCATTTCCTGAATGGCGCGCTCGAGCTGTTGATCTTCGCCTTTGAATTCCTTTCCGGGATCGTTGTCGACCACAATGTCAGGATCAACACCGTGGCCTTCAACAACCCATTGTTTGCCGTCCTTTGAATAAACCGCAAACTCCGGTTTGAAGAATTGTCCGCCATCAACCAGCGGCAGCGATTCACGAATGCCAGTCACGCCGCCCCAAGTCCGTTTGCCGATGAGTTTCCCCAGGCCAAGTGTTTTGAAGCGATATGGGAAAATATCTCCATCAGACGCGGAGAATTCGTTTACCAAAGTCACCATTGGGCCTGTGAATGTTTGCGGCGGATCCGTTTGCGGCGCGCCGTTTCGCGCGATGCCGATCATCACCAGCGCGCGCCGCAATCTCTCGATCACAAGCGGCGAGACAAAGCCGCCGCCGTTGCCGCGAACATCCACAATGAGCGCGTGTTTGCGGATTTGCGGGAAGTAAAGCTTGGTGAACTCGTTGAGGCCCGGCTGACCCATGTCGGGAATATGCAGGTACCCGACTTCGCCGCCGGTTTTCTTCGTCACATAGTCGATGTTCTTTTGCACCCAATCGAGGTAGTAAAGCGGCCCTTCGTCGTCGGTGGGAACGACGGTGACGTCACGCGCGCCGGCATCCGTCGGTTTGGAATTAACGCGCAGGATGACTTGTTTTCCGGCCGTGCCTATAAGAGCGTCGTAAAGGTTTGGCAAACTTGACACCGGCGTGTTGTTGATCGCGAGAATGTAATCACCCGGTTTCACGCTCACGCCGATATCGGTTAATGGTGAGCGCGTTTTCTTGTCCCAGTTTTCGCCGGGCAAAATTCGCTCGATCCGGTAGGCGCGCGTGGCCGGGTCGCGCGAAAATTCTGCGCCGAGCAAGCCCAGGTTGGTTCGCGGCGTATCCGGCCGTTCGCCGCCTGCGATGTAAGCGTGGCCGATGTTCAATTCGCCAATGAGTTCGCCTAACAAGTAGGTCAGATCGTTGCGATTATTCACGAACGGCAACAGCGCCGCATACTTGTCGCGCATGCCTTTCCAATCGATGCCGTCCATCGTCGGAGAGAAGAAAAAGTCACGCATCTCACGCCAGCACTCGAAATAGATCTGGCGCCACTCGGCACGGCGATCCAGTTGCATGTCGAGACCTTGGATTTTGTGTTCGTGATCCTTGGTTTCGAGCTTGTCTTTCGGTACGTCGATGATGGCGTAATCTTTTTTTATCTTCACCAACATCTTTTTGCCGTCGAAGGTGATCTCGTAATTGTTCGCGTCGCCGAGCACTGTTTCTTTGCGGTCATCGACATTGTAAACGCAAAGATGCGATTTCTTGTCTTTCTCCTGAAAGAGTTCTTCGTCGTCTTCGCCTACTTCATCGCCGGCGGTACGGCGCAGATAAAAGATCCGGTTATCATCCAACATTCGGATGTTGCGATAATTTCCAGGCGTAATTTCCAGACCAACGATCCGGTTCTGGATTCCGTCGGGATCCACCTTCACAACGACTGGCTTCTTTGTCTTTTCTTCCGGTTTTTTCGCGCCCGGACTTGCCTCGGGCTTTTTCTCTTCAGCTTCCTTTGCTTTTTCACGCTTTTCAGCGGCTTTACCGACCTCATCGCTCTTGGGTCCGAGCGGGCTGGCGGTTTCTTTTGCCAACGTGACAAGATAGACGCGTTGCATGTCGCGATAGACGTTGGCGAATTCCTGATCACCAAAAGTTGGTTTGAAATCACGCGCGGACGCGAGCACCAGATATTTTCCGTCATCGCTGAAGACCGGTTCGCCCGAGCCGTACCAGCTGTCTGTAACAGCGGTCTGCTGTTTGTTTGCAAGCGAGTAAATGTAAACGCGCGGCATGTCGTTTTGTTCCGGGCGCGCCCAGGTGATCCACTGACTGTCCGGCGACCAGTTGTAGCCTTGGATCTCGCCCAATTTGTCCTGGTCCACTAGCGTCACCGCCTTTGATGCCACATCGACATAGCGCAATCGCTGCAATCGATCGCTCCAAAGAAGCTTCTTACTGTCGGGCGACCATTTCGCTGCGTAATAGTAAGTATCGGCACCGTTCGTGATTTGCCGCGGTTCGCCCTTCCCGTCCTGCGAACGTACATACAGTTCGTTCTCGCCGGTGACATCCGAGTTGTAAGCGATCCATTTTCCGTCCGGCGACCACACCGCGTCGCGTTCGTGTGCTCCGGAAGTCTTGCTCAGATTGCGCGGCGTTCCGTTTTTGGCAGGCACCGAAAAAAGATCGCCCCGGGCAATCACGATCGTACGTTCGCCGTCGGGCGCGAGGTTGACCGATTCCAGATGCTTGGATGCATCAACGAGCCCGCCGCGGCCGCTGTCGAAATCTTCTTTAATATCGATGGGCAAAGGTGTGGCTTGCCCGGTGCCTAGATCATACCGCCAAATATAGCCGCCCTGCTCGAACACGATCGATTGCTTACCGATCGACGGGAACTTGATGTCGAAATCAGCGAAATGCGTGAGCTGCTTGGTTTCTTTCGTCGCAAGATCGATGGCGAACAAGTTCATTCGGTTGTCGCGATCGGAGATAAAATAGATTTTGTTGTCCGGTCCCCACATCGGGCAGATGTCCTGCGCGGGATTGTTTGTCAGGTTTTCGGTCGCGCCCGTTTTGAAATCATAAATCCAGACGTCGTCCGCCATGCCGCCGCGATAGTGTTTCCAAGTTCGGAACTCGCGGAATATCCGGTTGAACGCCATTTTGGAGTCGTCTGGTGAAAATGATACGAATCCGCCGCGAGGCACTGGCAATTCCTGCGGCAGTTCCGCATCGAGGCCGACGGCAAACAGCGAGCCAATAAAATCATTGAACGATTTCATGCGCGAGCGGAAGACGACGAGCGGCTTGGTGTTCTCCCATGCCATCACGATGTTGTTAGGCCCCATGCGATCGGAAACGTCATCGCGCCCGAGCGTCGCTGAAGTCGTGAGCCGTTTCGGCGTGCCGCCCTCGGCTGGCATCACGTAAACTTCTCTGTTGCCGTCATACTCCGAAGTAAACGCGATCTGCGTTCCATCTGGTGAGAAGCGCGCAAAGGAGGTGTAACCCGGGCCGCTCGTCAGGCGGCGCGCCGTGCCGCCGTCTTTGCCGACCGTGTAAAGCTGGCCTGCGTAACAGAAGACGATATCGTGATCATTCGTGGTCGGAAAACGCAGTAACCGAGTCGTGTTGGGCAAGTTCTGCGCGGAGCCAGCTGTTAACAAGGACAAAACGATCGTAACCGAGAGAAGAAAAAAGCGAGAAATCATGTTCATAGAGTAACAAGAGCGAAGTAAGCAAAGTGCCGTTGAACACATCGGATGCAACAGCGATTTCATGCCTCAGGTTGGATGCACTGCGGCGACGAATTGGATTCAGAAGTCGGCCCAGGAACGGGCTTGCGGCCTCAACTTGGACAGTCGTTTGGCGACATTTTAACCAAGAACACCTTTCAAAGATCAAACATCTGACGCCCAATGCTGAGCGAACTGGCGGAAGGGGTGGGATTCGAACCCACGGTGGGTTTCCCCACGCTCGATTTCGAGTCGAGTGCCTTAAACCGGACTCAGCCACCCTTCCTCGAGCCAAGAAACGTCGAACAACCAACGCTGAATGCAACCGCCGTTACGAACATCGACGGTGACGCGGACAAGGGTGTCTGCGAGAACTTTCGAGCTAAACCTCTGATGTCCCAGCAGACAGCATTTTCCGACCAACAGCCAAAAAATGTTACAATTTTAAGCTTGCCAAATCTGCCAGGCGTACTGCATCTTGTGTGTCCACACGGACGGCCACGCTATTACTTGTTGTTGACCGGTATTCACAGGTTCTTAGCGCCGCTGTTCACCAGTATTCGCATCTTATTCAAAACCTCAACCCTCTCTCATCGCCATGATTCAACTCAAACCTGGAATTCCGCCGGCTTCACTAAATAAACCGCAGCGCTCGACCGCACGCCGAAAGAACAGGATGGAAAGGAAGAAAAATAGCGGTCTGCGTTTTAAACGCGTGTTCAGCGATGCTGCCGTAGCGCCATTCGATCAAATTGAGTGGGAATGTCGCAACGCGGAAATCACTGACGACGGCGGCAAGGTCATTTTCAAACAGGAAGACATCGAGGTCCCGAAAAACTGGAGCGCGCTCGCCACGAAAATCGCGGTGTCGAAGTATTTCTACGGCGACATCGCCAACGGCACCGATCCGTACAAGGGCGGAAGAGAAACTTCAGTGCGCCAGTTGATTCATCGGGTTACGCGCACAATCGCCGACTGGGGAATGGCGGATGGCTACTTTGCAGACACCGAAGTGGCCGAAACTTTTTACGACGAACTGACCTGGCTGTGCTTGAACCAGCATGGCGCTTTCAACTCGCCGGTGTGGTTCAATGTTGGTTTGTATCATCAGTACGGGGTGGGTAAGGGCGCTGGCGCCGGGAATTATTTTTACGATCGCGAGACGGGCAAGGCGGAACGTGCGCCGTCGCAATACGAGTATCCGCAGGGCAGCGCGTGCTTCATCCAGAGCGTAGGCGACACGATGGAGGACATCATGCGGCTGGCGAAAAGCGAAGCGATGCTGTTTAAGTACGGCAGTGGCACCGGTACCTGATCTTTCGTCGCTGAGGTCGACAAGGGAAAAATTGAGCGGTGGCGGCAAACCAAGCGGGCCGCTCTCATTCCTCAAGGTCTATGACCAGATCGCAAACGTGGTGAAGAGCGGCGGCAAAACGCGGCGCGCCGCGAAGATGAACACGCTTAAAGATTGGCATCCGGACATAGAAGAGTTCATCGACGCGAAGCAAAAGGAAGAGAAGAAGGCGTGGGCGTTGATCGAACAAGGTTACGACGGCAGTTACAACGGCGAGGCTTACGGCTCGGTGATGTATCAGAATGAAAACGTCAGCGTCCGGGTCAGCGACAAATTCATGGACGCAGCGCTGGAAGGCCACGAGTGGTGGACGCGCCGCATCACCGATGGCAAACCATGCGAGAAGAAGGACGCACGCACTCTGTTGCGGAAAATCGCCGAGGGCACGTGGATCTGCGGCGATCCCGGGATGCAGTTCGACACAACCATTCATAAGTGGCACACGTGCAAAGGCACCGACCGGCAAAATTCTACGAACCCGTGCAGCGAATATCTTTTCCTTGATAACACAGCTTGCAATCTCGCCTCGCTGAATTTGATAAAGTTCAAGACCGGGGACGGAGACTTTGATGTCGAGCGATTCAGGGCCGCCGCGCGAATTTTCATCACCGCTCAGGAAATCATCGTCGATAACGCAAGCTACCCAATCCGAGAAATCGCCGAGAATTCACATATTTTCCGCACCCTGGGCCTCGGCTACGCAAATGTCGGTTCGCTGATCATGAGCTACGGCTACGGCTACGACAGCGTCGAAGCTCGGGCGCTCTGCGGCGCAATCACAGCGATTATGACCGGGGAAGCGTATGCGCAGAGCGCGCGGTTGGCGCGGGCAATGGGGCCGTTTCCCGGATATCGCGATGCGCGTGCCAGCGGTGTGTCGAAGCCAGTTGCAAAGGACAACGTCGCGCCAATGTTGGAAGTGATCGAACTGCACCGATGCGCAGTGCACCAGATTTCAGACGCGAAGGAATTCGCGCATTTGAAAGAGGAAGCCGCAAGAACATGGGACAACGCGGCGGAACTTGGGAAACGCCACGGTTATCGCAACGCGCAGGTGACTGTTCTGGCGCCCACGGGCACGATCAGTTTCCTGATGGATTGCGACACCACTGGAATCGAACCCGATATTGCGCTGGTGAAATACAAGCTGCTCGCCGGTGGCGGCATGCTCAAAATCGTCAATCAAACCATCAAGCCCGCACTGAAGAAACTCGGTTACAGCTCTGATGACATCGAGCGCATTGTTGCGCACATTGATGCGTTCGACACGATCGAGGATGTGACCGACGCCGATGGAACCAAGATTTCATCCGGCCTCAAACCGGAGCACCAGCCGATTTTCGATTGCGCGTTCAAGCCGTTCAAAGGCGAGCGAGCGCTGCATTACCTTGCGCACTTGAAAATGATGGCCGCGGCGCAGCCGTTCCTCAGCGGGGCGATTTCCAAGACAGTGAATCTCCCTGAATCAGCCACCGTGGACGATATCATGAACACCTACATCGAAGGCTGGCGTCTCGGTCTGAAATCCGTCGCAATTTATCGTGACGGCTCGAAGCGCTCCGCGCCTCTGAATACGCGCAAGACCAAAGACATGGGCACTGTAGCCGCTGGCGCCGACGGCGGCGAAACAGACGGACTTGAAAACCGCATTCTCGAACTCGAACAGGAACTGGCGATGCTGCGGCGACAACTCGATCAACCTGTGCGCCATCGCATGCCGGACACACGCACGTCTTTAACGCACAAGTTCGAGATCGCCGGTCACGAAGGCTACATTACAGTCGGCCTGTACGAGGACGACCAACCGGGCGAGCTTTTCATCACCATGTCAAAGGAAGGCAGCACCATCGGCGGGTTAATGGACACTGTTGGGACGCTCACGTCGATCGCGCTTCAATACGGTGTGCCGCTCGAGAGTTTGGTCAAAAAATTCGCTTATCAGCGATTTGAACCGAGCGGGTTTACAAAGAATTCCGACATCCGCCACGCGACGAGCATCACGGATTATGTTTTCCGGTGGCTCGCCTGCCAGTTCATTAAAGGCTACAAGGAGGCCACCTCGCCGAATCGCACGCAGCCGGATTTGCCACTTAAAGAAATTCCCGACATCGAGAAGAAAGCACTTAACCGACCCGTAACCGACCTGGCGCGCACCGGTGACAAGGAAATCATTGACGTCATCACTGATCATCCATCGAATTCCGCGAACGGTGGGACGTCTAACGAAGGAAACGGCAACGGTGCTGGTAGCTCATCGGACCGCGTGACAGTAGCGCTTGGCAGCATCTTCATGGGTATCACCTGCTCAGTCTGCGGCAGCGACAAAGTCATTCGTGCCGGCGCCTGCGGCGTCTGCACCGACTGCGGCACGAGCCAGGGATGTAGCTAAGAGAAGTTTCAACTGGAGCATTGAATTCGCATTGCTGACGCTTTGGTCTGCAAAGCGCAATTCGTGCGCCTGATTGGACACACGCGTGCGGACGGCTAGAATTCGTGGCCCGCTTTGATTGAATGAACAAACTCGACGAGCAGCGACAGAAGGAGATTCAGCAGGCTGAGGAACTGCTTTTTGCGGGGCCGCAGGCGCTGGGATTTGCGAAGGGACTTTTCCAGGGGCATTTCGTGTCGGATTGGGTGATGCCGTATCCGCGAATTCCCGCGGCGCAACAGGTCGAGCTGGACGAGACGTTGCGTGAGCTTCGGCAATTTCTCGCTGCGGATCTCGATGCTGCGGAGATCGATCGGCAGGCGGACATTCCCCGCAGCGTCATTGATGGGTTGGGGCGCATCGGCGTGCTCGGCATGACCGCGCCGAAAGAGTCTGGCGGACGCGGATTTTCGCAAATGGCCAATTGCAAAGTGCTGGAAGAAATCGGACGTCGCTGCGCGTCCACTTCGGTTTTCGTTAACGCGCATCACTCTATCGGGATTCGCGCGTTGTTGTTGTTCGGAACACGCGAACAAGGACAGAAGTGGCTACCGAAATTAGTGACAGGCGAACAACTCGGGGCATTCGCGCTGACCGAAAAGGAAGCCGGATCGGATGCGGCAAATGTGCAGATGCAAGCGCGGCCGAGCGAAGACGGTTCACATTTCGTTCTGAACGGTGAAAAACGCTACATCACCAACGCTGCAATCGCCGATGTGCTGACCGTCATGGCGCGCACGCCCGTGCCGGGCTCGGACAAAACGGCGATCACAGCATTTCTGGTAACGCCTGACATGCCGGGATTCGAAATACTGGAGGCGCGCATGCCGAAGATGGGAATCCGTGGCACGGCGACCGGCCGATTCGCCTTGCGCGACGTCAAAGTAGCCAAGGAAAATATTCTCGGCCCGCCCGGCAAAGGTCTTAAGGTGGCACTGACGGTTCTCGATTTCGGACGTACAACATTCGGTGCGTGCTGCACCGGCGCGGCGAAAACCTGCCTGGAACTAGCCGTCCAACACGCTACGACGCGCAAACAGTTCAACAAAACACTGGGCGAGTTCGAGCTGGTGAAAAAGAAAATCGCGCGCATCGCGGCGGACGCATACGCAATGGAAGCGATGACAACGGTGACCGGATCGTTCATCGACCGCGGGCTGGAAGATTACATGCTGGAAACGGCAATGCTAAAGGTCTTCACTACCGAGCGGCTATGGGAATGTATCAATGATGTCTTCCAGGTTCATGGGGGCGCCGCCTACATGACCGATCTTCCGCTGGAACGGATGATGCGCGATGCGCGCATCAATCAGATTGGCGAGGGAGCGAACGAAGTACTGACTTCATTCATCGCACTGGTCGGGATGCGCGGGCCGGGAATGGAGTTCAAGGAAATTTACGACACCATGATGAAGCCGTCGCGCGACGGGATGACCAAAGCGTGGGCTGCCGGAAAGAACCGGCTCAGCGCGGCGATTCGTGTGCCTGATGTGCCCGTTCAAAGCGAAGAGCTTCAGTCACAGGCAGGGGAACTTGGGCGATTGATCTGGCGTTTTAATTTCGCTGTTAATCGCGCGTTGATCATGTATCGCGAGCCGATCCTCGACATGCAGCTTGTCCAGGAGCGGATCGCGAACGCGGCCATGGATCTTTTTGCTTCGACGTGTGTGCTGAGCCGCATCGATGGCGAGATTCAATTTGCAGAGCGAAATGGCGACGCAGCATCGCCGAACCATTCCGCTGCAGATTTGTTTTTGCGTCAATCGTTCCGCCGCATTCGTGGTTCTCTCGCGGGGCTTACTGATAACGACGATGAAGCCGTGATTGCGGCTGCAAAATCTTGCCTAACGAGCTGCGAACCGGGAAAAACTCAGACGAGCCGCATTCAAAGCCTGTATGCCACCATCCGCTGAAGCCAGCGAAGAGAATTTCGTAAAATTGTAGCCACCGATTTGCCGTGGCACGAATCGTCTGGTGCGCGGGGTCGTGGCTACAACACGCTGGGTTTCACCAGCTCGCTCTCAATCTGGCCGGCGGAGCTTCATTCGGGGACCCGCTATAGCTCAGCGCAGGAAAACGTGATCTCCCTTCGCGCTGCCGAGACGGCAGCGCGCAATCGTCCGCAAAAAATCGTCGGACTTTTTTCTTATCTGCCCGGACGATGACCGTAAATGGTCATCGCATTGGCGGTGGTCGGAATTGCAGCGAGACGGTCGCAAGGCTGCGGAATGCGCGAGCCAGCCTCTACCACGAAACACATTTTCCTTGGCTTGGCAGGCAGCGCCTGCTGCGAAGGCAGCACTACGGTGTTTCGCCCGTCACCAGCAAAAGCCGATGCGCAAAGTGCCAGCGTTAAAGCCGCGATTGCACATCGGACCGACCAGCCGCACCCGCGACTGAGTCTGCTTCCTTTTCCCATGTCGCAACTTTGATCCCGATGGGAATTTTAAGCAAGCTTATTTCCCGATCCACTTCGTATTTTTGGGCCAACCTACTTCCTCCAGCCTCCCCGAGAAATGCTTCAATCGGTCCAGAGGAAATGTTCGAGCCGAATATTGTTCAGACGCGCTTTTGCTTCTTCGCTGCGGTTGCCTCCGGCCGCGACGAGCTTGTCGTAGATCGCGACGGCGGATTCCCATTTTGAATCTTCCTCCAGCAATCGCGCAGCATTAAACCCAGCTTTGTAGTACCAGAACAGCTCGCGTCGCTCGCCCGGCCCGGACTCCTCTTCCAAGATTTTATAGAACGTGGCGAGCGCGCCCGCTCGATCGCCTTTTTTCTCCAGGCATAATCCCTTTTTAAACAGCGCTTGGTTACGCCAATGAATCGACGCCTCGTGATCGGCAGCCAATTCGTCGTAGGCTTCAATGGCACGCTGATAACTACTGGGGTCTGCTGTGCCAGCCTCAAAGAAAATGTCGCCTTTGCCGCAAAGCGCCTCGCGTTTTTCAGACGCCCCGGCGCTGCTCTTTAACACCTCGTCGTACAAGGTAAGAGCCTCTTTAGGTTTTCCGAGCTTCCGCTCGATAACAGCTTCTTCGTTTCGCGCAGCCCAGCGCATAGCACCGTTTTTTTGTACGACTTGATCAAATAAGACGAGTGCACGATCGAGCGTATGCTCGCTCATGCTCAACATGGCCGATTCTGCCGCGAAAAAGAGCGCTTTTTCCGAGAGCGAGTCATTCGGATTTTGTTGCGCAATGATTTCAAACTGTGTCTGCGCGTTTGCGAAATCCTGGCGGCGATAATAAAGCTCCGCCAATTTCATTCGAACTTCCGAAGCGAAGGGGGACTGCCCATGGTGCTCCAGGAATCGCTTTGCAAACTCAATGACCTTCGAATCATCTCCGCCCGCCGCCTCTTCTACCCAGATGCGGAGATAATCGGCCCGTTCGGCGGCAGCAGCGGTCGGTGTACCAGCGGCTGCGTGATTTAGATCTTCCCGCGCTTCGTCCAGACGTGGTGGCGAGGAATGAAACGCCAACTCCGCCAGGCTAACCCAAGCCTCGGATACGCGCGGATTATTTCGAAAATCCCGAATGAAGCGCTGCAGCGATGCTGCCGCTTTTTTGTCGTTTTTAGCCGCCTCCATCAAACCTTCTTGCAGTCGTAAGTCGGCTCGTGATTGTTCGTCGCCGCCCTGTTGTTGGAATTGGTTGTAATCGGCGGCGAAGCGAGCGTGATTACCAAGCTGCAACCAGCCGCTTGACGCATTAAAGAGCGCGGCTCTCCTCCAAGGCGATTCGCGTTGGGCGATTTGTTCGAACCCAGCTGTAGCAGTATCGAATCGCCTCGCCAAATATTGCGCTTGCGCAGACAGAAAGTCGATCCGCGTCAACAAAGCCGACTCGGGACGAAGCAGACGTGCCTCGTCCAAAATTGCGAGTGCTTCATCAAAATGGCCGTCGTTGATTTCAAATTCCGCGAACTCGAATAGAGCAGGGGCAATCGCTGGCGATTTGATTGCTGTGCGCCGCAGATCCGCAAACAATTGCCGGGCCCGCTCTCTCCGGCCTGCACGAATCTCCAGCCGCGCGAGATACCAGCGTGCAAACGTCCGCCGCGGTTGTTCCGGCCTGCGGATCCACTTTTCCAGTTCATTGCGCGACGGTTTGTGTTCGGCGCGATACAGTTCATCGAGCTTTGCAAAAACCAGCGGAAGATCCGGGTCTGCGTGGTGCTGATCGATGAAACGCTCCAGGATATCATCTCCGGTCTCCGGCGTCTTGAGCTGCAAGTGCGCTTCAGCGATCCCGAAGAGCGCAGCGATTAGAATGGAATGAGGCATTCCTGCCGGTCTTTTCAGGATCGCTTGAAACATCCCGATCGCTCGTTCGGGACGGTGCAAAATCAGTTCCAGCCGGCCGCGCAACACGCGCCGCGCTCGCCGTTCTGGAACGGAGACTGTTTGCATCTCCTCCAGAAGTCGACGTGCATCCGTAGCATTGCCCAATTCAATGAATAGCTCGGCTGCTCGCAACTGCGCTCGCGTGCCCCATTCCTTGTCATGAACGAGAAGATTGAATTTCGCCAGAGCTTGCTGGGGTTTTCCTAAAGCACGCAGTGTTTTGCCGGTTCCAAAGACCGCAGCTTTTTGAAACGGCGAAGTTTCGTTTGTCAGCTCCTGATACAGCGGCAGAGCGTCGGCCCAACGGTGCAGAGTTGCCAGCGCTTGGGCGCGCCAGAATTTCGCCCATGGGAGGTCGCGCAACCGGGCATCTGCCAGAAGAACCAGAGTGTCCTCCGGCTCGTTCGCTGCCATTTGCGCTTCGGCGAGCTTTTCGGCGACGGTTTTCCAATCAGATTCGGAAGGATCTCCATTGAGCAGTGACTGTAAGCGCACAACGGCCACCTCGGGCACGCCCTCCGAAAGTGGCGCACTCGCCTGAGCTACTTCAGCGGAGATGTCTGCGTGGGCGAGCTGCGCGAGTACGCCCATGATACAGATGGGCGCCATAGGTCCTATGCGACTCATGCTTTCTCCAGTACCGCCCGCAGATATGTGCCGGTATAACTCCGCGGAAGCGCAACAATTTCTTCAGGTGATCCCGCGCCTACGACTTCGCCGCCACGCCCACCGCCTTCGGGTCCCAAATCGATGATCCAGTCGGCGCACTTAATCATCTCGAGATTATGTTCGATCACCACGATTGTGTTTCCCGTGTTGCGCAGCTTTATCAAGACTTCCAGCAATTTTTCAATATCGGCGAAATGTAATCCCGTCGTAGGTTCATCGAGAATGTAAACAGTGCGACCGGTCGCCTTTTTGGCAAGCTCAGTGGCAAGTTTCACCCGCTGAGCTTCGCCGCCGGACAGAGTCGTCCCCGCCTGGCCGAGTCGCAGGTATCCGAGGCCCACGTCCATGAGCGAGTTGAGCTTTTCCGCGATCGTCGGCACATTGCGGAAGAACCGCGTAGCTTCATCCACGGTGAGATCGAGCACATCTGCGATATTTTTGCCTTTGTAAGTGATCTCGAGAGTCTCGCGGTTGTAGCGTTCGCCGCGGCAGACCTCGCATTCGACGTAAACGTCGGGCAAAAAGTGCATCTCGATTTTGATCAGACCGCCGCCTTCGCAGCTCTCGCAACGGCCGCCTTTAACATTGAAACTGAAACGCCCTGCGTCGTAGCCGCGCACACGTGCGGCGGACAATTGCGCGAACAGCTCGCGGATTGGTGTGAATGCACCGGTGTATGTGACCGGGTTCGACCGCGGCGTGCGACCGATCGGGGTTTGGTCGATGATTACCGCCTTGTCGACCTGTTCCAGTCCGCGAATCGTTTTGTGAGCGCCGGGTTTATCTTTCGAGTTATAGAAGTGCCGGAAAAGCGCACGCCGCAGAATGTCATCTACCAAAGTCGATTTGCCACTGCCGGAAACACCAGTCACACACGTGAGGCAACCGAGAGGAAATGAGACATCGACGTTCTTAAGGTTGTTTTCACATGCGCCTACGACGGTAAGCCAGCTGTCCGGACGCGGGTGGACGCGCTGTTTTGGAATGGGAATCTGCGCGCGCCCGGAAAGATAATCACCAGTCAAGGAATTCTTCGCGCCCAGGATGTCATTGAGGGTTCCCTGCGCCGTAATCCCGCCACCACGCGGCCCCGCACCCGGACCGAGATCAATAATGTAATCGGCAGCCCGAATCGTCTCTTCATCGTGCTCGACGACGATAACGGAATTGCCCAAGTCCCTCAGTTTTCGCAGGGTTGCAAGCAGACGTGCGTTGTCGCGCTGATGCAGACCTATGCTTGGTTCATCGAGAATGTAGAGAACGCCTGCCAAACCTGACCCGATCTGTGTGGCCAGGCGGATCCGTTGCGCTTCGCCTCCGGAGAGCGTGCCGCTCTCCCGATCTAATGTGAGGTAACCTAGCCCGACCTCCGCGAGAAACCGCAGGCGTAACCGAACCTCTCGGACAACGTCATTTGCGATCGTCTGCTGCTGGTTGGTCAGGTCGAGACCGTTGATGAATCGGAGAGCGTCCTCCACTGTTTGCTGGCTGAACTGATGGATATTCAAATCGTGTCCGTCTCGCCCCTTGATCGTGACGGCAAGGATTTCAGGTTTAAGTCTTGCGCCGCTGCAGACCTTGCAGGTCTCGCGCGTCATGAACGCTCGAATGCGGCTGCGTGTAAACTCGCTCTGGGTTTGCTCATAAAGCCGTCGCATTTGCGGCACGAGTCCCTCGAACGGTTTTCTGATTTTCTTTTCACCATTGCCCGCGAACTCCATTTCAATGGGCTCGCTATCGGTGCCGAAGTAGAGCGCGGCTTTGAATGCGTCGGGCAAATCGACAAACGGCACGTCTTCGTTCACGTGGAAATGTTTGATGAGTGCAGATTGCAGATGCCGATAATAGGCCCGCATGCGTTTTGTGCCCCGACGCCAGGGTGTGATTGCTCCTTCCGCCAGTGTTTTGGCTTGGTCAGAGATCATCAGCTCCGGATCGACCACGAGTTGTGTTCCCAAACCGTGACAAGCTGGGCATGCTCCGAGATGGCTGTTGAAAGAGAAATGTCTGGGAGTCAGTTCGCCTAAATTGAAGCCGGTTTCAGCGTTACCGTAGTCTGTGGAGTAGCGGGATTCTTCCCACTGGTCCGATTCGTCGTTGGATGTTGAATGTTGGGCCTTCGGTGTTTTTGTTTGGCGCAACACAACCATGCGGTTGCCGCCCCATTTCAGAGCAGTCTCGATTGAGTCTGTCAGGCGGACACGAATGCCATCGCGAATGACCAGGCGATCAACTACGGCCTCGATCTTGTGCCGCTCGCCTTTCTTAAGCCGAATCGGCTCGGGCCGATCCAGTTCGATCAACTGGCCATCGATCCGTGCCCTAACGAATCCTTCACGTTTAAGTTTTTCAAGTACGTCACGAAATTCGCCTGCCTGATTCTCGATCAGTGGTGCCAGCACAATGATTTTGCTGGCCGGCTCGTACGCCAGCACCTGATCCACGATTTGTTGAGGCGTTTGGCGGAAGAGCGGTCGGCCGGTGAGCGGATCGTGCGGTTGACCGACGGCGGAGAAGAGGACCCGCAGATAATCGTAGATCTCAGTCGTGGTCGCGATGGTAGATCGCGGGTTCGCGGCGGCGTTGCGCTGCTCGATCGCAATCGCGGGCGACAATCCTTCGATGAAATCGACATCCGGTTTTTCCATTTGATCGAGGAATTGCCGCGCATAAGCGGAAAGGCTCTCGACGTAACGGCGTTGCCCCTCCGCATAAAGAGTGTCGAAAGCCAGCGAGGATTTTCCCGAGCCGCTCAAACCGGTAACGACCACCAGTTTCTCCCGTGGAATCTCCAGATGCAGGTTCTTCAGATTGTGCTGGCGGGCGCCGGTAATTTTGATAACTTGCGTAGGCATTCTGACGAGGGATGTCAAACCTATCAGTCAAGCACAGCTGTTCCCTTTCTCCAGCGAAATTGCCTTTCGACCCGATGCCCCGCCGTGAAATGCCGGCTGTGTTGCGAAGATGAAAGTGTCCATCGTAATCCCTTGTTACAATGAAAAGGACACGATCGAGAAGGTCGTCGAGTCAGTCCGCGACGCACCGCTGAATACTAAAGAAATCATCGTCGTGGACGATTGCTCGCAAGATGGGACGCAGACGCTGCTCCGCGAGAAGATTTCAGCAGTGGTCGATCAGGTCATCTATCATCCGATAAACCGAGGGAAGGGCGCGGCCCTGCGCAGCGGCTTCGCTGCTGCCACCGGCGATGTCATTCTGGTGCAGGACGCAGATCTCGAATACAGCCCCGAAGATTATCCAGTGCTTCTTGAGCCGCTTGAGTCAGGCAGGGCGGACGCCGTTGTTGGCTCCCGATTCATGGGCGGACGACCACATCGCGTCCTTTTCTTCTGGCACATGGTCGGCAACAAGTTTCTGACGTTACTGTCCAACATGTTCACGAATCTGAATCTGACTGACGTGGAGACAGGCTACAAAGCCTTCAAAGCCTCTGTCATCAAATCGATTGAGCTTGAAGAAGACCGGTTTGGCTTCGAGCCGGAAATCATTGCCAAGCTCGCACAGAGAGGCTGTCGCATTTATGAAGTCGGAATTTCGTATAGCGGACGGACTTACAGCGAAGGCAAGAAGATTAATTGGAAAGACGGAATGCGAGCTATCTACGCGATTGTGAAATACAACGTTCAAAGGCACCGGAGATGAGCGCTTCGGGGCTGAGCTACACTGGGATCGATGTTTTGGAAACGCTGGAAGGAGCAACCAATTACAATGCCTGGTTGGTTGATCTCATCCTGGAGAGTTCCCAGGGGCGCAGTCGAATGCTTGATTTTGGGGCCGGCGCTGGAACGTTCGCGAAGCTGCTTCGAACCAAAGGCATCGATGTGGTGTGCGTCGAGCCTGATATGCATCTGGCGGAGCGGCTGATTCGTCACGGATTTTTGACATTCAACGATTTGAACGACGTGCCGGATGGTTCGTTCGACTTCATTTTAACGCTGAATGTCCTTGAGCACGTCAAGGACGACCAGACCAGTTTCCGCCGGCTCGCCTCAAAACTTGCAAAGGGCGGCCGGCTTCTGGTTTACGTTCCGGCTTTTCAAATTTTATGGACGAGTCTCGACGAAAGGCTCAAACATTATCGCCGCTATCGTCGAGCGGGCATGGAGCGATTGGCCCGGTCGGCTGGGCTCGGTGTTTGCAAAATGCGGTATGTGGACTCACTCGGTTTTTTTGCTGCTCTCGGCTTTAAAGTTTTTGGCAACAAAAACGGCCATCTTAGCGCGCGAGCGGTCAGTCTCTACGATCGATGTGTTGTGCCGCTAAGCAGATTGCTTGACTTCCTATTCGGCCGGCTATTGGGTAAGAACATCTATTTGATTGCCACCAAGAATTAAGACTGCTCCGCGCGAATGTGCTATTCTTTGTTATTCGAACTGAGCTTTAGAATTACCGCGTCATGGGTACTAGTTTTAGTGGCAACCCACTCGTAACCGTCGAGCTCAGGCAAGCGCGCCTTTTTTTGTCAACTCTTTCCGGGACACGAACAACGCGTAAACCGTACGCGATTTAGTCAACGGGGGGACGCTAGCCCGATGTAAGGTTTCCAACAAGCTGCGTGCAAAGCCGGATATCAGAGGTCGCGCAACGCGACTTTCTCAGGCCACCTTCTGACAGGATCATTCGGATGAGTCAGTGCTAGGAGATACGCGCAATTGATTGCAGGTGTCTGTAGTGATCGCGATGGTCGAGCCTGGATTTGTCTAGGCGCTGTGCTGCAGGATGCCGATATCGGGCAAAAGTACCTGAAGACATTGGCTTTGCATTCGACCGAGAAATTGCCGTGCATTTTACGCCCTTCTCAAATACAATTTGGGGGTAAGGCGAGGGTGAAAAGAAAGCGCACAAGACTCAGAGATGGTTTGGGCAAAAGCAGATTCACAATTACATGAAAGACCCAGGATGCGTGCCTCTTTGAACCAACCGGCGCCGAGGACTGAGGTATGGGGAATCGCTGCGCTAGATCAAAGACGCCAGCGGACCCAGGATCATCTCGCCGGGATTGCGCCTCGCCGCGAGAACTGGATCAAGCGGAACAGATACTACTACGATTTGCTGGGCCGCCTTCTTCGATTCCTGGTGGAACCTCGGGAAAAAGTGCTATCGGTTCGCTGTGGCACCGGCAACCTCTTAGCTGCCGTCGCACCAAGCGAGGGCAAAGGCATTGACATTTGCCCTGAGATTGTCGAAATCGCGCAACAACGAAATCCATCCCTCAATTTCGCAGTCGCTTTCCCAGACAAGGAAGAGTTCCGTCAGGCATTCGGACCAGGCGAGAAATTCGACTACATTTTATTTAACGATATCGGCGATACAGTAGATGTACTTCAGGCGTTCCGGAATCTAAAGCCGCTTTGCCAGCGGCATACTCGGGTGTTGGTAACAACGTACAATCATCTTTGGGAACCGTTCGTCACCTTTGCGGAATGGATCGGGATGAAGGTTCCACGCACCGAGCAGAACTGGCTTTCCACCACGGATATCCGCAATTTGTTGAAGCTAGCCGGCTTTGAAGCTCTTGAGACACATCGAATCGTTCTCTTGCCGAAGTATCTGCCCCTGCTGTCTCTTTCTTTGAATCGTTTTTGCGCACGCCTGCCGTTCCTGAGCAAGCTCTGCATGACGCAAGTGGTCGTTGCGCGAATGGTTCCGCCATCCGTTGCGCTGAAAGACCTTGCCGTATCGGTCGTCATTCCTTGCAAAAACGAGAAAGGAAACGTTGAGGATGCCGTTCGCCGCATTCCGCCCCTGGCGGGCCGGACTGAGATCATTTTCTGTGACGATCGATCGACCGATGGCACTGCTGAAGAAGTGTTGCGGGTGCGGTCCGTTTATTCCGACAAGGATATTCGTCTGGTACGCGGACCTGGCGTATGTAAATCGCGAAATGTCTGGACAGGTTTCGAAGCCGCCACTGGCGACATTTTAATGATCCTCGATGCCGATTTGACGACGATACCCGAGGAATTGCCTTACTTTCTCGGCGTTATTGTCGCGGGGCAGGCGGAGTTTGTGAACGGGTCGCGACTCGTTTATCCGGTGCCGAAAGGGGCCATGACTACAGCGAACATGTTAGGCAACAAATTTTTTAGCATCGCATTCACCTACCTCCTCGGACAACCTGTAAAGGACACGCTGTGCGGCACGAAAGTCCTCTGGAGAAGCGACTGGGAGCGCATGAGGCCAATGCTGGGAAACTGGGGCATCGAAGACCGATGGGGAGATTATGAACTGCTATTTGGCGCCGCAAAACTTAACCTTAAGATTCTGGACTTACCTGTCCATTATCAGGAGCGCATTTACGGCTCGACGAAGATGACCAAGGTCTTTCGGAACGGATTTGTCATGTTAAGGATGTGCTGGCATGGATTTCTTAAACTTAAGTTAGGCTACTAACCGGGTATGAATTTAGATCTACGGGCTGCTGGT
>CAWHFD010000014.1:0-98292 GCA_963828355.1 uncultured Verrucomicrobiae bacterium | reverse complement strand
GCGAACCAATTCCCGTTTGCTAAGGGCTCGTTGCGTGACCCAGGTAGTCGCCACCGAGGCGGACCCACCAACGAGCGATCCGAGAACGCCGGCCATTGCAGTGACGATCGCGGTATCCATCAGTTACCAGGGCTAGCCCTTCTTGCTGTTTTCCATTTGCGATTGCGGACCTCGGGCAGGTCTTCGCCATACTCGCGGATGTAATGTTTGGACTCAATCAGTTTGTCTTGCAGGGCTTGCTTCACGATGCGTCCCGAAGAATACTCGCGCTTGTTCATTTGTCGGCACCCTGATTTGTTAGCTCTTGCTCAAACGAGACCGCGCCGAAGGCTGTTTAGCAGGTGTTCGCTGCGCTGGTTGGCGCGCGGTTTCGCTCGATCCGCGCTTCCCCTCAAGTGAAAACGACGGCACGACAAGCACCGGGCAGGCGGCATGTCGCACGGTGCCTTCAGCCACACTGCCAATGAACGCACGGCGCAAACCAGTTCGGCCATGCGTCGAGATAACGATCAGATCGGCAGCTTCCTTTGCAGCCGCTTCGTAAATGGCGCCGGGGCAGTATCCGGCAACGGCAGATGCATCGACCGGAACGCCATCGAAACTAACGCGCTTCAGGAAACCTTTCATCTGATCATCACATCGGCGGCGGGCTGCTTCGATATAGGTCGGCGAATCGTAATCGCCGCGGCCCGTGGTCATCATAACCGGGCCAAGATCAGCGACGTGGACGACGACAATGCGCGCACCAACCTCCTTCGCGAACCGAACCGCATACGTTAGACCTGCGAGCGAGCAGTCGGAGAAGTCGACCGGAACCAGTATCGTACGGATAAGTCGCTGTTGTGCGCGGGCGCGCGAAACTCTTGAGGTTTTCATTTCGTCATTTCACAGATGGTTATGCGTCACATCCAAACTGCGTCAACTTTAGGCTACGCCGTGCGTTCGATGGTAATCGCCGCTTGGCTTTAACTGCGCAAAAATTGCGAAACTTGCCGCCATCACATTGCGAGTGCCAACCGTGCTGCCACATCGAAGATGCTCTGCGTGAATCGATACGTGCCTCTCTGCTTGGCGGAGCGAGCACAGTCAAGGTGGAGCGCAGCAGAGCGAGCAATACCTTTACGGCACACAGCGAGCCGTACAATCGAGTCACAATTCACGCGTGCCTGGGCGAACTTTTGGCGGTGAGCTCCAATTCGTGATGATCTGCGTACTCGCAGCGGGGCGTCCGGCTTTGCGAGTAGGAGCGTGGGATCGGAACGGCTGAGAGCACAGTGAGGACGACGCAGATGATCACATTCCGAAAAACAACTCGGAGTCTATGCGGGAGACGAGGGCAGGCACAGTCTCCGAGTGGCGAAGCCCTGGCGACTGACGGCGCGAGATTCAGCGCCGCTTTTGAGATGTTTCGCGAAAACCCTTTGAGCGTACCGCAGTGATCGTGCGTTGTGGAATACGGCGCCGCGCAGCCTGCCGGAGCGGAGGCCAAGGGAACAATGCGCGATGACTGCATTTCCGGGAAGGGGGAGCAAAGTCTTTGAGCTTCGCAGTGAGAAGCCGTGAAGCGGAAGTCGCAACGAAGGAGTTCAATGTCTTTGCGGAATTGGAGTCCGTTTAAGGCCAATGACCTACGCAGTTGATTGATGGTCATGTGGGCACTGCCGAAGGGAACTCCGATTGCGGGTGGAAGCTTGAGCGTCGAATTTTATCGCAGATCCGCACAACCTCTGATTCAACGCACCTTCTTATGACCAAACAAATCAACCTCATCATCAACGGCAAGGCGGCGTCGGAAAAAGCTTCTTCGCCACGAACTTTGTTCAATATTTTAAAGATTGCGGCATCGGCTATTGCGCAATCGACACCGATCACGATGCGCGGACCGCGCGTACGGGTCCGCTCGGATTGGGCCGCGGTTTGCTGCGCCGAAGCTGTTTGTTGTCCTGCCGGTGGCAGTTCGGTTACCGAAGCGAAGGCCGCATTTTGTTCGCCATTTGTAATGCGGACAGCGTTGTGTGTTCGTCCGGATTGTTTCACCGGATGCGGTTTCATCTTTACGCCATTCGCTTCGGCGAGAAAACGCGCGATCGTGTCGATGCTGACCGCAACATCGACAGTTGCGAGCAATTCGCGGATAAGCCGCAGTGATGCGCCTCTCTGCCGTAGCTCGATGATGCCCTCTTTCATCGGCACAAGCTTTGCGTGCCGCATCGGTGACGGGCGCGTGAACGCGCGAACAGCGTCGCGAAAACGCTGCGTGCGCGCTGCGATGTCCGTGAGATCACTCATACTTTTGGCAGGTGTTCAGCGACAGGTCGGTTTCCATAGCATTGCTACGGGGTAGGGCGTCCCTTCCTAAAAACTCTTGGTTCATGCACCGCAGTTCTCTCATGAGAATTGCGGTCACCGGCTGTGGGTGGAGCAACGGCGAATCTCTCGGCGTGGTATTCGGGTGTTGTGCTCTCGCCAAAGACGCAGATGAATCTGAAAATGCGAAGAGCTACTTCGCTGAACATTTAAGTATTGGTGATTACTATGGCGAGAATGCGCAGATTCAGGGCGAATGGCTTGGAGAAGGAGCCGCTAAACTTGGATTAGCCGGCATAGTCGCGGCAGATGATTTCTTAGCTCTCTGTGAAAATCAGCATCCGAAAGATCGTAAGCGGGTGACGCAACGGTGCGATGCAGGGCACGCGCTGACGTGCGCTAGATTAACGACGCCATTCGCGAACGACTTCGCGAACGCGGACTGCTTCCAGACAACGAGACGGAAATCACCGCTTTGGAGCAGGTCGATCTCACGCGGGCGCAAAAGCTGGAGGCCAGGCATTATCCAGCTGATTGTGTGCTCGCGTTCAATCGCGACGTGAACGGCTGCCGGCGAGGCGAACGCGGAAAACTGATTGGCATTGCGGCGCGTGGTGAATCAGCCGTTGTCGTGTCGTAAGTCCTATCAGCATCGGTAGGCAACGCCAAAGAATCGCTCCAGCGCGAGAGCGAATGGCCAATCTCCATAGCATACCGTTGGCATTTCAATGCCCACTGAAACTACTGATGATTTGCCGCCGGAGAATCACGCCGCCGCCGAATCGGAGCGACTCGCCTATTCAATTCACGAAGCCGCCAATCTTTTAGGCGTCGATTATTTTAGTGTTTACCGACTGATCCAGCGCAAAAAGCTTCGGGCGTGTCGTGCGCTTCGTGGCAAACTGCTTGTTCCACGGTCGGAACTGCTGCGGCTTTTAAATAGTTAACGCCCGCAAGGTCAGGCTGTGATGCCGAAGCTCACGCGTTGCGCCTGCGCGAAACTGTGGTCTTGGCGCAAATGTCCGTACGTTTTCATGCACAACGCGCCACCATCTCTGTGCCCAAGCCAGCGCGAGACAGTGGGAATGTCCACGCCGCTCTCGATACAGATCGTCGCGAAGAGATGGCGCAGATCGTGGTGCGTAATGCGTTTCATCCCGATCTTCGCCGCCGCGTGTGTCATACTGTTCTGGCATTCAAACACGCGCATCACGGTTGCGTTCGCAGGTTCATTCGCTCGTTCCGCTCGTAGCTCTTTCAACATCTGCTCGAGTTCCGGAATAAGCGGCACGTAGCGCGTTTCGCTATTTTTCGTGGCGTATTCCGGGTCGCCTCGTACGTGCAGCCGAGCGCGAATGAAATCGATATCTCTCCACGTTACATGCCTAGCTTCGCCGATTCGCAGTCCGCTGTACGCGAGAAAGCGCACAAGATTTGCGCAGTCTTTCGACTGTCCGGCGCCTGCGGAGCGGATCTCCTCAACAAATCTTAGGAACTGTTGGCGTGATGGAAGTTCCAGTTGTTTCTGCCGCACCCTAACTCGCGAAAGGCGGCTGGTTGGATTATTAAATCGCGCCCCTGTGCTAATCGCTTCTTTGAAAACGGCTCGCAATGTGCCGATGCAGTTGTTGACCACGGTTGGAGCGTAATGGTGCTGAAATCGCACAAGCCAATTCTCGCAATCGCGCTCACTAATTTTGCGAACATCCGTTTCAAATAGTGACGGCCAGGAGCGGCGAATGAAGTCAACCGTCTTCTCGCGGTAATCCTTCGAGCGCGGCTTGAGCGAGATGTCAGCTCGGACCTTCTGGAGATAGACTTCTACGGCATCTCCAACGGTCATCTTGCCAACGGCAAATGCCTGGCACGATTCATAGCGCGAACGGTACTCACGAATCTTTTCCGGCAATCGCTGTCTAGCGACTGAGAATACGGTGGTTTCGAGGCTTTGCCGAATTCGCCTGCCACCAACTTGGAACCGAGCAAAGTACGTCCCAGAAGGGCGATATCGAAGCAAGTTCTGAATGCTGGTGCTCTCCCAAAGTGGCTCTTTTCCGTTCAACATCGGTCGTACGAGCCACATTCGCAGGGAGTGCGAAAAGTTTTGCTCCACCGCGGGAGCGAGTATCGGGAATCCCAAGCACAGTTTGGTTGTCAGCCGGATTGCCGACTCTGCATCCTGCCGCTATTGTCGCTGGCAAATTTGCTGAGTGGTACAATTGGGTGGTACAATGGCCTTCCGAGACAGTGTAAAACAGGCACTTTCCGCTCGTAAATGCACCGTTAGCTCAATTGGCAGAGCAAGTGACTCTTAACTGCGGTTCTTCCTAGGTAATCAGGCCAGCGCTACCAAATACGCTACGGAATTTTTCGAATGCAGTGAGAGCTGGCGCATCGAGTCAGGCCCAAGACTCTTTACAAAGCGGTCAAAATGTTACGAGTCGAGATAGGTGAACTGAAGCATAGCGACACGAAAACAACACTCGCTCGAGCGCCGAAAAGTAAAGAGTCGCTTCACATCGTTCAATGACTTGTGTCGAGGTCGATCCAATTCTCATCATTGTCAGCTCGGCGTAAACCTGTTCTGACACTGGAACGCGTGAAGATCATTTGTGACCTACTAGCGAAGGGAGAAAGCGAACGGTCAGCCT
Source organism: uncultured Verrucomicrobiae bacterium (assembly GCA_963828355.1). Classification (GTDB taxonomy): domain Bacteria; phylum Verrucomicrobiota; class Verrucomicrobiia; order Chthoniobacterales; family UBA10450; genus Udaeobacter. The sequence continues at coordinate 93,334 of CAWHFD010000014.1, read as the reverse complement.
GCCTCAGGGCCGGAGTAGGTCAGACAACATGGAACACTGCGAAACGCGTACATGCAAGTTTGCGCGCGGGGATCGCAGAAGCGCGCGACCAGTGGGCACAACTGCGGCACGCGCGGCACATTGCGACGTTAGAGGAAAGCCAGGCGATGCGCGCGGCTAACCGGAAAGCGATCAAGCCTCAGCCGACCTATCAAGTGAAGTTGGTGACCTGGCATCTGACTTTTCGGGTTCCGCTGAACTATGCCGCGATTCCAGAAACGGAAATTGCGCAAGCGTGCGAACGGTTCAATCTGCCGCTCGAAACTTGGACGCGGCAGGAGCGCACATTTGGCTTAATGCGAAAAGTGTACGCGAAGCGGGCAAAGATTCGCGGAGAGCAACCGCCCATTCCGGCCGGTCCTGCATCGTCTCAGCATGAGAATCCAGAACCGGAGCGCGATGCTGATCCATCTGAAAACATACTCGGTGTAAGCGTAGGATTATGAAGAGAAATCAGGTCTCCGGGCCTCACAGCTTTCTATCCGCCTCATGGATCTCCGATGCGCTGCCATTCGGTCGGCTGTAGCGCAAAATTCTTTCCTTTGCGCGGACAATTACCCTTGCTCGCTCGATCTCACATTCAGGCGTCCGAAGAGCCAAAGATCAGGCGTCGTGGCTAATACAAGGAGCGAAAATAAGCCCGTTATTGAGCGGACTTCTATCCCTAACCGATCTACGTCAAGACCTGTAGCGTTAGTGCCGGGCACACGGTTGAGAAATCCGCCTGAGCATAGCCAGAGTATACCGAAGCGTTAAAGGCTAGGTCCATCTCGATGACGGTAAAGGCGCTTTTCGGGATCCAAAAGAAGTTATAGGTCGATTGGTACCTGCCCTCGACGCTTTCCGATTCGAGATCGCTACCCCAAAATCCTCCGCGTGCCTGCACGTAGGGCATATACTGCGGCGGGGAGAAAAACGAAGTTTTCGGGTCTTCCCACCAGTTCCACATTTGGAGCGTTGCCCAGGCTTGTAACGTGACACCGCCACCGCCGTCGAAAAACCCCTGAGAACCAAAGGCCTCCAAGAGGCCGTTGACCGAAAGTTCGGACCAGACATTCACAGCGGCAAGCTGGTCGCTCGGATTTTCCCAAAGGAAGATAAAACGCAACATTGAGGTCTCGCTAGTCGTACGGGTCCGTCGTTTGTCCAGCGGCCTTCGATTTTGGCCGTGTTATTATTTTCCATGATCTGCGAATCCAGCAACTCAATCCCGGTATCCGCCAATATGAGGAGCGGCGTTTTCAGCACGAAAATATTCATAAGGGGGAAGGGCGGCCAATCATAGGGTTGACCTGTGAACGGCGGCCGGAGGACGGCCTTTTTCCTTTGAAAGAGATGCAACATGTCTTTCCGAGTTTGCGTCTGAATTTTCTGCACTGCAGCCAAGTCGAAGCCCGTTTTTTTCAGATAAGACTTTACGAGTTTTTGGACCTCCTTCTGGTGAGCTTTGAGCCGGGCGCGTTCCGGCGCTCTGCGATCCTTGAGAGCTGCTGCACGATTCGCTTTTTCGGCTGCGGACAAAACAGCCTTGATTTCCGATTTAGTTGGCTTGGGCATGGCTCTTCCTTCTCTTCCCCGCCGAGTTACATTCTTGGATTACGGGTACGGAGGAGGCGAAGAACCTAGCGGGGAAAATGTCCTCCGCCTGAGTCAGATCCGTTTACTATGAGATCCTTTTATCGAAACCCGTCCAGATTTGTCTAGTCAGGCGCAGCCTAATTTTTATGTAGGGCCTCGCCCTACACGCCGCCAGCTCCATAAAATGCGGTCAACTTCGATTACATCGAAACCTTTTATAACCGCACCAGATTGCACTCCAGTCTTGCCTACGTGAGCCCGATCAACTTTGAATCCAAACTAAACCAAATTACCCTTGCCTAACTGTCCGAGAAATCAGGGCAAGCCCAAGTTTACCCTTTCGTCTGACTGAGTGGTTGCGCTGAGAAGTTGGGTGTTATGCCCTAACGGGAAGTGAGTAAATATCTGTTTGACTTCCCTCATGGTTCTGACTTCGATAATTTGATCCGCATGGGCTGCGGAAACAAAGACGAAGGCTATTAGACAGATGATTGTTGCGATTAGTTTTGCGAGTGCAGTCATTTTACACCGCCCTTCAAAACTTTGTCTGCAATCAGGAGCGCGCCCTCTCTATCAGCGAGAAGCAGTAGGCCGCGCGCTTGTCGTTTTTCAGCGTGCTCGCGGCCATTATCAGTTCGTTATCTGTCGTCGTGAACAACTTGTTCCAGACTATCGGCCCCAACGTAAACCCACTTCTTGCGGCAAACCGCTTGCTCTGCCCGCACTTGTTCAGGAGTGGGAGGTGTGCGACTGCCCTCCATTATCGCGATTGATCTGGTGAACTTTTTGTCGAACAGGAACACAGTCCGGTCGCCGTCCGGCCACATCGCGACAATCGCAGGACAATCAAAGACCCGGCTGGCAACAGAAAAGAGTGCGTTTGCCTTAAGCCATAAGTAGGCTTACTCCGAATCCGCCTGCCACCACGTGGATTTCCTTATGATTCTATTCCGGAATGGCAAGGTCAAACTTCAGCCCACTGGACCCTTCACCTTGACCGCTGGTCTTGCGCCGCGCTATCCACAAGTGGGTTGAGCCATCGAGCCACCGCGAACGGTTCGCCACGCGTGTAATCCTGACTCCGGTGCGTGGGACCTCCTGCTCTCGTAGTTCCTTCACACCCGGCAAAACCCTGCCCTTGGGAACTACCAGGCTCGGCGTTCCTCGCTCGACTTCACCTTGGCGCAACACCACTTGAGTGACGACGTTTGTCACTTCTACAGGAACGTAAGGGAACCAGTCCGTTGGAACTGGGGTTTCGATTTGGTATCGAATCACGGCCCCCGCCTGCGCAGGCCCACCGGGTGGCGACGGCGTTGGCCGGTTACGCGCATCTTCTTCCGCACCATACAGAGGTTGACCGATGCCGCCTTCCACTTCGAACTCGATCGCCCAATTCATGTTGGCCGTTGGATCGCGCAGGAACCGAAGGTCTTCTAAAACTCCGCCCGTCTGCATCGCGACCGACGCCGTCGGTGGCAGCAGGAAGAAATCAGCTACTCCGCCATCCGCCACCGTAGAAAACATCGTCCAACGCCCGCCCGTTGCTGCCTTGCCCGATCAGTACCGGTCAACCAGGGTCAACCCGCCAAAGCGTCGCGAACCAGGAAAGATTCGATCTGATAGAGAGAATTCACAGGAATATCGACAGGCGCCAGGAACCAGTCGTTCCCGTGCAGCAGCATGAAATCCATCGCTGCGAGCTTCGCGAGGTCCTGGCGCTGCACATCAATGGCGCCGTAGTCGGTGACATTGTTTTCAAAATCCCACCACTTCGCATTGGGCATTTGGCGGAAGCGTACGTGAGTCGGAATCACCGTGATACTAGGGTTCTTGGTCGGAGGTTTCGCAGGCGGAGTTGTCGTCTGCGAAACCAAGTCGAACGCAAACCAGTCGAACGCTCCGTCACGCGCGGGCGTCGCCGTGAATTCTCCCGCGGTGTTGCTGGGAAGTGTGCCCTCGGCCTTTACCTCGTAGTTGATCAAGTTCGGGTTCCACGTCACCGGATCGTCCGCGCCGATATCGCCGAAGACTTCCGTCACCCAAGCCTGAAAATCAGTAAGAACTGTAGGCACAGGGGGCGTGGGGGCGCCTGATTGGAGCGCCCGGAACAGAGCCACGCCGTCAGTCGCGCGACCGTCGCAGATGGAGAAGAACCGAACGGTGTCCGGATCGGATTGGCTGGCAGTGCAATGGGGAAGGCCGCGCGAAATGCATTGCGTTGCGCGATTGATCCACCCACAGTAATTCAAACGTCTGTCCCAATTCCACTCTCAGCGCAAGGTCGGGTGTTGTCGCTTCACGCTCCACCAACGGCTCTAATGGACTTCCGGAGGGAATGGGTTGCGGCGCTCCGGTTGCTGTCTTCCAATCCGTCAGGGACCCGTAGGTCGATGCGATCTCCACGTACGCTGGCGACGCTGCGTCCTCGGCTATGAATTCTCCCATCTGCCATTGCCGGGTGATGAACCAGAGCGGATCGCGAACCGGCGCAGAAGTGGGGCCAGTTAACGAATTGGTGCGAGGCCGCGGCTCCAGGCGATACCAGTAGGTCACCGACGGAGCTAGAGCGCGAATCGACAGTTCCTGCAGAGTCAGTGTCGCCTTCGTTGCCATTATGGAGTCCTCGTAGCGAGGGCCAAGATGTTTCTCTGGTTCATGACCTTAGTCGCAAAATTACTACTAATCGTATTGTCCTCAATATCCGTCGCCAAGTAGATGGCCGGCAGGAGTTGTCCGAGTGCGGGAAGCAGCTCGAGATCCACGGCGCGAACTTTCGCGAGGTCGGCGGTCTCGTTCAGGATATTGGCAAAGGTGACGATGTCCCACGTCTGGGCCTCACCTGGCGGAATCGCCAACAATACCGCCTGACCGGCTTCCGCGCCGGGATCGTCGTAGTGGAATCCAACCGCCGTGGTCTCCACTTCGTCGGGAATAACCTCGGTCCAGTCGTCGAGAAACAGGCCGACCCATACTGCATTAGTGGCGGGCTTCACCGGACGCTGCAGTGCCAGTGAGACTAACCCTGCAGGGGGTCGCTTGGGAGCGAAGGGTAGTGCCGCCCATCGTGCCCCTGCCTGGAACGGCAACTGCGCCAGTTCAAAGTCTGCAGGCGGCTGTTCTAGCGCACCCGTGTAAAGCGTAAGCCTCCGCCACGCGTCGAGTGCGGGACGTACGCGCGCGGCCTGTTGCATCCACCGCATGAAATCGTGGGGTGCCGTCGTCGGCCCTTGCGTGATCGCCAGGTCGAGTTCTGCAGCGGCCGTTGCCGAAAGTTGGAAGCGCGGTAGAAACAGGAAGTCCTGCCCAAAGAGAGCGGCCATAATTTGGGTATCCGTTTGACCAGCAGCGCTGGCAGCGTCAGCCCGGCGTTGCATCCCGGAGGCGATCCCGGCGGCCTGGTCCGGCAGGCTCGCGTCGTCGACGAACGGATAGGATTCGCCGATTCCGTACATACTCGCGTCTTGTAACGCCGCGCGCATCTGGGCGGGCGTAAGGAAGGGGTTGTTCAGGGCAGTTAATACCGCATTAAAGTCGGCCACGGCGTTGGCGGCACGGGTGTCAGGTGGCGCGGGATTCGGGATCGCAGGTACGTCCTGCGGCAGCACAAGGTCTTCGGAGCGCAGTGCCCGCGCCGACGAAACTACGCCGGCGATCGACTTCGCCAATTCGAAAACCTGTGCGAATTTCTTTCCATCCGGTGTCGCGGGAGGAATGTCATACGTGATCTTGATGTCCGTTGCGTCCTTGTCCAACTTGAGGATGACATCGCGGTACTCGGCGATCCAGTTCCGTAGCGTGCGCGTCGCTTGCCACCGCGGCAATGGCTACTGACCGCGTCAGGCTCAGCCAGTCCAACGGTTCCAGACCTAAGTCGGCCGCCGTGACGTTGCGGGACGAAGCGACAAGGGCGCCGCTGATAAAGTCGACCTTACAGACGACCTTGGTAAGGTCGCCTAGGAGGCTTCCGACCCAAGTGTGCAGGTATGGCTCGGCCTTGCCGCGCGGATTCTTCCCGGGAAGCACGACAGGATCGTCGCCCAGTACGACAGCCAGCCGGTGAGTCAGCGATGTGCCACCTCGCGGCTGCTGAACGACCGCCGGGTCGGGAGCGGGTTGTCCGATCGCGGTATCAAAGGCGGCTGACGCTCCCGACGTATTGCTCTGCACCAGGTGATAGACCGACTCGGCCATCACCAGGTCTGACAGGCTGTCGAAGACCTCGTTGAGTTGTTGCAGTTGGGTTGTAAGCTTGCCGCGTTCAGCAGCGGTCGGGGGCGGCACCAGCGGGCCAAACACATCGGTTCCGCCGACGAACGCAGTACGCAACTTCAGTCCATCGACCACGTCGCGCGCCGCCACGGCTTCGGTGGGCAAGCCGGTGTCCGTGGACGGATTCGATTGCAGCGGGAACTGCGCTCGGAAATTATCGATGAATTGATCGAGCTGCTGCTCGTGCAAGTTGCTTTCGAAGGTGTACCCGAGAACAGCGCCCACGGGCTGCCCTTGTCGCACCCCATCAAGGACAAACGTTGCTTGACGGACGCGCGCCGAAGAAAGATCGATCTCATAGCGCTGGCCGTTTCCGCCAGCCTGGCTCAGGTAGGCGTTGCGCAAGACGGCCGCTGCCGAGGCATGCGTCATGGTAGGGGCGTGGATGTAGCCGCCGTTGTCGAGTTGCGCGACCACCTGCCGCCCATCGGGGTGCGTAACGGGAGTCGTGCGCTGGTTAAATCTCGCTTGAAGGTTTTCCACCCAGGCGTAGGCGCCGATGTGCACACCGGTCGGAATTTCCTCGCGCATCGCATCAAGGCGCGCAGAGTACAGCCCAGTAATCCATGCGTCGATACGGTGTGAACAGACGTCGAGCGTCTCCGTCAGCAGCCGGTCCAGTTCGGCAGTCGGCAACTTCTGCAAAACGCCCAGCGCTTCCTGGTACGACGTCATGGCGGTATTGAAGGCTGCTCGCTCGCTGAGCGCGGCGTCGGCGAGGAACTTGCTTGAAATTGCCGGTACCACCGTTGCCATGCGCTGCCACGTCGTAGGCGAAGCCGTAATAGTCGTCGCTACTGCCGTAAGTTCAGGTTCAATTCTTTGGCTGACCGTCGCCAGCTGATAGTCCACCAGAGTATTGAAAACGATACGGTCGTTTTCTCGCAGGAGCGCATGTCGCAGCAGTTGATACAGCAGCGCCGTGGGCTCCTTGTCGTTGTAGCCCGCCAGGATCTGATCGACTGTAGTAGCCGACGCAAGTTGAGCGATGTAGTTGCTGGCGTCGGGCAGTGGATCGGTCTCCGACAAGGGCTTATCGGTCACGAAGCTATAACGGAATTGCGTCGCGTCTTTCAGGTTCATCAATTCCATGGCGCGGATAATCCATTCCGGATGGCCGAGCGATGCCAGTACGCTCGCGGTGATTATCGCCTGTATTTCGAGAAAGATGGTTTGCGGCAGGACGCCAAACAGGGCGATCGCATTAGCCACAAGAGTCTTCCCCGCGAAGCTCCGCACCCACACCTCGCGGGCGCTTGCTTCCATGGCGAGAATCTTGGCCATATCGCCGTCCGAATCGCCAGTTTGTCCCACGTGTGGGGCCTTGTCGACTGCGCTTAGCCAATAAGGAAGCAGATGGCGCAAAAGATCGGGAAGATTGTGTTCCGCGGAGGAAGTCTCGCGATCCGGCAGCCAGCCATTCAACGAACTTACCGGCAGAACTCCATAAGGAACGGCACCCACGCGAAACGCGGGCAAAGGCCCCCGGGCCCGCAAATGGTTCTGGAAGAACTCTCGTGCCGCGTCTACCACGTCGTCCCCGAACTGCGGCGCCATCATTTGTTCGAGGAAGTAACCCATCGTGACCGGGAACAGCGCCTGATTCATCGCCTGCGCGGGAACCTGCTCGGTGATCCCGGCATTCGCCAGGTGCGCGGCTGCATCAGGGCCCAACCCTAATGCACGCATGAAACGCACGCCATCGGAGTCCGCTGTCAGGCCTTGGTCCTGACGCTCCACCGCGAAACTGATCGCACCATTGGGATCGGGCGGCGGGAATCCCGACGGTTGGCCCGACGTGTTGTTAGTCGGCGTCCCTTGCTTCACGAAAGCGAGACCGCGTGTGTAGTGATGGTTGTCGAGCAGTTCGCTGAGCGAGGTCACATTTGCCGCTGGGGTAGCAGAAGGCTTTACGCCAAACACCAGCAAGCGATCGAACCCGAGCGGAATTTCAGACGGCTCGATCGGCATCTCGAACGCCATACCTACCGCACGGGCCGCGTCAAAATCAATCGTCCATTGCAGTTCCTTTGCGATGGTGAAACCGTCACCGTAGGGTTCAACTTTGTCGGCTGGATTGGCGTTCGGATTCAGTGTCAGCACCAGCGGCTCGATAATGGGTGGACTGATTGCCTGGTGGATCAGCGTGCCTCCGCGGTAAGCCTGGGCGATCCAGCGGTCGGGCAGGGCGCGGGCTTCCACGCCACGTGTCCACACATCAGGACGCAGGGGCGGATCCTTAGAAAAGTCTGGCACGCCTGCTGGGCGCGTTGCCCAATTGCTCGGTTGGGTCTCGATGGCCACCCACGCTGCCCGCTGCGGGCTGCGAGTGGAAATCAGTCCTTGCCATGCCTCCAGCGTTTCGCCCTTCGGCCAGCTTGCCATCCAATACGTGTGGCCGTCGTTAATCTCCTGCTGGGTAAGCGAGGGCTCGTGCGAGTCCGCCAGAATTTCGTCCGGGTAAACGCGAATCTGCAGTCGCGGGTTATCAGTAATTATCTGGAAGCGTGTCTCGATGCGTACGGGAAAAAGCGCTATAGGATACTGCGTACTCAGTGCCCTGAAGTCGCCATCTCCGGCTTGGCCCACATACTGTTCCACCAGGTTCTGCAGCGCGGTCTGCCTGCTGGTAACCGCGCCGTGGGACTCCTGCCAGTTGCGGTCCGCTTGCTCGGCAGCATTATTGAGTTCACGCAGGCGTCCATCGTCAGGATCGAGTCGTCGCGCCGCGCTGGCAGCAGCCGCCTGCGAGGCTGCTCGTTGTTGCAGCAACGTGTCGCGTTGTTGTAATGCGTCGGCGAGGGCCTTGCGTGCAGCTTCGATCTGTTGAGGCGTAATCTCTGGCATACGTTAACTCGGAATCATTTCCTTGGCGTGATAAGCAACGCGAGTGGGCCGGCACAACGCGTAGTGTGCAACATCAGCAGACGTTGCTCCCCAGCTCGGAGTGCGTGGCCCCTGCGTGGCAAGAAAAGCCTGAATCGCTGGAGAAGCCTGCTTGAACGACAGATAGCCCGGAGCCGCTGCTGCCGCCCTGACACCTGGCGCCCCAACGCCTGGCGTTCCCAGCACCATGCTCCACGTAACTTCCTTGAACGAGACCAGGGGTGACCGGCTCACAACCTCAAAGCCAAAGACCGGTTCGCCAGGATGCTGTTGCAGGACGAAAAACCATCCGTCGCCGGCCAGCGCCTCCTGAATCGACAACGGAAATCCGAAGAAGCGAATGTCGGGATCGAGTTGTCCGTGGAAACTGAACTCCCGGTGGAAGTTGCGGTCGCCGTCCAGATTGCCCGGAGGCAGAATAAGCGCCGGCAAACCTGGTTTCGTTGGGTTCTGGTTCTTCACTGCCTTCGCCGCGTAGACGATCGTAGTGGGGTATCGCAGCAACACCTCGCCACGAACGAACAACACTACGTCATCCTGATTTGGCGGCTCATGGCGGCCCGTGTTCGCTCCGAGTTGTGTACCACCCCATGTGTGAATGGGCTTAATGTCATAAAAATCTTGCGGCGCCGTATCGACACCCGGCACGCCGCGCGAGTCCCAGAATTGCTGGAAATAGGTAAAGCGCAGGTCAGTTGGGTATTCGTTGTAGAGCAGCGTGCGCGACATCTCGTGGTTCGCGCCCACCATAAATGACTCCACAGCTTTCTGATTCGTGACGACCAGCGAAGCCGTGTTGGCTTCAGCCTTGTCCACACCCGGCAGGATCCAATCCTGCGACACGGCCTTGACGGCATCGTAGAACGGCTTGAGGAAGCTCGGGCCGGCATTGATCTGCGCCGCAGCTCCGCCGCCAAGCTGGTACGCGACCCCAGACAGTTGAATCTCGTTCCTGAACATTTCAACGATAGTGGTGCGGGGGTCCAGCGCGACCGTCAGCTTCCCGCGCAGGTCGTCGAACGAAACCATATTCAGCGGAGGTGGATCAAACGGAACAATGGAAATATTGTCGAAAAAGTTCGCCGCCGCCGAGACGAAGTTCCGCACGACCACAGTTCGCGTCGCCCCGGTTGCCATCGGCGTCACCGTTCCGCTGACACCGGCTGCGTAAAGCGATGGAACAAAACTTGCCGGTATGGTCGCGGTCCGAATCGTGTCGCCGGTGATGGTACCGTCGGCGAGCGCCTCCCGCGCCTCCAGGCCTTGTACCCAACGCCGTATGGCGAAGCTCGCACCCACTGCGACCACGCCGATCACCAGTGCGATCACTGCAGCTGCAGGTCCCACCGCAAAGAACAGAATCACTGCAAGGATAAACAGAACGATCGCCAGCAGAATCAGGAGGAATGGCAAACGCTTCAGAAAATTCAGCAAGCCGGGCGTCAGCCAACTCGGAACCAGGTCTCCCTTATAACGTCCAATCGTCGATACGCCACTCGGCGTTGGCGGCGGCGGCGCCGGATTGAACTCGCCCCGGTTCATGCGGTCGATTAGCGATGGAGCGGTCGGCGTAGTGCCGCGAGTCTGTCGCCGCGCCACGGGGCCTCGCGGCCGAGTAACTCGTCGGAAGGACGGCGAGAGCACTCCATCCGTAACCGGACTGCCCGCCAATAAAGCAGCAATCGTCACCGGACTCCCCATCACTCGAGTCAGCACCGGCGCGGTGAATCGCATCAATGTATCGGGCTTCGTGGTCGCCGTCGATAGGAGAATCTTTTCATGCAGCCGCGAACTGATCTCGATGGCCAGCTCGGCCCAGCGCGCGCGCTCATTCGCAGCCCGCACCGCGCCCACCTGGTCCCACGCTCCTGCGAGAAGGTCCTGCTGCTCCCTCTGCACCGCCAGAGTGGATGCACCCGCCTGAACCCGCGTGCGGGGATCTTCGTTCAGAGCGTGGAACCAGGGCGGTGACGCAGGAACGACCTCCGGCTGCGCAGCATGCCAGTGTCCATAAAGCGGAGGCGTCACCAGCGGCTTGGTCGGATCGGTCTTGAACAACTCGGCCGGTTCATTCAGCAGTTTCGTCAGGTCCTGAAGCCAGGTGTCGTGCGTCGGCCCAGTCTGAGGAGGGGGCACGATCTCGGGATAGCGTTTCAGCGCGCCCTCTACAGGCAACGCCGTATCCGCCGCAGGAGGCAATCCCAGGCCGGGGTTGGCGACATCCATCTCGCGAAATCCAACCGAAGGGGCGAGCGGCTTGGGATGAATCTTTCGCACCAGTGAAGCAAAGTCTCCCTGCGGTCCTGTCTCAAACGACCACTGATAATAGACAGGCAGGCTGACGGTTCCCGCACCAGGCATCCATGCGAGCGTCATTCCCGACACCTTGCTGTTGTCGAGACCCAGTCCTTTCAGGCGGCCCGCCTCAAAGACCGGCACCACGTACGCCGTGTACTCCGTTTCTGGCGTCAAAATATTGAGCGAAAGAATCCGGGACGAAAAGTAGCTTGGCTGATTATCCAGGGCCTGTGCCAGTGCGTGGTCGTCTGGTATATCAGGGCCATGCATTTGAGCGTGCGCCCACAAGTCTGACTCGCTTAGATCGGGTAGCAGCGACGCACTGACGTTAAGTACCGCCAGCGGTTGTCCGGGGCTCGGATTGAACACCTTTGCCGCCCCGGTCGGCACCGCAACCACGCACAGCCACGGCTTAATATTGTTCCCAGCGGTCGTCTGGGGACTATAACGCCACGGCAAGTCAGCCTGATCGAATTCGATCAGAGGAAAGTAGTTCGCCTCTGCGTTGCGCGCGCCCGCCTTCGGCCAGGTGCGAATCACCGAACTTACAATCAGGTTCTTCACATCGCCGGGCCCATAGAGCCCCAACGTTACGGAGGGAGCTTTGGCAATTCCGCTGATGGCCACATCGATCGTGACGCTGGCCCGAGGATCGTTGTCATTCAGCAACTTCTGCTGGGTCGCCAGTCCGCGCCGTAGCCACGAGCGAAAGGTGAGTTGCGCGTTGGGATTATCGGCCATGCTCAGACTCCCGCCGGTTGCACTTCATGTGTGGGAAGGATTTGGATCGTGCCCAGCGCCTCAGGGTTCGCGGCAATGTATGTATTGAGTGCGTCGTAGGCCAGCGTCTTCGACACTGGACCTGTGACGTGCGGTTGCGCCGACAGATCGGTAGTCGAAACCACCGAGAACGAAACTTCGTTCAGTGCAACCGCGCGCGCCGCATTCGGCGGCAGGGCATACTTTCGAACTCCGATGGACTGCGAAGGCGCGAGAGCACTTGGCGCGGTCGCAACCAAAGCGCGTTGCAAAAAGTTCGGCAGAACGTAGATGGTCAGTTCAGCTGGCTCGAAATAATCTGTGTAGTAATCGAGCACGCCGAACGCGGAGTTGGCGGCTCGTGCGACGCCACTCCCTACAGAGAAGCCCGCATCCAGTTTTGTAAACGAGGCCTGCGATAGCTTGTCCTGATCGCTCAAGTCCTCGAATTGCGCAATCGCGAAGTTGTCCTGTTGAGTACGCAGATCGGTCAGCGGAACGCCACCGGTCGTCACCTGTTGCAGATTGAATTGCGCGGGCGCAGGAAGCTTGGTTTGTGCGAACCGCGTGATGCTCTTGTTGAGCGGCAGCACGCGTTCCGTCAGAGCTACGCCACCCAGCGGGTTCACCAACACCATGCCGTTTGACGCACCCGGACTGATCACTGCAATTTCATTGCCGCTGGCCGGCAACACAGCACTCCAATTGTGCGCGTCACTGATAGCGGCCGCGAGCGGTATCGAAGGATCAGGCGCTGGTGGGACCGAGGCCGGAGCGGGATCGCCAATCGTTGCCGAAAAGCCGACTGAGGCGTCGAAGAACAGGATAGAGATCGATGCTTCGCCTTCAGCGTGCCACGGTTTGGGGCCGCTCAAGGTAGCCGACAGGTGCACACCAGCCAGCACGTTATCGTCTTCGCGGAAATCAATGCCAGCACTGAAATCGACGATGAAGTACAGAGGCGACAAAATGAACAGCGCGTCGAACTCGATCCAGCCGTGAACATTGAACGGTCCCGCAGCGGCATACAACTCGCTCTTCGCCCCGAACTGCAGCGTGTTCGAGGTGACGGCGAGGTAGTTCTGCATCGAGATGCGCGGGTTGTCGCCGAATCCGATATCGAGGCGCAGGCGCGCAATCGAAGGCACGCCCGGAGGGGGCACGAAATGAGGGTTGAATCCGCCCAGCGAGAACAGGAAACTGGGCGACGCCCCCCAATTCAGCATGAACTCCATCTGGCCGGACAGCGTGTAATACAGGATGTGCGAATCGTGGAGCGAGCCAGTCAGTTCCAGCGTGCTATGCCCGGGATCGAGGCTGCCGGCTATATCGATGTGGACTTCCACGATCGGCGCCGGCTTGACCGGCAGGTACACTCCAACGCTTCCGAGTAGCGCCAGAATAAACGCCGGAAGATCGAGCACGAATCCCAGTTCGGCCTCGATGATGACCGGAGTTCCCCAGCCCACTCGCACAATCGGACCGAAGACGTATTCGTCGCGGGTTGGCGGGAACACGGCGCGCAAATCGCTGATAATCGCAGGCGCGTTCTTGATCGGGTCGGTAGGGAACAGCAAGTGGTCAAGGTTGTTGCTCAGGACCGCTGAACGCAGGGCATCGGTGTTTACGCTGCGGAAGATGCCGAACACTCCGCCGACGCCGGTCAGCACGAACCCAAAGCTCAGTTGTATTCCGCCGATTGCCTCGAAGTCTGCGAACACCAGCACCAGGAACGAAAATCCGGATTCGCCCCCTGGGAGCTTAGTGTCGATCAGCGCGAACCCTTCAATTCCTAGGCCGAACAGCGATATCTGCAGCACCGCCGCGTAGCGTCCATTCGGTTCGATGGAGAGGAACCCGCCGCCGATGATCGGCCCGGCGTTGAGCACAATTCCCATTCCTGTGGGGGGCAGAAAGCTGGCGGTCAGCGTCAACTGGCCCAAGGCGGCAGGTGTCAACTCCAGCTTGACGCCTATGTTTTCAAAGGAGACTTGCAGCGGACCAAGACTGCCGTCGCCGGTAACACCCGCATTCAGCAGAAAGCCGCCGCCCGTTACCTGGTAAGCCAGCTCGAGTGTCTTCAACTCAACTACGCCGGCATTCACGTTCAGCGGGACCGTAAAGTGCGAGCCTGTCAATCCCGACAGGCTGAACCCTGACACTGACGACCATTGCGGCGGCGCTGGAATACGAAGGTCCGAAGGAGAAACGCCGAGCAGGGTTTGCAGGAATCCATCTGCTTCATTCAGCGGGAGCGACAGAGTAGACGAGGCACCGACGGTGATCGTTAGTTCGCCGCCCGTGCGCTGCACCGAGAACGTCGTGCCTTCTAGTGTGAAGGTGATCGGCGGGAAATCTCCGGCGGGAATATTGTGCGAATCCATAATCAAATCCGCTCATCCGCGTCCGCATATTTTGGCAAGCCCTTATCCGTCTTTCGCGTGATGGAAGGAAGAGACAGGCTCCATCCGAAGCCGAACGGTCCATTGCCGGCACCTGAGTTGTAAGAGAGCGAGAGTTGGGGGCCGAAGCCGGACCGCCCTGGACTGGTAGCGACGGGCACGGTCATCGAACCCGTGCCAGTGACCGGGTTTGCCGCGAATTTCTCGCCGATGCCACGGATCGCACCGCCGCCCTTTGGGAGGGAAATTGACGGAGACATGACGGTGCCGCTCTCAGATCGTGCATCCGAGCTTGCGGGGAATTTTTCTCCGGCCATCACCAATCAGGCCTGGCGCAGGCGGTTATTCCTAATCGCCATTGGCGGAATCTTTTTTGAAATTGCTTACCTTGACAAGGGTGTCAACGTTAGTGTCCACCTCTTGTTGGGCATTCTTTTCAAATATCCTCCTGAAACTTCGCCGTGCCCGTCATGGGGATGAAGTGATACGTTTCGTGCACACCGGTCAATGGACCCGAAAAGGGGCCAGAGTGGGACGTGACAATGGCTTCGGTCGTAAACTCCTTATGATCGGAGATAGACGCAAGGCTGATTGCAGGGATTAGAACGCTGAATGAAGTCGAGCCTTTATCGGTCGTCAGATCAGTAGTGACGGAGACCAGAGTTCCTATTTCAGTGTTACGTGCGCGGATCTGCGACCCTGCGAAGTGTCTGATCGGATGACCCGGCGGCTGGGTGAGAGTCAAGACTGGCTGACCAGTAAAACTGGAAGGCTCATAATCAACTGTCGTTTTACTGTCCTTACTTCGCAAAATATAATGATTCGGGTGAATTTTCGCCATATGTTGAGTCCTTTCTTTTCTGAATTAGTTGCAAATCCAGTTCCGCGCGGAACCGAAAATCACCCTCACTGCGAAACTTGTTCCAAAAACCTATCTCGCTCGGATGACTCGGGCTCCAGTTGGACCTAGAGATCGCGTTAAGCGGCAATTCCAGCGAAGGTCAGCACCCTCGGGCTTCTCAGCTCGGCCGAAGATCCGTTGAAACGTCGGATGACGTATTGAGGAGCCTTCTACCATCGCGGCAATTTGTCGAGCTTTATTTTACGCTCGGCGACGGTCCTCAAGATCAATCAAACCGGAGAAAGATTCGTCCCGGGTACGCGTTGCATGGGAAATCCCCCCGTGATGAAAGTGGAAAAGGAGTCTGTGCAATAACGGTCAGGGGTAGCTTTTTCAGCAACCGTGACACGAAGCGCGATCACGGGTTTTACGCCTTGTAGCCGCACGAAATGGATCGCCGTACAGGCCCGCCAGCAAGCGAGATCACGCTCTCGCCACTCTAATCAACGCCAGCCTGTTCTGTGGCACACGATATAAACGAGTAAGCAGAGCCTTAAAAACGCCGCATTGTTTGTAGGAATTTTTTTCTACGGTCGTTTCTACGGTCTGAAAGAATTTGGCTGCAAAACGGCGCAAGTCTGCGTAAAGCGGCGCGAAGTGTGTTGATCGAAATACCTAACGTCAGCAACAGTGTGCAAGCCGGTGAAAACCGGCGCAAAAACTCTGTCTTGAATTACAAATCAGCTGCCCTATCCGGCGGGGCTGCGGGCCCAAAAGTAGGGAAAGGTGAACGAACCCGAACCGACTCTTTACTTTTCGGCATGCGGGAGCGCGCTAATTTCATCACCGCTGACTAGGTAGGTCTCCTTCAACTCGTAACACTATGGTCGGTTTGTAAAGAGTTGTAAATTTAATACGTCAGAATCGTGAGGCTGGTTCTATCACTTCAAAATCAAGTGATTTAAGATCAGATAGTTTTCTGAGCAGAAGGTGCGCGACGTTACGGTTTTCCCTGCAGATCAGGTAACTTCCACGGGAACACGTCGATACCTTATCCGAACCCAAAAATACCCTCAAGACGGCTTCAAGGGGCCGAGAGCATCGCAGACGCAGCGGACTTAAGCTTGAGGTTTTGCGACTTCAAAGCTTTGTTTAGGCGCTCAAATCCAGCGCTCTTTACCAGCTAATCGCCTACAATTCTCAAATCTTGTTGTATGTAAGAGTGGCGAGCAGAAATCGCCTCGCTCTTGCACAAATTCTAGCCCAGTTCGCAACGGCGCTGTTCCCGGAAACGGTTCGGGGCCCTCATAGGCTTCGCGACTTTCGTATTAATGGCGTGTGAGGCCGAATCCTACAGGCAATTCAGGAATTGGATGTACACTAATTTTCTTGCTTAACGAGCTATCTTGTCGGCAGCATCTATAGGACGGTAGGCCCACTCGTCCACTTCGCCCGCGCGTAAACTCGCGTGAGCTGGCTCTCGAGCGGAGCCTTGGATTGGATTGTAATGTGAGCGCGCCTAGCGAGACTCTGTCGGGTGCGAAGGGCAGCGCTGCGGACCAAAGCTCCGCTCCTGCTCCCCCGTCTATTACTTTGCCGAAGGGCGGAGGCGCTATTCGCGGCATCGGCGAGAAGTTCGCTGCCAATCCGGTGACAGGTGCTGGGTCCATCAGTGTTCCCATCGCCACTAGCCCGGGACGATCCGGATTCGGGCCCCAACTTTCACTGAACTACGACTCAAGGCGCAGGCAACGGAGCATTCGGCTGGGGCTGGAATCGGTCCGTTACCCGCCATAACACGCAAAACAGAGAGGGCTTCCCCATACCAAATACTTAGGAGGAATCGGATGTCTTCATTTTGTCCGGATCGGAGGATCTTGTGCCGTTGCTCGTCAAGGATAGCGACAGGTGGACACGGGAAATCTTGCCTCCTCGTAACGTAAACGGCGTTAACTATCGAATTCAACGCTACCGGCCGCGTATCGAAGGACTTTTCGCGCGCATCGAACGCTGGACTAAGCTGGACGACGAGGCGGACATCTCCTGGCGCTCAATCTCGAAGGACAACATCACCACTTGTACGGGAAAACTTCACAAAGTCGGGTTGCTGATCCTTCGGATTCGAAACGAACTTTCAGCTGGTTCGGTTCCGTGAGAGTTACGACGACAAGGGCAACGCCATTCGCTACGAATATAAAGCGGAAAACTCCGAAGGAATTGATTTGTCGGCGAACTGCGAAACCAACCGCACAGATAAAATTCGCTCATCCAATCGTTACTTGAAGCGCATCCACTACGGTAATCGGTCGCCCCGCGCGCCGCTGGAGGACCTGAGCCTACGAAGCGATTGGCTTTTCGAAGTAGTCTTCGATTACGGCGAGCACTACACGGAAGACGCAGCGGGACAGCCGATAAGTATCTTTCTTGGGGATAACCAACGCCCATGGAGTGTTCGACAAGACCCGTTTTCGGCCTACCGGGCTCGTTTTGAAGTGCGCACACACCGCCTCTGCCAAGGCGTTTTGATGTTCCATCATTTCCCGGATGAGCTCGGGACACCAGATTACCTTGTTCGCGCAACCGAGTTCAATTACGCGCAATCCCCGATCGCTTCCTTCATTAGTTCTGTCACGCAATCGGGTTTTCGTCGTCTGACCGACGGAACCTATCATAAAGCGTCGATGCCATCGCTGGAGTTCACCTATAGCGAAGCGACAATTCACGAGGAGGTTTTTGAAGTTGACCTCGATAGTCTCGAGAATCTTCCTTATGGGCTCGACGGCTCCAACTATCAATGGATTGACCTCGACGGCGAAGGTCTGTCCGGGATTCTCACTGAGCAAGCGGAAGGCTGGTTCTACAAACGCAATCTTAGCCCCATTAACACTGTCGTCGACGATGGCACCCAACGCGTCGAAGCCAGCTTCGCTCCAGTTGAACTGGTAGCTTCCAAACCAACACTTTCTCTCGCAAGCCAAGGTCAGTTCATGGACCTGGCCGGTGATGGTCAGCCGGACTTTGTCACTCTCCAAGGGCCCTCGCCCGGGTTCTATGAGCGCACCGAAGATGCCGACCGGGAATCCTTCCGCTCATTCCTCTCCTTTCCGAACCTCGACACCCGTGATCCCAATCTCAAATTCATCGACCTCGATGGGGACGGTCACAATGATATCCTGATTTCCGAGAACGAATTCTTTCGCTGGCATCCGTCGCTAGCCGAGGATGGTTTCGGGTCATCCCAGATAGTTAGCCAATCCCGCGACGAGGAGAAGGGACCGAAACTTGTTTTCGCTGACGGCACGCAATCCATTTACCTTGCCGATCTATCCGGCGACGGTCTCACCGACTTGGTGCGCGTCTGCAACGGGGAGGTTTGCTACTGGCCGAACCTCGGCTACGGCGTTTTCGGGGCAAAAGTGACGATGGACAATGCGCCTTGGTTTGATTATGCCGACCAATTCGACCAAAAGCGCATTCGCCTTACCGACATCGACGGTTCCGGCACTACTGACATTATCAATCTCGGTGCAAACCAAATTGACATCTACCGTAACCAATCCGGGAATAGCTGGAGCAACCGTGAATCCCTGACGAATTTTCCCCCAGTGGAGAACCGTGGCGCCGTGCAAGCCGTGGACTTACTCGGGAACGGCACGGCATGCCTTGTTATGGCCCCCGCCCGCTCCTCTCCGGCGATGCGCTCCATCCCATGCGCTATATCGACCTGATGGAGAGCCAAAAGCCGCACCTCTTACTCGGAACAGTCAACAACCTGGGCGCTGAGACGATTCTTTCCTATGCCTCCTCCACCAGGTTTTACTTGCAGGACAAGCTCGCAGGCAAACCTTGGGTTACCAAACTGCCTTTCCCCGTTCACGTCGTGGAGCGGGTTGAGACGATCGATCGCGTCAGCCGGAACCGCTTCGTAACACGCTATGCCTATCATCATGGCTACTTCGATGGGCCCGAGCGTGAATTCCGCGGCTTTGGACTGGTCGAGCAATTTGATACCGAAGAGTTCGCGACACTCAGTGCGAGTAATGAGCTTCCGGCGCCGACGAATCTCGATCAAGCGTCGCATGTCCCGCCGGTCTATACCAGGACCTGGTTCCACACCGGTGCTTATCTCGATGGTCAGCGCATCAGCAAACAATTTGAGCACCAGGATTATCGTGAAGGCGACCCAAGCCGGGGCGAATCAGGACTAACGGACGCGCAGTTGGAGGCGATGCTCCTCCCCGATACCATATTACCTGCCGGCACGACTGCGGACGAAGAGCACGAAGCCTGCCGCGCCTTGAAAGGCTGCATCCTGCGCGTTGAAACTTATGCTGAAGATAGTCTTGAGGAGAGCGCCGTCCTGATTCCGTTTCCGAACATAACTACACCATCGAGCAGCTTCAGCCACAGGCCGACAATAAGCACGCTGTTTTCTTCACTCATCCGCGAGAAGCATCGATTTCCATTACGAGAGACAGTTATACGATATCGGCGGCCGGCTGTTAGCTGATCCCCGCGTGAGTCATTCACTTACACTGGGCGTCGATGAATTCGGCAATGTCTTGCAGTTAGCTCTCTTGATCGGCTACGGGCGCCGGCACGACGATCCCGATCCATCGCTCACCGCAAACGACCGGGAGAAACAAAAGCGCACCTTGGCGACCCTCACGGAGAATGAATTCACGAATCCTGTTCTTTCTGAGGACGACTATCGGGCGCCGCTGGCTTGTGGGTCACGCACCTACGAGTTACTCAGTCTTACCCAGTCGTTGCAGGAGTCCATTACGACAAATCTGTTCCAATTGGAAGAGTTACTCAGCCAAATTCACGCTGCGAGCGACGAAGAGCATGATCTTCCCTATGAAGATATTCAAGCTAGCGGTGCGCGTCCCGGGGAACCTTACCGGCGGCTTATCGAGCGGACCCATACGTTCTACCGCAAAAACGATTTATCCGGCCCGCTATCTTTGGGACAACTTGAATCTCGGGCGCTACCTTTTGAAAGTTACAGACTCGCCTTCACGCCGAGCCTTATCGCGCAGGTTTATGGCCAGCGAGTTTCCGATACCATGCTCGCCGACGAAGGCAAGTATGTTCATCTCGAAGGTGACGCGAACTGGTGGATACCATCCGGGCGCAGTTTTTATTCGCGCAATCCGAGCGACACGGCGGCAACGGAACTAACCGAAGCGGGTGTCGATTGTTTCCTGGTTCGCCGCTCCCAAGATGCTTTTGGCAATAACACCTTTGTCTATTTCGATATCCATGATCTACTGGTCACAGGAAATCAAGATGCATTGCAATCAGTGATTGTGGCAGCGGGCGATTATCGCGTCCTAGCGTCCTATCGAGTAACAGACCCGAATGGAAACCGAGCCGAAGTGGCATTCGACACGCTTGGTATGGTGGTGGGCACGGCACTCATGGGTAAAGAGTCTGAGGCGATCGGTGACTTACTCGACGACGCATTTAACGCAGACCTCGATGATGCTACCATTCTGGGGCACATCGCTAACCCGTTAGCCAATCCGTGGGACATTCTGCAAAAAGCCAGCACACGGCTAGTCTATGATCTTTTCGCTTACCAGCGGACTGGAATCAGGATCACCCGCAGCCGGCGGTCGTTTATGCACTCGCGCGCGAAACCCACCATTTCGATCTCGGCGGCAATGAACAAACCAAGGTCCAACACACTTTCGCCTTTTCCGATGGTTTTGGCCGCGAGATTCAAAAGAAGGCGCAAGCGGAGTCAGGTCTGGCGGAAGAGGAAGATGGCGCCGGAAAAGATGACGACGGTGGATACCACGCCCAACCTTCGCTGGGTAGGAAGCGGCTGGCTTATCTTTAATAACAAGGGCAAGCCGGCCCGGCGATACCAGCCGTTTTTCAGCACTCACAATTACTTCCAATTGATCAAAGAATCGGTGTTAGTCCTGTTTTGTTCTACGATCCGGTCGAACGCGTCGTTGCTACACTCCACCCAAATCACACCTACGGAAAGGTCATTTTCAATCCATGGCGGCGGGAAAGCTGGGACGTCAATGACACCGTTTTACTGCGTCCAGAGGCAGACGTGGACGTGAGCGCATTTTTTGTAAAACCTCCGATACTATGACTATGTGCCCACCTGGTGCTTGCCGCATCGATGTTTACTGGTAGCAACGAGCAGGCAGCAGCAGAAAAGGCGGCTACTCATGCCGAAACTCCGACCGTTGTCCATTTGATGTGCTCCTGGGCGTCCCATCCTTTCGATAAACCACAACCGAACGCAGGAGCGGGAGGAATACTATTCCACCCGCACAGAGCTCGACATCCAGGGTGACCAGCGCGCGGCTATCGATACTCTTGGACGAAAGGTGATCACTTATAACTATAACATGCTTCGTGAAAAGATATATCAGGCCAGCATGGATGCGGGCGAGCGATGGGTGCTGAGCAACGCTGCTGGAAAACCGATTAGAACCTGGGATAGCCGAGACTATGCGAGGAGGATGACTTACGACGAGCTGCATCGGCCTGTGCAGGTCTTTGTGCAAACTCGATCAGGCCCGGAAGTGTTAGCCGAAAAAAGCTCTCAACGGAGATCACGAACTGGATGCGATGAAGTTCAACCTACGTGGTAAGCTATCCCGGCACGATGACGGTGCTGGTAACATCAGAAACGTGAAATTCGACTTCAAGGGCAACCTTGAACCAGCCGGCGCCAGCTACTGCAAGATTATCAGACGCAGGTGGACTGGTCCCTGGCGCCTCCACTGGAGACGGAGGTTTTCGAGAGCAGCACCACCTACGACGCTCTTAACCGACCGGTTAGCTCAGTCCGCCCAATGGCAGCACTATCCGGCCGACTTATAACGAAGCAAATCTCATGGCGCAGATAAGTGTCAATCTGCGCCAGGCGTCGAAGGCTACATAATTTGTAACAAACATCGACTATAACGCAAGAGGGCAGCGTCTGCAAATTGACTATGCCAATGGAACTCGGACCAACTATGAGTATGATGCGGAGATGTTCCGCCTCGTTACTCTCCGAACCACGCGAATCGCGGATAACGTCACTCTGCAAGACCTGAGCTATACCTACGATCCCATCGGCAATGTGACCCATATCCAAGACAACGCGGATAAGCAGAATGTAATCTACTTTCGGAATCAGCGGGTAGAGCCGAGTGCCGATTATGAATATGACGCGATCTATCGGTTGATTTTCTGAGCGGCCGCGAGCATCTCGGCCAGACGGGTAGCCAGCTCAATCCGCCCGAGCAGACAAACAATGACGATTCGTTGCGGATGGGTCTGCCGCATCCTGGCGATGGCAATGCGATGGGGAATTTTACCAAAGAGCTACCAATATGATCCGGTCGGAAATATTGTGCAAATGATTCATACCGCCGCGACGGGCGGCTGGACTCGGCGCTACACGCATGATTCGGGAAGTAACAGGCTCCTTAGCACGAGTTTGCCTGGCGATACTCCCGACGGACCTTTTTCGGCGAAATATAACTACGACGCGCATGGCAGCATGACCACTATGCCGCATTTATCATTGTTGGAGCTGGACTTCAAAGATCAGCTCTGCCATGTAAATCTAGGCGGAGGCGGAGACGCCTACTACAATTACGACTCTGGTAGCCAGCGCGTGCGCAAGGTGTGGGAGAAATCGCCAGGATTCATCGAAGAGCGCATTTACCTGGGCGGATTCGAAATATATCGGCGGAAAAATGGCAATGGCGACATCACGCTTGAGCGCGAGACACTGCATGTGGTCGATGGGAACCGTGTTATTGCTCTTGTTGAGACAAAAACGATTGATATGAATGGTCCCTGCCCAGACGTTACCAAGCGCTTTGGTTCGTTACCAATTTAGTAACCATCTCGGCTCTTCCAGCTTGGAGCTGGATGAGCAGGGGGATATCATTTCATATGAGGAATACTATCCCTACGGCAGCACTTCATACCAGGCGGGCCGGAGTTTGGCGGAGGTAAGTCTAAAGAGATACCGCTACACAGGCGTGGAGCGCGATAATGAAACCGGGCTTCTTTATCATGGAGCGCGGTATTATGCGTCATGGCTGGGACGAATGGGGATCTGCAGACCCCATTGGCGTAAGAGATGGGTTGAATCTGTTTAACTATGGACATTGTAACCCGGTATGCTTTACCGACAGCAAGGAACCGAAAACATTCCGGTTACTGATGTCGATCGAAAAGTGAAGCAGCTGACGCCTAACCAACTCTGGCACCACCTCGCGGCCTTATCGATTGACCAGAGAGAAAAGTTTCGCAGGGAATGCGACCGGAGCTTTTCACGTCAGGGTGCTAGCGCACCTCAACGACCAAAAGCTTGAACATTACAGAGTAGGGACGACAACCGAGGAAACTGTCAGGCCGCCCGATCCACCATCGCGCGGATTCCCAGGCTTCGGGCCGCTTGCTCACCTCAGCGGTCCAATTCGCCCGTCCCGCAAATCGGCGCCCCTGCGCCGCCCGCGGCAGACCCGGACGCGGAGATCGCTAAGTATAAACACAGCCGCGGCCAAAACCGATCCGGAAGCTGGACGACTGCTAGCAGTGGCGCGGTCAAACAAAGCGGTGGGCGATTATTCTCCGGCCGAAGACACACCTCGCATCGGCATCGTCCATGATCCTCTAAATGGATATAACTATGCACGCGAGCATGATTTCGGTCCCGTTGGTGACGGCCACACGGCGGAGTCGGTGATGGCATACATGCAGGCCCACCCTAATAATGTATTTCCCTTTAGCATCATACCCAGAGGCGCCCCGGTCACCAATGAAGGGTTCGGAGGCGCTTACATTAAACAGGGGGCGGAATGAGACCTAGCTTGGACACCGGACCGTGTTCCTTCCGCGGTCTGTAGGATGGGTGCCGCGCGGAAATACGGAATGGATGTGCGAAATGGCGTCCGGGTTGTTGAAACCACACCTACGTCATTTACCTTCGAGACGCTGGATGATCACTTCGACGGCTCTGAGGCGCGTATCCAATTCAGCACCTATGAAGCCGGTGGCCATGTTTACTTCCTGCAAAGAGGATACGCTCTTCGAACGCCAATCCCCTCTCCTCGACGGTCGCGCCGCTCTTTACGATCGCGCCGGAGATCGGTCCCTGGACGAAGCAAGCCGGTAATCTTAACAAGCAGACTGCCCCCGGGTCAAAATACCTCGGTGGGGGGGAGCCGGCTATGTGCAGTAACAGGACATCGCCAAGTTAAGACACCGTGCAGCAGACTTATGTTTCGATTCAACTCGCGACGGTAACAAAATGACTAAAGCAATATGCTAAATGTAACCAGATCGTTAGTTGGTATCTTAACCTCTTTGACAGTCAACGTTGCCGGATTCCGTGTTGAGGCCTGTGACGCAGGCGGCATCTGCGCTGATTTGATTTATGTTGCCATTACCAATGGAAAGGCAAATAGGGGTCAGGCATCATTTCTTGACAAAATCAGCTGAAATAAGTTTTCGGATCGAAGACGCAGATAGAAACGTAAAGGAATGTAAAATCAACGGAATCCAATTATGTCTATTGTTAGCAAATCTTTAGTAGGAACGCTCACACCTTCGGCGGTTGCAGTCGGTGGTTTGCGATTTGAAGATGCGGACGGCATCTACGCTGACTTCATTGATGTTGCCCTTACCGACACACGCAGTCACCTTATGATGCGACTCGATGCGGATTACATCTCAGATTTATTACGGCGAAAGGAACCGTGATTGTCTTTCGGATCTTTGATAACGGCAAACCGGTCTCGCAAGCGCATAAGATCGTGTCGCAGGGCGCGCCGGAGTTACCAGAGCTACAAGAGTTCCCTCGCTGCACCGGTTACCGAACATCGTAACTAGGCTGACATCGTGCCGACTGTAATACAAACAAATATTACCACCGCTCCGGCGCTAGAGCCGGGTCCGATTTGGACGTTGCCGATAACACCGCTGCCGCCCAGCGCGATCCTTTTGGTGCCGAGCAACATTACCGATGCGGCGACCAAGGCGAAGGTCGATGCCAAGTTCAACGCGGCTTTTAAGGAGGCGATCAAGCAGGCGATCGGGTCGACCGACCCCGCGGTTGAGAAGTTCATCGACGGGCTGCCGCTCGATTATCATTCGGTTACAGGGTTGACCGTCCTCTCGGTGATTCAGAAGAACGTGGTGCCGGAAATGCTGAAGCAGCCGGGACTTACAGACTTAGCGGGGCAACTCCAGCAGCGCCAGGATGATCCCGGTGCTCCCACAGTCGCGAGCCTGCTACAGCCTACAGTGCCCCTTGCGCAAAATCCACTCTTCACCGACGACGTCCGCCAGGGTAAGACGATCGAGGCGTTGCGTATCACGCAACTGGATCAGAGTTTGGTCGCCAAACTCGATATGGGGCAGAAGCAACTCGAAGCGTGGGACGACTTCGATTGGGAAAATGTGGTCAGCGGGAACGTCCTCACGACAGCGCAGCGGGACGCTCTGCTTTTCACGACCCAGGTGAGCCGTCTCACAGGCGAGCAATACGGGCTGGTCGATGCGGCGCGAAAAGCCGGACTCCAGCAAACCGCCGATTTGGTGAAGTGGGACCGGAGCAACTGGCTCGATCTTATTCGCAAGACTCCGGGCTCAATTCCGGATGCCGTCACACCAGAAGCCTACGCGACTTCGTTGGCAAAGACTGTCCAGCAAACCTTCCCTTCGGAATATTTTTCCTACCGCATAGCCGACAAGACCGCGGCGCAGAGTCTCGCGACAGCTTGGAGCGAAATCGGCAGTTTGTTAGAGCATAACCCGGATCTACTGCAAAGCCTTGACCCTGGTGATGTTGATTGGACAGGTATCAATGGGACGCAACAGCCGGCGCTGACTGCGCAGCTCAGCGAAGTTGCGGCATCGGTTGCCACCTACAGATACCTCGGGGTGGCCGATGTGCTCGCCGATGGCACGACTACCGCGGCGCAAAAGAGTGCCGAAATTGGCCGTCGCATCGACGCGCTCGATCGATTCTTGCAAAACAATTCCGCCGAGGATCTACGCTACCTTAATCTTCTCAATGGTTCGGCTACCGCAGGGACGGGTACGGGTGATAGCGATCATGTCGATTGGACCGGAATCGCACCTGCGGATCAAATCCCGCTGCGAAACCAACTGCTCGCCTATCAGCGAGTGCTTCATCTGGCCGGGGACCATGACACCGCTACCGCGCTCTTGCGCGCGGGCTTCGATTCGTCGGCGGCTGTCGCTGACCTTAGCTATGGGGCGTTTCGCAAGCAGACCAGCCTCGATGACGCCAGCGGCGCGCCTGTCTATCGCAAGGCGATGCAGAAAGCGTCGCAGCTCACCAATAGTGTGCAACTGCAGAAGGACGCCATATCGGGCTTCGAGCAGGGCCGATATTTCCAGGGAATCGATCCTTCGTTCGTTAACGATCTGAAGGACCTTCCTGGTTACGCTGATCTCTTTGGTAACACCAGCTATTGCGATTGTGAAGACTGCCGCTCGATCTTCAGCCCGGCCGCGTATTTTACTGATCTGATGTACTTCATTCAGAAGAACATCACCAAACCAGCGTTTGCCGGAAAGAAGAAGCATCCGCTGCGCCTGAATATTCGTCGCCCGGATCTCTGGAAGCTAAAGCTCACCTGTGACAACACGGACACACTGATTCCTCACTTGACATTGGTGATTGAGATCCTCGAGAGCTACCTGGAACAAACTCTAGCTATTCAAGATGTGGCGCAAACCCTGGCTGGCGACCGCAGCGCGATCGGCCTTCCCTATCACGTTCCGCTGGCGACAGTGCGTGAGTATCTGAGCGACTGGGACACCGATCTAGCCGGAGTTTATGAGTTATTGAACGCGCCGGCTGACGCACTCGACAAAGAAACGCTAGGGTTTTCCGATGGCGAGTGGAACGCGTTGGTCACCAGCGCACCGCTTGATGTGGCCTGAATCCGATTTCTATCGTCCGATCACTCACAGATGGATGTAGTGGATTTCCTCCGCTTCGCTGCGATTGGACGCGACGCGCTCGGCGAACTGCAAGCGACCAAGACCGCCGGCGGATTCGCCATCGAGCGGGTTAAGCTCAGTAACGACATCCAATCAGACAAGGAGGTTGTTCGGGACTCTCCGACGCGCTGCTCGATCGAATTGGCCGCTTCCTCCGGCTCGCGCGCAAGAGCGGCTATACACTTACCGAACTTGACGAGCTGCTACAAACGCCGCGCATTACTGACGCGGCACTTGTTTCAGCTAAATCACTGGTCGGCCTGTCGCGTTTTAGCCGGCTTGCGAAGTCGCTTGTTCTCTCAGTAGAATCGCTCGTCGGTGTCCTCGATCACATTCCTACCCGGCCGATGAAGCCGGACGGCGTGTCGCTAGGCGACCAGCTCGGTCTCTCGACGTTCACCGGCCCAGCCGGTTTTCCGGTTACGTTTCACCACGCTCATTTCAACACGAGCGACCCTTCCGATTCAAGGGTTGACCCTAACCTTCCAGCGCTGCTCGCGGTGGTTGGAGTCAGCGAGTCTGATCTTCTGGCGTTGTTTGAACAGTGTCCCGCCGCATTTCCATTCGATCCAATCGGCACCTGTCAGATAACCGCAGATAACATCTCGCTTCTATATTGCTATGCGACCCTGGCGCGCGCATGGCGGATCGCGCCGACCGATCTGATTCTGGTCGTAAACAAGCTGCTCCCTCAAGCTCCGGGAAAAGACATTCGTTCGCTCGATTTGCTCGAAGCGTTACAACAACAGGTCACGCTGCTCCAATCGCTCCCGATGGAGATCGCCGATGTGTTCTCCCTGATCGATCCGGCGAGCACGCCTGTCACTCTTGACGCCGTTATTTCAGCCGTGAACGATTTCCAACAATTAGGCGGGCTGTTATTCGGAGCCAGTGTGCTTACCGCCTTGCCGAGCATCAAGCCCGACGACGCAACTACGATTCTTGCTCAGTTAGTGGGAGCTGGTTTGATCGCCGCGGACGGCGCGAGCTACGCGCTAACCGCCGCCTTTACGCCGAGCACCGATCTTGGTCCGATCGTCACCCCTGCGCCAGCGCCCGGCGTTGGCGCAGTCCGAGATGCTTTGCTTGCTTACCATTTCATTAATCTACTTCCCAACCTACTGGCTCCGGTCGCCGGGATGGACGTTGATAGAACACTGGTGACGTTCGCTTTCGCCCAACCGGGCTGGGATGGCACGGAAATCTTCACGGCACTGACGACGCCGATCGTGGATGGCGTGGCGACGCAGCCTGCCGATCTTCAACCGCTCCTCAAACTAGCTAACGATCTAGCGCGACTGGCTGAACTATTCAGTTCTATGGGATTGGATGCAGCGGATTGTTGGTTCGTCGCCCAATATCCATCGATCTTCGGCATCCAGGATATTCGGAACCTGCGTGTTGCTGATTTGGATTTGATCCGCCGATATCGCAAGCTTCGTTCCGGCAGGACGCTCACTGCGGCCGATATCCAAAATCTTTTCTGGCAATATCAGGTCCGTGCCAACGGAAACCAATCGATCGCGCCGGAGGCGCCGTTCGGCGGTGTCGCGCCTCTGGTCCCGGTGTTCCAGCAAGCGTTAAACGTTCCCGAGCACGCGTCGCTGACACCGTCAGCGGCGCCTTCGTTCTCGTCCGAGGCGCTGGTGCCGAGTCCGCTTAACGCCGACGAGATTGCGCTCCTCGCCGCTGGAAACACTCTCGATGCAATGCTCTTGCGCTCGGTTTTCCTTTCGCAAGCGCTACCGGACAGTGCCCCTCTCGGGTTAGAGCGAGCGCTTCAGCTTTATTCGTTATGCAATTTGCTCCGCATTCAGGGTCCGAGCGTACCCAAACTTTTGGCGCGCGACTTTGCTGGTCTTAGCGCTGCCGGTGATCTTTTGTGGGGTCTTCTGCAAGACAAATATCCCGATCAGACATCGCGGGACAAGAATCTCCTCCCGCACACCGAGGCGCTCAACATGCAGCAGCGCGATGCACTTTGTGATTACATCATAGCGCGCGCCGACCAACTTGGCTTCAACAGCCGCGACGATCTTTACTCTTATTTTTTGATCGATGTCGAGATGGGCGGCTGTTTCGAAACTTCGCGACTGGTAGCCGCGCTTTCGAGCCTTCAGCTCTACGTTTATCGTTGTCTGGTCGATCTCGAGCAGTCCAAACAAGACGAGCTTTCCGTTTTGTCGTTGATCGACGCGAACGACATCAGTCAGGAATGGGAATGGCGCAAGAACTATCGAGTCTGGGAGGCTAATCGAAAAGTCTTTCTCTATCCCGAGAATTACCTCGAGCCGGAGCTTCGCGACGATAAGTCACCACTGTTCAAGGACCTGGAAAATAGTCTGTTGCAGCGAAAGATCACGCATGACTCTGCCACCGACGCCTTTAGCGACTATTTAACAGGTTTCTCGACTTTGGCGCAGCTTAAGGTGGCCGGCGTCTGCTACGACGAAAACCATAAACGCTATTGGTTCGTGGCGCGTTCGCAATCGGATCCCTATCAATATTATCTGCGCAGCTACGAGGTGGAAGCAGAGCGCTGGGAGCCATGGGAAAGTATCGATCTCGGTGTTAGCACACCCTATGCGTGTCCACTGATTCACCTTGGCCGTCTCTATCTCTTCTGGGTCGAGATCACCTCAACGGATACTACTAACTTCGTCGACGGTAATTCCAACTTCCTAGGGACCGAGCACCAAGTGCAGCTGCACTACTCCTACCGCGGTGAGAACGGCAAATGGGCAGCCGATCAAAAGCTCACCCTGATCGATAAGATGCTCGATCGCTGCGTGATTGATGACCCGTCACCTTTCTTCAACCTTCCAGGATTTCTCGCGTTTCTGACCGTGGACAAGAAAAGGACTGAAGACGCCGTCGCCTATTATCGCGCTTCCAAAACCTACGCGAAGGTAATCGCGCTGGAGGGCCCCTCGCCGGAGAAGATCGAGATTCACTATTTCCGCAAATGCAAGCGGACTGACATGGAGATTGCCTTCAAGAACGGCGCTCCCGAACCTGTCTCGCAGCCGCAGATCGACCGGATGTACATCCCGCTGAATGGTGGCAAATTAGCGCCGCAGTCACCCAACCCAGCACCCAGTTTCGAATACGTTCGCGCGACGCTAGATTTGCTGCGCAACAACGTGTCTACCGTAGCTACGCCCTTCTACCTCAACCAAAAAACTGAAGACGCCTATTGGGATTCTTCGAATGGCACCAAGGCAGTTGGCATCCTCGACGTGACCGATCCGAATAATCCTGATCAGCCTGACCTCTTCACTCTCATGCTCCGCCATTACGCAAAAGCCGGTCTGCCGAGTGCGACCGACGACATGCTGGAGACTGATGTCCAGAAGCGCGGCCAGGTTCTGACTAAGGGCATTAGCGCGAACATCGCGCACGACATGATTCCGGTGAACCTGAAGAACGAAGAGACTGTCTTGCAGCACTGGCGACATCAGCACTGGATTCAGCTCCAAAAGGGCAAGCTTGCGCCGCGTCGTATTGCGGTCCGCATTAACACCACGCTCGACTTATATCTGAGCCGGATTCTTTTTGGCGGTGGTATCGAGAAGTTTCTCACCTTAGGCACGCAGACGGGCAAGGGCGAGGCCGACTTGCTCTTGGACACGACTGGCTCGTCGGAACTGCGGTTCAAGCGCGATCCTGCCGGGGTGCTGCCTTTCAGCGGCTCGTTCGGTGATTACTATCGCGAACTGTTTTTCCACATTCCGTTGCTGGTCGCAAATCAGCTCAATTCCCAAGGGAATTACGAAGAGGCGAAACATTGGTACGAAAAAATCTTCGATCCGACGGCGCCAGCGCCGCAGGATGACTCCAACGTCAAACATCGGGTCTGGCAGTATTATGAATTCCGCAACGTCAAGGTCCAGAAACTCAAGAATCTTCTGACCGACACGGCCGCGATCGACCAATATCAGGACGATCCGTTCGATCCATTCGCGATCGCGCGATTGCGCCTAAGCGCCTTTCAAAAAGCAATCGTGATGAAGTATATTGATAACCTGATCGAGTGGGGCGATGACCTGTTTACTCAGGATACAATGGAGTCGATCAATGAGGCGACGATGTTGTATGTGCTCGCTAGCGACATCCTCGGCCCACGTCCAGTCAGCGTCGGCCGATGCAAAACCGCCGACGAGAACTCGCTCACCTACGAGGTCCTGGGCCCAGCAATCAAAAAAGGTTCTGAGTTCCTCATGTATTTGGAAAACATACATCTGCAGGTCGGGCTCGAGGCAAGGGTGAAGCAAACGCTTACACCTAACGCCAATGCGCCGGCGAATGAATTGAGCGGGAGTTTGCGGGCGTCTGGACTGGGCCCTCTTAGCCAATACCAAGTCACTCAATACCTCCCGCCCTACAGC
Source organism: uncultured Verrucomicrobiae bacterium (assembly GCA_963828355.1). Classification (GTDB taxonomy): domain Bacteria; phylum Verrucomicrobiota; class Verrucomicrobiia; order Chthoniobacterales; family UBA10450; genus Udaeobacter. Next base: position 61,859 of record CAWHFD010000014.1, on the reverse strand, counting down.
GTATCCGCCGGGTCAACACAAATCGGAGGCGACGCTGTCCCCCCGTTCAGCGGTGCCGCACAGCGGCGTGGCCGGCCTGATATCAGCCGACAGTATCTGCCCGCTTTCTGCGTACCGGCTAACGATAAGCTGTTGAAGTACTGGGATCGCATCGACGACCGGCTTTTCAAGATCCGTAACTGTCTCAACATTCATGGTGAGCGCGTTACACTGGCGCTTTTCCAGCCGCCTATAGATCCGATGCTGCTCGTGCGCGCCAAAGCCCTTGGTCTTTCGATCGAAGACATCCTAGGACAACAAAACGAAGCACTGCCGCCTTATCGCTTTAATTTTCTGGTCGAGAAGGCGCGCCAGTATATCGGGACGGTCCAAACCTTCGGCAACGCGCTCTTGAGTGCGCTCGAAAAGAAGGACGCCGAGGAGCTGGCGTTGCTACGCGCGACGCATGAGCAGAACATCCTCGCACTAGAACGGTCGGTAAAGCAGCAACAAATCGATGAGGCGCAAGCACAACTAACGGCGCTCCAGTCGCAGCAGCAGAACGTGCAGAACAAGATCGACTACTACAATGGGCTGATTCAATCAGGGCTCAATACTTGGGAAGACGTTGAACAGAACATTAAGCGCACCGGAATCGGAATCCAGACGAACGCGGCTAACTTGGAGCTCCAGGCGGCCGGCCTGTATTTGGTTCCGCAATTGGGGTGTCCGTTCGCCCTGACATTTGGCGGAAAGCAAGCAGGCGACTCCATGAAAGGATTTGGGCAGTGGGCGAAGGACTTGGCCTCGCTCTGCGACTCTGCCGCGGGAGCTGCGGGATTGGAAGCCACCTTCCAGCGACGCTCGCAGGATTGGCAGCAACAGATCAAGTTGGCGACGGAGGAGATGAAGCAGCTTACCAAGCAGGTCCTCGCCGCCCAGGTTCGGCTGCAAATCGCACAAAAGGACCTACAGATCCACGAAAAACAAATCGATCAGTCGAACGAGATTCACGACTTCCTAAAGAACAAGTTTACCAATATAGGGCTCTACACCTTCCTCAGCGGACAATTGATGCGCCTCTATCGCGAGGCATATCAGATGACTGCGCAAGTCGCGCGTCAGGCCGAACGCGCGTTTCAGTTCGAGCGTGATCGGAGCGATCTGTTCATTCAGGGCGATAACTGGCAGTCAGCCAGGTCGGGCCTGCTCGCTGGCGAACGCCTGCTTCTGCAACTGAATCGAATGGAGAAGGCCTATCTCGAGACCAACACACGAGACATCGAAGTTAATCAGTCATTCTCGTTGCTGCAGGTCAATCCCACAGCCTTACAAAGCCTCCAGCAAACCGGTAAGTGCCAGTTCACGCTCGACGAGACCTGGTTCGATCTCGTCTACCCAGGACAGTATCGCCGCCTCTTGAAATCCGTTCGACTCACGATCCCTTGTGTCGTTGGACCCTATGTCAATGTCGGCGCAAAGTTGCGCCTTGAAGGCAGCCAGGTGCGCCGTGTGCCACAGGTCGATCCAACCTTGCTCGTCGATGTCCCACTCACCATGACCAGGACAATCGCGACCAGTCACGCGCAAAACGACGCCGGCGTGTTCGAACTCAACTTCCGCGATGAACGCTACCTGCCTTTTGAAGGTGCGGGTGCCGTGAACAGCCAGTGGTCGCTTGAGATGCCATCGCAGATCCGGATGTTTGACTACGGCACCTTGTCCGACGTCATCGTTCACCTTAGCTATACGGCGCGCCAGGACGATGCGCTGGCCCAGGCGGTCGAGAGCAACATCGTCGGCCAGTTGAAAACGTATGCTCAACAAAACGGATTGTTTCGCCTCGTCAGCTTGCGCCACGAATTTCCCAACTCGTTTTACCAATTCTTGAATCCGGCGACGAATCAGTCGCTCTCAACCAGCTTCGCGCTTGAGAGCAAGCATTTCCCCGTCTGGCTGAGCGATCAGACATTGCACATTTCACAACCGGTCGTGGTGTGGCCGCAGGCAGTGAAGGGTCAAACCATCGTTGCCGCTGATCTGGGACTGAAAGTCACAGGAGTTCCGGTAGGCAACTGGACCCCCGACAGCGCTGGGAGCGAGAAAGGCTCCGTCAGTATCTCCGGTTCGCCGTTACGCTCGTGGAGCATCGAAGTCGCCCCAGGCGGCCTCGATAAAACAAGCTTGGAAGATTTGTTGCTGCTCGTCAGATACACTGTGTTGTGACTAAAAGGTCTCTGTCCGCTGCGTCCGAGGGTTCTCTTCCGTTGCGCGACTGGAAATCCGAATCGGTCTGCAAGAATTTGTTCAAGAATGACGGTGGTTTTGCTCGTTATCGCGATGAAGTCTCACCGCGATGACATTTGATTCAAAGTCAGATTCCAACTACCGAGTCCGCTGGGGGGCTCCCCGCGAACCAATATTTGGGTAAAGATTGGTGCTTGAACGGTGATACATTGTATGTACAATGAGTCACCAGAGATGATCAAAATGCTCGTGCGGCACGGAAATTCATTCGCCCTGATCCTAGACAAGCCCGTGCTGGAATTACTAAACGTTGATCCCGCTAGACCTGTCGCAATTTCGACGACCGATGGAAAGAGTTTACTCGTTGTGCCATTGAGTCGCGCTGAGAAAAGAACCGCAAAGCGAACGCGTCTGCGACAACGTCCGAGACTCAGAGCAGAAAAACAAGGAAGGGTATGATGAAAGCAATATCGATCCTGTCGATCGGTGCGCTGGCAGCAATCAGCGCGGGATGTTCAAGCACTAGGCAGAGTGTCTCAGCCACGGGGGAGCGTTATCCGTGGAAGAAAAATATCATGACAACTGTCTTTTGGATCGGCGAGAAGCCGAGCGCAAGCAATCCCGTGCCGAACCGCCTAAGCTCATGGGACAAAAATTGGAGCAGAAGTTACGGCGGATTTGACGATCCAAATCCCGCGCATCGACGCAATTTGATTCCCGTAAAATTCACGCCTCGACAGAACCCGTTTTACTGCGCCCTTCCATACAACGACAAGGCCGCCACTGGCCATCGACCGGAAGCGCCTCGCGTTGTTCCATGGTTTAAGGAAGCGTACCAAGGGCTGGTGTTTCCACCTGCAAGGATCGATGGGTTGCGATTCGCAAGGGGAATCGGACGGTTTATGCGCAATGGGAAGACGCAGGACCCTTCCGCACTGATTATTGGCAATATGTCTTTGGCAACGCACGTCCAAAACCCAATCTAAACAAAGGCGCGGGTCTCGATGTCTCGCCCGCTGCGCGTGACTATCTCGGATTAAACGAAACGGATGTAACCGACTGGCGCTTTGTAGAGTTTAGCGAAGTACCGCGCGGGCCGTGGTCGACGCTCGGAGAGAACAACACATTTGTGATTAGCGATCGCAAAGCAGGCAGCGAATTGGCCCAGGCGTCAAAGCCCGTCGAAGACCGTGCGATTGCGCCATGAGCCGAGAAATGGAAACACCTGCGTCCTTATCTGCATCAGCAGCCACGCGATGACCGCGTAAGCAATCGCCCGCTTTAGAAACATTGCGCCGCTCCAGCTCGGCCAAAACCTCGTATTTGGCTGCACAACATCCAATTCAAAGTCACTAGCGGCATCCCCGCAAATTCGATGTCCGCAACGGAATAGGTAACCGATTCGGGACTGTCTTTTTGTATTAGACGGAGGGTTTTGGCGAGATATGTTCATGCGAACATTAGAACAGCAGTGCGCCAATTTTTCAACAATCGAAGACGCAGACGCCACCGCCGGCCGCACCAGTTGGAGCTAAATCTATGGCCCAAACGAACGACCATCTCCGAGATCTTCTTGAGAAAATCAAAGGTGACGCGGAACGTGCGTTAGCACTTCTCCCGAGCGAACCCGAATTGCATCTTCACGCATCCGGTCACCGCTGTGGTTGCAGAACGCTGTCCGAAATGCAAGGGCGAGTCCTTTCGGGCGCAGTAGCACACTACGCTGTCCACTCCGCACGGAAGAGGTTGGCTTCTTGGAGAACAAGTCTCGTAGCTTCGGACTTGTTACCGCTTCAGATCTGGGGCGATTTCGGCGAATTGGGCTAGGGCGGCTTGGAGGTCTTCGACGATCTCTTGCGCGATTACGTCGCGATCGGGGCGGTTCGCGCTTGCCATTCCGCTAAAAATTGATGCAATGGGCTCGAAATTCACCGCGGATTCCCCGTGGAAATCTCATTAACCCAATCAAGGAGTCAGAAATATGAAGAGAGTCTTGTTTTCAGCAGTGGCGGTGGCGGCATTAATGGGCGCGTCGGTCTCACACGCGCAGGACCCGGTCAAGGTGGACCCGAAGCATTACACTGTCGTATTTGAGAACGATGCCGTGCGCGTGTTGCACATCCATTACGCGGTGGGCGAAAAGTCTGTGATGCACTCGCACCCCGATTCGGTGGCAGTGTTCATGGAGGACCAAAAGGCGAAGATGACTCATCCCGATGGCAAGAGCGAAGAGATGTCTGGTAAAAAAGGAGAGGCAGTCTTTACCCCGGCTGGCGCGCATCTGCCGGAAAACATCGGCACGGGTCCGATCGAGCTCATACTGGTGGAGCTAAAGAAACCGGCCGCGAAATAGTCACGTTTAAGGTCAGCGGCGATGATGTCCTAAGAGTTCTCATCGATAGGGAGCCGAAAGACTTGTTTCAACGCTTCTCTCTTGTCCTCAATATCCTTTGTGCTGAGCGTGAACGCTAGATCACCCTGTTCCCGGACTGTGAATGCGACACCTGCCTGTTCGAGTATTGCTTTACCTTTGTCGGTGTTTTCGCCTACGTCGACGTCGCCGTGACAGTGAATTTGTTTCTTCCGTCGATGAAGCCAGCAAAAATTTTGCCGCTCCGTGCCGAGGGCAATATGATACTTATTGTAAGTCACCCTTAAGGATTGCACGTCGCATCTGGGCTATCGCGAGTCGTCGTTTGGTCGCTGAGTCTGGGGGCGTGCGTGCCATTCTATCGTGCGAAGGTGTGCTTAACGAGCGGGATTGCTTCATAAGGCTACACGGCGCGAATTGTGTCGAATCATTCGGGATTTGGGAAGCGGAAATCGTTCCGGCCCCGAATGGCAGCGCATCGGAAATCAGATCGACGCCGCGTTAGCAAAAAAGCTCCCCCCGCGGCGATTCATTTTACAATCTCAACGGGTGGCGGCAGGGAGCGAAGAATTCGTTCAACCTCAGCCATAAAGCCATCATGTATCTCAACAATTAAAAGGGATGCTTCCATCATTTTTTGATAATCCGTCATCGGCGCTACTGTAGGCATCATCTGAGTTTGTAATTGCGTGAGGACGATTGTCGGGTCTTTTCGCGTGCCTAGTCTTGGACTTTCCCACCCGTTCAACCACATCTCCCAAGCTTGAGTGTATGCATCGTAAAGTGTCTGCGTTTCGTTGAGCGCGTCTTCAGAAAGTCGCTTGCTCCTAACAGTATAGCTCGATGCATCGTAAATTTTCATTAGCTCACTGGCATCCGAGCGGTTGGCGATTCTTCTTTTAAGGCAATCGCGAGCTATCCAGAAGATGAATACTTCATAGTGGTATCGAGCCCAATCTTTTTCACCCGCTGGGACGTGCAGATTCAAAAGCCGCCAAAGTGGCCACCTATCAAGCCACTGCGCTGGCAAGATCGCTATCTCTGCTACCACTTTCTGACGTGCAGCTCCCTTCATCCTAATAATGAAGGCGACGCTGCAATAGTCGAATCCAAGCTGAAGGCTTAAATCCGTTTGGTGGTCTAGTGTATAGCCGCAAGCGTTCGCGCACTCCAGTAAGGGAACCATGTTCATTCCGCGTACCGAATATTCTTTCGGCATGCGCTCGTCTACTTGCTTGGCAATTTTACGAAAGACATCCGCCTCGTACACGGCTGGGTGGAAAAATCACTGATTACCCACCTGACCGCGTCATCGGCTTCATCGGAAGGGAGAACCTGAGTAAAGGCAAGGTACATGAGCCAAGCGATATAATTGGCGAATGCCATCTTTACGATTAATTGATCAGCTGGTTTGTGCTTCGATATGACGTTCACGCACCAGTCACTTTCAAGTTCTGTCCGTGCCGCAGCGACACATAATGCCTGAAATGGTGTACCTTCCGCAGAGTCGAAATACCGTTGGAAAGTTTCATGGGTCCTCATCGCACCGCATTCAATCACAAAGCGCCGTGGGTCGTAAAGCGTGCAGAATGCGTCGATGCGGGCGGGCGCACGTTGGATTGTCGGTCAACCGCAGAGACGCGATACCGACGGTCACGGAAGCGGGCCGGGCCAGTGTAGTGCGGGGCCGGGGTGGTGGATAAAGTGGATAAAGGCGCGGTGACTGGCGGGGGTTGAGCGTCTCAAGGTGACAGAGGCGACCGTAGAAAATGCCGGGTTTTTCGCGGAGTTTTGCCGAGTTTTCGGGCCGGAGTTTTATCCACCGTTTTTATCCACCGGTGACAAAATTTCGGCATATTTGAGCATACGTGAGATAATGCGTTTTTCTCGATCTACCTAGCGTTGAGCATGTCAGAGCGAGTCAGGATAAAGTGAGAAAACTGGTCGGGCATTGATGCCATTGAGGCGCTCTACCAACCTCTGTTCGCTTCTAGCGATGCTGTGGATTGGGAGCGGGACACGCAGGCGTTTCAATGTGCGATTTTACTGATGTGTAACAATTCGCCTGGTTGCCGTGCGCTACTATCATCGTAAACACCAACGAAATCGAGTGGCTGACCGATTAGTCACAAACGGTGCGGTTTGCACGATAATGGAAGCCTTAACGAAGCGCTGCCGAAGTTTACTCACGTGTTGAAATGAAACGCCAAGGCGATTGCCAACATGTTGGATTGGGAAAGGGAAGTCCAATTCTCCTTTTTCCGCGGCATATCGTGCAAAGTTCTTCAGAATTCGGAAGAGATCGCGTTCGGTCTCAGTTTGAAGTTCGAAAAAGACTTTCTGCTCGAGGTCAGAAAGCTCTCCTCGCCATTGCTTGGTCATCCAGTTCCAGAGTTCTTCAAATTCTTCCAAGTGCTCTGCGAGTGTAGCCTTCGGCTGGACTCGCGCGGCTGGGTATGTCTATCGGCAAGCTCACGGCCGACGCTATGACCCACCTGGCGAAAAATGCGGTACACCAGCTTCCGCACTTGCTCATGCCTGGTACCGGAGTGGGTGATTGCAAACTGTTCGGGCCAGTTCTGATACCCGCCGCAATAAAGAGGCCGGCATTCACTATCATTCAACTGACCAGCGCTTGCCCCTTCGGTTGAATAATAAAGAAAAGAACTTTCTTCTCTCTTTCTTTTCTTCTGAAAGAGCGGCCGTATTGACGTAAAGAAAATTGCGCCGAACTGATTTGTTTTTGGATTCCAGGTGCCGGGTGCTCTAATTGCGTGCGGTCGAGAGCCAATTCGAGTTTCATTCGGGAAATATTTCGCAAATCCCGTTTTTGATCTCGGCTCCGATCTCGTCAACGACTCGCTTAAGGAGCCGCACCCAATTTTCGACCGGATGGAACTCGGCGCTAAATACGAACAGATGCCAACCTTCACTGCCGGAGCTGGCCAGAATAAGCTGGAATTCGGCTGCCTGCGCAGAATTTGGAATGCCGCAAGCGCGAGGGCTTTTGCGCGAGCGGCGCTGCCGTCGTGCGCGTCGAAGTCGATGGCCGCCCAACGACTCTGTCCACGAGAGTTCCATGGGTAAAAGCCGATCGCCACTTTGTGGTTGGCTCTGCCGGTGATGGTGTCCCAAGCCCACGTGATTCTTTTTTCGACGTCTGCGACTTCGCTTTGACAAATCGTGGCGCGCCTTGGGGATCACAGTACACGTGCAGGAATTCGGTCGGCCGGATTGCCGTTTCGCATCAAGTCACAGACGTGCTTGAACTGGTCTCGCGTCCAGATCCGGTCCGCCCGTGAACCTTCGCCAACTAGAACAGCAGTCGGCGCGAACCCATCTACGTCATCAACCATGCGAAGGGGAGTTCCCGTGTGCGTCTTCACATCCCGCCACCGGGGTCGGCGCTTGCCGCCTTTTTTTGCAGCCGCAGAACAGGGTGGGGAATTCATTAGGCAGAAAATTCTGAGTGCGCATTTGGATCGAGGCCTTTTGCGGGATCCGCGCTGCCGACCCCCCGCCCCCCGGCTGCCGTTCAGCTGATGGAAAATCAAAATTCCGTAGCCAATTCGGTAGCAACAAGGCCGCTTTCCTTGGTTGGTTAGGCCAAAGCACGTGACTGGTCGTCACTAATGCGTCTATTTTTTGTCCATTCCGCCGCTTCGGGACAGCGGAGTTTGCCGTATTAGGGAGATTTTTCCGCTGGATAAATGGGTTTTGACCGACGATCAGCGTCGCCCGAAGCGTAGAGAAATTGCACTTATAGAATTTGGACCCCTGCTTTTTTGCCAGTATAGGATTTTGCCGCGTCATGGATTTTCCTTTCCTGGCACGAGAAAACGACGGCGCCATTCGTTCACTGAACTTGCTGGCACAGCGATCAAGTTCTCCGCGCGGCAGTAGTAATGCCCGAACTTGCCGTCGCGGATATCGCGCAACACCGCTCGCTTGTTCAAGCAAGACCTGGAGGCGATCTCTGACGGTTTGAGCAATTGCTCGACAGTGACTAACGAGTGAATCAGGTCGATCAGCTCTGAACATGATTCGGGCCGAAGTGCAACTTCAAGCTGCTCCCGCGTTTTCCCACGTAAGTTCATTTCGTCGCATTAGCTTTTTGAAAAAAAAGAATGCGCGCAACGATTTGGGCTTCACCAAACGAAAGTAGTTGGTGACTGCTTCGTTAATGTTCTTGTTGCCAGCAAAAACGCTTCGCAGACGAACTGGACAACGTCACACGGGAAATTTGACAGTTGCAGCCGCTGGGCTCGCAAGACAGCGAAATGCTATTGTCACGAAATATCGAAGTAATAGGCGGTCGGGAGTGCAGCGATTCTGGCAACGGTCTGTTTGATCAGCGGTTTGAGCCGAGAAACCTGAAACTTCCCGTTCTCGTCGAGGGCTTTTTTGAGTCCCCGATTACCGAGTCCTCCGCAAGCTCAGACTGCATTGATCGAAGCTTGGGATACACGATTTTGTCGGTCCACTCAGAGACAACTTTTGGGTCTGCACTGAATTCCGGAAGCGCGAGCAGCGTTTTGTTCCGTTTAACACCAGTGAAGATCTCGAGATCAATTTCGCAATCTGCTGGACCTGTCTATCGCTATGGGCTTCGGCAAGAATCGAATGAATCAGCCGACGTAACGGAGACGCTCTCCTCGTCGCCACGTGTGCGATTCCCATCTCGAATAACATCTTCGAAATGTCTCGTTCTTGTCAGCGAGATCCGACCGCCTTTTCCAAAGATATGCGAGGAGCTCTGCCAAAAAATACCCACATTCAGCATCACCACTGGCTGTCTGATTTATGGTAACAACCAGCAGTTTCGAGAGGTCGAGGATTGCTCCAGGCTTCGCAGCCTCATCGGCTGGATCAGGGTTGATCAGGCTCAAGCGCAGATAATCGATACTGCGAGAAGGGGGAACGGGTCGCTGACGCGTTGAACCGGTAGTTTTCATTTCGGTAACAGATCAGCCATGCCGATAGTCCGAAGTTGCCGATTTTGCAGCCGGTAGGCGTACCATTGCTGGGTCGTCTGCACGTCACGATGGCGGAGGAAATCGCGTACGTCGAAAATCGTTGCCCCCATATCGAGCAATCGTGAACCAGCATAACGGCGCAACTCGTAACTCGTCTTTGTCCGATCCTTAATCCATTGCGAAACCCATTTCGAATGCCGGCGATAAACAGCATCGTGGCGTTCTGTCCGATTGGCGCCTGGCACGAGATGGCCTTCAGTGCACATCGGCTGAAAACTTAGTACCTCGTTTAAAACATCGGGGGCGATTGGCACCCAACCCTCACAGCCTTTCGGAAAAAAATCCTCCTCCGGACGGTTAATGATGCCAATGCTGCCGTCGTTGACCCAATGAGTGCGAGCGTTCACGATTTCGATGTTGCGGAGCCCAGACGGGAAAAAAGTAGATGGGCCACGTATGCGCCGGGATCATCTCTAGCCAGACCCGCTGCCGCTGCTTCCATCGCCGCGAGCGCCTTCATGTCGAGTGGGCGAGGCAATGATCGTTTCGGTGCCTCTACAGTTTCGCCACGAAACCCGGTCAGATCCGGCAGCTTCAAACCTTCGTAGAATTTCATCTTTCGCAGCGCGACAATTGCTCGTGTTTGCCGGACGTAACTCCCCGTGGAGGTGCGAACACGTTGCATTGCCGCAACTCGACTTACGCCGGCGGGACGGTTTTCAACGCGCTCGAGCTGTCGCTTCTCGAATTCCCGAATGAGATTCGCCGTCAGGATTGACGTCGGTTTGGTATCTGGGTCTCCAGAGTGGACGGTTTTTACAATCATGCGCAAGGAACGCACGTTGCTACGAATTGTCGCCGGCCGCTGCGCCGCACTCCCTCGGTATCGCTCGATCAGCTCGCCAATGGTCGCGTGATCATTGCGAAGCTTCAGACGCTCAGCACCCCGGCCCGCATCTGTCCAGAATGATTCAATGATCTGTGCACCAATCCGCTTTGCGGCAGCTATTTCTTTGGTTCCCGTCCTGCGGAAAATCTCTCTTGCAACGCCGTCAACAGATGGTGGAACGAAGCGCACGTGCCAGTCATTGCGGCCGGGTGGGGGAGGTTGTAGGTAGAATTTCCGCGTTGTGCACCGGACGGGTACGAGTAATTTCCGATTCTTCATGGGTCCAATGCTAGCACAACGATACATTTCATGCTACGGAATCTGCTACGGATTTTGGCTGAACGAAAATACACGCTTGTTTAGCATTAGCCTCGTAAAAAGGCATTTGCACCGTTAGCTCAATTGGCAGAGCAAGTGACTCTTAATCACTGGGTTGCAGGTTCGATTCCTGCACGGTGCAGAGTTCTTAGTCTACATACTTTTGCGCGATGGGCATTTTGCGGCCGATGCCGAAGGCGCGGCTCGTGACTTTCAGGCCGGGTGCGGCTTGTTCGCGCTTGTACTCGTTGAGGTCGACCCGGCGCTGCACCCAGCGGACCGTTTTCTTGTCAAATCCGCGGGCGATGATATCGCGCGCACTCAGGTTTTCTTCCACGTAAAGGTGCAGAATCTGGTCGAGAGTTTCATATGGCGGGAGCGTGTCCTGGTCTTTTTGATTTGGCTTTAATTCCGCGCTGGGCGCTTTTTCGATTGTGGATCTTGGGATGATTTCGCGCTCTCGGTTAATCCAGCGTGCCAGCTCGTAAATCATCGTCTTTGGCACATCGCTGATCACCGCAAGGCCTCCGGCCATGTCGCCGTAAAGTGTGCAGTAACCGACGGCTAGTTCGCTCTTGTTTCCGGTGCTAAGAACGAGGTGACCGAATTTATTCGAAAGTGCCATCAATATCATTGCGCGCAGACGCGGCTGCATGTTTTCTTCCGTCTCGTTTTCGGGCAGATCCTTGAAAATTTTTTTGAACTGCGCCTTGAAAACTTCGAACGCTTCAGTGATCGGAATCTCGAGGAATTTTATAGTGAGATTGCGCGAGAGCGCTCGCGCGTCCTCGATGCTGCCGCGTGAAGAGTAGGGGCTAGGCATGGAAACGCCGGTGACATTCTCCGCGCCCAATGCACTGGCTGCGATCACTGCCGTCACAGCGGAATCGACTCCGCCGCTCAGACCGACTACCGCCGAATGAAAATTGCATTTACGACAATAATCGCGGAGTCCGAGAGACAGCGCGGTGAAAAGTTGCTCCGCCGTTTTGCCATCATGAAATTCGATTGCCGAAGTCGAATCCGTTTCGACCACCTCCTCGTCTTCACGAAATGCTGCGAGTTGCGCGATCACCTTTCCGGCTGAATTCACTGCGAAAGAATTGCCGTCAAAGACGAGCTGATCGTTGCCGCCCACCAGATTGCAGTAGCAGATCGGGCGTTGATGCGCGCGCGCAAGGCTCGCGACCATCTCGTAGCGGATCGCCGGCTTATGTAAACTGAATGGCGAGGAGCTTAGATTGACGATGATCTCCGCCCCTTGCTCAACCAAGCCCCGCACCGGCTCGCAATCGTATAGCGGTCGCGACAGGTAATGTTCCGTCCAAATATCCTCGCAAATGGTTACGCCGATTTTTCTCCCGTGAACAACATACGGCTCGACGTGATCGGCCGGTTCGAAATAGCGCTCTTCGTCGAAAACATCGTAGGTAGGCAAAAGCGATTTGTAGGTTTTCCGGATTGGGTTGCCGCGTTCAAGCAAAGCGGCGGCGTTGCGAAATGGTTTGCCGCGTCCTTCGTTGCGATCGACAAACCCGACCAGCAACGGCACTTTTCCGACGCCAGCGTGCAGCTTTTCCAGTAGCGCGAGATTCTCGGGAACAAAGCGCGATTTGAGAACCAAGTCCTGTGGCGGATACCCAGTGATCGCTAATTCAGGCGTCAGGACGAGTTCTGCGCCTGCTGCGACAAGCCGTTCATAGGCGCGCGTGATCAGTTCGCCGTTTCCACTCAAGTCCCCGACGGTCGCGTTGATTTGAGCGAAACCAATCTTCATGTGGTGGTTGAAGCGTCATGCGAGACGGAAGGGTGCGCAATACTGAACTGAAAAACGGGAGAAAGGCGTTGGTCAGCACGGTGTGGTAACTCAGGTATCTTGCCCGATTCGTCGGGCAGGCTTCCCGGCCTGCTGGCTTGTGCGGGCAAGATGCCCGCTTGACCTAACAGCCAGGATGGATGTGCTACTTTGTATCGCCGTCATAACTGGCGCGGCTGCTGAACAAAGCGCGCTCCCCACAGGCAAGACCACGATGGGTGATTGGACAAGCGATGCCCCCAAAGTCAGGCGGAAGATCATCGCGCGGATTCGAATTATCTGCCGCGAATGTCTTTCTCACAACGGCGCTTAGTTCTTGTATTTTTCGAGACCGGAGCGATTGAAACGCATGAACAAAAAAATGCGTGCTGTCCAAGTCCCACGGGCTGGCGGGGCGTTTGAGCTAGTCGAACGCGATATTCCCGAGCCACAGCCGGGTTGGGTCCGGGTCAAGGTGGAGGCATGCGGCATTTGCCACAGCGACTCGTTAGTCAAAGAAGGACTTTGGCCGGCTATTCAGTATCCGCGCGTGCCAGGACATGAAGTCATCGGAATTGTGGATGCGGTAGGCGAACGAGTGAAGCCATGGAAAAGTGGTCAGCGCGTCGGCATAGGTTGGCACGGCGGCAACTGCGGTTATTGCGATCATTGCCGGCGCGGAGAATTCTTTGCCTGCGAAGTGTCACTGTTGACGACCGGCATCTCTTTCGACGGCGGGTATGCCGAATACATGATTGCGCCCGCGGAGGCTGTCGCACTTGTGCCTGAAAAACTCTCTGCCGTCGCTGGCGCGCCTCTAATGTGTGCGGGCGTAACGACATTCAACGCGCTTCGAAACAGCGGGGCAACGGGCGGCGACGTTGTTGCGGTACTAGGGATTGGCGGGCTCGGTCACCTTGGCGTGCAGTTCGCAGCCAAGATGGGATTTAACACGGTGGCGATCGCGCGTGGGAAGGACAAAGAAGCGTTCGCCAGAAAGCTCGGCGCACACCATTACATCGACAGCCATTCGTTGGATCCGGCAGCGGAGCTGAACAAGCTGGGTGGCGCAAAGGTTGTGATCGCGACTGTGACAAACGCTGAAGCCATGGCTGCAGTGCTCGGCGGGCTTTCGCCGAACGGTGTGCTCATGGTAATCGGCGCGGCCGGGCCAATCGCCGTTGATCCGATTCTGCTCATTACCGGCTGCCGGTCAGTAAAAGGCTGGTACTCCGGAACCTCAATAGACTCGCAAGACACACTTGCCTTCAGCGCTTCAAGCGGCGTGAAATCTATAAACGAAGTTTTTCCGCTGGAAAGAGCCGCAGAGGCTTACGAACGGATGATGAGCGGCAAGGCACGTTTCCGCGTTGTTCTCGACATCAGCAGTAAATGAAATCGCAGTACGATGTAGTCATTTTGGGCGCGGGACATAACGGTCTCGTGGCGGCGGCTTATCTCGGTCGCGCCGGCTTGAGCGTGTTGCTGCTGGAAAAGAATGATTACATCGGTGGCGCGACGACTTCGCAGCAAATCTTTCCCGACTACGACGCGCGCTTGTCGCGCTACTCGTATCTGGTCAGTCTTTTTCCTCAGAAGATCATCCGCGATCTCGACTTGAAGCTTGAATTGCGCCGTCGCGCCGTCGCATCCTGCACGCCGTACGTAAGTCACGGACATCATGGCGCGTTGCTGTTGAGCAATGTAGAGGAAGAGGTGAGCCGCCGTTCGATGTTTGAACTTACCGGAAACGACACTGAATACGAGCAGCTGAAACGTTTTTACGCGTTGCCTCGCGCATTCGCCGAGCGCGTATGGGACTCGATGCTCGAGCCGCTTGTTTCCAAAGAGGACATGGCTCGCCGGTTCAAGGTTGATGAAATCTCGCGCGAGTCGTGGCGCAGCCTGGTCGAGGAACCGCTCGGTGAAGCGATCGAACGCCACCTGCGAGATGATCTGGTACGCGGCCTCGTATTTACGGATGCAAAGATCGGTGTGTTAACGCAGCCGCATGATCCATCGCTTTTGCAGAACCGCTGTTTTCTTTATCATCTCATCGGCAACAAAACAGGCGAATGGACGGTCCCGGTCGGCGGAATGGGTGCAGTCTCGTCCGAACTGGAACGCACAGCGCGCAAGTCAGGCGCCGCAATGCTCACGAATATTCAAGTCCAGTCGCTGAACGTCACCGGCAAAACGCACGTCGTTGAGTTTTGCATGAATGAAAAAGAGGAGGCTGTCCAGGCGCGATTTCTTCTGGTCAACTTTGGTCGTAACGTGCTGGCAAAGTATACAGGTCACTTCTATCAGCCGGATCGGACGGACGAAGGTTCCGTTTTCAAGATCAACATGCTGCTGAGCCGTTTACCGAATTTGAAGGCAAGAAAGCTTCCGGCGAGTGAAGCGTTTTGCGGGACATTCCATAGCAATGAAGGCTACCAACAAATGAATGTCAGCTATGACGAGGCGTCCGACGGCCGCTTGCCCGGAAAAACACCGTGCGAAGTCTATTGTCACACCCTTACCGACGACAGCATTCTCGCGCCGGAGTTACGCGACCAGGGCCTTCACACCATCACACTCTTCGGACTGGACGCGCCATGGAGCTTGTTTATCCGAGACAATGAGGCAATGCGGCGGGAAGCAGAAAACAGGTATCTGGCAAACATCAATCAATGGTTAGAAGAGCCGATCGGAAGTTGCCTGGCGGTGTCGCGTGACGGAAGACCTTGCATCGAAAGCAAAAGCCCGGTCGACATCGAGGACGCGCTGGGAATGTATCACGGAAACATTTTCCAGAGCGCGCTGACCTTTCCCTTTGCTGAACGGAAAGAGCAAGTCGGCACCTGGGGCGTAGAAACTGAATTCGAAAATGTCTTTCTTTGCGGTTCGAGCGCCAAGCGCGGCGGCGCCGTCAGCGGCATTCCAGGGCACAACGCAGCGATGAAGGTAATTGAACACTGTCGCTCCACTTCAAAATTCAATCCTGCAAAGCTCAATGTCGCAGCCCGCTGATCCCCGCGACGTGGAGTCCATCGACGCAATCATCAATGCCGCGTACGATGTGATTTCCGGTCCCGCTGGAAAAAGACGCGATTGGGACCGAGAACGATCGTTGTTTTATCCCGGCGCGCGCTTAATTCCAACCGCAAGCGTCCCCGGGCGCAACGATGTCGCTCTTGAGCCGCAAGTTTTGGATGTCGAAGGTTACATCGCGCGGGCAGAACCACTTTTACAGAAAGGTTTTTACGAAAAGGAGGTTACGCGGCGAACCGAACAGTTTGGCCGGATTGCTCACGTTTGGAGCACTTACGAATCGCTTCACGATCCCGGCGATGCCACGCCGTTCATGCGCGGCATCAACAGCTTTCAATTGTTCAATGACGGCGAACGCTGGTGGATCCTGTCGGTCTACTGGCAGCATGAAACCGCGGAGCAGGCGATTCCAGAGAGATATCTTTAACGCCGAGTTTTGCGGCCGGCGGAATGTGTTGTCTTCACCGGCTTTGGGATTTGCGGATGCGCGTCGCGGTAACATTTCGTAATCAGGCCGAGCACGAACGCCGCCATTATGAATACGGCTACTCGTTTCTCTGTGGGCGTGAGGCGAAATCTTTGCCTCACTTCACCGAGTTTTAAACGCCGGTTTTTGTTAACCAAATCGCAAATCCATCCAAAAGATCGTAACCAAAAACAATTGCCTGAACAGATTATCCGTTAGGCGGCTGCTTTTAACAACAGGTCTCATTCGTATCGCAGCGCTTCGATGGGATCAAGGTTGGCAGCACGGTAGGCTGGATATAGCCCAAAGCCGATGCCGATAGCGGAACAAACGAGAAGGCCGACTATTGCCCAGCCATAGGGGAAGATCACGTCCACCTTCAGCCAAACAGCGAGCAAGTCGCCGGCAATGATTCCAAGAACGATCCCCAGAATTCCGCCGGTCTCCGAAATGAAGACGGCTTCGGTAAGGAACTGACGCAGAACGTCGCGACTACGGGCGCCGATTGATTTGCGCACACCGATTTCCTTTGTTCGTTCGGTAACGCTCACAAGCATAATGTTCATGATGCCGATTCCCGCAGCGACGAGCGCAATGAAGCTGACGACGAACGCACCGATGCGCACGATGCCGGCAACCGATGCAAACGCGCTTTTGAGTGAGTCATTCGAGTAAATCTCGAAATCGTTTTCCTGCTCGGCGCGTAATCCGCGCGCAATGCGCATGGCGCTTATCCCTTTGTCCAGCGTCTGATTGTAAGTCTCCGTGGAAAAGGCTTGTGTCGCGATGTTGACGGTGCGCCTGGCTTCGCCGTAATCCTCGAAAAATCGCGTGATCGGCATGATGCAAAGGTCGTCCTGGCTCTGGCCGAAAGAGGTGCCTTTCTCCGCCAGCACACCGACGATCGTGTACGTATGTCCGCTTACTCTAACCACTTTGCCGAGCGGCGTTTCCCGTGGGAATAACCGTTTCTCAATCATTTTGCCGACGACGATAACTCGGCGGGAAAGCTCGACGTCTTCGTCGTTCAAATTGCGGCCGTAGCCCAGGGTGTACGCATTGGCAGCCAAAAAGCTTCGATTGGTGCCCACGATGAGAAGACTCGGTGTCGTCTTTACGCCGTCGTAAACCGCTTGTCCCTTTACCTCGTAGCCAAAACTT
The DNA here is from genome assembly GCA_963828355.1 of uncultured Verrucomicrobiae bacterium. Lineage (GTDB taxonomy): Bacteria > Verrucomicrobiota > Verrucomicrobiia > Chthoniobacterales > UBA10450 > Udaeobacter. Next base: position 44,621 of record CAWHFD010000014.1, on the reverse strand, counting down.
TTGAGACAGATCTCGCGCGCGTGACCTTCCATCAATTTCGCGTAATGGAGCGCCTCGCGATACGTGATATTGCGGCGGTTCTGATATTTTTTCTTTATCTCACCCCCGACGTTTACGTTTGCCGGGTATTTGGCGAACTGAAAAATATTCGAACCGAGAAAGCTGATACCGCTTTCGATGGACGATTGCAGCGCGCCGATGGCAGTCATTACTGAAATCACCGAGAAGACGCCGATAGTGATGCCGATCATGGTCAACGCTGCGCGCAGTTTATTCGCGCCCAAGGACGTCAGGGCCATTTTAACTATTTCGCTAAACACCATCTTAGTTCACCACAGAGATCACGGAGGACACGGAGCTATAATGAGACTTCTTCAGGCGGGCCGAGCACTTTGCGGCGAACGCCGTGCGTGAGCACACGCTCATTGAAATTAATCAGAAGCCCTACCTTGATGCCGCTTAATTTCAGATAACTGAGTAACTGCGCTTCATGAATTGGCGCGAGTTGATCCACCGCCTTAATTTCAACGAAAATTTTGCCGCCGACGATTAGATCAGCGCGATATCCGCAGTCTAATTTGACTCCTTTGTATTCCACCGGTATGGCAACTTGCCGTTCAAAGGCAATTCCGCGGAGGCTCAGTTCGCGGCAGAGAGAAATCTCGTACGCTGATTCAGGTAGTCCCGGACCGAGTGCGCGGTGCACTTCGATTGCGCAGCCAATCACGATTTGGGTCAGTTCATTAGCGTTCTTGATTGGCTCGGTGTTCTCCGTGACCTCTGTGGTTAAATGCAACTTACTCATATCTGAGTGCAGCGACCGGATCGAGGCGGGAGGCTGACCAGGCAGGGGCGAAACCCGAAAACAAACCGGTGAGAATTGAGACGGCCATGCTTACGAGCACAAGGTCGAGTGAAAATCGGATTGGAAAAGAGGGGAATGCCTTGCCAATGCCGGTGCACATCACGTACGCAATCCCCAGTCCGATCAATCCTCCCAGCAGACAGAGCGAAGTGGATTCGATCAGGAATTGAAGAAGAATCGTGCGTCTCCGCGCGCCCAGAGCTTTGCGCGTTCCGATTTCACGGGTGCGCTCTTTAACACTTACAAACGTGATGTTCATAATCCCAATTGCGCCCACAAAAAGCGACAGGCCAGTAACGAAAAGTCCGGCAATGGCGATCGAATTTTTAATCGGGTCCAGCGTGCTTTTGAGCGCTTGCTGTTCGTTGATGCTGAAGTCGTCCTTTTTCTCCGGTGGCAAGCCGCGAACGCGCCGCATGACTCCGGTAAGCTCGTCTTTGGCGTCGGCCACCCTGGTTTTGTCCTTCACTTTCACAAGAATGTCCGAGTCGCTTTTGGCGCTGAAATATTTTTGAAATGCCGGCAGTGGCATTACGACGATGGAATCCAGACTGAACAGGCCCAGAAATGTGCCTTGCCGTGAGATTACACCGACTACTCTGAAAGGTTGCCCATTGATCAGCACCGATTTCTCGATCGGGCTCTCGGAAGGAAAGAGCGCATCGGCGACGTCGTAGCCGATCACGCATACGTTGGCGCCACCGCGAGATTCGACGTCGTTGAAGAAGCGACCTTCCTTGAAATCAAAAGTCGAAGTGATCAGGTAATCCGAAACGGTTCCTCTGATCAGAACATTGCTGACTTCACTCTCTCCGTATTTCACGCTGCGCAGCAGACTGGAAGTCGGCACGGCAATCACGAGATTCGAATTCGGCGTTGCGGCAATGATGCGGTTGATCGGCTCGGCATATTCTGTCTTGATCTTTTTTCGGTCGCGAAAATTCCACCAATCATCCACCGGTTTCCACGGCCATTGCGAGACGTAGAGCACGTCATCTCCGAAAATCGCCATACTTTTGTCGAATCCGACTTGGATTCCGGCGATCGCAGTGCCCATGAGCGTTACGGCGACAATCCCAATGATGACGCCGAGTGCCGTCAGAATTGAACGCGTTTTGTTGGAACGCATTTGCGCCACAGCGATCTTCCAGCTTTCATTCAGCTCGTAGGCGAACCGTTTCATCTGTAAGCCGCAGCGTCGGCTTCACGCGGGCCTTCGATCGGCACTATGCCGACTCCACGCACGCTGCCATCGTCGCTTTCGATCAGCCCGTCGCGGAGACGCACAGTGCGCCGTGCATGACACGCGATATCCGCTTCATGCGTGACGAGAATAATGGTGTGCCCGCGGCGATAAAGATCTTCGAAAAGGCCCATAATTTCTTCGCCGGTTTTGGAATCAAGATTGCCGGTCGGTTCGTCGGCCAAAATAATTGACGGATCGTTGACCAAAGCCCGGGCGATCGCGACGCGCTGGCGTTGGCCACCGGAAAGCTCGTTAGGCCTGTGATGCAAACGATCGCCGAGTCCCACCTCCCGCAACACAGACGCAGCGCGCTCCCGGCGCGTTTCAGGATCGACCCCGGCGTAAACGAGCGGAAGCTCGACATTCCGGAGGCTGTCGGCACGTGGAAGAAGATTAAAGGTTTGAAAAATAAATCCGATCTCGCGATTGCGAATGGCTGCAAGTTCATCGTCGCTCATGGCCGAAACGTCGCGGCCGTTGAATTCATAGCGGCCGGAGTTGGGTGTATCGAGGCAGCCGAGCATGTTCATCAGCGTCGATTTGCCGCTGCCACTGGGTCCCATGATGGCGAGATATTCGTTGCTGTAAATTTGCAGCGACACGCCGCGCAGTGCGTGGACGATCTCTTCGCCCATCACGTAGTCCTTCGTGATGTTCTCGATGTCGATGATGATCGGCTCTGCCGATCTAGTGACGAGTGGCATGTGACGAGGTGACGAGTTATCCGCGTGCGACGAGTTTCCGCCGCAACGCGTTTAGCATTCGGCGAATCTCACCGATCAGCTGAAAAGCCGGGTTAGCTGCCGCACCACTACAAAATTTCAATTCAATGCTGAGAATGAGCTGCCTGTCGAGTTCGGCGACGGAGCCTTCGGCGTGCGAGATGAACTGGATGAATTCACCCGTGGTATGGCGTGCTTGCCCCTCAGCAATATTCGATGGAATCGAAACCGTGGCGCGCCGCATGTGTGCGACGATTCGAAACCTTTCCTGTGAGGGAAAGCTCTTCGTCAGCTCATACAGGAGCTTTGCGAGAGCGATCCCTTTCTGCCAGACAATAAGATCCTTGTAACCGCGAGTGGTATTCGTTTGCGTGTTGAAGGTTGTAACAGAGCTACTCGTCACTTCGTTGCTTCCTTGTCGTAGGTGACCTTGGCGCCCTCTTTTAGCCTTCGGCTGATCGCGCTATAACTGCCTGAAATCACTTCGTCACCCGGTTTGATGCCGCTTTTGATTTCCACGTAGGAATCGTCGGCAATCCCCGCGTTTACTTTCACCATATGCGCTTTGTTGCCGTTCTTGACGAACACAACTTTGGCCAGCTGTTCGCGTTCTTCTTTCTGTGTCTGTTTCTCGAGACGTTCATTGCTCAGCTCGGCCTTGTTGTCGTCCTTGTCGCGCGCGGCCGCCCGTTGCTTCTGCTTTTCGATCTCTTCCGGACTAAGGTTGCTGTCACCTGTGCGAATCGTCACGCTTTGCATCGGCACGGCGACGGCATCCTTGACTATGTTTGTCTCGATGTCGGCGGTGCAGCTTAGGGCGGGGCGCAACGCCACGTCGTGATCGTCGATGCGAATTTTCACTTCAAAATTTGTGACTTCCTCCTGTGTCCCCGCGCCACTGGTCTTCCCGGTGTTGGCGATTTGCTGCACGACACCCTTGAATTTGCGATCGGCGTAAGCATCGATTTTCACGTTGGCTTCATCACCAACCCTGACGTTAACGACATCATTCTCATTAACGTCAACGACGGCTTGCATGTGGCTGAGGTCGGCTACGCGCAGGACTTCGGTTCCGGCAAATTGATTGGTCGCCACGAGGCGTTCGCCCAATTTGCTGTTCAAAACCGTTACTGTTCCATCCATTGGCGAATAGATCGTCGTTTTCTCGAGTTGATCGCGCGCCTGGCTTGAGCTGGCCTGTGCTCGCTCGATTTCGTGCAATGAGCTTTCGTACGTATTTTTCGCCACATCATTGGCCGCTTCAGCCGCGTTGTATTCCTGCTCAGAAATCAGTTTTTTCTCGAACAAGTCTTGAGCCCGCTTAAGGTCGTGCTCGGTCTTCAGCATCGTCGCTTTTTGCTGAAGGTTGTTTGCTTTGGCGGCGCTGATCGCCGCTTCCTGCTGTTCAAGCAGGGCCTTGTACGAGTCCGGTTTGATTTTCACAAGTAGGTCGCCTTTTTTTACGCGCATACCGTCCTCGATCGGCAGTTCGATAATCTCGCCCGCAACTTCCGGCGAAATTTTCACTTCGGTTTCAGGCTGTATCTTACCGGTCGCGGAGACAGTCTGTAGTATCGTTCGGCGCACCGCCTTCTCGGTCGTCACTGGAATTGGCTTCTCGCGTTTGGCGGCGATGATGAGGCCAACGATCAAAAGCAGGGCTGCCCCAGCGCAGCCGAAAGCAATTGTGCGTCTCCGACGCAGACGGCGCTTTTTACCGGCGTCGCGGGCGATTGGGGCAGTGGTCAATGCTTGGTGCATGGCATGCTCGCTTATGCGGACTGAAGTTATCTCTCTTTAGACTTTCGCCAACCACGCATGTTCACGGCGTCAATCATAGGATGCGGCGTACGCCTTGCTTGGATTTAAGACACCTCCGGCGGTGCCTGTGTTTGCCGGTCGCGAATCTGCCTAATTGCCCACGTTGCGTGCTCCGCGATCAGTGGTTCCAAGTCAGCTGCCGCGCGTTCGAGCGCCGGAAGGTCGGATGGATCCCCCACATTACCCAGGCCGACACATACATTGCGCAGAAAACCGCGCCGCTTAATCCGCTTAATCGGGGAATCCTTGAACAGCCTGCGGAACTCGTCGTCGTTCAGCTCTAAATATTCGCGCAGCAACATGCCAGTGGTTGATCGGCGGGAAGAGAACGCGCTTTCCCGGGACTCTTGAGCGAACCGATTCCATGGACAGGCATCCAGACAATCATCGCAGCCAAAAATTCGATCGCCGATGAGCGGACGAAGCTCTAGGGGGATGGCACCCTTCAGTTCGATGGTTAAATAAGAAATGCACCGGCGCGCGTCCAGTTGATGTGGCCCGGTGATCGCGCCTGTCGGGCACGCTGTAATGCAACGCTCGCATGTCCCGCAGCGCTCTCGGACCGGTTCATCCGGCAGCAATTCCAACGTCGTAAGGAGCTCGGCGAGAAAAAACCAGGTGCCGAGCCGTTGATCGATAAGCATTGTGCTTTTGCCATGCCACCCAATGCCGGCTTGCGCGGCATGATCGCGTTCCAATACCGGACCGGTATCGACATAATATTTCTGCTGCCCGCCAAACCTCCGAAGGAATTCGTCGATTTTATGGAGCTTGTTCGCAATTACCTCGTGATAGTCCTCGCCCCACGCGTACCGCGCGACTCGCCCCGTTTTCGCTGTTGTCGCAGCCCGGCGGACCGCATTTCCCTGAAAATAATTTAGCGCGAAAACCGCTATCGACTTTGCCCCGGGCAAAACCTTCTCCGGATCGCAACGCTTCTCTTCGCCATGCTGCATGTAATGCATCTCGCCATGAGCACCTTCGTTTAACCATTCGCGAAATTCAGTGGCGTGCGCTGGCGCGTTACAGGCCGCGATGCGACAGAAATCAAAACCAATCTCTCGCGCAACCGAAATGAGCCGCGCTTTCAAATCTGGTCCGGAAATCTGAGTCATCACACTGTAGCGGGGACCGGTGGTCCCGGTTTTCGGTTGTAGGGACGTCGCAGTTTATTCAAAATTAAAATGGCAACTTCCTCCTCTGTAAGCAGTGATGTATCGACGCGGAGATGTGCAACCTTTGCGTAGTGCTGCTCTCGCGCCTTTAGAATCTGCGCGAACGCCTTTCTTGGATTTTTACCCTGCAATAACGGTCGATTGCCCGACTGCGCCGCCCGTTTGAAAAGCGTTTCTTCGTTGCAGTCGAGCCAGACCATTACCCCCAGACGCTTCAACAGGTCGACATTCTCGTCCCGCAATACAATGCCGCCACCCGTGACGATGATCCCTCGTCTTATTTTCACCAGATCACGGAGCGCTCTTGTTTCCACTTCACGGAATTTGTCTTCGCCATATTTGGCAAAAATCTCTGGGATCGACATTCCGATGTTGGAAGCAATAATTTCGTCCGTATCATGCAAAGCGAACTTTGTCCGGCGCGCCAGACAATCCCCAACGGAAGATTTGCCGGCGCCCATCATGCCAATGAGAACGATCGATTGGCCGACTTCATTCACGCTTCAATATCTCATTAATGGCTGGCCTCAGCCAAGTGCATTGCGCAGAGAAACAGACGAGGCGTTCGACCGGCGAGTTTGCTGGCGCAAACGAATCAAACGCCCTACAATTCGCCCATGCCTGAATCGAAGCCTTTGGTCGCTGTTATCATGGGAAGCAAATCGGACTGGGACACCATGCGGCATGCTGCGGAAACTCTTGAGGCACTTGGCGTCCCTAACGAAGCGCGGGTGCTGTCGGCTCATCGCACTCCAGACGCGACTGCAGATTTCGCGCGAGAAGCAGCGGATCGCGGACTGCGAGTCATCATCGCCGGCGCGGGCGGTGCGGCGCACTTGGCTGGAGTCATTGCGGCTCACACGTGGCTGCCGGTTCTCGGTGTACCGATTCAATCGAAGCTCCAGGGCCTCGACTCGCTTTTGTCCATAGCGCAAATGCCGGGCGGTATTCCGGTCGGAACCCTGGCAATCGGCGAAGCTGGCGCAAAAAACGCCGCCCTTCTTGCAGTGGCTATCCTCGCGCTTTCGGACGAAAAGGTCCGCAATAATCTCGAAGCTTTTCGCAGGAAACAGGCCGAGAACGTTCTCGCTGCGAAACTGCCAGCATAAACACAGTCATCCTGAGCGAAGTCGAAGGATTCAGCGGAATGACCTGGCTACGCTGCGGCCTCGACTTCGCTCGGAACGACGTTGCTCGATGCGATTGATGCGAACCGATCTTCTCCCAACATCAACCTCGACCCAACGCGAGGAAGCAATCGGGTATGCTGTTAAATTGCTGCGCAAGGGCGAGATCGTTGCGCTTCCCACTGAAACGGTTTACGGACTCGCCGCGGACGCGCTCAATCCGCTGGCTGGCACGAAAATTTTTGACGCAAAAGAGCGGCCGCGCTTTGATCCATTGATTGTTCATCTGCCAAGCCGCGACTGGCTCGAAAGAATTGCATATCTGGCCCCCCACGATCGAGAAATGATCTTCACGCTGGCCGACAAATTTTGGCCGGGCCCATTTACAGTGGTTTTGCCCAAACGTGAGGTCATTCCGGTCATAATGACCGCAGGTCTTGACACAGTCGCGGTTCGAATCAGCGCGCATCCAGTTTTTTCTGATATCGTCCGCGCGTTTGGGAGACCACTTGCGGCTCCAAGCGCGAATCGCTTTGGGCAAGTCAGTCCGACAACGGCGCAGCACGTGTTCGATGAACTCGAAGGACGGATCCCGCTGATTATTGATGCCGGGCCGACAGAGCACGGACTGGAGTCGACAATCATTACCGTTCAGGACGGCAGAATCCAAATCTTGCGACGCGGTCCGATTACAGCCGAACAATTATTGGAATTTGGGAACGTCGACACCCTTGCGCCGACGAAGAAAATTTCCTCGCCGGGGCAATTGCCATTGCATTATGCGCCTAAAACGCCGTTGGAACTGATCGACACTATCGAAAACTGTTCCGTGAAGCGGCATGAGCGCGTCGGGTTGCTGGCATGGGGTCCCATTGAATCATCCCAAAGATTCGCAGCCGTTCGTCAGTTAAGCCGAGAACAAGATCTTCGCGAAGCAGCCGCCAATCTCTTCCGGTATTTGCGCGAGCTCGATGCGCTTGGTCTCGATTGTATCATTGCGGAGCGAGTCCCTTCTCGAGGGCTCGGTGCAGCGATAATGGACCGACTAGAGCGAGGAGCGCACAGATAAAACCGGAGAGACCAGCTCCTTGACAGCGGTGCGAAGACTTACCGCGGTTCTAAAGCCTGCGGCGAAACCTACAGGCAGGACTTGTTTTGCGAAGCATTTGGATTGCGCCCGCACGTCGCATCGCTTTGGACGCCTAGCGTTGAAGGGCTAACTCTTCGTCGGGCACGGCGCGCGGCGATTCTTCCATAGGAGCGCTGCGTTGCGTTCCTCGTGGTTGATGCGCGAGTGCCGCTGCAATGAAGCTCTTGAAGAGCGGGTGCGCCTTGTTTGGCTTGCTTTGAAATTCGGGATGGTATTGGCAGCCGATAAAATAGGGGTGATCGCGCAGCTCGATTAATTCGGCGAGCGTGCCGTCAGGCGATGTTCCTGAAATCACAAAGCCTTTCGCATTCATCCGGTCGCGATATTTCATGTTGAACTCATACCGGTGCCGGTGCCGCTCTGTTACCTCGGTGTTGCCATAGATTTTTTCCCCAAGCGTGCCCGGAACAATTTTTGTCGGCCATGTGCCGAGCCGCATGCTTGCGCCTTTGTTTTGTACACCTTGCTGCTCTTCCAAAAGGGAGATCACCGGGTCAGAAGTATCCTTGTCGAACTCGGTGCTGTTGGCGTCTTTGATTCCACAGACGTTTCTCGCGAATTCAATCGTGGCCACTTGCATTCCGAGACAGAGACCGAGATACGGAATCTTGTGCTCGCGCGCGTAACGCGCCGCGTTGATTTTTCCTTCGATGCCGCGTCCGCCGAAGCCGCCGGGAACCAGAACGCCCGCCACATCCCTGAGTTGTTCACCGACACCGTCCTCGAGCGATTCGGCATCGATCAGATTGAGGTCAATGCCGCAGTCTTCGCTCGCCGCGGCGTGAGTAAGCGACTCGTAGATGCTCTTGTAGGCGTCGCGGACGTCCATGTATTTACCGACGACCGCGATCTTGAGACGTTTGCTTGGACTAACGACGCGCTCGACGAATTGTTGCCAGTCTTTCAGATCAGGTTTCGGTGTTTCGAGGTGCAGGAGATCGCACACCAATTGGTCGAGTCCTTCGGCATGCAGCGTCAAAGGCACTTCGTAAATGGTGTGCTCGACGTCGCGCTCTTCAATAACTGCTTTTTCCACTACGCTGCAAAACATCGACAGTTTCCGACGCACGTCGCGGTCTAGTGGTCTTTCGGTGCGGCAAATCAACACCTGCGGCTGTAACCCGATCTCGCGCAACTTCGCCACGCTTTGCTGCGTCGGTTTCGTTTTCAATTCGTGCGCGGCTTTGATGTAGGGAACAAGCGTGACGTGCATATTCAGGACATTTTGCGGCCCGACTTCGAGAATGAATTGACGAATCGCTTCGAGAAACGGAAGACCTTCAATGTCTCCAGTCGTCCCTCCAATCTCCGTGATAACGACGTCGTATTTGCTTGCGTCCGAAAGTCCGCGGATCCGATCTTTGATAATATCTGTGACGTGCGGAATCACCTGGACCGTCTTCCCCAGATAATCGCCGCGGCGTTCCTTTAAAATCACTGTCTCGTAAACCTGGCCGCTGGTGAGATTGTTGTCTCGCCTGAGCACGCAATTCGTGAATCGCTCATAATGACCAAGGTCGAGATCGGTCTCAGCCCCGTCGTTCAGAACGTAAACTTCGCCGTGCTGGAACGGATTCATCGTTCCGGGATCGACATTAAGATATGGGTCAAATTTTTGGAGAACAACGCGCAGCCTGCGCGCTTCAAGCAATGTGCCCAGGGAGGCTGCAGTGAGACCTTTGCCTAACGAACTGACGACGCCGCCGGTGACGAAAATGTATTTCATCGCGAGACGATCTTCCGCTTCGCGCGAGCAAGCTTCTGCTCCAGCACTTTTGCGTCGGCAGGCGTATCTATGCCAGGAGATCCCTTGGCGGTGATGAGCACATGAACCTTTACACCATTTTCCAATGCGCGCAATTGCTCCAACGACTCTGCGCGCTCCAAAGGACTCGGCTTCCACTTTACAAACTGCAGGAGCGCGTCACGCCGAAAGCCGTAGATGCCCTGATGGCGGAGATAACGAACATCGGACGAGTTGGCGTAAGGGATAATGCTTCTCGAGAAGTAGAGAGCGCAATTATTCCGATCCAAAACGACCTTGTTTTGGTGGGGCGATTCTGCTTCGGCAGGATTTGCGAACGGATGCGCAGCAGTGACGATCTCGACGCTGCGATCCGAACGGAGTTTTTTGACAATCTGATCGATCAGGCGCGGATCGATCAATGGTTCGTCGCCTTGAATGTTAACGACGAATGCAAAGTTTTTCGCATGACGTGCAACCTCGGCCACGCGATCGGTCCCGCTGCGATGTTTTGGTGAAGTCAGAGCGATCTCGGCACCCCAATCGAACGCCCTCTCAGCAATCCGCATATCGTCGGTCGCGATGATGACCACGTCCAAATTTTTGGCTCGCCTTGATCGTTCCCAGACGTGTCGCAGAAGATATTTTCCAGCAATGAGATGCAATGGTTTTCCCGGAAAACGCGTAGAACTCCAGCGCGCTGGAATAATGCCCACGGCCCTGTTCATGTTATCCGAAGCGGAGCGCAGCGAAGTCGAAGGATCCCGTGGAATTGGCTTTTTGGGTCGCCACCGGGTTAGAAGGACGGCCTCGCCGCCTGTGGCGGTTGCGTTCCAGCGTCGACGTCGCTCGGCATGACGGTGAAATCATAGTCTCGTCCCCAAAATTATCTCCACTGCTGCTGGCAGGTGGTCGGCCCGCCAATCCGCCATACTTCCCGTGGTGTCAGGTTGAAGTCCGGTTTGTACTCGGATGGCGCGCACCCCTGCATTGTGAGCGCACTCGACGTCGATCTCGCTATCGCCGATTAGAAACGAACGGGAAACATCGACTTGGTGTTCTCGCGTGGCCTCAACGACCATGCCTGGCGCGGGTTTGCGACAGGTGGAATGTTGGCCGGGAACATCTGGGCAGAAATAAGTTCCGTCGATCAAACCATCTCCAAGCTGGCTCAAAACCTCCGCTTCAACAGCGCGATATTGCTTGACTGTAAAGAGCCCGCGGCCGATGCCGCTTTGGTTCGTGATGATGATGAGTTTGAACCCATTCGATTTAAGGCGCTGAAGCGCCTCCGGTACGCCGAAAAAAATCTTTACGTTTTTGGGATCGGAACAGTAAACGCAATCTTCCATGATCGTGCCGTCGCGATCGATAAACACGGCGGGCGACAACGCATCACTCATCTTTGTTGTCCTCTTGGAAGCTGGCTATCAGTTCACCTCGCGTCACCGTTGCCGTCCCAAGTTTACTTACGACGACGGCGCTTCCGTAGTTGGCAATCTCCGCCGCTTCAATGGGAGTCGCGCCGCAGACGAGCCCCAAAGTGAATAGCGCAATGGCGGTGTCACCCGCGCCGGAGACGTCGAAAACCTGATGCGCTCTTGTGGGAATATAGTGCGGCGCATTGTTCTTCTGAAAAAGCATCATGCCATGTTCGCCGAGCGTGACCAGGACATAGCTTGTTTCCCATTTCTTCAGGAGCGTTTCACCGGCACGCGCAAGATCAACATCTTTCGTCGGAGTCTCATCGGGATCACGCCAGGGAACGCTCGCCGCAAGGAACGCTTCGGCGCGGTTCGGTTTCACAACTGTGACGCCGCGCCAGTCAACGGAGTGGCGCGGATTGGGATCGGCCGCCACTATCTTGCCAGCCACGCGCGCCTCGTGTGCAATTTGGGCAACTAATTCGGACGTCACAAACCCCTTGCCATAATCTTCAAAGATGATTGCATCGGTTTCTCGAATGCTGTTTCGAACCGCGGCGATTACCTTTGGAATCTGCGCTGCCGATGGGGTGACGATCTTTTCGCGATCGACACGAACCACCTGCTGATGCAGCGCGATAATGCGCGTTTTGACTGTCGTGCAAAAGCTTTCATCCTCGATTGCGCTGGACGTGTCGATGTTTTGCTCCGCCAGAAGTTCCCGGAGTTGTCGGCCGCTGCGATCTTTGCCGAGCAGTCCGATTACAGAAACGTGATCGATAAATTCACGCAGGTTGCGAGCCACGTTGGCCGCGCCTCCGGGATAGAAGGATTCTCCCGTCACCTCCACGACTGGGACCGGTGCCTCCGGCGAGATGCGGCCGACCTTTCCCCAGACAAATTCGTCCAGCATCAGATCGCCGAGGACGGTGATCCGGCTCGAAGCCGCGCGGTCAAGAATGTGCTCCAGGCGGTCTAAATTCATGGAGATTTGATGTTTGTAATTTCCGGCTGCAAATCGATCGTAGATTTGCGGTTTGAACCGTTTAATGAATTTGGTAATGCCATGAGTTGTGAAAGGAGTCAGTTCCGGTTAAGGTTCGCTCCAATAAATCCTGAATACGAACCCGAAATCAACAGTCGAAACTGCCAATGATGCCGTTTATCAGACATTTGAAATTCAGCGTAGGTCTGCTCTGTGGTCTTGCACTTTGCGTAGATGCTGCCCAAGCGCCGCAGCATATCAACATTAAACAACTGTCCACAACTGTGGAAGATGTTGTGGTGCCATTGCCGAACGAAATCTTCGGCGCGCTGAACAAGCTGGGTACCGTCAACTGGAGGGCACATGTCCGAAGTGACAAGGGGCCGAACTTTACCGAGCGTCCGCGTATCGCTCTCTTGCTTGGGGCTGTCATCGCGGACGGTTTTATCGCCGTTCAAGCAGAGGACGCCGAGGCCGTGAAAGACATTGGTCAGCGTGTTCTGACGCTGGCGAAGGGCATCGGCGTAGGAAATTCGATCACACCACATGCCAAGGCAATTATCGAAGCGGCTGACAAACGTAATTGGGATAATGTCCGACGCGAATTGGATCGCACCCAAAACAGCGTACAACTGGCGATGAACGAAGTGCACGATGAAAAACTGTCGCAACTCGTCAGCCTGGGCGGATGGCTACGCGGAACGGAAGTGTTGACCTCTGTGGTGAGCGACCATTTTTCGACCGATGGGGCGGAATTGTTGCACCAGCCCGACTTGTTTTCGTATTTCCAAAAAAGGCTCCAGGCAATGCCGGAATTTGATCTTCCAATTCTTCGCCAAATTCAGGATGCTCTAGTCGAAGTGAAACCTTTGATTGATGTTAGTGATCGCAGTATTCCTCCCGAAACGGTGAAGAAGATCAACGAGATCACGGCGCGGCTGGATCAGGGAATCGTCACCAGGGACTAGGTCTTCGATGAACGGTTTCGTGAAGATCCTTTTCCGCGCAAGCTGTCTGCTATCGGTTCTGGCGGCACCGCGGCCTGCGATTCTCGCCTCGGTGGATGACGCCCAATCATTTGCTCTTCAGGCGGCCGAGCCCTACGTGAAACAAGGCTTTCAGGTCCGCGAGGATTACTGGGGAGGTGATCTCGGTTCCGGAGAAAAGAAAGCCGTGCGGCAGCAGTTGTTCAAAGGAAACGAATACTGGTTCTGGATGGGAACGGAGGTCGATCGGGCCAAGGTTTCTGTTCACGTTTATGATTCAGACGGCAAACTCGCGGAAGAACCCGACAGCTGGGAGAAAGGTCATTTCGCGGCTGCACATGTTGTCCCCAAATCGACCGGCAGTTATTTCATCATTGTGAGCGTGGAACAATCGCCAGAGGAACGCACTCATTGGGCGCTGGTGTATGGTTTCCGCTAGATGTACGTTGCCAGGATTGCCGCCGGGCCGCTGGCACATTGGCTGGAACCGACGCCACGATCATGACTGAATCGCGGACTTTGCAGTTTGAGAGTCCACGCGCTTTGCAGTCGCTTTATGTAAATGACATCAAGCTTTTGAAAAATCTCGAGCAGTCGCTGGGCGTTAAAGTGACGACGCGCGAAGGCTGGGTGAAACTCGAAGGCGATCCCAATCGCGTCGATAAAGCGGAGCAGGTGTTTCAACAGCTCGAGCAGGCACGGCGACAAGGCGTCGATATTCAAAAACACGAATTCAATTATACTCTTAAGGCCGTGACTGAAGAGCGCGATGAGACTCTCAGCGAAATTGTTTCAACCAAAGTCGTAACATCTTCGCGCAAGCCTCCGGTGATAGCGCGAAGCGCGAACCAGCGGGCATACGTGGAGGCAATTCAGCAGCATGACGTCGTTTTTGGCATTGGACCGGCCGGCACTGGAAAGACCTATCTCGCAGTCGCGATGGCAGTGGCGGCGCTAAAAAAAGAGCAGGTCGAACGCATCATTCTGACCCGGCCCGCGGTAGAAGCGGGCGAAGCGCTCGGTTTTTTGCCGGGCGACCTCGAACAAAAGATTCTTCCCTATCTCCGTCCACTTTACGATGCCTTGCGTGAAATGCTTGAGCCGGACGAAATGGAGCGGGCGATCGGGCGGCAAACTATCGAGGTTGCTCCGTTGGCATACATGCGCGGCCGCACTCTGAACAACGCCTTTGTCATTCTCGATGAGGCTCAAAACACTACGAGAGAGCAGATGTTCATGTTGCTGACGCGCATTGGTTTGAATTCCAAATGTGTAGTCACGGGGGATGTCACACAGATTGATTTGCCAGCCAATAAACGCTCCGGCGTTCTGGAGGCGTTGCAGGCGTTGAAGAACGTGTCTGGAATCGTCACCGTATATTTTACCGAGCGCGACGTTGTCCGGCATGAACTGGTGCGCGCCATCATCGGCGCGTATCAGGCACACCGCACCCCCGCGCTTGAAGCGCGCACGTAAAGAGTGATATGTTCGATTTTTTCAAACGTGGTCGCCTGATCAAACGCGGTCTCGCCTCACGCAAACGGCGACGCCGCCGGTCGCGCAGCGAACTGACGCGCAACCTGCAAAGCTCGCCTTACATAAAGGTCCTGATATTTGCGCTCTTTGCCGGCGGGCTGGCGTTTCTTGTCTTCAGCGGGCAACAACCGGAGCTAACGAAGAACTATGTCATAGCGCTCCTGGTCCTAGCTACTGCGATCACTCAGCTTTGGATCAACCAGCCAAAAAGCTTCGAGCAAAACTCGCGAATTTTTCTTGTCTTTTCTGTTATTTTTGTCCAGTTAGCCGTCACCAAGTTGTTGCTCATCATTTGCAACAGCGGCAATTATTGGTTCCTGAAACCGGGAATGGGCGGATTGATCACGCCTTACGCTTTTGCGCCGCTGATGCTCAGCGTGTTGTTGGGCCGACAGCACGGTCTTTACGCTGCATTTTTCGTCAGCCTGTGGAGCAGCATGTTGTTTGGCCCCATCGATGCCCCGCTTTTGCTAACGAGTTTGATCAGCGGTTTTACCGCTGTCTCTCTGACGTTGCAGGTGCGACGGCGCAGTAAGCTGATTCGTGCCGGCTTGTGGGTTGGGCTCGCCATTTGGCTTTTGTCGCTCACGTTTGGGTTGATAGGACCGATCAACTGGTTCTATCCGACGGGCAATGACTGGGGGATGCTCGGAGTGCAAAGCGCGCTCGCCATCGGCAACGGCATCGTTACCGCGACCATAGTGGGGGGCGCCCTGCCGATGCTCGAGAACCTGTTTGGAATTACGACAGACATTTCCTGGCTGGAAGCATCGGATCTCAATCACCCGCTGTTACGACGCATGACCATCGAAGCGCCGGGCACCTATCACCACAGCCTTGTCGTGGCCAATCTCGCCGAAGCCGGAGCGGAAGCCATTGGTGCAAACGCGACGCTCTGCCGCGTCTGCTCTTACTTTCATGACATCGGTAAACTCGTAAAACCGCAATACTTCACGGAGAACATGAGCTTCGAGCGAAATCCGCACGACGATCTCGCGCCGACGATGAGCGCATTGATCATCATAGCGCACGTGAAGGAAGGCGTGGACCTGGCCCTCAAACACCGGCTAAACCAACGGATGATCGACATCATCCAGGAGCACCACGGCACCTCTCTTGTGCGTTATTTTTATCAACGGGCGTTGCAGCAACATGAAGATGCGCTCGCAGGCGGCAAGATCATGAGGCTGCGCCAGGACGACGTCCCCGAAGTACACGAAGAAAGTTTTCGTTACAGTGGACCAAAACCGCAGAGCAAAGAGAGCGCCATAGTTAGTCTGGCTGACGCAATTGAAAGCGCTTCGCGCAGCCTGGAGAAGCCAACGCCTCAAAAAATTGAGACGCTGGTGAACGAGATCATCGATGAACGCATTAGCGACCGGCAATTGGACGAATGCGATCTTACCCTTGGCGAACTAAAAACAATCGCCGACAGGTTGCGATTCACGCTGTCGTCGATGCTACACACCCGGATAGCTTATCCCAAGCAGACGCCGAAGACAGGTGTGTCACGAGAGGAAATCCCGCGTCCAGACGTGATGGCGGCAACAAGCAAACCAGCGAGCGCGCCCCCGGTGTCCGCGGCTTGAACAAGCTACGCAGAGTTATTCCTTGTTGCTTGTGTACACGTCCGTTCCGAAAACTGTTACAATTCCCGCGGTCGTGCGCGCGGTTCGCGATCTTTTGAGCCCGCGATGGTCGGAACTGTGACAAAGGGGCCACCTTCGAGCGGCGTGATCTTAGTAAAGGCGACGTCTGGCATTTCGCTCGGCAAGCCTTCGAGTGGGAAATCTTTTCGTAATGGGAAGTACGGGTAGCCATCCCACATCAGAATGCGACGCAGATCGGAATGGCCGTTGAACTTGATTCCCATCATGTCGTAAATCTCGCGTTCATGCCAATTCGCCGTCGGCCAGATATCCGAAACCGTGTCGACGACGCCGTTTTCCTCCGTGATCTTCAGTTTTAATCGCACCTGGGCGGCATGCCTCATACAGTAGAGGTGATACACCATTTCGAAGCGTGGTTCGTCGCCGTAATTGTCGATGCTGGTGACGTCGAGCAGGTAATCGAAGAACAGTTCGTCCCGGCAGAATTTGGCGATTTCGCGAAGATCGCCTGGCAAAATCATAAAACTCGTTTCGCCGCGAAATTCAGTCTTGCCCTGAAGTTTCTCGCCGAAGGCCTTGTTAAACGAGTCAAATAGTTCCTCGGGAATCATGCTTCGAACCGTTGTGAGCGAAGCGAAGTGGAGTCGAAGTATCCGTGGCTACACTCTGTGCTTGTGCAACGCGATCCCTCGACTTTGCTCGGGATGACAGCGTGGTCATGCCAGCGCTTCCTCAAGTTTTCCGGCTAGCTCCGGGTTCTGGTTTCGCAACGAACGTTCGCGCGAAATCTTCTCCTGCAATTTCATCAGGCCGGCGAGCAACGCCTCCGGACGCGGCGGGCAACCGGAGATATAAACATCAACCGGCAAAAGCTGATCGATGCCTTGCAAAACGGCATACGAACGATACATCCCGCCGGTCGATGCGCACGCGCCCATGGCGATGACCCATTTTGGCTCCGGCATCTGCTCATAAATTCGTTTTACCGCCAGCGCCATTTTGTAGGTGACGGTGCCCGCAACGATCATCACGTCGCATTGCCGTGGCGAGAAACGCATCACCTCCGCACCGAACCGCGCGATATCGAATCGCGATGCAGCGGCGGCCATCAATTCAATCGCGCAACAGGCCAGCCCCATCGGCATCGGCCAAAGCGAATTCTTGCGCACCCAGTTGAGAGCCGCATCCAAGCGCGTAAAAATAACGTTGCCTTCGATTTTGGAGTCGTACGCTGTGGCTTGTATTTCTGCCATGTACCAAAAAGCTAAGATTGCGTTGCGTAGACGCAACAGAAAAACAGGCCACAGATTGGCGGATGAAGCGCAGACTACGAAGAGTCGTGCACACCGACAAGCAGACCGTCGATGAGTCGGTTGCGACAAGTCCCGAACAACTGTTGCCGTTCTTGCGGGACCGGGGGGGGCGAACGGTTGAGCCGCAGAGTGTTTACAATTCGCGACGCCAATTTGACCGATGCGTCGGCACTTGCCGCGCTCATGCGCGGGCTCGGTTACAAGACAACTGCCGCTGAAATGCGGCGCCGCTTAAAACCGATTTTATGCGATGTCCGCTATCGTACGCTTCTTGCTGAGGTCGATGGGAAAGTTTGCGGGATGATCGGAACGTTCGCATATCGAAGCTATGAACATAACGACCCGTCTGGGCGAATTCTTGCTCTTGTGACATTGACTACTGCGCGCCGGTGCGGAATTGGTCGCGCGTTGATTGCTTCTGCAGAGAAGGCTTTTGCGCAGAGGGCGATCACGCGCGTTTCGTTGAATACGCGGTTTGCCCGAAAGGATGCACACCACTTTTATGAGTCGCTTGGTTACGAACGAAATGGGTGGCGATTTGTGAAGCAACTTCCGGTGAGCGATTGATGGAATTCGATGTTGCGAAGTTGGAGCGTCTTGGCGATCACAGCAGTGGCAGTCGCCACAATTCAAGAGACGCGAGCTGCCGACACTTCAAATAATGCGACGCAAACCGAGGCAGTGACAGTCACGGCAGAAGCGATAGGCTCGCTTACTTCGACCTCGCCCGAGGAATCCGCGAACCAGAAGACGCAAATTCCGGGTGCCTTCACCGTCAAGACGAACGACGACATGGAACTCGGTCGCGCGTCAAACTTTGAAGATTTGCTGCAACGAACCCCGGGCGTTTTCCTTCAATCGGAAAACGGCTCTGAAGTTTCCAAGATTTCAATTCGAGGGTCCGGAATCACGTCTGAAGACGAGCCACTCGGCGTGATGTTTTTAATGGACGGCCTGAACTTCAACCAGGGGGATGGCGAGGCAACTCTCGAGGATCTTGATGTTGCGACAATCAACCACGCGGAAATCTTTCGGGGGGCCAATGCATTTAAATACGGTGCGCTGACCCTTGGCGGGGCAATCAATCTCGTGCCGTTTACCGGGTACGATGCGGCGCCATTCCAAGTCCGGCTTGAGGGGGGAAGTTACGGCTTCTTCCGTGGCGACATGAGCGGCGGCGCGGTGCAAGGTAAGTTCGACGATTTTGGCGCGATTAGTTTCCGAGCGCGCGACGGTTTTCGTAACCACAGTCGTGAGGACACAGAAATCCTTTTTTCCGATTTCGGTTACAAGTTCAGCGACCAGGTCGAGAATCGATTTTATGTTACTCTGGATCACACCGATCGGAATCTGCCGGGCGGTTTGACCAAGGCAGAGATGGAAGACGATCCCTCGCAGGCTAATCCGCTTGCGATAGCCCAGGATTGGAACAAGGAGTTGTCGAACGTTCGCCTGGCAGACAAGCTAAGCATTCGAACCGATCAGATTCAGCTGGATGTCGGTGCGTTCTGGTTCCATCACGATATTGAGAACCGCGGATTCTTTTCGCCGGATTTTCGGGAAGGAATCGAGGAGTTTTATTCGGACAATTTTGGCGGGAACCTGAATTTCGTCAGCCGTCACGAACTCTTTGGCCATCGAAATATTCTTACAATTGGTGCGAACCCACAGTACGAAGATGAGCCCACTCAAAATTACGAGAATATTTTCGGACACCCAGGCGCAACGACTGCGCGAGGCATAGGCAGTTCGATAAACCTTCCAGCGTATCTCGAAGACCAACTGTATCTCACACAACGGTTCTCGATCCTCGCCGGAGCGCAGGCGATTTTCGCGGAGCGTCATTTTAAGGACGAGTTCTTCACCGACGAGGCCGGAAATCAATCAAATCGGCAAAATTTTTGGGGATTCAATCCCAAGCTGGGTGCGATTTACGAAATCGATGACAAGACACAGGCATTTGTGAATTTCAGTCGCAGTTGGCAACCGCCTTCGATAGACAATCTGGTCGATTTTGATGAAGGTCCGAATTCCAGCGTTGTTTACACGCCGCTGTCGCCGCAACACGCGTGGACCGTTGAAGTCGGAACTCGCGGAGAGTATTCGCGGTTTGAGTGGGAGTTGGCGCTTTATCGCTCGTGGTTTCGCAATGAATTGCTCGAGGTCAATGACGCCTTCGGAAACGATCTTGGCACCAGAAACGTCCCGCGCACAAATCATCAAGGAATCGAAGCAAGCCTGGAAGTTGAATTGCTTCGGAATATCCTGGTGCCGAAATCGAATCGCGCAGTCGACCGTTTGTCACTTGAGCAGAGCTACACGCTCAACGATTTCCATTTCGATCAGAATTCTGTTTACGGCGACAATCGCCTCCCGGGAATTCCGGTTCACATTTATGAAGCGCAATTGCTTTACCAAAGCCCTTCTGGTTTCTACGCGGGCCCAAACCTGCAGTGTAACCTCTCGCGTTATCCAGTTGATGAGGCGAACACGCTGTTTGCGGATACTTATGTGCTGCTTGGTTTCCGTGCGGGATTTCGACGGCCTAATGGGTTCTCAGTCTTTATCGATTGCAGGAACCTGACCAATCAGACCTATGCGGCCTCCGTCGATGTGATCGCCGACGCGCGCACGGAAGATGATCCCGAGATTTTTCATCCCGGCGACGGGCGCTCTTTTTACGGTGGCGTTTCCTGGAGTTGGTGAATGGTTGATTTGAATTCCATTTCTCAGGAAATCCAGATCGTTTTCGTGTTTGTGAATTCGCGAACACCGGCGGCGCCAAGCTCACGGCCGAATCCGGAACGTTTTACACCACCGAATGGCAGACGTGGATCGGACGCGACCATGGCGTTGATAAAGACCATTCCGGCCTCCAGGTCGGACACGAAGAGTTTCTGTTCTTTGCGATCGTTAGTCCATGCGCTCGCCCCAAGGCCAAATGTCGTGTCGTTCGCGAGTTCGATCGCCTTGTGGGCATCGCCCGCGCGAAAAACAGCTGCGACCGGGCCGAAGATTTCCTCCCGGTACGCGGGCGAGTCTTTGGGGACGTCGACCAGAACGGTGGGCTCATAGAAGAATCCCGGACCGTGAACACGATTTCCGCCGGTCAACAGTTTTGCGCCTGCGGCGATCGATTTCTGGACTTGATCGTGTACGCCTTGCAGAATTCGTTCCGTTGCGAGTGGAGCGAGCTCAGTCGCCGGATCCATAGGGTCGCCAAGCTTGAGCGTGCGCATGCGATGAACGAACTGTTCAAGAAAGGCCTCGTAGATCTGATCGGCGACAATGAATCGCTTCGCCGCGATACAGGACTGGCCTGTGTTGATCGTACGCGCCTTCACGGCCGTGCTCACTGCACGCTCGAAGTCAGCGCTTGGCATAACGATGAAAGCGTCGCTGCCGCCAAGCTCGAGCACGCTTTTCTTGATCTCACGCGCGGCAGCGCTCGCCACCGCTGCTCCGACCCTCTCGCTGCCAGTCACGGTCACGGCTTTAACGCGCGGGTCCACAATTAGTTTCTCTACCTGTTCCGCCTCGATCATCAGCGTCTGGAAAACGCCGTCTTCAAATCCGGCGCGGCAAAGGATATTTTCAATCGCGAGCGCGCACTGCGGGACATTCGGCGCGTGTTTGAGCAGACCGACGTTACCCGCAATCAATGCGGGTGCGGCAAATCGCAACACCTGCCAGAAAGGAAAATTCCATGGCATGATCGCGAGCACGGGCCCGAGCGGTTGATACTCGACGTAACTTTCGGCAGCGTCTGTCTGCGCCGGTTCCTGCACTAAAAATCGCTCACCGTTCTCGGCGTAAAATCGGCAACCGCGGGCGCACTTCTCGATTTCGGCGACCGAATCGTGAAACAATTTCCCCATCTCGAGTGTGATGGTCTCTGCAAGGGTTTTCTTTTCCTCGAACAGCAACTCCGTCAACGCGTGCAGAAGCTGAGCGCGTTCGGCAAAATTGGTTCGACGATATTTTCTGAATGCTTGTTCGGCACGTGCCAGTCGTTTTTCGATTTCCTGATCGCCGAATGGAGAAAACTCTTTGAGCTTTTCTCCTGTCGCGGGATTGATTGACGCGATTGGCATTAATCAAATGTAGCGCAAGCTTCTCATCTTGCGACAAAGCGCCGGACGCTGACGAGACCGGTCGTACCACTCTATAGACGGAGACCTTTTGGAATTAGCACGCGGTCGAGCAAATCGAAAAACCATTGCACGAGCAGCGCGAGAACGGCGGCGGGAATGGCGCCTTCCAGAATCGTGGCACGATCGTTCAAGTTAAGACCGCTCAAAATCGGTTCGCCTAAACCGCCGGCGCCGATCAATGCTGCCAATGTAGCAGTTCCAATATTAATCACGGCGCTTGTTTTAATCCCGGAGAGAATAGAACGGGACGCCATGGGCAGATAGATTTCCCAGAGCCGGGCCATCGGGCTGAGTCCCAACGCGACTGCGGATTCGCGCAACGATCGCGGGATGTCCTGAAGTCCGGTGGCAGTGTTGCGCACGATCGGCAGCAAACCATAAAGAAACAGCGCTGCGATCGCAGTGCGCACGCTGATTCCAAAAAAGGGCAGGGGAACAAGCAAGGCCAACAGCGCGAGCGAAGGAATTGTTTGCATCACGCCGGCAAAACCAATAATCGTATGGCCGGCCGCGCCGCCGCGACTCGCGACGATGCCAAGCGGAATCCCGACTAACACGGACAGCAGCAGCGAAAATCCAGCCAGTTGGAGATGACGAAGCGTCCAGCGGGCAAGCTTATTTGGAAACGATTCACCCATCTGCTTTGCCGACCCCGCGAGTCGCCCGAAATATAAGTCTGCCCCTCTTGTGTAATTCTTTGTCCGCTCCGCTTCCGCGTTGAGGCGGATCATACGTTTTTCATCCAGCGTGCCCTCCAAGCGGCGCAATGCAGCAATGGCTTCGGGGCGTATGGACAATCGGAACAAGAAGACTGCCTCGTATTTCGGAAAGAAGTGAAGGTCATCTTCGAGCACAACGAGATCGTTCTGCTCTATTTTTGCATCTGTCGAGTAAGCATCCTTTACATCAATCGAGCCGCTCGCGAGCGCGCTGTAACCGAGCGTGTGATCGATGCCGACGACATTCTTCTGGGGAAGCCCGTACCGCTCGCGCAATGGCCGCCAGCCGTCCTGTCGGTCGAGAAATTCGTGTGTGAGACCGATCTTAAGTTCGGGATATTTTCGCAAATCGCTGACTGTGCGAATGCCGAGCCGCTGCGCTTCGCTGCGCCGCATGACAAGAGCATAAGTGTTGTTAAACCCCAGTGAGTTCGTAATGCCAGCACCAAGTTTTGCCAGCGACGCGCGAATTTCATCGATCGATAGAGGCCGATCGCTTTTTAAAATTTCCTGCGCAATTGTCCCCGTGTATTCCGGGTAAGCGTCGATCTGACCTGCCGCGCAGCGCTTCCCAGAGAATAACCGTGCCGCCCATGCCCTGGCGGTGTTCAGCCGGTATTCCCACATCGATCATCGCGCGTTTGGCGATTTCGCCGAGCACATATGATTCCGTGAACTTCTTGGAACCGATCACAACATTGGCAGCAGAAGAAGAAACAATCAGGAAAAAGGAAACGCAGGAAAGAATCAGAAAAAAATCTGGAAGCCAAGACATCAGGAGGAATGGACTTTTTAGATGCCGGTTCCTGGATTCCTGGTTTCTAGATTCAATCGTTTCCTCTTTTCCCGCTTTCCTGATTCGATTCATAAACTCGCGATGCCGCGTTGGGCGTTGATGAACTCGGCCACGAAAGGGTCGGCTGGTCTTTCGCGTAGATCGGTAATCGAACCTTGCTGCACGATTCGGCCTTCATTCATGAGCACGATCTCGTCGCCCAGATATGCGGCTTCGGCCAGATCGTGCGTGACCAGTAATGCGGTCTGTTTCAATTCCGCAAAGATTTCTTTCAAATCCTTTTGCAACGATGCCCGGACAAGCGGATCGAGCGCGCCGAGCGGTTCGTCGAGCAACAATAATTCCGGGGAAAGCATGAGAGCGCGCATGAGACTGACGCGTTGACGCTGGCCGCCGGAAAGCTCGAGCGGATAACGGTCAACCAAAGATTCAGAGAGTCTGGTTAACTGACAGAGCTCCGAAAGGCGTTGCTTTGTCTCGTCGTTCTTTCTTGCCAGATGGCGCGCCATCAATGTCGCGTTATTGCGCGCGGTGAGATGCGGAAACAGACCGCCTTCCTGAATGACGTAGCCGATTCTGCGGCGAAAGCTGCCGATGTTGTCCGGCCCGATCGATGTGCCATCGAATTCGATCGAGCCTGAATCAGGTTCCACAAGTCCGATGATCAAACGTAGCAGAGTTGATTTCCCGCATCCGCTCGGACCGATGAGCACGGTGGTTTTGCCACGCGCCACCGAAAGGCTTGTTGGCTGTAGTGCAACGTGTTCACCGTAGCGTTTACTGACGTCCACTAGCTTTACGAGGGCGTTCATTTTCAATTGCGAACATTCTGCAGAGGCGGGCGTGTCGCCTGCAAGCGCGGATGCTTTAGGTGCTGCAACCGACACAGTTGCCCCCGCAGGTTAGTAACATCGGGTTTGTGACGGCGCAGGCGTTACCCGCGGCGAGCATCAGCGCCTCTGGCTACAAGTGAAATAAAAGACGCCGAACAAACGCCGCTCGTCAGTCCACATTCTTTGAAACTTGAATCCCGCGCGGCTGGCCAGTTTCGAAAAACTTTCCGGCGTGTGTTTGTAGGAATACTCGGTGAGAATTTTCTCGCCGGCACGAAAAGAAAATGTGTGTCCATCGATGTGCACGACCTGCGGCTTTTCGCTGATCAAGTACATCTCGATGCGACCTTCGCTTGAATTGTAAATCGCTCGATGCCGCCACCGTTGCAGATCGAAATCGGCTCCGAGCTCGCGATTCGCTCGCACCAAAAGATTCAAATTGAACTCAGCAGTCATGCCCTGCGTATCGTTATAAGCAGCCTCAATCACACCTGGATTCTTTTGAAGATCGACACCGATGAGTAGTCCGCCGCCGTCCCCGCAAAGCCGGGCGATCCGACGCAGAAAATCGGCAGCTTCGTCCGGCTCGAAATTTCCGAGCGTCGATCCAGGAAAGTAAACGACCTTGTGAGAGGCATTGCGACGCGGTGTCGGCAGAACAACTGGTTGCAGGTAATCGGCGCAAACCGGCAAGACTTCCAGATCGGGAAAGATTTGCCGAAATAGTGCGGCGGATTCGAAAAGTTGTTTCTCGGAAATATCCACCGGCATGTAAACGGCAGGCTTATCGAGCGCTTCAACGAGAATCCGCGTCTTGGTTCCCGCGCCGGTGCCAAGCCCGATCAACTCGACGTCAGGCCCAAGCTCCGACGCGATCTCGGCGCCATGTCGCTCCAGGATGTCGATCTCGGTGCGCGTGATGTAATACTCCGGCAGTTCGCAAATTTTTTGGAATAACTCCGCGCCGCGCGCGTCGTAGAAATATTTGCACGGCAGCGTTCTCGGCTTGTGGGAAAGACCGGCGATGACGTCGACGAGAAAATCGGACGTGGCCGCTTCGCGCGAAAGCACGGCGGTTTTTGGATTCATTGTGGGCCGCGATTTGCGGTTCATGGCGCGAAGTACGCTTAAGCTCGGTAAGCGCTTGAATCAAGTTTCCCCAGTTTTCGGTGCGGAACGACACCTGTTAGGGCAGCTCGGTGTCGACGCATGGGAAACGAACACTCTGAGCCACCGGCGTTGAGCAAGTCTACGAGGCGTATCTGCCGCCGATATTGAACGCGTTCGAGGAATCGAATCTGCCCCAGATTATGATTTCAGTGCCAGTCCACACAGCGGTGTGAGACGCGCGCTGATCAGGCGCGCCAATGGTGCTGGTTGCAGCCCAATTATCAACGCAGCCGCCCGCTCGATCTTCAGCCGGTGAGTTTGCTATCTCGGGAAGATAGTAACCTGAGGCCAGTTGCTCGGTCGGCACCGAAGATTCTGTTTCCAATTTGGCTGCCAAGGAGATCAGGGACTCAGTCTCGGCAGGTGACTCGTCATGTAGCTGCTCCACCAGCCGCTCCGATAAGATTGGTCTGGCCAGACACTCGGCGACCATAAACGGATCGTTGCCTAGTGCGGCGAACAGCTCCCGGAGCACTTCGGGTTGTCTGGTGCGAATGGCCATGCGGTTTATTTCAGCTTGCAGCTGTTCGGGCGTGATCGGCCGCTGAATTGATCGGCGAGCAAATGCGAATTACGCAAATACTCTTCCACCGTCTGTTCGATCTGTTCCTGCGACATCACTTCATCAAGCGATGGTTTGGGCCTTGGATTTTCCTTCGGCCAGATCCGGTGCCGCCAGTAAACTTCTTCGACTGCGCGCTGGTAGGCCACACGATCCGCAAAGGTGAGCGTTCTTTGGGAAAGTGTGTTTGTCGCTTCGGGACGGAACGAGGCTGCTTTTATCACTAGACATCCGCCAGCGGTGAAAAGCACCAGAGCCAGCAACGCGCGGCCGCTGGCAGATCGACAAGTCAAATAATTCTTCATACGCGAAAACTCCTGTACGCGAGCCGTGATGTTAGCTGACTGCGAAAGCAGGTGTCAACGTTCTCTCTCGTTCCCGTGCGTCCGGTTCTGATGGCCTAACAAGCCGCATCACGGATTCATTCCGGGTCGCGTGCCAGTCTGATTCCAGTGAACTGCCAGCGTTTTTCCGGTTGGAAAAAATTGCGGTAGGTTCGGCGAATGTGCGTGCGCGACGTGGCGCAGGAACCGCCGCGCAAGATGTACTGATTGCACATGAACTTGCCGTTGTATTCACCAAGCGCGCCCGGCTGGGCGCGATAACCGGGATACGGTGAATACGAACTGCGTGTCCATTCCCAAACGTCGCCGAACATTCGGTGAAGGCGCAGATCGCGCGGCGCTGTGTCCACTGAGACAGTGGAGGGTACAGCTGCGGGATGGAATAGTTCGTCTTCGACAAAATTTCCCTCGATCGGACATCCCGACGCGGCGCGCTCCCATTCGACCTCGGTGGGGAGCCGCGCGCCCGCCCAGTTGGCATACGCATCGGCTTCGAAATAACTGACGTGCGTCACAGGCTCCGATTCATCGACGGGGCGAAAACCGGATAACGTAAAGTTCCACCAAGTGCCGTCACGTTTCGTCCAGTAAAGCGGTGCATTCCATCGTTGTTCATTCACGGTTATCCATCCTAGTGATAACCAGAATTCCGATCGCTGGTAACCTTTGTCTTCGATAAATGCGATGTATTCGCCGTTAGTGACCGGGCGTGACGCGAGCGCGAAAGCCGTAACAAAGGCTTGATGCCGGGGACCTTCATTATCATACGCGAAGCCGCGACCGTCATGGCCGATTGAACTCACCGTTTGTTCAAAGCCGATAAAGCGAACCGGCGCAAGCTTGGCAGCCGAAGCGTTCGGCTCGCTCGGCGATCGTGCCCTACCAGCGCGAAAAACCGGGTAGAGCGGGTTTTGCGCGAAGACATGTTTAATGTCCGTAATCAGCAATTCCTGGTGTTGCTGTTCATGATGCACGCCGAGGACGAGCAGCGGCTCGACGTCATCGAGCAACTGTTCGTCGGCGTTCGAAAGCAAGTCTTCGATGTGCGAATCGATCGATGCGCGATAGCGTTGCGCTTCGCTGACAGTCGGGCGTGAAATCAATCCGCGCAGATCGCGCCGGTGCATGTCACCCGCGGCGTTGTAGTAGGAATTGAAGAGGTAAGCGTACTCGGGAATTTCTGCGCGATATCCCGGGAGAAATTTTTTGAGAATAAATGTTTCGAAAAACCATGTTGTATGCGCGAGGTGCCACTTCGTTGGGCTGACGTCAGGCATCGATTGGACGACACAATCTTCGGGTTCAAGCGTTGCGCATAGCGAATCGGTGAATTTTCTGATTTGATGAAAACGATCACACAACCGTCCCATCCGAGACTCGCTCGCTGGCAAAAGAGATCGTTTCGCCGTCCTTCGGGGGGCGGTCTCGGCTGAGAGGGTGCTCAAGGATTTTCTCCCTCTTGCTCTAGTTCTTCGCGGCGCGCTTCGAGCATCTGATCGTGAGTTGCTTCCTCTACGCCTTCGATCACAAGATGCTCTCCAACAGTTTCTTCTTCCTCGGTGCCGGGACGCGGCATGCGGTGACCTTTGGAACTGGCGATTACGCTCCATTCTTCCGTCATATCGGCGTTATCGGGCGTTTCCTCGGGAGGCATGTTGTTTTCCTCGCCCATCAGCTCGTGGCGCGCCTGAGCCCAATCAGCCTCCGTAAACTCATCAGGGTTGCGCTCGTCGATCATGGCAATCTCTCTGGCGCGTCTTTCCACTTCCTCAGGTGACGGTGCGCCGATTCCTTTGCCATGCTCCTCGATTTTTCCTGGGGGAGGTTGCGAGTAATGGTCCATAACAAAGCTGTATTTTCGCAGTACACTTTGGACTACAGATTGAGGCCTTGCAATACAACTACGGAAAAGAGGCTGCCAATAGATGCATAAAGATGTCGTTCAACTTTGTGACGGTGCCGTCGTTGCGATTCAAGAATACGGCGACCCAACTGGGACGCCGGTGATATTCTGCCACGGCTGGCCGAGCTCAAGTACGATGGCGCAACTCGCAGATGAACCAGCACGCGCTCTCGGTGTTCGCATTATTTCACCAGACCGGCCGGGGATCAGCGGCTCGAGCATGAAACTCGATCGAAAGTTGAGCGACTGGCCGCCGCTTGTTGCACGGCTTGTTGATCATTTCGAGATTGGCGAATTCCGAATTCTCGCGATCTCAGGGGGCGCGCCGTACGCGTATGCGACCGCGCTCGCAATACCCGAACGAGTGCGCGCGATCGCTGTCGTCGGCGGAGTGATTCCGTTTGGTGAGCTGAAGGACTTCAAAGGATTGCTGCCGCTTTATCGCTGGATCCTGGCATTTTATCGCAATTGGCCGCGACTGTTGCGGCAATTGTTTTACCTGGCGCAACCGTTTTTGTCGGTCCGCGCGCCGATCAGGTTTCGTCCACTGCTTTTAAAGATGCTGCTACTACGCCCGTGCGATGCGGCGAGCTTGCGCGACGACACGGCTTTTGAAGTGATTTTCGAGAGCCAGCGGCGCGCCTGGCGCGGCTCGACGGAAGGGGTATTGATTGACGCACGGATTTACGCGGAGCCGTGGGGATTCGCGATTGAAGATGTGCACGTGCCCGTGCGGCTCTGGCATGGAATAGAGGATCGCGCTTTCGCCGTTCGGCTGGCGGAAGAAATCGCGAACCGTTTCCCGAATTGCAAAGCGCGTTTCATCGAAAACGAAGGACATTACTCGCTGCCGATTCGCCACATGCGCGAGATCCTTGAAGATTTAATTTCGGTCTGACGGCGATCCGCAGCAACGCGACACAGTTATGGTGTGCGCTGATGCTCAGCACATCACACTAAAATGCGCTACGTTTGTTTATGCAGGATTTGACGGTGGGTAAGATTGACGAACAGCCGCGAAAACTTTCCGAGCGTTTGAGCGCAGGTCCGCCGTTTGATGCACGAGCTAGACAACTGGTTCGCGATTTTGGTACCTAAAAATCGGCAGCTCTGATCGAGGAAATGATCACCACCGCACTGAAAATTGCATGCGATGAAATGAGCACGGCGGATTTGAAGCTGATCAATCGTTCCATCAAAGAGATGCGGTCCGCGGCGAAAATTTTCGCGCCGTTCAAGCATTTGCGAAAAGTAGCGGTCTTTGGATCGGCGCGAACTCAGTCCGATTCCCCCGATTACAAACTGGCGACAGATTTTGGATGCGAAATGGTCAGGCACGGTTTCATGCTGATTACCGGTGGCTGCGATGGAATAATGGGCGCAGTGCAGCGGGGCGCAGGCCGCGCATACAGCTTCGGATTGAACATCCGTTTGCCCTCCGAGCAGCGAGTAAATGAAATGAGCGAAAGCGATCCAAAGCTAATCACACTGAATTACTTCTTTACTCGAAAATTGAGCTTTGTGAAGGAGGCGCACGCGTTCGCGCTCTTCCCCGGCGGGTTTGGAACACTGGATGAAGCGTTTGAGGTCCTCACGCTAATGCAAACGGGCAAAGCGAGTATCGTCCCGGTGGTGCTGTTAGACCATCCACATGGAAAATATTGGGAGAGATGGATGGAATTTCTTAGCGAGCGCCTGCTCAAGTTCGGCTTCGTTTCAGCCGAAGACTTTGCGTTTTTCAAAATTAAACATAGCGCACAGGACGCTGCCGCGGAGATTACGCAGTTCTACAAGGTCTTTCATTCGGCACGCTGGGTGGGGGAACGCTTCGTCATCCGCCTTAATCGTTGTCTGTCGACAAACAGCGTTGCTGATCTGAATAAACAGTTCTCTGACATCGTGCGCACAGGTGAAATTGTCCAGCGCGCTGCGCTTGCTAAAGAAAAGAATAAGCTTGAAATTCGGGACTTGCCGCGGCTGATCTTCACGCCATTTCGCACCAGATTTGGGCGGTTTCGTCAATTGATCGACGCGATCAATTCTTCTCAGCCGATTTAATGTCGGGCGAAGAGGGCAACCCAGATTCGCAGCCAGCGTTGTCACCAAGAACAGCGAAATCAGCGCGCAACTTTGCCTGCATCATTTCGTCGAATGAAAAGTGTTCGGTCGCATAACGGAGACCGTTCGCCGCGCAATGTGCCGCCAGTTTCGGGTCGGAAATGAATTCCAGGATTGCGGCGGCGAGCGCTTGAGTGTCACCCGGTTCGACGAGCAAACCGTTTTGGCGATGCTGCACGATTTCGGGAATGTCGCCCACTTTCGTGGCGATGACCGGTCGTCCGCTGGCGAAAGCTTCTCGCAAAACAATCGGAGAGGCTTCCGTGCGAAGCGAAGCGATCACGATCATGTCAAATGCCGCGTAAGCGTCCGGCGTGTCCCAGCGATAGCCAGTCATGATGATTTTCTCGACTAATCCGGCCCGATCGATGGCGTTCCTAACGTTGATCCCGCGCTTCAAAATGCCGGTGCCTTGGCCCACGATAACGAAACGGGCGTCGGGGCGCTTCTCCAACACCAGAGGCGCCGCTTTGACCAGCTCGAGCTGGCCTTTGTCCGGCCGAATCATCCCGACGTTACCAATTAGTGGCGTGTCGTCGCCGACGCCCATTTCACCACGGAATTTTTTACCGTCACGCGGCGGCTTGAACTTTTGCAAATCGACGGCTGAACCGATGACCTGAATTTTTGCGGGATCGACGCCGTGTTCTTGTACCAACTGACGTTTGATGACCGATGCATCGGCCACGATTTGCGAACAGCCGTGCTTAAACACGAATGCGCGACTTCTGCTGCCGATCGGGTCGGTAATGCAGCGCGCGCGGCTGAGTGGAATTCCAAAGAAATAGAGTGGCAGACAGATCCAGTGGTCTTTCGAGCTGTACGTCTTCACCAGATCGATCTCATTTTGGCGGCAGAATCGCCAGAGGCGCCATGAACACAACGGGTCAAAGCGGCTCCGCAGCGGCATTGTGTTGAGTCGGGTGCCGAGTTCAGAGGCCTTGGAGTGGACCTGGCCTTCTGGATTGCAGATCAACCACGCCCGATAGCCGTGCGAATTGAGCCAGTTGATTTCTAGGCAGGTGCGATACTCCTGGCCACCCCAGCTGCGGCTGCTCTCTACGTAGAGAATGTTCACGTCGATGCGACGGCGCTCCGCCGCTAGAATAGCCTATGCAGCTGCAGCGCGTTTTTCGAGAATGTAATCGCGAATTGTGTTTACCGTCCGAAGCGCTTTTCCGGCTACGTCAGAGTTTGGCACACCGACACCGAATGTCTTTTCCATACTCACGACCAACTCCAGCGCGTCGATGGAATCCAAGCCAAGACCCTCAGGGCTGAAAAGCGGCAAGTCATCGCCGATCTGCTCAGGAGTAACTTGCAGCATAAGATTTTTCACCAGCATCTCCTTGATTTGGGCGTGCAAATCCGGCTCAGACATAAACGAGCGGGGATTTTGCCGTAAATTGCGTGTTGGGTCAAACGTGCAGAAACGTTTTCGATTTGTTTTGGTGTGCGTCCTTCAAAGGCGATGCGAGGCAGCATCGTAATCCGGAGCACTTCGTGGGAAATCTATGAAACGCTGCTTCTGTTTGACGCAACCTTTGGAAGTGCGCGCGCGACCGGGGGGTCGGCTTTTGACAATTATACCTGCGGAGCCTTCTCGCCAGGCGTGACAGCTTCGTTTGCCTGCGGGGGCGCTACGGGGTTTACGGGCCGTTCCCCGCCTCGCGTGACGGTCGACTGCGCCGGTTTCACCTCTGGTTGGGCAATTTCCGTTTCAGACTTACCAGCCTTGTGCAATTCGTCATTGAACTCGTCCTTGGCTTTCTGAAACTCCTTTACCGCCTGACCCATTCCTCGTGCGAGTTCCGGCAATTTTTTCGCTCCGAACAAAACGAGAACGATGAGCAGGATAACGATCAAATCCGGCCCTGCCAAGTTCATGAAGCTGGCGAGGAGGTTCATTTCAACTATGAACATCAGACTCTTTCTCCGAGTTGCAAGGAATTTCAGCGAAGTAGAGAGAGACCAGAGGGCGGATGTGGTTGACAGGCAGCGCGCCATGGGAAAATGTTTGCACGTATGCGTCCCATCTGGAAAGGCAGCATCAGCTTCGGGCTGGTTTACATTCCGGTCGCTGTTTACCCCGCCACGCGGGAAGAGAAGCTAAGCTTCCGGCAGCTTCGTTCCAGCGATCTTAGTCCCATCAGATATAAAAAAGTGGCGGAAGCAGACTCGAAGGAAGTTCCAGGCGACCAGATCGTAAAAGGTTTTGAATATGAGCGTGGCCATTATGTTGTTTTGAAAGATGAGGACTTTGAGAAAGTACGTATTGAGTCCACGCATTCGATCGATATCACTGACTTTGTCGATCTGGAGCAGGTAGACCCGAAGTTTTTCTACAAGCCATATTTTCTTGAGCCACAAAAAGGGGGAGAGAAAGCCTACGCAGTTTTGCACAAAGCGTTGAGCGGAACCGGCAAGATTGGCATAGCCAAGGTTGTGATCAGCAACCGTGAACACCTTGCAGCCGTGAAGCCGGACGGCTTGTTCCTGATCCTGGAGCTAATGCATTTTGCCAGTGAAATCTTAAACGCCGAAGTGTTACAGAACGGCTCCAATGCCGCCGTGACCGATAGGGAATTAAAAATGGCGCAGGCACTGATTGATAGCATGAGTGAGCCGTGGAAGCCCGAGAAATATCGGGACGAATACCGCACCGCGCTCATGGAGATCATCGAACAAAAGGCGCAGCACAAGGAAATCGCCGCAAAAGCACCGGCTCCTCCGGCGCCGACAAACGTCGTTGATCTGGTGAAAGTGTTACAAGACAGCCTGAACCGGACACAAGCCGTAAAGCAGAAGCGTGGCGCTGTCCGAGACGGCGCTCGCCGGTCCACCAGCGCACTAGTCAAACAGAAACGACGCGCAGGCGCTCTCGGCTAGAGCTTCTTTCAAAGAAAGACGGCTTGGCCAAGTTGTCGACTTTAAAACTTAGCGGCTCTTGGAAGCCGTTACTCCTTGGAGCCGCAGGTTGCAAACCAGCGGAGTCCGGCTAAAGTCCACTTTCTTTATGGCCAAGACAGCCTGGATCAATCGCAATGAACGCAAGCGCGCCACCGTGAAAAAGTACGCCGCCTTGCGCGCCGAGCTCAAGGCAAAAAAGGATTATGCTGGCTTGGCTCAGTTGCCGCGTGACGCGAGTCCAATGCGTGTGGTGAACCGGTGCGAAATCACCGGCCGTCGGCGCGCTTTCATTCGACGATTTAAGATGTCGCGGCTCACCTTTCGCGAACTGGCTTCACAGGGGTTGATCCCTGGCGTAACGAAGGCAAGCTGGTAAATTGTAGTCAGAGACCGCCTTGCGACACGTCAGCGGGGCACGTCTGGGTTTGCTACAGATGAACTGTTTCCTGTTTCCCCTCGCTCTGGCGCCAATCGCCGAAAAGATTGTGCAGTACCTGGGACGCCCCCATAGTGCTGATCGGAAAACTGTTGGTCGTCGCAGTGCTCGTACTGCTGAACGGCTTCTTCGTGGCAGCCGAGTTTGCGCTGGTCAAAATTCGCATCAGTCACATTCAGACTCTCGCGGATAGGGACAGCAAGCGAGCTGCCATCGTACGAGAAATTAAGGATAACCTGAACGCCTATCTGTCTGCATGCCAGGTCGGCATAACCATGGCCAGCCTCGGCCTTGGCTGGTTGGGAGAACCCTTCCTGGCGCGCATCCTTCAGCCGTTTTTCAGTTTGGCAGGTATCGAATCTACCGCGGTGATCAAGTCGATATCTTTCGCGCTGGCGTTCTCGGCGATCACGTTTTTGCACATTGTGGCAGGCGAACAAGCCCCAAAAATCTTGGCCATCCGCAAGTCGATGCAGGCTGCGTTGTTTGTGAGTGCCCCGCTGCGATGGTTTTATACATTGTTCAAACCTGCGATTTGGTTTCTAAACGCCGCAAGCAACTGGGTGCTCCGGCATATTCTTCGCGTCGAACCCATTGCCGAAGGAGAGCTGGCCCATAGTGAGGAAGAACTGCGCTTGATTGTACGGGAAAGCGAAAAATCGGACGAGGTTACGCCTCTCGGCCGGGAACTTGTATTTAACGCGCTGGATCTGCGTGACCGGGTCGTGCGCGACATCATGACACCGCGGGGGGACATCGTTTACCTGGACGTGGATGAAGATGTCGAAACGAACGTGAAAAAGGCGATAGAATCCCGGCACACACGCTTCCCGCTTTGCCGCGAGAATCTGGATAACACTATCGGCCTAATTCACATCAAGGAGCTGGTTCCGATGATGCGCGATCCGCATCCCGATTTTTTGAAGATTAAGCGCGAGTTGTTTCCGGTTCCCGAGATGATGCCGCTGGAAAATCTGCTCAGATTATTTCTCAGCAGGCATGCACACCTGGCAATTGTAGTGGACGAATTCGGAGGGACCGTGGGCATCGTCACGCTCGAAAACGTGTTGGAAGAATTGGTTGGCGATATCCAGGACGAGTTCGATTTCGAAAAGGAGGAATTTCGCAAAATCAGCGCCAACGAATTCAGTGTCGACGGAGCGCTTGGCCTGTACGAACTAGACGATCTCGTTAAGCTTGACTTGGAAAGCCCCGACGTAAGTACGATCGGCGGTTACGTGACCCATCTGCTTGGCCATCTGCCCAAGACAGGCGAGCAAGTTAAGATTGATAATTATGTCGTTACCGTTTCCCAAGCCGATAACCGCCGCGTCAAGCAGCTGCACTTTAAGAAATTGAATGACGCGTCAGCGATAACGCCCGCGTCTCAAAGCGTCTAACAGATCAGGACCGAATTCGCGGTGAATGGAACTTCTCACAGAATCGGAAATTACGTGTCCGCACTGTGGCGAGGTGTTCTCAGTACAGATTGATACTTCACAGCCCAAACAAACAGTGATTGAGGATTGCACAGTCTGTTGTCGCCCAATCACACTCTCGATTCGTTGTCATCCTGGAGTTGTGCTCGATCTTAACAGCAGCAACGACTAGCAACGGCGTTCGCTGAGGCGGTCGCGCTCAATGGCTTTTGTCTCGCAGGGTATTCTCAAACGCAGTCAGCGTCTGGCGGCTAACGTGATGCTCGATTCCTTCGGCATCCATTTCGGCAACGCGTTCTGACACACCGAGCGACCGAAGAAAAGCCACCACAGTCTCGTGACGTGTTTTGCAAGTCGTGGCGAGATCGCGTCCCTTGTTTGTAAGAAAAATGGCGCGATACGGCTGAGACTTTACATAGCCTGCCTTTTGCAAACGCGTGATCGTCCGATTGACTGTGACGTGGGTAACGCCGAGTCGCTTGGAAAGATCGACCACGCGCGCCTCGCCACTCTCCGAAATCAGTGCCGCAATCGCTTCCACGTAGTCCTCCGCAACCTCATGCGCATGTTCGTAACGGGTACGAGAAAAATTTTGTGCATGACGTCCCAGGCTCTTACCATCTCGCGATCTCTTCACTATCCAGACCATAATCGAAGAGATGGCCAGGCAAACGCAAAATATCGTTTGATCGTGGCGCAGATAAATGTAGCGTGTGCTACATCATGCAGTCGAGATTAGATTTGGCAGTTCGGACTACATCGGCTCGAAGAACGGCTTTGGGATGGTGCGCGCTTTTTACTGTACTTCTCATCATCCCGAGCGTGCGGGCGGAAGAACCCAGAAGAAGAGGACGGTCAGACGCCGACCGAGAAATCCGGTTATAGCGTTTTCAATCCCACTCCCCGTCAATTCATGCGTGAGTTTGCTACCGACCGGCCGGACCAGACAGAATCGCCTTCCACGGTCGAGGCCGGTCATTTTCAATTAGAAATGGATTTCGCAAACTGGACGTCCGACCAGGAACGTTCAAACAGAGTGGATAAGTGGACACGTGAGTGGGGGATAGCGCCTCTCAATCTCAAACTCGGGCTCCTGAACAATATCGACATTCAGTTGGTGATCGATAATTACGTCCATTTGCGAATTGAAGATCGCTTGACGCGCACCGTCGAGAAAGCGTCGGGGTTTGGGAACGACGGAGGCAAGACTGCGTTTGACATAATGCCGATTATTAAATGGCCGTTGCCTGAATCTGGCCTGCGCAACGGCAAGACCGACGGCGGGATTATCTTTCCATTCGCTGCCGAGCTGCCGGCGGGATGGGACATGGGCGCGATGACCGAGTCTGATTTCATCCATAATAGCCTAACGAGCGGCTATCACACCGAGTGTATCAATTCAATTACGTTCGGCCACGCGATCATTGGCAAACTCCACGGTTATATCGAGTTCTTCAGCAACATCTCCACGGAGCATGCTTCGGATTGGATCGGCACGGTTGATTGCGGTCTGACTTATCTGCTGGCGGAAAACATCCAGCTCGGTGCCGGTTCTAACTTTAGTGTGACGGATGCAGCTTACGACCTCAACGCATTCAGCGGTATTAGCGTGCGGTTCTAACGAATGAATGAACCCAACCAGATAATTTCAACGGCGAGCACCTGGCGCCGCGCGGCGGGACAAGTTTCGCTCGCCGAAGTTCATCGTAGCATTGTTGTGCCAACGACAGCTTCATTCTGGAGAAAGCTGCTCGCTTTCTCCGGGCCAGGTTTTCTCGTAGCCGTCGGTTATATGGATCCGGGCAATTGGGCGACCGACCTAGCGGGTGGAGCAAAGTTTGGTTACGCGCTTTTGTTTGTCGTGATGCTTTCCAACCTCATGGCGATCCTGCTTCAGCACTTGTGCATCAAACTGGGCGTGGCCACCGGCCGGGACCTTGCCCAAGCCTGCCGCGATCATTATTCGACGCCGACAGTTTGGTTTCTTTGGATTCTTTGCGAAATCGCCATTGCCGCATGCGATTTGGCCGAAGTGGTCGGCTCGGCCATCGCTTTACAACTTCTATTCGGTGTTCCCCTGGTGTGGGGCTGCTGCATTACGGCGCTGGATGTGCTGGCCGTTCTTTACCTCCAGCAAAAAGGCTTTCGTTATATCGAGGCGCTGGTTATCACGCTAATTGCGACAATTGCCACTTGCTTCACGGCCGAATTGATCTTCTCCAAGCCAAACCTCGTTGGCATCGCGCTCGGGTTTATTCCCAGTCGGCACATTGTTACTAACCAAGGGATGCTTTATATCAGCATTGGCATCATTGGGGCGACGGTGATGCCGCACAATCTTTACCTGCACTCTTCGATTGTACAGACGAGAAAATTTGAGCAGACGCCGGAAGGGAGGCGCGAAGCGATCAAATATGCGAGCATTGACTCAGCAGGAGCGCTCATGTTCGCGCTCTTCATCAACGCGGCTATCCTTGTGCTCGCCGCAGCGGCGTTTCATTGGTCAGGGCATCAAGACGTCGCGGAGATTCAGGACGCTTACAAACTGCTCAGTCCGCTCCTCGGGGTGAGCTTCGCCAGCATCCTGTTCGCCGTCGCGCTGCTTGCTTCGGGACAAAACTCGACTCTTACCGGGACGCTCGCCGGCCAGATTGTGATGGAAGGGTTCCTGAACATCCGCATCACGCCATGGTTGCGCCGGCTCATCACACGAGGGATCGCCATCGTCCCCGCCGTCTTGGTCATCGGCATTTTCGGCGAAGGCAAAACCACGGAATTGCTCATCGCCAGCCAGGTGGTCTTGTCGATGCAACTGGGCTTTGCCGTCTGGCCCCTGCTTCGATTCACCGATGAGAAGGCGAAGATGGGCGAATTCGTCAACCGGCTCTGGCTAAAAATTCTTGGCTGGGCGACGGCTGGCATCATCATTGTTCTGAATGTGAAGCTGCTCTTCGACACATTTCTGCCTGACGCGGTACTCAAAACGTTTTACGGTTTCCTTCATCTGCCGGCGCCGCAATAAATGATGAAATCCAAATTCTGAAGCCCGAAGCTTCGTCATTTACTAGATGTATCGCCACATTCTTATTCCACTGGAGAACACTCCCGCTGATGAAACGATCCTGGCCCATATCAAGCCGCTTGCGCGCTTGACCGGCGCCAAATTGCTTCTGGTGCACGTCGCGGATGGCTGGGTGGCCCGGAACTTTAATCAACTTCAACTCGCCGAGAGTGAGGAGATGAAGCAGGACCGCGTATACCTCGAAAAATGCACTGGTGAACTAACGGCGGAAGGTTTTAGCTGTGCCTCTGTGCTTGCGCTCGGTGAACCCTCTGATGAGATCATCAAGCTGGCACGCGAAAAAGATGTAGACCTTATTGCAATGACCACGCATGGACACCGGCTTGTTAGCGATATTCTTTACGGAGCAACCGCAGACAAGGTTCGGCACGCTGTCGACGTGCCGGTTCTGTTGCTGAAAGTGAAGAGTTAAGAGTTCGCGAGTGCGCATCAAGCTTTGACTGTTCGAACTTCGTAATCAGTTCGGCATTCGACATTCGTCATTCGTCATTCAATGCTTGACTTGCGTGAAGGTCCTTTTCCTGACTAACGAGTATCCGCCGCACATCTACGGTGGTGCGGGCGTGCACATAGGCTATTTGTCGCGTGAATTGGCAAAAACTTTGCCGGTGGAGGTTCGCTGCTTTGGCGATCAACGTGTCGAGGAACGTAATCTCAAGGTTATCGGCTTCGAACTAAACACCAGTGATTTTACGTGCCCAAAACCGTTGCGTTCGGTTTTCGGCGCGGTCCGTCGCTGCACAGATTTCAACACCATGAACATCGACGCCGATTTGGTGCATTGTCACACCTGGTACACTCACTTCGGCGGGATCCTGGCAAAAAAGAACTACGGTTTACCTCTTGTCATTACGGTTCATTCGCTCGAGCCGCTTCGACCCTGGAAACGCGAACAGCTAGCGTGCGGATATGATTTTTCGCTTTGGGTCGAGAAAAGCGCCTTGGAGATGGCCGATGCGATTATCGCCGTGTCCGACGCGACTAAGAAGGACATCGAGCGCTTGTTCGATGTCGATCCTGCGAGGGTGCATGTGATTCACAATGGAATCGATTTGAACCAATATCGTAAGGTCAATTCGACTGCTGCGCTCAACCGTTACCGTATCGATCCAACTAAACCATATGTCCTTTTTATCGGACGGATCACGCGGCAGAAAGGATTCCAGCACCTGGTGCGCGCGATCCAATTCATGGACCGCGATTTTCAGGTCGTGCTGTGCGCTGCCGCGCCAGATACGCTCGGCATGGAAAAGGAAATGAGAACGGCTGTCGAGCATGCAAAGGCGCAGCGACCGGGAATCATCTGGATCGATGAAATGGTCGATCAAAAGGCCGCCTGCGAGCTTTACTCGCACGCGGCGGTGTTCGTTTGTCCGTCAATTTACGAGCCGTTTGGTATCATCAATCTTGAAGCAATGGCATGCGAAACGGCAGTCGTGGCCAGCGCTGTCGGAGGAATCAAGGAAGTGGTTGTTGATAACGAAACCGGTTTTCTCGTTCCCCTTGAGCAAATGACAGAAAGCCCGTTCGAAGCAACAAACCCGGAAAAATTTGCGCGCGACCTCGCGATCCGTCTCAACCAGTTGATGAAAGATCCCCAACTGCGCGATCGATTCGGCAAAGCTGGTCGCGAACGCGTCGAACAACACTTTAGCTGGAGCGCGATTGCGGAGAAAACAAACGCGCTTTACGCGTCACTGATCGGATAAATCGTTAAATGGTTAAAAACGGTTCGAATTTTAATATTGTAACACTTTCAACAATTCACCTATCCGCAGGATGTTCGTCGATCGGGTAAAAGTTTTTGCACAGGCCGGTAAGGGCGGACGCGGCTGCGTCAGTTTTCGACGCGAGAAATTTGTGCCCAAAGGCGGACCGGACGGTGGCGATGGCGGACGTGGCGGCGATGTGATTGTGCGTGCGGATCGCCATGTCGATAACCTGGCCACTTTTTTCTACGAGTCCTTGATCAGAGCGAAAAACGGCGGACATGGGATGGGAAAGAAGATGACGGGACGCGCTGGCGCGGATAAGATCGTGAAGGTGCCTGTGGGAACGGTCATTTCGCGAGCGGAGCAAACCCCGTCGGTCATCGTGAGCGAAGCCGAAGCGTCCGGCGAAACAGGCGCATTGCTACCGTCGCGAGATTCCTCGACTTCGCTTGGAAGGACAGGTGGGGAGGCGGTGGTCGACCTTACACAGGATCGACAAGAATTCGTGCTTTGCCGCGGCGGAATAGGGGGCAAAGGCAATGTGCATTTCAAAAGCTCACGCAACCGCGCGCCGCGCCAGTACACCGATGGTGACGATGGCGACGAGGGATATTTCCTGCTTGAACTGCAAACCATCGCCGATGCTGGGTTGGTTGGGTACCCGAATGCGGGCAAATCGACGCTTCTGCGGAAAATCTCGGCGGCGCGGCCGAAGGTTGCTGCCTATCCGTTTACAACGCTGCACCCGATTCTCGGCGTGATTGAATTTCCGGGCTAC
Organism: uncultured Verrucomicrobiae bacterium; assembly: GCA_963828355.1. Taxonomy (GTDB): domain Bacteria; phylum Verrucomicrobiota; class Verrucomicrobiia; order Chthoniobacterales; family UBA10450; genus Udaeobacter. The sequence continues at coordinate 3,961 of CAWHFD010000014.1, read as the reverse complement.
CGTCGCGCGACGATCGCGGACATTCCCGGTCTGGTTGAGGGAGCGCACCGCGGGCTCGGGTTGGGTCACGAATTTCTGCGCCACATTACCCGCTGTCGCGTATTGGCTTTTGTGGTAGATATCGGGGCGACCGAAGGACGCAATCCGGTCGAAGATTTGCAGAATCTTCGCCGGGAAATTGATCTCTACGATCCGAAGTTGTTGTTGCGTACGTGGTTCGTTGTTGCCAACAAAATGGATTTGCCCGGCGCGAAAGAGAATCTGAAAGCGCTGCAGGAGAGATTCCCGAAGGTTCAGATCCTTCCGACTTCAGCGGCGAGGGGAGAAGGTGTCGACGCCTTGAAGCAAGAATTGGCAACGCGAATAACCAAGGACAAAGAGATTATTTCGACGGTAATTTGAGATGGACAACTTTAACATCTCTAGCGAGACTGGGCGCTGTGTTATGGGCAGGAGAGTTGTAGCCAGTTATTGTTCCAGCTTTCTAAAGTCGGAGATGTTGCACATTTACCGACAGGTCAAAGCGCTGCGTGGCGTCGACACGTTTGTGGTTACCAAAGAGGTCCAGAACGCGGAGCGATTTCCATTTGATGATGTTGAGGTCATTCCGAAGCGGCGCACTAACCTGTTCGTGCACGGTTGGTTAAAATTCATCGAACGACGGCCGCCGATCGTTTATCGCGGCGAGTATCAGACCCTTGACTCCTTGCTCAGAAGGCACGGTGCCGATCTAATGCACATTTATTTTGGTCACACCGGTGTCCACTTGCTTCCTTTTATTGAGCAATGGCACAAACCGTGTGTCGTGTCCTTTCACGGCGCCGACGTTGCGCACAAACCCGAGATCAAGGATTATCCCGGAAAATTGCGGCGTCTTTTCAATGCGGTTCCACTCGTGTTCGCGCGTTCTCAATCACTGGCTGATCGGCTGGTTCAGTTGGGCTGTCCGCCGGAAAAGCTGCGCATTAATCGGACGGGGATCCCGCTCAATGAGTTCCCATTGGTTGACAGAGAACCGCCGCGGGACGGCAAATGGAAAGTGGTCCAGGCTTGCCGGTTGATCCCTAAGAAAGGCATCGCAACCAGTTTGCGCGCGTTCGCAATTTTTAAGAAAGACTATCCCCGTGCGCAGTTCTTCATCGCCGGCAAGGGACCCTTGCAGCCGGAGCTAGAGATGCTCGCCGGTGGACTCGGCATTGCCAGGGACGTGCATTTTCTCGGATTTCTGTCCCAACCCAGGCTGCGCGCGCTTTATGGTAGTTCGCATCTGTTTCTGCATCCGAGCGAAATTTCCCCAAACCAAGATCAGGAAGGCGTGCCGAACTCCGTGTTGGAAGCGATGGCGACAGGGTTGCCGGTTGTTGCGACGCGTCATGGTGGAATTCCCGAAGCGATTGACCACGGTCGAACTGGATTTCTAGCGGCGGAGGAGGATCACGTTTCTTTAGCGAACGCGATGCAATTAATCGCAGGTTCGCCCGTCGTGTTGAAGGAGATGGGCGCGCGTGCGCATGCGACAGTGAAAGAACGATTCGAACAGGAAAAACAAATCGATCACTTGGAATCGTTTTACGAAGAAGCGATTACGATGAACGGCGCCGCTGAACGCATACACGCAAGGCCAATCGCGCGCGTTGCTCCGCGGTTTGCTGAAGGCTTGCCGGCGAAATGAGCGCGCGTTTAGAATTTTGTTTGTCATCAGGGTAAAACGCGCTTTGGTATGCGCGTTCGGGTTGTAGCCGGGGCAGCTTTTTCGCCGTAGTTTCGCGGGTATGGGACGAAGGCGAATGATCTCGGCAGGCCGGTATCGCCGATGCTGGCTGCAGCTGTAGCTTACAAAATGCGCAATCGTTGTTTACTGATATCAATCCTGGCATTGGCCTTCGGAGCAATGCTTGCTACTTCGACTTTTGCTGCCGAAGCGGGCGTGACCGAGCATGAGGGCGTCTCGTTAAAACCACAGATGCTTGTCCAGGTCGGCGGCTTCGGAATCACAAACTCGATGCTGGTCACCTGGATCGTCGCGGCCAGCATCATCATTTTTTCACAAATCGCGACCCGCCACGTTAAGGCCATTCCCAGCGGCATTCAAAATTTCTGGGAGTGGTTAGTCGAAGGCTTGCACAATTTTTTGGAAAACATCATCGGCCGTGAGTTAGTGGCCAAAGGATTTTGGTTTTATGCCACGGTTTTCATTTTTATTCTGTTGGTAAATTGGTTTGGACTAATTCCAGGAATCGGAACTATTGGTTGGGGCCATTACGAAGCGACAGGAAATTTTCACATCGATCGGCCGTTGCTTCGCGGTGGTAACGCGGACCTAAACATGACGACCGCGATGTCGGCCATATTCTTCGTAATGTGGTTCGTCTGGGCGATTCAGGCCAACGGTGTCGGCGGATTCTTGAAAGAATTGTTTGGCCCAAAAGGTGAGACGACCGGGGTCGTGAAGATCCTGATGGTCGTCATCTTTTTCGCCGTCGGCTGGCTCGAAGTGATCTCCATTATGTTTCGACCGATCGCGCTCAGTTTTCGTTTGTTTGGAAATATTTATGCCGGCGAAAGCATTCTCGAAGCGATGTCCACGATGAATCCGTGGCTATCGCCGATCCTGCCCATTCCGTTTTATTTCCTCGAAGTGCTCGTGGGATTTGTGCAGGCGCTCGTTTTCATGCTGCTGACTGCGGTTTTCACAATGTTAATTGCAGAGCACCAGGAGGGACCGGAGCATGCGCACTGATTTTTCGACGATCTCATGACGAGATCGCAAAACCAAGTAAACTAAATATGATACTACCAATACTAGCAGAACTGGGCGGAAGCATTCACGTTGGGCTTGCCGCGATGGGCGTCGGAATCGGAATCGGCTTGACCGGCCTGGGAATGACCACCGCGGTCGGTCGCAATCCCGGTGCGTTCACGCAAGTGCTCGTGCACGGAATTCTCGCCATCGCGTTGACCGAGGCGATCGTTTTCTACGCGCTGTATCTCGTTCACTAATTTTCACCGGGAGGCAATCGATGTTGCGCCCGAAACCTAGTTTATGAACCTGATAATTGCCGCCAGTAGCGGAGGCGTAACCGACATCTTGCGCGAAACAGCTGAAACCTTCGGCTGGAATTGGAAGTTGTTTCTATCGCAGGTCATTAGCTTCTGCATTGTTGCGTTCCTTTTACAACGGTTCGCATATAAACCGATCCTGGCCGTGCTTGCGGAGCGCCGGCGCAAGATCGAAGAGGGCCAGCTCAACGCGGAAAAAATCAAGAAGGAACTCGCCGAAGCAGAGAAGCGTTACCAGGAAATTCTGGCAAAGGCGAACGCGGACGCTCAAAAAATGATCGATGAAGCGCGTGAAAGCGCTGCGCATCTATCCGAACGCAAGCAACAGGAGGCGATTACTGCTGCGGAGCAAATCATTGTCAAGGCGCGCGAGGCCAGTGCGATTGAGCACGAGCGCACCATGGAATCTTTGAAGCGCGAGCTTGGACGCCTGGTAGTTGATACTACGGCAAAAGTGGCCGGGAAGGTGTTAACGCCGGAAGACCAACGGCGTTTGCAGGAGGAAGCAGCCCGAGAAGTCGCCTGATGAAGCTCAACAAGGAAATTCGCCAACTTTCGCGCAAGATGCTTCAGGCAAGTTTCACTGATGGTCAGCTTGATGCTGGCAGAATCGCGTCCCTGGTCGATTCGGTTATAGCAGAAAAGCCGCGCAATTATATTGACGTGCTAAAAAACTACAAACGCTTGCTTCGACTCGAGATAGAGAAGCGCCACGCCTCAATCGCAACCGCGAGCCAGGTGGATCCCGCAATACGTTCAGAGATTGTCGCGAATCTGAAGAGAAAATACGGCGACGACCTCGCTACTGATTTTCAGGTTGATCCTCAGCTTCTTGGCGGAATGCGCATCCGCGTGGGAAGCGATGTCTGGGACGGGAGCGTTCGCAACCGCCTCGAACGTC
>CAWHFD010000013.1:0-28857 GCA_963828355.1 uncultured Verrucomicrobiae bacterium | reverse complement strand
GCGAGAATACAGAAAACACCGTCAAATGAAAAACCAAATCAGAAAAACACCTATTATCGCGGCTGCCGTCGGCTTGCTGCTGGCCAATGCCGCGCGGGCCTGCACGGGCATTCGACTTACTGCCGAAGATGGCGCGGTGGTCCACGCGCGCACGATCGAATTTGCCATCGATATTCACTCCGTGGTGATCATTGTTCCACGCGGCTATGCGCGGACAGGAACCACGCCCGACGGAAAAGAAGGACTGAAGTGGAAAGCGAAGTACGCCTGCGTCAGGGCTAATGGCGCGGGGCTGCCGGTCCTGTTCGACGGCGTAAATGAAAAAGGCCTGGCGGCCGGGAAGTTCTATTTTCCGGGCTCGGCCGGCTAATGCCGTACACCGCGGCCGACGCGGGGAAGACGATCGCGCAATGGCAAGTGGGTTCGTGGATCCTCGAAAACTTCGCCACCGTCGAGGAAGTGAAAGCCAACATCGGCAATATCGTTATCCCTGCGGTCGTGTTCGGAGGTTGGGGCTTCACTCCAGAGGCCCATTACATCGTCCACGACGCCTCCGCCAAGAGCATCGTGATCGAGTATGTCGGCGGGAACTCAACATCTATGACAATCCGCTGGGCGTGGTTACCAACTCGCCGACGTTCGATTGGCATATGACCAATCTACGGAACTACGTGAATTTCTCGATGACCAACGCGCCGCCGGTGAAATTGGGGCCGATCAAACTCCTGCCATCGGGGCAGGGCTCAGGCATGCTGGGATTCCGGGCGATTTCGCGCCGTCGCGCTTCGTCCGGGCGGTCGCGTTCAGCCAGTCGGTCTTTAAGCCAAAGACCGGTGACAACGCGGTCTGGAGGCATTTCACATCCTGAACCAATTCGACATCCCAAAAGGCGCGGCCCGCGAACATGAGAAGGACGAGCACGGCAACGTCCTTGCCGACTATACGATCTGGACGAGCGCGAGCGATCTCAAGGCGAAGCGGTTCTACTTCCGCACTTACGAGAACAGCCAGATCCGAATGGTCGACCTGATGAAAATGAACCTCGACGCGAAGGATATCACCAAGATTTCGATGAAGGGCGCGGAAAGCATCAGGTCACTGAACCCATAAGTAGGCTTTCCTCTGTCGTTGTCTGTTGATCAGTCAATTTCCCGAACCTGCCTCTCTTCCGAAAGGAAATCACCTCAAAATGACCAAGCTAAAAGAAGAATTCTTCAAGATCCTCCCGCCGACGATTTACTTTTTCGTCGCGTTACACATTGTCACGTTCATTCGCGTATTGATGCTGGAGGGAACCGGGCTCTCGCCATCCTCTTCGGTTTCAATTGCTGTCGCCGCCCTCATTCTGGGTAAGGCAGTGCTGCTCGCGGACATGCTACCGATAATCAATCGTTTTCCCGCTAAACCGCTGATCTACAACATCGCTTGGAAGACCGTTATCTACCGTTGATTTCTGCTGTCATTCATTACCGGGAACGCCTGATCGATTTCTGGCCAGACGGGCGGCTTTGTCTCCGGTAATCAAAAGTTGCTGTCGGAAATGATCTGGCCCCATTTCTGGGCCATCCAGATCATTCTCTTCGTCCTCATTGCCGCGTATTGCATGGTGCACGAGTTGGTGCGCGTAATCGGAAAAGAAAAGGCGATGCGGATATTCTTCGGGCCAATGCCGCTGCCGACATTTTGAGCGAGAATGAATCTGAGAAAGAAAAAGTTTGTTTAAGGGGCCGCCGAGCAAGTAAAAGGAAGATCAACACACCATGAAACATTGCTCGGCTGACAAATCCGTAATCCCCGTCTGGTGGCAGTTCTCTTTAACAAGTCCATTATTTTTTTGCCTGGGCCGGAACCGCTTGCTACCGACGGAAAAGATTATTCGAAAGAGGTTGTGCCGGTGAAAGAGTTGGTGCGAAACTCCGCCATTATGGGAAATCCGCATCGGCGTACCTGGGTGGTTTGGGTGATGTATCCGGCGAAAGCTGGTTGGGAAGGGTATCGTCGACATCCTCCGACGTCACTTTCACCCAGCTTTTCAACCATCTGACTCATGTCCCCATTGTGCTCTAGCGCTGATCTTCGTATCGGCGATGGGAGCTTTTCGGAGACGGTCAGTATTTGGAGATCGGCGCTTCTGCGACTCTGCCCGGGTTACTTTTTACCAATGCGAATCTTCATCTTAAAGACGGGTTGGCCGAAGGCTTCCTTGGTTACCGGCTAATTAATTGCGATAAGGCAGCTGTCTCTTTGTTTGCCGGCTCCCGTTACACTTATGAAGGAATTAACCTAAGCATCTTCGATAACGGCGATGCACGGCTCCCCATTCTTCGTCAACCACTCGGACTTCCCAAGAAATTGGACGTTGATCAAGGCTCTATCGATTGGGTCGACCCCGTGATCGGCGACGCGCGGGAAAGTGAGGATTTGGAAGGCGACATCTCTTTATGCCGAAGGCGATGTCGGCGGGTTCGATGCCAATTCCGACTCGGCTTTTGAGATACATCGCCAGGGACGGACGTTGGTGAAAACGCCGATATCAAAGCGAAGACTGGAGCTATCAGCTTCAGGGCGGCCTCGAATTTCAAGCTCAGCCGTGGTTCTGGGCGCAGGCTGGCTGGCGCTGGCTGCGGACCGACTTTGTCTCTTTGCAGGCTTTACCAATAAGACTAGACTTGAGTGGGCCCTTTGTCCAAGGTGGCGTGAATTTTTAACAAAACGTGAAGCGGGCATTAATGCCTGGCTTTGAGAAGATGAAATGAGTTAAAGACAATGGAGAACGACATGAGACCTGCAATCGTCAAATCATTAGTCGTTGCCGTCGCGGTGACGGGACTCAGTTCGAGTCTTGCTCGCGCTGACGATCCACTTCCGTCGTGGACCGACGGACCGGCCAAGCAAGCCATCCTTGAATTCGTCAAAGCAACGACTAGTCAGGGCAGTCCGGAGTTTGTGCCACGAGGAGGCGCGTATTGCCACGTTCGATCAGGACGGCACGCTCTGGGTCGAGCATCCGATGTACACCGAGGTGATGGACCGCCTTGAGCGCGCGCCGGACTTAGTCAAGGCCAAGCCCGACCTAGCCGAGGTCGCGCCCTTCAGCACCGTGCTTGAACCGCTCCATGGTGACCGCGCCGCGATGGAGAAGCTGACGATGGACGACCTCATGAAAATCCTCGCCGCCACGCTCACGGGCATGTCGGTGGACGAATTCAGCGCCGAGGTGAAGAAGTGGTTGGCCGAGGAGAAAGACCCGCGCTGGAAGAAGCCCTACACCGAGCCGACCTACCTACCCATGCAGGAGGTGCTAAGTATCTCCGAGCCAATGGTTACAAGACCTACATAGTGACTGGCGGCGGCCAGGACTTTGTTCGCCAGTATGCCGAGGCGACCTATGGCATCCCCCCGAGCAGGCCGTCGGCTCCGCGGGGGGACGAAGTTCGGTTACGACAAGGACGGCAAACCGTTCCTGACCAAGGAACCGAAGATGTTGCTGAACGACAACAATGCCGGCAAACCCGAAGGCATCCATCTCATGATCGGCCGCCGGCCTTACGCGGCTTTTGGCAATACCAGCGGCGATCAGCAGATGCTCGAATACACTAAGGCCGGCGACGGCGCGGGCTCGCGATGCTCGTCCTGCACGACGATGCGAAACGCGAATACGCCTATGGCCCGGCCACGGGCCTGCCCGACGCGAAAGTCGGCACGTTCACGCAGGCGCTTTATGACGAGGCAGAAAGAACGGCTGGACTGTCATCAGCATGAAGAAGGACTGGGAAGGTAATCTTTCCTTTTGAGATCAAATAGCGGGCCGGGCCGAGGGTGGAATTCGTTGCTTGCAGATTGGCGCTACGCCCCTCCCCTCGGAGAAGGGGAGAACTAAGTAGTTTAAACTGCTCCTTCTATTGCGCTGTAACCCTCCCCTCCCCCCCTCTCCCTCGCCAGGGAGAGGCGACCCACCAGGCGCGCAGGACATTCAACGGACCTGAACATCCAAACACCAACACAACCTCTTCCGCATATTGCCCTAAAGTCCTATAGACAATGGAACAGGTGACGCGCCAAAATTAGGCCCATCGGCATTCACCGTATGAAACCGCATCGCATTTCGCTACTTCTATGTGCCTCCTTGTACGGCGGCACTCTTCGTGTCACCTTTTGAAATAACGGTCACTACAACAGAATCCGGCCAACCCGGCGATTCGAGTTGGCCACGAGAACATTACAGCAACGGCACCCGGCTCATCATTTATCAACCCCAAGTCGATGATTGGAAGAACTTCCAGGATCTGAGCTGGCGAATGGCGATTTCGCTTACACCTAAGACCGGCAAGACCGTGGTGGGCGTGGTGGAGATGAAGGGGAATACGAACGTCGACAACGTCGCGAAGGTCGTAACCATTACAAATCCGGAAATTACCGGCATGTATTTTCCGTCACTGGATAAGGCCGCTGCGGAGAAGATGGAGCAGTTGTTCAAAACATTTGTCCCGTCGAATCTCTCAATTTCTCTGTATCATTTGATTGCGTCGACGCCAAAGAAGGAGGCACCGGCTGGTGTACAATTGAGCAATGATCCGCCCAAAATTTTTGTTGGTTACCGCCCATCGATTCTGCTGAGTGTGAATGGCGAACCCGCTCTTTCGGAAGTTCCGAACACGAATTTGAAGTTTGTCGTGAACACCCAGTGGCCACTGTTCTTCGACTCTGGCAATTCCACTTACTACGTCGCAGTTGGTCAGCAATGGCTGACAGCAAGTAGCCTTGAGGGGCAATGGTCGCGAACCAGGAAATTGCCGCCCGACATGTCGAAGGTGCCACAGGATCACCAGTGGAGCGCGCTCAAAAAATTCATTCCGGCGCCAGCGAATCCGAAGGGTGTTACGCCAGACGTGTTCTACAGCGAGAAACCGGCTGAAGTCATTCTTTTCGATGGTCAGCCGGTGTATGCGCGGATTCCGGACACTCAGCTTGAATACGCGACGAACACGAACAGCGTCGTGTTCGTATATAAGCCGGCGCAGCAATTTTACTTTCTGACTGCGGGCCGTTGGTTCCGGGCCGGTGATCTGCAGGGGCCGTGGACCTACGCGACACCAGATCTTCCTGGCGACTTCGCCAAAATTCCACTGAGCAGTCCCGCTTCAGGGATACTTGCTTCAGTTCCTGGGACCGAGGAAGCAAAAGATGCGGTTTTGCTCGCGCAGGTTCCGACAACGATCACCGTCAACCAAAAGGAAGCAGCATCCAAGGTCAAGGTTGACTATGCCGGTGATCCAAAGTTTGAGCCGATCAAGGGAACATCGATGGAATATGCAACGAACACTCGAGACAAAGTAATCAAAGTTGGAGATGTCTATTACCTTTGCCTCCAGGGCGTGTGGTTCATGTCTCCTAATTCGGCGGGGCCGTGGACTACATGCACGTCAGTTCCACAGGAGATTTACACGATTCCGTCGAGCTCGCCGGTTTATAACGTGACTTACGTCACCCAGACCGCGAATCCCGACGGCACCATTACAGCGAACTACACAGCGGGATATCTAGGCACGTTCATTCTGGGTGCGGCCACGGGAGCGATCCTTGCGGATGGTAGCGGCTATTGGTGGCCACCTTATTGTTATGGTGGCTTCTATTATCCGTATCCGGCGACGTATTGTGGCGCTTATTGGGGTTATGGCTATCATTATCCAGCGCCTTACTATGATTACAACACAGGAGCTTACGGTTGGAAGCAGACTGCGTATGGCCCGTACGGATCGGCGACAAGGGGTGCGGCCTATAATCCTTATACGGGGACATACGCGCGAGGCGCTTCGGTCTCGACGCCCTATGGGAGCAGAAGCGCAGCACAAGCATATAACCCTTACACCGGCACCTATGCTCAGACACGACAAGGTTCGAGCCCGAACGCTCAGTGGGGTAGTTCGTACGTGTCGCGAGGAAACCAGAGCGCTACCATGGGGCACTATTCGACCGCTAATGGGACTGTAGCCGGCGCCGCGGATTCGCAGGGAGGGAAAGTTGCGGCTTCCAACACGAAGTGGGGAAACAGTGCGGTTGGTAAAACCGCAAGCGGCAACATGTACGCTGGACACGATGGCAACGTCTACAAGAATACTGGCAATGGTTGGCAAAAGTACGATAATGGAAGCTGGAATTCTGTAAATAAGCCTCAGCCGAATTGGCAAGGGGCAGAAAATAGCCAGCAACGGACAGCGAGCGAGAGTTATCAGCAGCGGTCGTCGGCAGCGAGTAGCGATGATCGAGCCAGCAGCGGTGGCGGCGTCGATCGTTCGGAGGGAAGCGGTGTCGATCGGTCCGGCGGTGGAGCCGGCTCCGGTGATTTGGACCGCGAGGCTCAGAACCGATCGCGTGGTGATTTTTCGAGCCAGCGGTTCCAGGGCTTTCAGGGCGGCGGCTTTGATCGCTCCGGTGGCGGTGGTGGATTTGGCGGCGGCGACCGCTTCGGTGGTGGCGGTGGTGGATTCGGTGGTGATCGGTTCGGCGGTGGAGGAGGATTCGGTGGTGGCCGCTTTGGCGGATTCGGCGGTGGCGGATTCAGGGGTCGACGATGAAAATTAATGTCTTGAACTCAGTGGTAATTTTTTTGTAGAACTAAGAAAACAACAGAACAGCTAAAGGAAAACACATGAAAAAACTATTAACACTAACAAGTATGGCCAGTATCGGCGCGGTCCTGGCGCTATTATCCGCGTGTCAGACCACCGGTACAGGCGATGTTATCGCCCAGAAAGAGGCCTTGCTCGCACAATCAGGTTTTAGGACTATAACAGTCACGACCCCTGCGCAGCAGCAAGCAGTGAGTCAACTCACTGTGGGCAGGGTCACAGCCGTGAAATACAAGGGAAAATTGTTCTATGTGTTTCCGACTGGGACGAAAGACAAGATCTATTACGGACACCAAAAGCAATTCAACGCCTATAAACACGCGCTCGCGACGGCGTATGCCAGCCATCCAGCCAGCCAGCCGGCGGCTCAGTCAGGTCAGGGGGCGATGGCAGGACAGTCTCTGATGCCGACACTGGAGGGTGCCGGACCCGAACACATCGAAGTCCAGCAGTTCGGTGGGTTTGGTCCGATGGGCGTGAACGCTCTGGGCGATTGGTAAGCAACAGTCTTACATAGCGTAAAGGGCAGCGGCCTGACGGCTGCTGCCCCTCGCTACTTGAGAAGCAGCGAAAAGAGGGGCAGTCAAAGAGGGGCAGTCAATATGAAGCGGACTCAAATCGTTTTAGGAGTCGCCGCTTTTACATTGGGAGTTCTCTCGGTCGATCCGACTGTTCGTGCGACGGAGCCATTCGACGGCGATGCAAACGGCAACGCGAATGGCGGACCTTTTCAGAGCGGGCGGATCAGCTTGTCGTTTCAGACAAGTGAGAATCTTAGCTTGGGTGCCGTTACCGAATCCTCAGCTGGAGAACCTTCGGCGAGCGAGCTGAACCGGCAGCTCACCAACCCGGTGAGCAGCATTTGGTCCATCTCGAATCAGTTCAACAACTTCGAGCTGAACAACGGCCAGTGGAGCAACAACTGGAACTTCCAGCCGGTCATGCCGGTGAGCCTGACCAAAGATTGGAACCTGATCACGCGCCCAGTGATGCCCTTCTACAATATCGTCCCGCACGAGACGTCCCCCGGCGAATTCGCGCGGGACGCCGGGCTGGGCGATCTGGCCCTGGTGGAATTGCTGTCGCCTGCGCACTCGGGCAACTGGATTCTCGGAGCCGGGCCTACCGCCATTTTCCCGACTGCGACGTCGGTGTTCACCGGCCAGGGCAAATGGCAGCTTGGACCCACTTTCGTGGCAGGCTACCTCACGAAGCAGTTCTTTCTGGGCGTGTTTCCACAGCAATGGTGGTCCATCGGCGGCCAGCACTTCCGGCAGGACACGAACCAGATGAACCTGCAGCCTATCGCGGCGATCTTTTTCGGCGAAGGCTGGAGCCTCGGCTACTCGGGTAATATCCTGGCTAACTGGAACGCGCCGTCTGAGGACGTCTGGACAGTCCCTGTCGGGCTCGGCCTGGGCAAAGTGGTGAAGCTGGGACGTCTGCCCGTCAAAATTCAGCTCGCGCTACAATATATGCCGGTGCATCCCCGGATCTCCGGACAGGAGTGGAACGTGCAGGTGCAGATTACTCCTGTCCTTCCGAAGCTGATCAAAGGCGTCCTGTTCCAGTAACGCGAGAATATGACGCGCGCGGTGTCTTGTCCTGCTCGCGCCGCCGCTCTCCGTCCACAAGCTGCGTTCGGTGCCGGTGGAGAGGACTTGCTTGATAAAGTGACTTTAACCTTAATGACGATATGGCCCAGCATTCGTTAGGTAAGCTCGAGAAGAGGTAAGATGGTCGCGACTCATAAAGGACCCGCGCGAGCGAAAGAGTCACTGGAGAAGGTAGCGAACCGGTTACGGTTCCGGCGCTTCTCCACAGTGCAACTTCTGATAGTTCTTGCTCTCTTCTTCATCTGCGCCCCTTTTGTCGAAGAAATTAAAGGTGGCCCTCTTATTCTATCGTTTTTGTTTTCGCTGGTCCTGCTTGCTGCCGTCCTTGCCGTCGCAGACCGCAAAGGCGTCCTGCTCATCGCGCTCGTGCTTGCCATTCCAGGGATCGCCGGCAGGTGGATAAATCTCTTCCGGCCCGACCTGGTTCCGCCTCGCGTCTTTCTCGTTGGCGGCCTCATCTTGATTGCTTTTGTCGTCGCCAATCTACTGCGCTTCGTTCTTCGTGCGCCTTCGGTGACCCTCGAGGTGCTGTGTGCGAGCATTTCCGCTTACCTGATGCTCGGTTTGATGTGGACGTTGGCCTACTGGCTTGTGGACCGATTGACGCCCGGAGGAGCCTTCTCTTTCAACACGAACGCTGGGGACCACTCAATGGATGGGTTCACTGGCTTCTACTTCAGCTTCATCACACTCAGCACGGTTGGCTACGGTGACATCACGCCCGTCTCAAGAATTGCGCGCTGGCTTGCGGCCATGGAAGCGATGACTGGCATGCTTTATGTGGCGGTCCTCATCGCACGCCTGGTCTCACTTTATTCAGTACCAAAATCCTCTGATTCGTAAACACCGAGTCTTCGGGAACCCTCTCGGTTTATCTCTGCGCTGACGCGCCTCGTGCTGGTCAGCGCAGTCTGTCCTGGTTCAGTTTTTGTGTATCCGGCGCTTTGGGAAGGCGAATCGGTAGGGAGCCCGCAGGTTTACCATTCGCATTCAAGGGAAAATGCATACGGTACAGAGCGCCGAACATCGCTACCGAGTTATCGCTCCACAGTCCTCCGTGACCCCAAATAATTTCCTTCGGCACGCGTACGATCCAGCAGGGCACGCGTGCATTGCCGCTGTAGACAAACTCCCAACGGCGCCAGTCTTCGTTTCCTGTTGGAGGACGCGTCTCGTCGGGATTGTAATCTGGACCCCGACAAAATTGTTTTTCGTGACCATTGTTCTTTTCGCTCGTGAAAAAGGTTCGGCCGCGCACGTTTTGTCGAATATTGGCTTCGAAAGCCCGGTTCTCATACGTGCTTAGTCCCGACGGCGGAGTCGCTTCTCCCATGGGGACAACGTTAAAATTTACCAGATACTTATCGTTGCCGGGCGTGTGCGTCTGGAGCTCTCCCTCCGATACCTTTTGTCCGTTGCCGCCAGGCACTGGAACCTTGTCCCAGTGGTAATGAAGATTTACGGTGTTGGCTAGACTCTGGCCGATTGGAAAAAATTTGCCCGTCGCCTGATCGTTCTCCGATTGCAGAATGATGAGAAGGGGACGGTTCTCGTTCATCGCGGCCCCTTCTTCGGCCCCGGGCGCCCTGCCAACATAAGCGCCGCGGCTCGGGTCATACTGATAAAGATAATCTAATTCGGACAACAACTGGCGAGTGCCAATGGCATTATCCGCGGGATTGAACGCGACCGCCATGTCCCAGGGGCTGGCGTTGCGCGCGCCAGTGCTGCTGGCATCGAGGATGGAGTGAGAAATGGTATTGCTCAGGACCAGTCCGCCAAACGAGTGGCCCATCAGCACGCAATGGTGAACCTGCTTACCTGGCTCTCGCGCAGCCAGTGCCAGTTCGTTGATAGTAGCCAGGCAGCTGTTTTGCGCCGCCACATCACCGCCCGTCGACTTGCGGTTCCAAAACGTCAGCAAATCCAAGCCTGGAATGCTAAGATCTTTGCCGCGCCACGCGATATAAACGCCGATTACATTAATCTTTCCCTGGGTCACCTCGGGAAGACGCGAGACCATATCGATAAAGTGTTCAAATCGACAAACGTCACCAGAATTGGCATCGTTCATCCAACCGTGAATGTAAACGAAAAGAAGGGGGCGCTGCGCCTGGCGAATCACGTTGATCGCAGCCGCTCGCTGCGATGTATCCAAAGCAGAGCCCTGATCGCCGAATTCGATGAAAGCGAATTTGTAGCGCCCGTCGGCGGGGCCTCGCACTGAATTGAGGGGTTCACCCGAAGTGTTCGCGTGATACGGCCCGTAAGGGGCACAGGTTACCAGGAGAATCGAAAATGCCAGGGCCAACAGCACGCGGCAGCAGATCGACTCAGGATTCAGCATTTGATCGAGGTATAATCTGGTGTCTCTCGTGAATCAATAAGACAATACCGAATCAGATTCGAACATTTTTATAGGCCTTTAGTCGAATAGATTCTGGCTCTAATCGCCGGATGCGAAGCCGTGTCCACCAATCAGGCAGAGCTTACCGCGTCCAATAAGGAGTTTTTGCTAGTACAGTCGGGATTCAGGGTAATCACGGTTACGACATCCAGACAGCAACAAGCGATCAATCGTCTGGCTCAATACAGGGTCTCGGCGGTGAAATATAACACTTACTCAGCCGCGTCATTGGACGCGTTTTTTAGCTCTAACACCTCCTGAGCTGTTCTGCAGGTCGGATTACTGCGGCTGCAACTGTACGAGGTCAGATCTTGAGCGAAGCAACCAGTGAGTTTCAAAATATCGACTCTGGCGCTACTTTGAGCGTGCTATCAGCTAGAAAATTGCTTATGGAGATTCATCAGTTGCGTTATTTTGTTGCGATAGCCGACGAGGGAAACTTTTCGCGTGCGGCCGCGAAAGTGCGCGTGGCTCAGCCTTCATTGAGCCAGCAAATTCGAAAGCTGGAAGCGGAAATCGGCCAACCATTATTCGATCGTCTGCCGAGATCGGTCGTCCTGACAGAAGCCGGTCGATGTTTCATCGATTACGCGCGGCAGATTTTGGCATCGATCGGAGATGCCCGTCGAAGCGTCGATGAACTCAAAGAGGCAGTTACTGGCAAGCTGGCTGTTGGTGCGATTCCTACGATCGCGCCATACGTCCTTCCGGAATTGGTGGTGAAATTCCAAAAAGATTATCCCGAAGTGACCCTGGACCTTGTTGAGGACGTGACGGAGGGGATCACTCGACGCATCGACGCCGGTGAACTGGATGTCGCGTTGGCTTCCTCATGCGAGCCGAGTCCCACTCTGCGAAGGCAATCTTTAGGTAGCGAGCAATTGCTCGCGCTGATCCCGGAAACAGATCCTCTCGCAAGGCAAACTCTGCTCGAACTGGATGATCTCAAATCGCAGCGGTTTCTGCTTCTCCACGAGATGCATTGTCTGTCCAAACAAGTCCATCACCTACTGGAGACACGTCGCCTACGGCCGGAGATTGCGCTGGCTGGCAGTCAGCTTACCACGATCGCGCGCATGGTGGCCGCCGGGATCGGCGTCTCAATCGTGCCGCAAATGATGGTGAAACATCAAGCCACGCCTGGATGCATCAGTCTGCCGTTTCGTGCGCCGATGCCCGAGCGGGAACTCAACTTTCTTTGTAATCCGCTACGGTTCCAGAGCAAAGCGGCGGCAGCGTTTCTTCAAGAAGCCGCAGCCGTTTTGGCAGGCAAAGATTCGTCGATGGCCGACGACGCGAAAAGTTAACGTTATCTCATCGTCTCCAACGCCGTCGCTACCATTGATAACATTGGCCAGACGGCGAGGACTAGGATGATCCCAAAGACGGCGAGCTCGGGTAGGTAGTGAGGTCGCGTCCTGTGGACATATCGTTCCTCGAGGAAGCGTGAAATACGCTGTCCCATTGGCATTTTGGTTTCCATGTAATTAACCGGCCACAATCAGGTCATGGATTGAAAGACTTTATGCGTCTAGGCGGGATAGGTTTTGCCTATTCGCAGGATTCCTGGAGCTCAAGCATTGTGCCGCGGCAATTTGATGCGCCACAGAGGCATGCGAATTTCTTTTTGGATGCCTCAGTGATCGGTTCGTCGATCTCCAGCCGGTAGTCATAAAGGAGTTCTTCGCCGGATTTGATGTCGCGAATCGCATAAATGAAGATGCGATCATCTTCCTCGATGGCTTCGCAATTTGGGTTGCATGAGTGATTTATCCAGCGTGCATCGTTACCGCCAATCTCTGGATTGATAACGTCGCCATTGTCCAAGCCGAAGTTGAAAGTATGCGGATTGCTGTCGTCGTCAGGGGCGGCTTCCCAGGAGACGCGCTCGCCGGTGTACTCGATAATGCGTTTGCCTTCCGGAATGAACTGCGCTGCAAAAACGCCCCGACCGTGCACACCGGACTCGCGAACCTCGATCTGTACGGGTCGTTTTAGGGTCCTGCTTTTTTTCGCCATAATGCTGTTCTGAATCAGATCTTTAGATCCTGGTTGCAGCGTGACCTATTCTTCGGTGGGCCCCGCTTATCTTTTGGAGATGTTCCCGAAACGTGATAACTCGGGTCGGCTGCTCGCTTCTGCATGTATTGCGCAAACTCTAATTGTCCGCCTGGTGAGCGCCCGGTTCTAATTTGCTTCCGCCTGACGCCGCTCCCGTTGCCAGACATCGTGTGCAATCGAAAGCAGGTCATCGGCGTGCTGTGCGAGTACGACCACACAATCGGCGTCATCGGCCCAAGACCAGGTGGACTGAGACGGAAAGGAATCTTCAAACGTACAGCGGCGTCAGTAATGAGCGCAGTAGAAAGCTTGTCAAAAGCGTCAGATAATGATTTCGCTTTCATGCTGCGACGTTGCTCGCGTTTGTCTACTTTGCCAAACAAGGAATAGTTAAGAAATCACGATTCGGAGACGAAAGTCCGGTTTGGTGATGTCTGCGAATTGCCGGAATCACACTTATGAAAGAGGCGATTGTCCTGATAATAGCGGTTTTTGCGGCTGCGAGTTCGGTGTCGGCAAGGCTCGGTGACAGCAGCGATATGATTGAAGACTCGTATGGTGCAGTCATTCAGCGACGCCTGCGCGACGACGGAACAGTAAGCGTCATTTACACAAAGAATGGAAATCTTTACCTGGTCACGTTCGCCAATGACCGGAGTATTTCCGAAAGCTATTCACACGTGAAAGGGAACGATCTTTCCGAGGGAGAAATTATGCGATTCCTGAAGGCAAACACCGGGCGCGGCAAATGGATGTCGGATAATACTGGCACGGTCCGGCGTTTTACACGTAGCGACGGCAAGGCAGAGGCTATTTACGCGCCCGTGAATGGCCGGCCAGCATTAACGGTGCGCGAACTTCATTCCGATCACCGCCGCAGTCATCAGTGATGATTTTCAAACTGGGGTGCTGCGCTTTCGCAGGACGATTCCGGCAACAATTCCCACGAGAAAGAACCCTGCAACCTGGATGAATAACATCGCGATTCCACCCAGAATATCGGCAAGTAGAACTCTCATATTGGTGCGGAATGAAATACTGGCGAAAAGTTTGGAAGCAAAATAGCGTCGTGGTACTTACGTCGCCCCGTCGGCCTGACGCGAACGATTGACGAGAGAAGTTTTCGTGCGATTAATAGCCGCGGTAAATTTCTCCCTCGCCGGTCGTTTCTCTTGCGAGGTGACACTGTTCGCAATTTTCAGGACTAAAATAACTCCGCACACCTATGGCGGGACACAGCAAATGGTCGAAGGTCAAGCGCTTTAAAGGCGCGATCGACGCAAAGCGCGGCAAGATCTTCAGCAAATTATCGAAAGAGATCACGATCGCGGCAAAAACCGGCGGCGGCGATCCGAGCGGCAATCCACGCCTGCGTAGCGCCATCCTGGCTGCGCGAGCGCAGAGCATGCCCAATGACAATATTGAGCGCGCGATCAAACGCGGCACTGGCGAGGGCAAAGACGGAGAACAGCTCGACGAGATCACTTACGAAGGCTACGCACCCGGTGGCGTGGCGATCATTGTTGAAACTGCTACCGACAACAGAAACCGCACCGGCGCCGAGATTCGAAGAATTTTCACCCAGAACAATGGCAATCTCGCTTCCACAGGCAGCGTTTCCTATATGTTCCATAGAAAGGGCCAGATCATTGTTCCGCGATCCAGCCTCGACGAGGATCGCTTGCTGGAGATCGCGTTGGAAGCTGGCGCGGAGGAGTTGACAACTGAGGAGGATCAATATGTTATTATTACTTCCCACGATCAGCTCTACGCCGTAGCTGAAGCGCTCAAGAAGGCAGGCGTCGGTACCGATGGGCAAAGGTTTACGTTTATCCCGGATACTACAGTCGCGGTCAGGGACGAGACCGTGGCGCGTCAGGTGTTGCGCTTGTGCGATGCGCTTGAAGAGGACGACGACGTGCAAAACGTCTATTCAAATCTAGATATTCCCGACGAACTGCTGGCTGGGTTGCCGGCCTGAAAAATCCACCGCTTAGAGGAGACCTTTAGGGCGCTGCCTCCCCCACTGCAGCGAACATTCTTAACTACTTATGAACGAAGAAAACGAAAACCAGTCTGCGCCGCTGGAAACTGAGTCCGCGGGGCCGGAACAACGGCACCATCGCCCTCGCCGTCGGTTCCAGCGGGGGCGTTACCGAGGCGAGCGCTTCAGGCGCGATAATTCCGAAGAGTCACCAAATTCCTCTTCCACAAATGTGGATAAGTCCGGCGCAGATGTTGCCGTCGAGACTCTCGATCAGCCCGCGGCCGCATCCGGCCGCGAACTCGCCGCGGGTGCCAGCGAAACGAGTGAACCGGCTCAAACCGAACCGGAATTTGGCGAAGGGATCATTGAGATTTCCGGGAAAGGGTTCGGCTTTTTGCGCGATCCAAAACGCAACTTTGTGCAGACGCCGCAAGACATCTTTGTTACTCCTGAGATTGTGCGCCGCTTCGCTTTGCGCGACGGCATGTGGATCAACGGCGAAATCCGGCGCGGCAGCCGTGGCCCCCAACTCACGAAGCTGGTTACAATTAACGGCGAAGAGCCAACAAAGTATCAGGGGCTCCGTCCGTTTGAAGAATTAACAACCATCAATCCGAACAAGCGGATCAAGCTCGAGACAGTGCCCGACCGCTACACGACACGAATCATGGATTTGATGACCCCGCTGGGAATGGGCCAGCGTGGTTTGATCGTTGCGCCACCGCGCACAGGAAAAACGACGCTGTTGCACCACATCGCCGACGCGGTCGCCAAGAATCATCCGGAGATGATCCTTATCATTCTTCTGGTCGATGAACGCCCGGAAGAAGTGACCGATTTTCGCCGGTCGCATCCGACGGCGGAACTGATGGCCAGCTCCAATGACGCCGATATCAAGAGTCACACACGTATTTCGCAACTGGCGGCTGAACGCGCCAAACGCCTCGTCGAAGCGGGCAAACACGTGTTCATCCTGCTCGATTCTATCACGCGCACGGCTCGGGCGTTCAATAATGCGCTGGGCGGCGGCGGTCGCACAATGAGCGGTGGTATTGATGCGCGCGCAATGGAAACTCCGCGAAAGATCTTCGCGGCGGCGAGGAACACGGAGGAAGCAGGTTCCCTAACGATCGTCGCCACAGCCCTGATTGAAACCGGCAGCCGCATGGACGAGCTTATCTTTCAGGAATTCAAAGGCACGGGAAACATGGAAATGGTGCTTGACCGCAAAATCAGCGATCAGCGCATTTATCCGGCCATCGACATCTTCCTCTCCGGAACGCGCCGAGAAGAACTGCTTTTGCAGGCGTGGGAACTTGAGAAAATCAATCTCATCCGGCGTGGCCTCGCCGGGCACAAACCGGAGGAAGCCATTCAGCGCCTCCTGATGTTTGTGAAGAAATTCCCGACCAACGCGGAGATGCTCAAGAACATTCCGGGCTGAGATTCGCTCAAGTTAAAGCGTTGAAGGGGAACCGCGGTTTTGGGAAATAACATATCGTTGGTAAATCGCGTGAATTGTCTCGCGCGCATCTACGTAATCGCGGCGAAAAATTTCGAAGCTGTCATAGCCCAGACGAATAGAGAGCTTCCGCTGTTCGTTCGGATCGCTCGGAAGTACCGACACAGCCTTCTTGTCGTAACGCCGCAATACTGATTCGCACCGACGCAGGAAACCATACGACTCTTTGAGTTTCGTGGCTTCAGCATTGGTAAAGACTCCGCCTCTCCGCAATAGATCCACCGCGCGCTGCCATTTCGGCTCCCAAATGCTTTCACGCATTTGCGATGCTTGAACAAGAAATTCCGCCTCAATAATTCCGCCCCGTCCAGTCTTTAGATCGAGAAAATCCGATCCGCTGCCTCGCTCGGTGCGAATCCGTTCGAGCATGCCATCGATCCTGGCCAGAAACTCAGTGTCCTGGCTGGCGCGGCGCCAGGCAGATCTTGCAACTCTCATGAACTCATCTTGCAGCGGTCCGCTGATCGGGCGCGCGCGAGTAAGCGACTGAATCTCCCATAGCTGCGCACGATTCGCATAATACCGCTGATAAGTCTCAACAGGACAAACCAGCGGCCCGTTCTCCCCTTCCGGGCGCAGCCGCGTGTCGAGCGCCCAAATGTCCCCCTCAGCGGTGGGCTGGGCCATGGCGGTAACGAGGTTTTGGGCGGCGCGATTGGGCTCGCCGACGAATACCACGTCCAAGTCCGCGCCGTAACTGATTTCGCTTCCGCCAAATTTACCGAGCGCAATGATGGTTGTTTGGTCGTCTCCGAGGAGCCTGGCTGTAAGAACCAGACACGCTTCGGCCAGATCCGAGAGTTCGGTAAAGACGGCTGCCGGCGCAACGAGTCCCACGATCTCGCGCAGAATGATGCGCAGCAACTGCCGCTGGCTGTACGCTCGGATCGGATCGAGATTGTTTGCATTCACGCCTAACGACTCGAGCCGGCGCAGGTTCTCTGCCACGGACCGCGGTTCATCAAATGTCGGATCCCGGGTCGTATCTTCCAAGAGTTGCGGCCGCCGAATCAACAACTCACCAGCAAACCGACTGGCATCAAAAGTCTTCACAACCAGCTCGAGCAACTTCGGGTTTGTGACCAGCAGCTCGAAGAGCAAACTGCGCAGGCCATAAGCTTCGACGAATCGAAGGAACTGGTTCAGAGTCGCATCCGGATCCGCAGCTTTCGCCAGCCAGTCCAGCAAAATCGGGCGCAGCTTCTGGAATATCTGCCGAGTACGCGGCGCTACATGAAAGCTACTTGCGCCGCGTCCAAGGGCTCTTAACGCTTTCTCTGCCTGCTTTGGATCGTTGAAAATTTCGACATTAACTTCGGCGGGCTGCGCAGGCCGTTCAGATATGATCCTTTGAAAAATGGGACGGACGGATCCCATCTGGTTTTGCAACGCTGCCGTGAAATCGCTTGCAGAAGAAAAGCGCAGGCTGCGTGCGAGGCAGAGCAACGAGTCGGGCTCGTCTGGAACAGTGTGTGTCTGTTGTTCCGCTTCGATTTGCACGCGGTGTTCGACGCGGCGGAGAAACCGATAGGCGTTGTCCAGCGCCAAAACTTCTTCACGCGGGAGCAAATCGAGCTGCCGTAATGCGCGGAGTGCCTTGAGCATGTTCGGTTCCTGCAAGAACGGATGACGCGCGCCGTGGATAAGCTGCAATGTTTGCACGATGAATTCGATCTCGCGAATGCCGCCACGTCCAAGCTTTACGTCACGTTTCAGTTTTTCAGTTCCAACCACATCGCGTTCGATGCGGTGCTTGATATTTGCAATCTCCGCCAGCAAATCGGGAGTTGCGCTTTTTGGATAGATGAATGGTTGATGCAGTCTCAGGAAGTCGTACGCCAATTCACGGCTGCCGGCGATTCCGCCGGCCTTGATAAGGGCGATGCGTTCCCACGTTTCGCCGAAGCCGGCGTAATAATTTTCCATGCTCTCCAGCGAACGCGCCAGGGGTCCGGCCGACCCTTCCGGGCGCAGACGAAGGTCCACTCGAAACAGCGAACCGGCCGGATGCGGCGTCGAAAACGTTTCAAAAATTTTGTTTCCGAGGCGATTGAAAAATTCGTGATACGAAAGATGAGGCGTGAGCTGGCCTTCTTCGCTGTAGAGAAAAAGAAGATCGACGTCCGAACTGTGGTTTAGTTCGCCACCACCTAGTTTTCCGAGCGCAAGAATGGCAAAGTCCACTTTTGGCGAGCCGTAGCGTTGCCGAAGTTCGCCGTTCCAATGTTCGAACACGCAACGGATGCAAATCGCTGCGATCTGCGAAAGCTCTGCGGTGGTTTCCTCCAGCGTTGCGACTCCGGCCAGTTCCCTAACGGCTACGCGCGTCATCTCCCGGCCTTTCCAAAACCGCAGTGGCTCGAAGTTCTGGTTGGTCTCAGACTCCCCGTCGAGAACGTGTAATGCAGCGAGCATCTCCGCATACCCGCGCGAGCCAAGGCACACTTCAGGCTGAGAAAGCCAGAGCAGAGTTTCAGGATTCCGCGTCAACCGGGCCGCGCAGATGCTCGAGATCGCCAGAAGATGCAGCAGCGCGGCTTCGCCGAGAGGAAATTGTTCGACCACTTCCTTTAAAGACGGCGCGCTTATCGGCCATTGTTCGCTGAGCTGGATCAGAGTGACCTGAACCTGTGAAGGACTGAGAGACGAGGCTGCTTTGTTCCGAATCCAGCGCGCACAACGTTCCATCTCGTAAAAAACTCACCCGGTTTTGCGCGAAAAACTAGTTACCGGTGCGTCAAATTCAGCGGCGGAGAAGCGCACAGTTTCATGTTACATATGTAACAGCAAATGGCTCGGCGCTCCGATTAAGTCGAAGGGAGAGGCGCCAGGACTCGAAGCGCTCTTTCGTGGACTTGAAAATCGACCGGGCATTTGCCAGCGAGTTCGCCGTCAAGCTCGATCGGAACATCCTGCTCGCTCGCCACACGCAGGTAGCGAGTTTGAAAATATTCGATTTCAGGAGCACGGATATCGGAGCTGAATACAACGTCCTGAAGATACTTGATAATTTCGAGATAGCCGAGTCGCTTAAACACGACGACATCAAGCAATCCATCATCGATGACAGCATGTTTGAAAAATGGGAAGGGACCACCGTAAAGACGGCCGTTTCCGATGAGAACAAACGATCCTTCGCGCACAGACGCCTTCTCCGATGTGATAAAAAGCTTCGGTGGTTGCCGTGCTGCGATGTGAGCCGCGGTGATGAGATAGCTGAGCGGGCCAAGACTGCGCTTTGAGGCAAGGGTGGTTTCCTTGACAGCTTGTGCATCGAGTCCGATGCCGCCGAGCTGGACGAAGTATTTTCCATTCGCGCTCGGTAGGTCCACCAGACGTGTGTTTCCAGCCGCGACAATATCCCAGCAACGCTCCAGGTCGTTTGCGGGCAGACCAAGCTCCATTGCGAAAACGTTAACCGTGCCTATCGGGAGAATTCCCAGCGCAGCATTGCTGCCGGCGATTCCATTCGCCACTTGATTCACGGTTCCATCGCCGCCCGCCGCAACGATCCGTCCAAAACCTTCTTCGACCGCGCTTCTTGCGAGCGCCGCCGCTTCGTCTGCCTTCGACGTAGTTCTGATCGGCCAACCGCGGGCGATGGATCCGACGCGCTGCTGCCAGTCCCGAATAATTTCGGGACTTCCCGCGGTTGGATTGAGAATGATAACTGTGTCAGTCACGGAGAAAAGCCACGATAGTGTCATTCCCGGCGTAGCGAAGAATCTCGGATTAGGTTCAACCGATCGCGCAACCGAATAGACCAGAGATGTTTCGTTTCGCTCAGCACGACAACCCATTTAAGGAGAAATCGACGGCTATAATGGTCGTTTGATGTTTGCTTCAAACTGCGGTCGCGTAACATTTCAGGGTGCGACGATTACGCCGGCTGATATTGGTTGCTCTGGGGGCATTGATTGCGCTTGCTGCGGTTCTTTTGGTTGGCGTGAACCTGTATGTGCAATCACAAGGCGCACAAGCAAAGATTCAGCAGGAACTGAGCCGAAGCCTCGGCGTTCCGCTCAAAATCCGCAGTATGAGCGTTACCCCATGGGGCGGCCTCGAACTGAGCGGTATCACGATTTCGCAAACATCGCCGGGGGTTGATCCTAAGCATTTTCTTCAAGCAAAAACATTCCGGCTGCGGGTTCGTTTTCTATCGCTCTTTTCGCGACGGCTTGTGATCAAGGAAGTTTCGCTCATCAATCCGAGGGTTGTCTGGCCACAAGATGCCCAGGGAAAGTGGCGTCTCCCATCCGCGCAAAAGGCTCGGTCACACGCTGTTGCGACAAAGCAGGTTCCGGCGATCTCGCAGACGCCAGTACGCGCCGAAGTTGTTCAGACAAATACGATCTCTGCTACGACGGCGACCGCCAGTGTTCCATCTCCGCGTCAGATCACGGTTAAGAATAAAACCGCGGGACGAGAGCCAACACTGACCGTCGCTCCGGAAGTTCGACGAGTCACTGTTAAGAATGGCGATTTCACTTTTCTCGATCAAGCTGGCAGATTGCTCGCGAGTTTCACAGGAGTGGATTTCCGCACCAATATCCGTAGCGCATCGGCCCTTCATGGAGAGACAAAGATCGCCAGAATTTCATTGCGCGACCGTTTTTTTCTGGACGACCTGCATTCGCCACTCCGCTATGAGCCCGACGTGCTTGAGCTTTCCAAAATTACCGCGCGCGTCGCGGATGGTGAGGTCAACGGCTATTTTGCCATCCAGCCAGAGGCGGAAGATTCGCCATTCACCACCAGCGTAAACTTCCACGACGTGCTCGCGGATCAGATAGTCGGAAATGCCGGTGGCCCTAAAGGAATGGTGAAGGGCAAGGTGGAAGGAACTTTTCAAGCGTCTGGGAAAACTGGCGATCCGGACGCGCTTACCGGAAAAGGCGAAATCTTCCTCCGCGAAGGCAGAGTTCAACAATACAGACTGCTCGTGTTGCTGGGTCAGGTACTACGGATTGAGGAACTCGAAGAGCTTCACCTGGAGCAGGCAGAGGCAAAGTATCACCTGACTCCGGGGCTGGCCACGATTGACGAGCTGACGTTGCGTTCGCCAAACATTCGCCTTACTGCGTCTGGCACAGTCGCGTTTGATGGGACGCTGCGGCTCAATTCACAGCTCGCGATCAACGAAAGAATTCGTGGGCAGCTTTTCAGAGCAATTCGCGACAATTTTCACCCGATTGATGAACCGGGTTATTCTGCCATCGAGTTTCAGGTCGGCGGCACTATCGATCGCCCTGGCACAAATCTGGTTGAGCGCCTGGTCGGCCGAGACATCAGTAGCATGCTTAACAGCTTTCTTGGCGGAAAAAAGGAGCGGCCAAAAAAGAAAAAGAAGACCCTTGGAGAGACAATAAGCGCTGGCCCGTCGCCTTCAGCTTCTCCGGAGGAATCACTTCCCGAAGCTAGCTTAACCCCAAGTCCAGCCACGTCGCCATGAGGGTGATCGCCGGGAGCGCCGGCGGGATCCGCCTGGCAGTTCCGAAACGCTGTGTGCGCCCGACTATGGACCGCGTCAAAGCCGCAATCTTTTCCAGCCTGGGCGATGCAATCATCGGGTCGCACGTGCTCGATCTTTTCGCCGGAAGCGGCGCACTTGGAATCGAAGCACTCAGCCGTGGCGCGGCCTCGGCAGTGTTTGTTGAGAACGATCGGCAAATGGCGGAAGCAATTGAGAAAAATCTCGCCGCAACAAAACTAAAAGGGCGCGTTCAAAACCGGGATGCTTTCGATTTCCTCCAGGGAGTTTCGACCCCCTACGAATTTCAAATCATCTTTGCCGACCCGCCATATAAAAGAACGAAGCACGGCGAATGCGATACCGAAAAACTGCTGACAAACGAACCCTTAACGCGGTTGCTGGCGCCTGGCAGCATCTTCGTTTTAGAGAAACAACCCAGTGAAAAGGTCTCCGAGTTGAAACTTTGGCGCGTCATTCGGCAGAAGATCTATGGCGCAACTGAAGTTTTGTTTCTGGAGCCTATCCGCGGTTCGCAATCTCGAATCCTCAATCGATGATCCGTCTCATCTACAATTTGCTTTGGCCGATTGGGCTCTTGTTCTTTTTGCCCGGCTATTTCATCAAGATGGCTCGGCGCGGCGGCTACCGCGAAAAATTCGGCCAACGATTGGGACTTTACGGCCGCACGGTGTGTGACCGGCTTCGAGACCGACAATCGACATGGCTCCATGCGGTAAGCGTGGGCGAAGTGAACATTGCGCTGAAACTGGCCAATGCGTTGCGAGCGCTCGAACCGGATCTGCACTGCGCCCTGACCACTACGACAACAACCGGATTCGCGCTGGCGCGCAAAAACGCTCCGTCCTGGATCGAAGTTATGTACACGCCGCTCGACTACTGGCCAATCGTGCACCGCGCGTTTTCTGTGATTCGTCCGGCACGGATCGTTCTCGTTGAAGCGGAGATTTGGCCCAATCTAGCCGCTGCCGCGAACGCGCGCTGCATTCCGCTCGCGCTGGTCAACGCACGGCTGTCCCCGCGTTCGGAGCGACGCTATCACCAGTTTCGGCTTTTTGTTGCGCCAACGTTCCGGCTTCTGGGTTTGGTGTGTGTCCCAGAACAGCAAGACGTCAAGCGATGGACGGCCCTAGGCGTCGCACGCGACCGGATCCGTGTGACAGGCAGCATCAAGTACGATCCAGACGTTCAGGCGCAAGTCCAAGCTGTAGCCACTTCTCTGCCTGCCTCGGCTAAGCTGTGCGAAGGCGGGTGGGACCCGTCGCCAGTTGGTCCCTTGGATCGCGTTGTGCTCTTCGGCGGCAGCACACATCGTGGCGAAGAAGGAATACTGGCCAGAATTTTTCTGCGGTTGCGTCAGCAATTTCCATCATTGCGTTTGTTTATCGCGCCGCGTCATGTGGAACGGCTGCGTGAAATCCGGGCGGAACTCAATCGACTGCCATTGCGTGTCGCACTTGCAACCGAAGCGCGCAGGGGCAGTGAGGTTGACGATGCAGATTGTATCCTCCTCGATACAACCGGTGAACTCCATCGCTGGTATGAGATCGCCACCGTTGTGTTCATAGGGAAAAGTCTCACGGCGCATGGTGGACAAAATCCCGTAGAACCGATTTTGGCGGGCAAACCAGTCATATTCGGTCCGCACATGGAAAACTTCGCGACCCTCGTGGAAGCGCTTGTCTCAAAAAAAGCCGCGATCCAAATCCGAGATTCCGATTCCCTCGAAAAGATGGCCGCTGAGCTTCTGCGGGATGGCGAAGCTCGGCAGCGCCTCGTCCAAAACGCCCATGAAGTTCTAAGCGCGCATCAAGGCGCAACCGCGTGCGCAGCGACGCTGGTTCACGGATTGAAAACGAATGAATGAGGGAACTCCAAATCCGGCCAGCAATTTGCCTTGCATGAAACGAAGGCAATTCTGATATTGCCCGCGCTTTTATGACCCTATCGTCTAGAGGCCCAGGACACCGCCCTTTCACGGCGGTAACACGGGTTCGAATCCCGTTAGGGTCGCAATCTATTTTCATATGTGAATCAAGCTTTTTTTGAACATTTAGGTTGTGTTTTCGGTCAGATTTCGGACAGTAAAACGCCGTTAAGCGCCGAAATCATGAAAAGAGCACGATTCCCGATTGTCGTTAAACGCGGGTCGTCTGAGGTCAAAATCTACCGGGACCGCAAGTCCGAGGGGATGTACTACCGCGTGGTTTACTACACCAAAACAACCGTTGAGGGCAAAGACGTCTCAAAACGACACCGGCTGAACTATAGCGATTTTCAAGAAGCCACGAACGAAGCCGAAGCGAAAGCCTCGTGGTTATCGCGCCTTGACGGGGATGCTCTGCAGTTTTCAGGCCGTGATCGTCACATCTATGCACGCGCACTGGATGCGGTAAAAGAATTTGATGTCCCGCTTGATACCGTCGCCAGCGAGGACGCGGACGCGAGAAAGGTTCTTGATGGCGTCCCGCTGATTGATGCAGTGCGCTTCTACGCCCGGCATCATGGCAAGGGAATAAAGCGCAAGAGCGTTGCTTTGGCGGTGGATGAAATGATCGAGCGCAAAACGACAAAGGGCGTGAGCACGCTTTACCTTGCCGATCTGCGTTACCGGCTCGGCGTGTTCAAGGAAGCGTTCCACTGCGACGTAAGCGCAATCACGCCAGATGATGTCAGCGCGTTCTTTGATGGTCTGAAGCTTTCACCGCGCAGTCACAACAATTTCCTCTGTGCGCTGCGGACGTTCTTCAGGTTTGCGCAGAAGCACGATTGGCTGTCGAAAGAAATCGATCTGCTCTCTCGCGTGGAAAAGCGCAACGGGAAACCGACACCGGTTGAAATCTTCATCCCCTCGGAGCTTGCCGCGCTGCTGAAATACGCTTCCCCGCAGATTGCGCCGTGTATCGCTCTGGCTGCGTTTGCAGGACTCCGCGCGGAAGAAATCTTGCGTTTGGAATGGTCGGACGTTGAACGCCGACCGGGATTCATCGAAGTGGCAGCGCACAAGGCAAAGACCGCAACGCGTCGGATCGTTCCAATTGCTGACAGCCTCTCGCGCTGGCTGGCGATAGCGCCACGCAACGGGGAGCGCGTGTGGCCTCACAGCAAAGCGTGGTACTTCGAAGCACTACGCAACGCTGCTGTTTCTGCCGGTACCACGTGGAAACAAAACGCACTTCGTCACTCGTTCATCTCTTACCGGCTTGCTGAACTGCAAGACGTAAACCGCCTGGCATTGGAAGCGGGTAACTCGCCCCAGATAATCTTTCGCCACTATCGCGAACTCGCGACACCCGAGCAGGCTCGCGCATGGTTTGCGATTGCACCACAGACGGCGCCCAACATCGTGCCGATGAGGCTCGGTTCTGGCAAGCGATGAAGCGAGATTCCAACACGCTTCCCCCAGTGGGCGGGGGGGCTCCGAGTTGTGCGGACGGCTGAAGCGTTAACCGTTAGGTCGGCCGGAAAATTTTGAACAAAAAAGAGCATGAGCGGCAAGCGCAGGCGGAGGAGGAGCAAAAAAGCGTATGAGCAGCTAGAGCGAAAGGAAGCTCAGCGAAAATTAGACGCTCGCAGTGAGTCAGAGGATCGACAAGAGAGAATCAAAGTATTGTGGGATGCGATAACGTCTGGCGAACTTGCGCGGGACGCAAAGGAGTTAGCTGACAGTGAGCTCGTCCGTTCTCTGGTCGAACTTGTGGAGTTACAAAAGCGTGAGATCCAGTACCTGACACAGTTCCGCCGTGACTGGGAAGAAATCCATGCTCATTACCCTGGGCAATTAGAGAATCTAAGCACCGCGAGCTTTCGTGCCGCGTGGCAGCCGCTCTTCGAGAAACTACTCGCCGAGCAAAAACCAAAAGAAGTATGGGAGTACAAGCGACGCGGATATAAGTTGCCCGGCGGTGTTGGTCTGATTGAATACGAATTTGGCGGTGCCGGAGAAGAATGGTGGAAGCACTCGCTGTCTGGTGGGCTCGGCTCGGCTTATGAGCCTACTTGCCTTGATAACATCTTCGCTAGCGGCACTCTCCGTATGCGAAGCGAGGACGTCGCCCTAAATCCCCAGCCTAGCGGCCCCCTGGCTCCGTTCCTTTCGAAAACGCAGCATAAGGCCGGACTGGAAGAGTTATTCGGTATGGAGCGCCATCGATTCGGAACAGGACTGCGAAGCATCAAAAAGGGCCGTGAAGAGTGGTATGACTATCGCGCTGTGGTGAAGATTATGCACCGCTTGTTGAGTGAAGAACCACGGGAAGATAAAAAGCCGAGGCGCGGGAAAAAGGTGCGGCTATGGCCCGGTAATCCTGGTCTACGAATACAGGTGCTCATCGGAATTCATAAGCGAATGGAATGCGTTTCAGTGTCCGATGATATTTGGGGCGCGTTCACGGCTGTCGTTTGCCACCACTTAGTCAAAGGGATCGAGGAGCGCTTGTCAGAAGACGTCAAGGATGCGGTAGCGGCTCTCGTTCGCCGCATCTTGGCTGATTCGGGGAAATAATATGCTAGCGGGATACTCCGCTAGCGAATTCGCGACGGAAGCGCCACAGGCGCGATTCGGGGAAATCATTCAGCGCGTCATAGGGTGAAAGAACCTACTATGACGACGCAAAACACGATTAGCAAAATGCACGACGCAGCCGTCGATGGCGCGAGCGACGGTCTGTTAAACAAGCACCAACTGGCGGCAAAACTCGGAATCAGCAAACGTACCTGTGATGCCTGGATGAAACGCCAGCGTCTGCCGTATCTGAAAATCGGCAAAAGCGTGCGCTTCCGATGGCTGGATGTCTTGCAAAAACTCAACCAGCGCTATCGCATCAATTAAGGAGTCGCCATGCCAAAACGTAAAGAGGTCGCACCCGCAGACCCTAGGTCGGAATACCGGGAAATTGAACAGTCAGCAAACAAGGCCAATGGTGTTGGTGATGAGAAAATAATTGGCGAGCTCGCTGATCTCCGTCCATTGGAATACGAGCGCCTGCGAAAGGAAAAAGCTTCAGAATTGGGTTGTCGCGAATCTGTGCTCGACAAACTTGTGCAACAAAAGCGACCTAAGATCGCGGCACGGGCGTTGCAAGGGCACGAAGTGCAACTCACAGAATCGAACCTGGCCGAAACCAGTTTATGGGGCAAAGGTCTTGGACGCAATCGCCGAAACCTTCATGCGCTACATGGTATTACCTCCTGGCGCGGCAGACGTAGCTGCTCTGTGGTGTGCGCACACTCACTACTTTGAATTGTTCCTTTGCTCGCCGCGGCTGAACGTTTCTAGTCCCGAAAAGCAGTGCGGGAAATCGACCCTTCTTGATGTCATTGCGTTATTTGTCCCGAAACCAGTTGAAACCGAGAATTTGTCCACGGCGGTTTTGTTTGGCTGATTGATGCGAAAAGCCAGTGATCTTGGCGGACGAGTACGATAGCTGGATAACAAGCAACGAAGAACTGCGCGAATTCTTAACGCCGGACACCGACAGGGCGCAATGGTCTATCGTTGCGAGGGAGAAACAATGAGGTCCGGGGGTTGAATGCTTACGCGCCAGTGGTGTTAAGCGGTATCGGTGCATTGCCGGGAACACTTCATGATCGCTCGATTGTGATTCGGCTTGAGCGAGCAAAACGTGGTGAACTTAAGGAACGATTCGACTCGCGGCACGAATCGTGAACAAGAGCTTTGTCGAAAATTAGCCCGTTGGAGTGAAGATAATCGCCATGCCTTAGAATCTCTTGATCCAAAATGCCTGATGGCGCTTTCAATCGGCTGGCGGACAATTGGCGCCCGCTATATGCGATTGCTGAGATTGCGGGCGGCAATTGGCTAAAGCGAGTAGCAGAATCGTTTGCCAGACTCACAAGCAGTAATGACCTGGACGCGCAAGGACTAGGGACACTCTTACTGGGTGACATTGCCGAAATTTTTCGAAAGGAAGGCACTGATAAACTACCATCCTCCTATATCTGACGTTGGCGGCAATCGAAGGCCGGCCTTGGGCAGAGTGGGGAAAGCACCGCAAGGGGATTTCTCCTAACCAGCTTGCCATTCAACTGCGGCGGTTTGGTGTGTTCCCGAAGGGGATCCGCGTCGATGACGAAACGCCTCGTGGCTACGAGTTGGCCAGTTTTAAAGAGGCTTTTGACCGATACTTGCCAGCAGCGTCTCTTTCAGAGTGCAACAGTGCAACAACGCTAGGTAAAGCCTCCGATTTGGAGGTGCAACACGCTGACGGCATGTCGCACCCTGAAAAGGGCTTTTCTCAGAGGCAATGTTGCGGTGTTGCACCTTGTACAGAGAGGGAGCCTGATCTCAACGCAGAAATACGGAATTGGCTGCTACGGCTGCCGCCGATGCGCAGTGCCCTGGATTGGCTCCTAACCCCGATTCTGACTTGGTTTTATGACCCTGACAACAATTGACATTTTCCGGCAAGCCGCGGAGCGTGGGCTTCGCCTAAAGCCCGTCGGTAACGAGCTGCATGTGAACCCAGCCCGTTGTTGCCCACCGGATCTCGTGCCCGTACTCCGGGCTCACAAACCGCATCTACTCTCCCTGTTGCAACTCCCTTTCGTCATGGTGGACAGCAAGGCTTTAGGCGCCCCTCTTTTCTTCTGTGAGGACGACGACACCAAAGGGGCGCTGGTAGAGGCTGGCGCAGATCCTTGGAGCATCTACACGCGCGCTGAGTTGCGGACGCTCTGCGTGCAGAACCGCATTGCGCCGCTGACTGCCGCTGAACTGCGGAAAGTCCATGAGATCAAACGGATGTTTCGCGGGAGGATCACCAAGTGATGCGCGCGAACTATTACATCATGGCGAAGCTTTCCCTTATTCGTTGACGACGGAACTGACAGAGCCGCTTGATAGATGGCTTAGCAGTCATCAAAATCGCCCGTCCACACCAGCAAGCCGCAACTGACCGCCAAACCGAGCGCAAGCACTGCAGCGATCAAATGGAGGCACGTTGAGATCCAACAGCAGCTAAAACTCACGAGTCTCGGTGCCACCGCGCTTACTCCAATAAGCTTCTTCCAGTGCTCCTTGCAAGACTTAAGCGAGATGCTGGCCAAGCTTCGCTCCAGCGAATTCGATCGGATGGCATTGGCCGATCTTAAATCAGACCCCCGTATGCCGAAACAAGCGCCT
>CAWHFD010000012.1:0-258147 GCA_963828355.1 uncultured Verrucomicrobiae bacterium | reverse complement strand
AAGATGCTTCAGGCAAGTTTCACTGATGGTCAGCTTGATGCTGGCAGAATCGCGTCCCTGGTCGATTCGGTTATAGCAGAAAAGCCGCGCAATTATATTGACGTGCTAAAAAACTACAAACGCTTGCTTCGACTCGAGATAGAGAAGCGCCACGCCTCAATCGCAACCGCGAGCCAGGTGGATCCCGCAATACGTTCAGAGATTGTCGCGAATCTGAAGAGAAAATACGGCGACGACCTCGCTACTGATTTTCAGGTTGATCCTCAGCTTCTTGGCGGAATGCGCATCCGCGTGGGAAGCGATGTCTGGGACGGGAGCGTTCGCAACCGCCTCGAACGTCTTCAACACGAACTTTAATCAAAATTCAAAACATGAGCACCATACTCGAAGAGATCGAATCGAAAATTGAAGAGCTAAAAACATCCACAACCCGGAGCAACGTGGGCGTTGTGCGCGAGACCGGCGACGGCGTCGCACGCATCGAGGGTCTGAGCGACGTGATGCTCAATGAAATGATCGAATTTCCCAACGGCGTGTACGGGCTTGCACTTAACCTCGAAGAAACTGAAGTCGGCGCGATCTTGTTAGGCGACAACACGCTAATTGCAGAAGGCGACGAAGCTAAAACAACTGGCCGACTCCTTTCAGTTCCCGTAGGCAAGGCGCTGCTAGGTCGCGTAGTCAACACGCTCGGTCAACCGCTCGATGG
Source organism: uncultured Verrucomicrobiae bacterium (assembly GCA_963828355.1). Lineage (GTDB taxonomy): Bacteria > Verrucomicrobiota > Verrucomicrobiia > Chthoniobacterales > UBA10450 > Udaeobacter. The sequence goes on along the minus strand of CAWHFD010000012.1, from coordinate 257,438 downwards.
TAAAGGTCCAATCAAAAGCGACACGTTTTATCCTTTGGAAAAAATTGCGCCGGGCGTGATCAAGCGCCGCAGCGTGAATCAGCCGGTCCAAACCGGAATCATGCCAATTGACACGATGATTCCAATCGGACGCGGCCAGCGCGAGCTAATCATTGGCGATCGCGCAACGGGCAAAACGACAATTGCGATCGACAGCATCATCAGTCAGGCGCGGTTGAATAAGGCCGCCGAGCAAGCCGGCGACAAGAATTATCGGCCGCTCTACTGCATTTACGTCGCAGTTGGCCAGAAAAATTCCAACGTGGCGCGAGTGCTCGGTGTTCTCGAGAAAGAGGGCGCCATGCCTTACACGACAATCATCTCTGCGCCTGCGTCTGACACGGCAACTAATCAGTATCTGGCGCCGTTTGCTGGCGCAGCGATGGGCGAGTGGTTCATGGATAACGGGATGGATGCGCTGATTATTTACGATGATTTGTCAAAGCACGCGGTGGCTTACCGTCAGGTGTCGCTGGTGTTGAAACGGCCTTCAGGGCGCGAAGCATATCCGGGTGACGTGTTTTACCTGCACTCGCGGTTGCTCGAACGCGCTGCACGCATGAGCGACGAATTCGGCGGCGGCTCACTGACCGCCCTGCCCATCATCGAGACCCAAGCCGGGGACGTGTCCGCTTACATTCCGACGAATGTCATCTCAATCACGGACGGTCAGATTTATCTGGAGACTGATTTGTTTTATCAAGGCGTTCGACCTGCAATTTCGGTCGGTTTGTCCGTCAGCCGCGTTGGCTCCGCGGCCCAGATCAAAGCGATCAAGCAGGTCGCGGGCAAAGTGAAGCTGGATTTGGCACAGTTTCGTGAGCTCGCTGCGTTTGCTCAGTTTGGTTCGGACCTCGATGCGGCCACAAGAGCGCGACTGGATCGTGGTCAACGTATTGTCGAACTTTTTAAACAAAAACAGTACAACCCAATTTCGGTGGAAGAACAAGTGGCTGTGATGTGGGCGATGCAAAATGGCTACATCGACGCTGTTCCTGTCGAGCGGGTCAAGGAATACCAACTGAAGCTTCAGGATTGGCTGCAAACACGCAAAGCAAGTTTGCTCCAAACGATTCGCGAGAAGAAAGAACTGGATAAGGACCTTGAACCGCAATTAAAAGCGGCGCTCGACGAATTTAAGACCACCTGGCGGTAATCTAACTAGACGTTTGGATGGCGAACACGCAGGACATACGGCGTCGGATCAAATCGATCCGCAATACCGCGCAAATCACCAAGGCAATGCAAATGGTGGCTGCATCCAAGATGCGTAAAGCGCAGCAGCATGCCCTCGCTGGACGCCCTTACGCCGCATTGATGAATAAGGTTCTTGTTTCCCTGCAAAACCGGACAGATCCAAGATTTCACCCGCTCCTCGCCGTCCGTCCGCTCGAGAAAGAGTTGGTGTTAGTCATCAGCACGGACAAGGGACTCTGCGGAGCATTGAACACGAATCTCTTTCGTGAAGCGGCGAACTTTGATCCGGCCAGGACAAATTTTGTGGTAACGGGAAAGAAGGCCAGACAATTTATCGCGCGCACAAAGCGTGAACTGTTGGCGGATTTTGAGTTGAAAGATTCGCCCAGCTTCGTTGAGGCGAAGCCAATCTCGAAATTTTGCATGGAAAAATTTCTGAGGCGCGAAGTCGATAAGGTCTCGGTGCTGTACACGCATTTCATCAACACCATTAATCAGCGCAGCGTTGTACAGACATTGTTACCGATCAGCAGCTTTGATTTGCCTAAGGGGGAAGATGCTCAAGGTGAAACTAAAGGAGTCGATCCGATGATTGGATACATATTTGAGCCCAATGCCGAGGTCGTGCTCGATTCGGTACTTCCGTATTATATTTCCTACCAGGTCTTTCAGATGATTCTCGATGCGCGCGCGTCCGAGCACAGCGCGCGGATGGTGGCGATGAAGAACGCCACCGATAACGCGAATCAATTTATCAAGGATCTCACATTGGAATACAACAAGATGCGCCAGGCCAGCATTACTACCGAGCTGCTCGAGATTGCCACAGCGCAAATGGCGCTAGGTGGTTAGTCAGGATTTATGAATAAAGGAAACATAGTTCAAGTCATCGGTCCCGTAGTGGATGTGGAATTTCCGGACGAAAAGACGCTGCCGAAAATCTACAACGCGCTCGAAATTGAGTACGAACTGAACGACAGCCCAACGAAGTTGATCCTCGAAGTGCAACAGCATCTCGGCGAAAGCTGGGTGCGCTCCATCGCAATGTCTTCGACGGAAGGGTTGAAGCGCGGAATGAGGGTGACGGACACTGGCGGCCCAATCACAGTACCAGTGGGCGAAGCCGTGCTTGGCCGGCTTTTTAACGTTACTGGCGACGCGATTGATAACCGAGGCACGGTGAACTACACCAAGCGTTATCCAATCCATCGGCCGGCGCCGTCGCTCACAGAGCAAGACATAACGGCAAAGATCCTGGAAACTGGGATCAAGGTCATCGATCTTGTTTGCCCATTTACTAAAGGCGGCAAAGTCGGCGCATTTGGCGGCGCGGGGGTTGGCAAGACTGTTGTGATCCAGGAGTTAATCAACAACATCGCTATGAAACACGGCGGCGTTTCGATATTTGCCGGAGTAGGCGAACGAAGCCGGGAAGGCAATGATCTTTACAAAGAAATGAGCGAGGCGGGCGTGATCGATCAAAAAGACCTGTCGAAGTCGAAAGTAGGGATGGTTTTCGGTCAGATGAACGAACCGCCGGGCGCGCGTTTACGCGTTGCGCTTTCTGCACTTGCAATGACCGAATATTTTCGCGACGAGCGCAACCAGGACGTGCTTCTGTTTATCGACAACATCTTTCGATTCTCGCAAGCGGGCTCGGAAGTGTCAGCGTTGCTGGGGCGAACGCCAAGCGCGGTTGGTTATCAGCCGACGCTTGCTGCTGAGATGGGTGATTTACAGGAACGAATTACATCGACAAAGAAAGGATCGATCACTTCGTTCCAGGCAGTCTATGTTCCAGCGGATGACCTGACCGACCCCGCGCCGGCGAACACATTCGCGCACTTGGATTCCACCATCGTGCTTGAGCGTTCCATCGCCGAGCTCGGAATTTATCCAGCAGTCGATCCGCTGGCATCAACATCGAAAGCGCTGGCGCCGGAGATTGTCGGCGAGGAGCATTATGACGTTGCAAGCGGCGTGCAGCGTGTTTTGCAGCGTTACAAGGATTTGCAGGACATTATCGCGATTCTCGGAATGGATGAATTAAGCCCCGAGGACAAGGTCACTGTTCAGCGCGCACGCAAGATTCAACGATTCCTAAGCCAGCCATTTCACGTGGCAGAAGTTTTCACCGGCTATAAGGGCCAATATGTTCCGGTTGCGGAAACAGTCCGCGGTTTCAAAGAAATTCTTGAAGGCAAACATGATGATGTCCCTGAGCAGAATTTCTACATGAAGGGTGGAATTGACATGGTTAAAGAGAGTTAGTTATGCCGACGCTGCGACTAGAGATCGTTACACCTGAAGAGAAAATCTACTCCGAAGACGTCGACATGGTCACCCTCCCGGGTTCTGAGGGTGAGTTCGGCGTTTATCCTAAACACGTCCCACTTCTCACCACATTGCTTCCGGGTGAGTTGCGAGTTGTAACGAACGGGCGCGAAAGGTCCATGGCCATCGGCGAAGGCTTTGTGGAAATTAAAGCAGACGCCGTTTCGGTATTAACCGACATGGCACTCGAATCCGAAAAGATCGACCTCGCTGCGGCCGAGGCTGCCGTCGAGCGAGCCAAGGCGGCGATGAAAGAAGATCACACGTCCGAGGAAGTGGCTGCAATTCAAGCCTCGCTGCAGAAAGCGCTTGCCCAGTTGCACGTCAAACGCCGCCGCCACGGGTAAAGCGCACCAGACACCTTCAAATGAGCCTCTGTTATTCCGAGCGAAGTCGAGGGATCCCATCGCGCTGCCTTTGAGGCCATATCTCGGGGTTCTTCAACTCCGATTCGCTTCGCTCTGAATGACGAGTTAGCGCAATGAACGTTCCAGACATTCTCGGAATCATCGCGGGCAACGGTGTTTATCCCCGATTGCTGGCCAATACCGCGCGAAAAGCCGGCGTCGAGAAAATCGCGGCTGCCGCTTTCACTGGTGAAACCGATCCGGTTCTCCGGGAACACGTTGATGTGATCGAATGGATGCGGGTTGGGCAACTCGGCAGGTTACTGAAATTTTTCCACGGGCAAGACATTCATCACGCCATCATGGCCGGACAAATCGCGCCGAAAAATCTCTTCGATCTGCGGCCGGATTTGAAGGCGCTGATGTTGCTGGGAAAGCTTAAACAGCGCAACGCCGAATCGATTTTCGCGGCGATTGCGGACGAACTCGCGAAGATCGACGTCGATCTTCTACCAGCCACAACATTTCTCGAAGATTCACTCGCGACCGAGGGACTGATTGCTGGTCCGAAATTATCGCGTCGCGAAGAGGAGGATATAGATGTCGGTTGGAGAATCGCGAAGGAAATCGCGCGCCTCGACATCGGGCAGACAGTTGTTGTTAAGAATGGAACCGTTGTGGCAGTCGAAGCCTTGGAAGGAACAAACGAGGCCATCAAACGCGGCGGCATGCTTGCGCGTGAAGGCGCAGTGATGATCAAAGTTGCCAAGGCGAACCAGGACATGCGTTTCGATGTACCCGTCATAGGTATTGAGACGATGCGCGTCGCTGCGGAAGCAAAGCTGCGCGTAATCGCGATTGAAGCCGGAAAGACCTTGTTGCTCGACCATGGGACGATTCTGGACTTCGCCAATTGCACGGAGATATCAATCGTTGCCCGTTGATGGCCCGTCATGGCTTGGAATTGAAAAACCGCGTGCGAGAAATGTGGGGCGACGCTTGCCCGAAATGGTGTCGCATGCATTTGCAGCTACGAATGCACATATTGTGGGAATTACAGTGAGCAACTGAACTTCATTTGCTGAAACTGCGGAGTCGAACTCGTGCGCCGTCCGCGCCAAAAAGAGTCCTCTAGTTCCGGTGACTTCGCTGGTGCTTGACTCGATAGGTAAGGAAGCATTCGTCGCCGATTGCACGCATATCAATCAACGAACAATGCACACTGGCTGGCAGAAATTGCTTGCTGAGACCTGTCAGCGTGGGCGCCTTTGCTCCGCCAAACAGGTAGGGTGCAATCGTGAGATTCAGTTGATCGACCAGGTCTTCTTCCAGTAACGCGCGAAAGAGCGTCGGCCCGCCTTCGCAGGCTAGCGTCCGGACGTTATATTGATTGCGCAATGTTCGCAGCATCGCAGCAAGATCGAGACGTTCGGCATTGCTCAAATGCAGGGTCGCTTTTCTTCGTAAAGTCTGCTGATTTTTCCGAGGCATCCGATTGGTGGAAAAAATAATAATCCGGGAAACGTCGGATTGAAAAATCTTCAGCTGATCATCGATCCTGCCTTTGTTCGAAACGATCACGCGCAGCGGGCAGCGATTTTGGCCGCGCTTGATCCTGCGTTCCTGTAGTTCGGCTGGCAAGCCGAGTCGCACGTTGTCACGTTCCAAGCTCGTATGTCCGATCAGGACGGCATCTGCTCTAGCCCGCTGGCGAAACAAATGCGCCTTGTCTTCGCGCGAAGTGAAATCAACCGGCCCGAAATTCTTCGTGGTCACCTTGCCGTCGGCCGTCATGGCGAAGGTGGCGTAGACGAATGGGCGTGGACGCTTGCTCTTCTTCATGAAGAAAACGCTTAACGTTTGACGTCTTGCCTTCTTACTTGGACGTTCGGTGTTCGGCAGTGAAACGCTTTTTCATTCCGGTTCGCCGAGCTCATGCTCCAACGTGACGACCGCCTCTTCCATTTCGCGCAACTTCACACGTACCGCTGCACCACTCGGTCTATAGAACAGGTAAACAACGGCGCCAGGAAGACAGCAAATTAAAATGATGATAAAACTCAGCGATCCAATAAGAATGGCCTTTGCTTCTGGAACGCCACAGAGGCCGTTGAGCATGATCTGTAACACTTTTTCGCGCAGACCAATTCCGGCAAAACTAATCGGCAAAGCAGAAATCGTTCGTTCAACCGGCATGATGGCAAAAAAATCAAGGGGCGGCACCCGCACGCCCAGCGCGTAGGCAGCAAACAGAAACGTGGTAAACGTAGCAAGATGTGCCACGATCGACACTCCAAACGCCATGAGGGTTGTACGCCAGTGATGCGCGTAGAGATGATAGGCAGCGAAAATCTCGATCAATTTGTCGCGGCCGGGAAAATGCGCTGGCAAAGAATGGAACAGTTCGAATCCACTGATAATGAATGTCGCAAGAAGGAAAACAACAGCCGTGCCCAAAAGAAAGAGCAAAAGCCAAAGCAGATTTCGGGTTTCGGGCTTCTGGGAAAGAAAATCATAACGCAAGGCGATCAGCGTGGCGGTGACAGCGACCAACGCAACGAGTCCGATGAATCGATCGAACACCACCGCCAGTAGTGCACCCGCTTTTCTGTCCGGTGTTTCCTTCAGCAGGTAATAGCTTTTGATAATGTCGCCGCCAGTGCCTCCGGGGAGAAATTGGTTGTAAAATAATCCGATAAAAAACAGCCCGGTAAGACGCGGGACACTCAGGTGAATATTTTGCACCTTCAGCAAAACGTGCCAGCGAAACGCTGCCGCCAGTTCTACAACCGCATAGGCCAGCACCCCCGCCAATACCCAGCGATATTCCGCTTTCCGGAGCGCCTCTGCCATCTGCGCGCGCCTATTCGGATCATGATAAACCCAATACAGCACCCCGATGGTGACGCAGAGTTGGAAAATTGTGATGAGAATTTTTTTCATCCCCCAAAACGTTGCTTCCACATTCGCACTGACTGACGGATCGCATCCGCCGTTTTATTCGGGCTCATCTCCCACACAAATAAGCAATTTGTGGGAAGAAGCGGAACAAGTTTCTCAAAATCTATGCCGCCCGTGAAAGGCGGCTCATGATCCCTCGCCGGCCAAATGCAGTCCTGCACGTGACAGCCAAATGCTCGCGGACCGATCGCAGTTAACCACTCGACGTGATCAACGAAACCGAGGTTTGCTTTGATTTGTGAGTGCCCGAAATCGTGCCAGTACCCGACCGGCCCGGAATTCAGTTCGTCCAGCAACACAGGCAACTCGCGCTCGGTTGGAATTTCTTCATAGCCGCGCCGGTTTTCCAAAGCGATCCGGACGTTTTTCGCATCGGCGTGCTCAACTATCCGGCCCAGGCAATCTTTCATCCGTTGCAAATACGCGGGGGCGCGTCGCTCGCGCGTTTCCACCGCTGTCAATTTCGCTCGTACGTATTCCCGGGACAGGTGCTCCCCCGCCTTTGTCATCTTGATTAATAAGTCAGTGATCGGTCGCATTTTTACCGCACCCAAATGCAACACGACAAACGGGGCGCCTAACCGCTCGGCGAAATCGATTGTCTGAAACGTTTGTCTAACGGCGCGCTCACGTTCCTCCGCCGAAACAGCAGAAAGCTGGTAACAATCTGGCGAAGCCACCATCACTTCGACTGGCAGTGGACAAAAGTTATGCAAACTGCTGAAGCGAACCTGACCCGAATCGAACACTTTCTGAATCCCGGGCATGAGCGAGAGGCGAATACCATGTCCCAACTCGATCAACTCAAACCCGAGTTGCGTTTTGATTTCGCGCAGCATTTCATCCCCGGCGGTATGTCGCCCGGAGTTCCAGCATGTGGAGAACGAAATCATCGATTACGAGTTGCAGGGCGTTCGCCGCAGCGAATGCCATCTTTGTTAGCACACCGGCTCAATCTCGGGCTCAGGGCCAGGCGAAACCGGTTGGTCGCAAACGTGGCGTCCGGCGACGCTGAGAACCAAGATGGCCGCGATTCCATAAATTACGGACGCAATCGTCAGCGTCGTTCGCATTCCAATGAGATCGGCGAAACCGGGCGTAATCAGACCGGCGACGGGCATCAAGCCGAAAAAGCTCATCCCCACAACCGCCGATACACGACCGCGCAAATGTGCGGGCGCCTGTTCCTGCACGATCGTGTTGGACAGACCGAAATTCATCGAGAGTGCGATGGCCATGGTACCCATGGCGCAAGCGGTAAGCAAAAAGCTGTGGGACACCGACATGAGAAAAACGCCGACCGCAATCGCGAGGACGTTTGCAGTCATGAATTTCAAGCGATTCTCGCGCGCAACACTGAGCAAGCCAATCGAGCCAAGGAACGCCCCGCTGCCGGATATTGCCATCAATCCGCCCATCGTTTTCGCTCCAAGACCAAGAATATTGCGCACGTAGAGCGGAAGCATCACCGAGATTGCTGGAAAAACGAAGATCGTGTTCAGCGCTATTAAGGTTATAAGCGACAAAATAAGTCGGTTGGAACGGACATAGCGGAAACCTTCCAGGATGCCGCTCCGGCGTTGTTGTTCTTCCTCGGCTGTTCCGAGTGGCCGTTTCGGCAACGAGATCAGCGCGGCGATCAACGCAACAAAAGAGAGCGCATTCGCGAAAAAGGCCGACGCCGCGCCCCACCACCCAACAAAGAAACCGGCCAATGACGGCCCGATCAGACGCGATCCATGGAAGACTGAACGGTCAAGCGCAATGGCCGGCGCAATCTCGTCGCGCTTTACCAATTCGGGCACCAGCGCACTGATCGCGGGCATTTCATAGGAGAAAGCAATCCCCAACAGCAGGGCAAAAAAGATGATATGCCAGATGCGGATATGCCCGCTCATCACCAGAAGCCCCAAGCCGATGGCGAATATTATTTGCGCAATCTGTGTCACCACCAGGATCTTGCGTTTGTCCAGCCGATCGGCCAGCGAACCGGCCACCGGAGCAAGCGCTAGCGCCGGCAGACCGGCAGCGAAATTCACCAGGCCAAGCAGAATCGCTTTGTTTGTAAGTGCGCTCATCACCCAGCTTTGGGCCATCATTTGCATCCAAGTGCCGCTGTCGGAAATAAGCGAACCGATGATGTACCGACGAAACGGCCCCTGGCGCAAAAGTGCCAGCGACTTCGATCCAGCCCATTTTTCCTGCGCATTCATGGCAATCACTCACCGTTGCAGAGGGGTTTGTGTCAAACATCTGGGTCCGCGGGAGAAGTAACCGATCCAGTTGCGATAGCGCAATTGCCGAGCGAATAGCGTTTGTTACTCTGGAGTATGCGCATCGACAGATATACGCAAAAGATGCAGGAAGCGCTGCAAGCGGCACAGGACCTCGCCTCGCAATCAAATCATCCGGAAATCACCAACGAGCATTTTCTTTCCGCTCTTCTTAATCAGAGCGAAAGCATAGCGCGCCCGCTCTTGGAGAAGATTGGTGCAAATGTAGATCAATTGCAGGAACGGCTTCGTTCAGAATTGGAGCGTCGCCCGAAGATTCACGGCGCCGCCGCCGATCTGCGGCTCTCAAACGAGCTTCGCAGCGTTCTGGACAGTGCCGAAAAGGAAATGGCGAAGCTCAAAGACGAGTTTACGAGTGCGGAGCATTATCTGCTCGCATTGAGTGGTGCGAATGTTCCTGCGGCAAAATTACTGAAGGACCTCGGCATCACGAGGGACAAACTCATGCAGGGCCTCCAGCAGGTGCGCGGCTCACAGCGCGTGACCGATCAAAATCCGGAAGGGAAATTTCAGGCGCTGGAAAAATATGGGCGCGATCTTACGGAGCTGGCGCGGCGCGGCAAAATCGATCCCGTGATCGGACGCGACAACGAAATTCGGCGGGTGATGCAGGTGCTATCGCGCCGGACAAAGAACAATCCGGTGCTCATTGGTGACCCGGGCGTTGGCAAAACGGCAATTGTCGAAGGTCTCGCGCGTCGCATCGTCAGCGGCGATGTCCCGGATTCACTGAAAAACAAACGAATCATCGCAATGGATATCGGCGCGATGATCGCCGGCGCGAAGTATCGTGGCGAATTTGAAGATCGGCTCAAGGCGTTCTTGAAAGAGGTGACCGATGCGCAGGGACAGATCATTCTTTTTATTGACGAATTGCACACGATCGTCGGTGCCGGCGCAGCAGAAGGCTCAGTCGATGCCTCAAACATGCTCAAACCAATGCTGGCGCGTGGCGAGCTGCGCACTGTCGGAGCGACGACGATCAATGAGTATCGCAAATACATTGAGAAAGACGCGGCGTTGGAGCGGCGTTTTCAGCCGGTGCTCGTGGGCGAACCAAGCGTTGAAGATACAATCGCGATCCTGCGTGGATTAAAGGAACGTTACGAAGTGCACCACGGCGTACGCATTACCGACAGCGCACTCGTCGCCGCGGCGGTGTTGTCGCAGCGGTACATCACCGATCGGTTTCTGCCGGACAAGGCGATCGACTTGGTCGATGAGGCGGCGTCGCGTTTGAAGATCGAGCTCGATTCGATGCCCACGGAGATCGACGTGATCGAGCGCCAGATCATGCAGCATGAAATGGAACGCCAGGCGCTCAAGAAAGAGAAAGATCCCGCGAGCAAGGAGCGGTTGAAAAAGCTCGAGAAGGAACTGGCTGAGCTAAAAGAAAAATCGAATGCGCTGAAAGCCGAGTGGCAAAATGAAAAGGCCGTCATCGACGAGCAGCGGAAAGTAAAGGAAGAGATCGATCGATTGCGGACTGAATTAGAGCGTGCGCAACGGCGCGGTGAATTGACCGAGGCAAGCGAAATTCAATACGGCCGGATCCCTGAATTGGAAAGAAAGCTGGGCGATCTCGCTGCAAAATCGGCCGGGACTAAAAAGCGTTTGCTCCGCGAAGAAGTGACGGAGGAAGACATCGCGGGGGTGGTATCGAGCTGGACGGGCATTCCCGTTTCCCGGTTGCAGGAGGGTGAGAAAGAAAAGCTGGTGAAGCTCGAGGAACATTTGCATCAGCGCGTGGTCGGTCAGGACGAAGCTATCAAGGCTGTTGCGAATGCGGTGCGGCGCGCGCGCGCAGGTTTGCAGGACCCGAATCGACCTCTCGGCTCATTCATCTTTCTCGGACCGACTGGCGTTGGCAAAACAGAATTAGCCCGCGCGTTGGCGGAATTTTTGTTCGATGACGAGAACGCCATGATTCGCATCGACATGAGCGAATACATGGAAAAACACACCGTAGCGCGGTTGATCGGCGCACCGCCGGGTTACGTCGGGTACGAGGAAGGCGGCCAACTTTCCAAGGCCGTCCGGCGCAGGCCGTATTCCGTTGTGCTCTTTGACGAAATCGAAAAAGCGCATCCCGACGTCTTTAATGTTCTGCTGCAAGTGCTCGATGACGGACGCATCACGGACGGGCAAGGGAGAACGGTTGATTTCAAAAACACGGTCGTGATCATGACGTCCAACATTGGCTCCCAATACATCACCGAGGAAGAATCTCCCGAGGCGCGCAAGCGACTGGTGATGGATGCATTGCGCGCGCATTTTCGGCCTGAGTTTTTGAATCGGGTCGATGAGATTATCATTTTCGACCGGCTGACCGAAGATGAGCTTAAGAAGATCGTCGAAATTCAACTCGGCTGCCTGGCCAAGCGTCTCGAGCAACAAAAGATCACGCTCAAGCTGTCTGATTCGGCCAAGGCACTACTCGCGCGCGAAGGCTACGATCCGGTTTACGGGGCGCGACCGTTGCGGCGCGCCATCCAAAGAGAAATCCTGGATCCGCTCAGCATCGACATCCTCGAAGGCAAAGTCCGGGAAGGTCAGACGGTGCACGTGAGTGCCAAAGACGGCGCACTTGAATTTCGCGAAAAATAGTTCTCACTAGTGATCCTTATAGTGAGCGCGAGGGACAAAACCAATATCCGGTTCAACGGTCGCGAGTATGCGAACGCCGACGAGATGCCTTCAGACATCCGAGCTGCATATGATCGTGCTGTAGACGAAATGCCCCCGCTTCATTCTGGGGCGCGGCTCGCTGCAAAACTCAAGGCGAAAATTATCGTCAACGGCACCGAGTTCAATCACCCCGGGGAAATGTCAGTGGACGACCGACACTCGCTTCATGAAGCGCTCGAGGCGCTCTGCCAGCTCGGCACTTCAGTATCTGCTTCAGCCGTATCCACGGATGAGGCACGCGGAGATAACGGCAGGAAGTCGCCGATTATAGGCGCGCTCAGGAGTTGTTTATCTCGCGCTGCGCGAGTTCTTCGGCGAAGCCGTTGAAGCGCTGCAGTCGCTCAGAGAGCGAGTGATCCGTTTGGCGGTTGGCACAACCGGCGCTTGAACTGTTTGGCGCGCTACGTGATTACTCGCTTGAACGCGTTCAAGAACATTTCCATTTCGGCTTTCTTCCCGATCGTAACGCGCATGTGATTTGGCAAGGCGGGGAACAATCGGCCAACGTAAACATCCTGTCGCTTCATCGCCAAGATGAGGGGTGCGACCGGTCGTTTGCAGTCAAACATGATGAAGTTGGCTTGTGATGGAATTGTTTCGTAACCCAGTTTGTCGAGCTCGCTAATCGTGAATTCCCGAGCTTCATTGTTTAGCCGTTGCCCGTTTGGAACCTGATTGGGATCGTTCAGGCTGGCGCTCGCCGCGGCGAGCGCCATGATGTTGACGCTGTCCCACATCTGATATCGACGCATCTGGTCAATGGTTTCTTTTTGCGCAACGCAATAGCCACAGCGTAGTCCTGCCATCCCATAAATTTTCGAAAACGTCCGTGCGACGATCAGGTTCGGATGATCCTTCACAAGCGGGACCACGGTTTCGTAATCGGGGCTGTCGGCAAAATGAAAGTACGCTTCGTCCACGAGAATCCTTGTTTCGAGTGGAGAGTTTGAGATGAAACCGCGCAGCTCATTCTTCGGCGTGATGCTCGCTGTGGGATTATTCGGGTTGCAGATGTAAATCAGACCGCGCCTCGCGGCAGAAAGCATTTTCGGAAGATCATGGGCGAAGGTCGACGTTAGTGGCACCTTCGCCACCTCGGCCGCGTTCGCGCTTGCCTGTTCCAAAATTGCTTCGAAGGTCGGATCGGCTGCGACAAGCGTCCCACGCTCTTTCCCCGTGAATGTTTCGGCGCAGAGTTTCAAAATCTCGCTGGATCCGTCGCCGAGCAAGATTTGCTCGCGACTGACGCCGTTAAGCTTCGCCAGTTTGTCCATCAGAACGTTGTTGTGTTCATCGGGGTATCGGCAGGCAAGCGTGAAGGAATCGGTCATCGCCTTGAGCGCTTTCGGCGAAGGTCCGTAAGGATTTTCGTTGGCGCTCAGGCGCACAACCTGCCCGGATGCGGAGATGTGCTCCGGTTGTTTTGCGAATGAAACCGCCGGCCTAACGAGCGCCGCTGCCGTGCCGGCGCCAAGGAGCTGCGCAAATTTTCTCCGGGAAAGAGGGAGCGTGTTCATGTTTCTGACTCATAAGACGATTCGTCATCGGATGCGAGGAGAATTGCAGGGGCAGGGCAGCGCGCACTTCTCGTGTGCCACAGGACGGATTCCGTGTGGCGCTCCTCACGATCGCGGACTTTTATTTTTGGGGCTCGTTCTCTTCCCACCGAAACCGAAATCAGAGTCAAGATTGATTCGACGCGAGGCTGACACCAATTACGCGGGGGCGCCTGTGCTACTCAGATGCCCTCGCGCATTTTGTGGCCGGCGGTTAGATTGGGCCGTGATCTTTGCCGTGTTAAGGCAGTTCAGGCGACGGCGATTACAAGCGCGTCCGTTTCCGAAAGAATGGCTGGCGCTGATCCAGCATCATGTTGTGTTTTTTCCCAGACTCTCCGCTAGCGACCGCGCGGAACTACTTGGCCACGTTCAGGTATTTCTTGCCGAAAAGCGTTTCGAGGGATGTGGTGGCTTCACGATCACGGACGAGGTCCGCGTGACCATCGCAGCGCAAGCGTGTCTTCTATTATTGCATCGCAAGACGGATTACTTCCCAGGTCTGCTGACGATTCTTGTTTATCCATTGACATACATGGTGGAAGAAAAACGGCAGATTGGCGAGCATGTTTGGGAGGAGGGCACTGTCAGTCGTCTTGGCGAGACCGGCCGTAGAATGGGTTCGTTGGTTCTGTCCTGGGGCGCCGTCAAACATGGCGCGGCTGATCCCTCCGATGGGAAAAACGTTGTTCTTCACGAATTTGCTCACCAGCTCGATTACGAAAACCACGCAGCCGATGGAGTGCCGGGATTAGCGACGCGCGAGCGACAATTGGCTTGGAGCGACGTTATGCGGACCGAGTTTGCGTCGCTTCGCGCTGCAGATGAAACCGAAATTCCGACCCTGCTCGATATCTATGGAGCGACTAATCCCGTTGAGTTTTTCGCCGTATCAGTCGAGGCATTCTTTGAGCAACCACATGCGTTGCGGTCTCGTCATCCGAAACTTTACGCGGAGTTGCGGAACTATTTTCAGCAGGACCCGGTGGAATTTTCGGCTGAGTAAAATGGTTAACGCTTGGTAGGGACGGCGCGCTGCGCGGCGTCCTTACCAAATATGGCCGCGAATCGCGGCAGAAACATTGCTACGATTACTGCGGCTGCGGAACAATCCGGATATAGGGTCTTGGCGCTTTCCACCCCTGGGGATACCGGCGCTTGGCTTCTTCGTCCGACACCGACCCGGCAATGATAACATCTTCGCCCGGCAACCAATTCACCGGCGTAGCCACCTGGTGCTTTGCGGTTAGTTGGAGTGAGTCGATCACCCGTAGCACTTCGTCGAAATTCCGGCCAGTGCTCATCGGGTAGACAAGTATGAGCTTGATCTTTTTGTCCGGCCCGATGACGTACACATTGCGCACCGTCGCGTTATCGGCTGCCTTGCGGGACTTGGCATCGCCTTGGGTATCGGCCGGGAGCATGCCGTAGAGCTTTGCGACATTGAAATCGGCGTCCCCGATGATGGGGTAATTTGGCGCGTGACCCTGAGTTTCCTCGATGTCCTTCGCCCATCCTTGATGATCTCCCGTCGAATCGACCGACAATCCGATGATCTTCACGTTTCTGCGGTCGAAATGTGGTTTTATTTTCGCCATGTACCCGAGCTCGGTCGTGCAGACTGGGGTAAAATCCTTCGGGTGCGAAAATAAAACGGCCCAGGAGTCGCCGATCCAATCGTGAAAACTGATCCGACCCTCAGTCGTTTGTGCTTCAAAGTCTGGTGCTGTATCTCCAATTTTCATTTTCTTTTATTGTCCCTCGCAGAAGGCTATTTCAAACTTAGAAGCAAAGTCAACATTCGCCTCGCGAGATCAACTCGCAGAATTTTCGCAGATCAATGTTGCCACCGGAAATGATGGCGACTATCGGCCCTTTGCCAGCCTTCCCAGTTAGCGCCGCGGCAACTGGCAGTGCACCCGCGCCCTCGGAGATAATCCGCGCTTTTTCGGCCAGGAGTCGCATCGCATCTTTAGTTTGTTCGAGAGTGACTACGAAGTAATCGTCCACAACTGGTTTCATTCGCTCCCACATACGAGGGAACATGCTTTGACCTCCGGCTCCATCGACGAACGAGGCTTTCCAATCTTTAAATACTTGCGGCGATCCCTTCTTAAACGAAAGCGCAGCGGGCGCCGCTGTGTCGGGCTCGACTCCAAAGATTTTCACCTCCGGTTTGAGCGCCTTAATTGCGCTCGCCAGGCCCGTGATTAATCCGCCGCCTCCAATGCTGGCGATCACAGCGGTGGTATTCGGCGCATCTTCAAGAATTTCCAATCCCATCGTGCCATGGCCGGCAATAAAATCGTCGTCGTCGAACGGATGAATAAACGTTCCCTCGGCTCCGGGAAACGATCGTTCGTCGAGCGCTTTCCATGCGATGTCGTACGGCACGGAAATAAGTTTCGCTCCGAGCCCTTTCATTCGCTCCAGCTTGGACTGCGGCGCTGTTTCAACGACCACCACAGTACATGGCACGCCAGCGGCTCGGGCCGCGTAGGCAACGCCCTGGCCGGCGTTCCCCGCGCTGATCGTCCAGACGCCGCGTTTGCGATCTGCCTCGGATAACATGGCAACGGCGTTAGCTGCGCCGCGCAATTTGTACGCGTTGATTGGCTGGAGGTTCTCCAACTTCAGGCGAATGTCAGGAAACTCTGGTCCGAGTTCGAGACGAATCAGCGGCGTGCGTACGATCGTCTTTGCAATTCGCTCCCGCGCTTGTCGGATTTCGGAGAGCTGAATCGGACGAACGGTTTGGAGAATCACTGGCTCACACTGTAGAGACAGCCGTGCCGGCTGCAATATCCCGAACTCCTCGGCGCAGAAAAACTTTGAATGCTTTCGACACTGAAGATATTTCGATTGTCCGTCCTCTGGTAGCCTCGCGAACATGGCCAGACGAACAGCGCGAAAGAGAACGTCACAGAGTGCCTAGCGCAATGTAACAGCCAGTCTTGATACGAATCGCCAGAAGCCATCTCACAAATGCGAGGCGTTGTAGCCACGGCGCTGTGTCGCCGTGCTGTAATTAGCAGCAACCAGAGCGCTTCGACACAGCGAGGCGGCTACAACATTTATGAGATGTCTCATAGCCTTTTTGTAATGTTGAGCAGCGCGAAACATCCAACTACTCAGCGTGGAATTCCGATCGACTCCAAAAGTGTCCACCGCATTCACATTTCAAGGAAGGGCTTTAGCTTTCGAAGTAGCGGGATTCTTCCCCCGCGCGTCTGCGGGATCAGAATGACACAGGCACACGCCGTTCGTTAGGCCATACGGGTCTAGAACGTTTTGTCAGAATCGAAAAGGATCGTCACCGGGCCTTCATTGACTAATTTGATCGACATCATTGCGCCGAAAACTCCCGTCGCCACGGTGACTCCCAATCTGCGCAGCGCGTCGTTGAACTCTTCGTAGAGCTTCTTTCCCTGGTCTGGCGGCGCGGCGGCAACAAAGCTGGGTCTGCGTTGACCGCGCGCGTCACCGTAAAGTGTAAATTGTGAGACCACGAGCGCGCTGCCCTTTACGTCCAGCAGTGAGCGGTTCATCTTGCGCTGCTCGTCTTCGAAGATCCGCAGGTTCACGATTTTTTCGGCCATGCTGTTAGTAACATCGGATGTATCGTCGCGCCCGACGCCAAGCAAAATCATGAGGCCATCGGCGATTTCTCTCGTGATGCCACCGTCCACGGTCACACGCGCGCGACTTACACGCTGAACAACTGCTCGCATTCGGTGTTAGAGGATTTTCTCCAGCAAATCGGCCAGACGCCACCCTGCTTTGTGCAACTCATCCCGCACGATGCTGGTTGCCCATGTCCGATACAGTGAATGATCTGGCGTCGGTTTCTCGATTGCCTCACCCCTCGCAACGACGCGGTCTCCATCCAGAAAAGGCTTTACGTTTCGAAATTCCAGACGCGCATGCGCCTCACGCGCGATCGGCAGGATTTCGTCCGCCCACATTTCGGCATAACTATCGACTGAGACATTCGCGGGCATTTGCCAGTTGCGCGGTTCACGCGTTGCCATGTCGTGGATCAGGTCCTTTTTTAATGGTTCAATCTGCGCTTCCAGCTCTTTCTTTCTCAGTGTTCCGGGTACCTGAGAAAAAAGCGCGGTTACCGCATCGTAATCCCAAAACCCGTGGAATTTCTTCTTGCGAATACCTCGACGACGCGGTGGTTCATCGCTCAGCTCGAGTGTAAATGTATTTCCGCCTTCATCAGCCAGAGCCGACTTGTCCTTGTCTGGATCCGTGGTCCCACCCTGCTGATCAAAATAGGCCGCACCGACATGCAGCGGCTGATGAATATCGGCGACATAATGAGTCAGCAGAATGAGAGCAACGGTCTTCGTGATCCTCCGCTCGTTTTGTTCAGGCACTTGCCCCTGCAAAACATCGATGCAGAACGGAATCATGTGCACAATGTCCCACTTGCTGCGGCCGGTGACGCCTGCGCGATACGACTGCGGCGGGATTACCGGGACGTCCGTATAGTGAAACCAATGATGTGAAGGCGCGAGAGAATTGGCGTCGCGCGTTGGTTGATTCGCGCGCCAAAAATCGCGCAATTGCCGGTCAATGTTGCGGTGAGCCGAGTAATGGTACGAGCGCGGGTCGTCCACTCCCTTGCTGTCCCAGCCTTTGACCTCATCTGCAATGACAGCGGCTTTCTCCAGGGTGAGCCCATCGAGCAACAGATAGACTTTTCGGGCGGTGGGCGTGTTCGCCAGACGCTCGTCTGCGATCGCGCCGACAATCTCGTGTCCCAGTGGGGTGTACGCATCAATGGAACTACGGATCGCAACGAGGACCAAAGCAGTCAGGATTTCACGATGCGCAAAATTCATGAGTGTGGCGCGCCGGTTAGAACTTCAGCGACGTATTGAGTAAATGGTATTGCCAGGCAAATACTCCGAACACGATTCCGCCAATCCCAAGGAGAATTGCGTGAGCATAAAACCAAAACCCGTGCCCCGGCAGCCTGACAAAGCGAATTGCGGCAATGATCAAAAGAACGATCCCCGCCATCAAGAGCCACCCAAGGACATGCAGCATCTCCAGCCAGGGATTAATCGCGTCGCCGAGGATCACGATGTGTTCTAATCCCTGGCTAAACGCAATAAGTGGCGCGAGAATGAAAACCAGTTCGCCGAGACAAACGATTCGCGAGACAAAATATAGAGCCCGATCGCTTTTCACGGTGAAGAGCGGTCGCTGATATCGTTTCCGAATCAATACGGCTACCGGCCAAAGAAGCACCGTCAAAAGCGCGAGGAGCAAGCTTCCACCGATTACAAACCCGACAAAAGTTTTGCTCGCGTACCACGGAACGCGTTGACCTTTGTAAATCGCAGGGAAGGGGAGCATTTCGCTCACAGTGCCAGACGCGTCACGCCGAAACGCGATTCTCTCCGAGCCATCGACCTCGTTGTAAATGAGCGGAGCAATCTCGTTCCATTTTTTCAATTCGCCGCTTTGATTCTTATTTCCTTCAATAGTCAGAATTCCTTGCTTATCGCTGCTGACACGAAACTGATCGAGCAATGCGATAGCTTTCAGGAAGGTTGTTTCTCCACGGCGCGTTCCCTCATAAACGCCGCTCACTTCGCGGCTGTCCAGTTTCTGCTTGTTCGCATCGACATTCGCCTTCGGTTCGCCCTGATAGGGAAAGTACCGATTCATGAAGGTGCGCAGCACTTCGCCCCGGCCACCGCCAATATTTTTGCCGAGGCTATTGTAAGAAATGAAATAGCCCACGTGCGCGTCGGGTACGAGGACCATGTCACTGTGGAAATATACTGTATCGCCGCCGTGACCGATGGCGCGCACAGGACTCATCGAATATTCCATGAAGGTAATGCCCAACCCGCAAATCATTGGATCAAGGTCGAACTGGCGCGTTTCCATTTGTCGAACGGTTTCCGGTTTTAAAATGGCGACTCCGTCGACGCTGCCATCCTGAAGAAAAGCGAGCATGAAGCGCGTCATATCGGCGGCGGTGGTTGAAAGCGCGCCCGCAGGCACGACCTGGACAAATTCGAAATCGCGCGGCTTCTTCAAAGCGTTGAGATAACCTTGCGATATTTGAGGCGCGAGCTGCGGCGGCAACGGTTGGTCGAACGTTGAACTCGTCATCCGCAGTGGCTTCAAAATGTGATCGTCAATGTAACGCTCGAACTTCTCGCCGCTCACACGCTCAACGATGTATCCCGCGAGCGTGAATCCGTAATTGGAATAGGAGGGAACTTTGCCCGGTGGAAAAATACGAGCTGGCAATTGCTTCACGAGATACGTGCGCAACGGTTTGATGTCGCTTTCGTGAGCCACGAATAAATTCTTCAATGTTTCCTCGAATCCGGCTGTGTGAGTCAGCAATTGTCGCAGTGTGACAGGCTCCGGATACGTTTTCGGGATTGTGAAATCGAGGTAGTCATTCACATCGCGGTCGAGGTCCAGTTTGCCTTCCTCGACCAACTGCATCACGGCTGCGGCGGTGAATAGTTTCGAAATCGAGCCGGGACGGAACAAAGTCTGGTCAGGGAGCACCGGCTTTTTCGCTTTAAAATCAGCGTATCCGTATCCCTTTTGGAATAACACCTGACCGTCTTTCACCACTGAGACGACCGCGCCAGCGATGTTTCGATTTCGCAATTGCGACGGAATCAGCGCGTCGAGAAAAGTTTCGAAATCGGCTTTGGTTAATTCCGCGGCCGGAGCTGACTGCGTCGCGACTACAGAAACCTTCTCCGGGGAAGGTGAAGGCGCTGATATTAGTGGTGATGGCGCCGGTCCCTGCGCTTGGACAACGCCTGCCAACGCTGAGCTGAACGTCGCGAGCAAATAACACTCAACGATGGCTTGTCGCATCGGAGGCCAGTGTGCCAGCTACAGTCGCGCTGACAAGACCGTGATTTACTCGCCGCTGCTGCCCGCCAGCCGCGCTTTTATCTTTTCGATCAGTTCTTCTAATTTTTCCAATGCGATCCAGGCCAATAAATCTGACCGCAGCCGGTGCAGCGGCGGAATTGGTCGTAATAGATTTTGGTGAGCGGCTCGAGTTTGTCGATTATCTCAGCCTTGGCGCCTCTTCCAATGGTGCGTTACATCGCAGACACCGCGTGAAAGGCGCGATTAATTCCGAGAGGTTAAAACGGCGGACAACCTCAATAGTTTGTTCGTCGGCGTTTTGGGAGCGCGGGTAATATCTGTGCTGCACGATCGCGTGCATGAGCAGACGCCGATCACGCGTCAAGAGCGCCCGATTTTCGCGGGCATCACCTCGAGCAGTTCCGGTCATCAGCGTTTTGGTCGTAAGCGACATCAAATCCAAGCAGGCGTAAGTTGCGTGTCAGTCCGCCGAGATGACTATCTGTTACAAACCACGTATTTGTAAATAGTTGTAATCGTTTTTGCTTACAATGCGGACACGCTATTCCAACACCGTAAACCTCGATTTCTGCATCGCCCGCGACGCAATGATCGAAGCCGACTGGCTTGCCGTTCACAAGGATCAAATCGATTTCCGGATGCGGCACGCCACAGGCCTCGATTGCGTCTTGACCGAGGTTCGCTCGATTAGCTGCCGTTCAACGTGCCGACGCGCTTTTCCCCGCAAAAAGAAAGTGATGTCGGCCTGAAATGCGAGTTGAGGTCTAAAGGAATGGCTTTCTTCGGTGGCACCTGTCTTCACCGAGTTCGACTGGCTAGCGCTCCTTCACGGCACCGCACCCGCCGGGACGCTTTTCAGGTTTCTGAGCGTTTGAATGCGCCAACCATTAGTTTCGCGGACCAACTCAACTGGACCCTGCCAGTACGTTTGGTGGTAATCGGTATCGGCTTCTCGGAATCGTGTGAAAACCATCGCTTCGTTTTCGCCTTGGCTCAGAAGCTTTACTTCGTCGAGTTGAATTTCACGGGTCGAGGAGAACATGGCGCTGTATTTTTTAAACGACATGTTGGATCGAAAGCCCGCCGACAGCAAATTGTAGGCGGCGAATGGATCGCGTTCCGCGAAGCATCGAAAATACCTCTGCAAAACATCCTGCGGAGTTCCTGCTGCCTGGACCAGCGCAGGTGTTTCAACTTGTTGGGTTGGTGTGGCCGTCGGTGCTATTGATGGTAGGGATACGATTGGTGTCTGCTTGGCCAGTTCCGGCGAAGCTGGAATCGGGACAAGTGTGGGGACGGGTGTGACTGCGGCCGGCGTTGTTGGGACAGGCGTTGGAGCCAGGGCCGTCCTTTCAGGAGCGCCCTTTTTCTTCTGGACGAGATACCACCCCGCGCCGCCGACAATCACTAAGGCCGCAAACGTGATAGCGATGAGAAGTGATTTACGCCAAGACGGACGAATTGGCGGCTTTGAGGTCGCTGGTCTCTCCGCTTGAGCTGGCACATTTACGACAGGAAGAGGGGGCCTCTTCAGCACGGCCGTGATCGTTTTCGCCAGATTATCCAAATGGCGTTCCAGCGGGGGCGAAAACGCATCCATCCACTGCGAAGTCGAGATGAAATATTCCAGCGACTTTGTGGGCGGGATGTCATCGACCCGAAACGGAATGATGTAAACGCCCTTGTTAACAGCGCGCTCTACTTCGCGTTTGATTTGTGACGAAGCGTCCGCGCTCCGAGAAAAAATCAGGATCATGATGCGACTGGATTCGATCGCATCGATAATCGATTCGCCCCAATCGGCGCCCGGAACAACATCACGCGGCGCCATCCAGCAGATCACCGAGTCTGCCTCGAGCCGTGCCACGATCGCATCGGCGACAGCTTTGTCTTTTACCGAGTGACTTACGAAGACATCATGAGCCATGCCGCGGCTTCTGGTTCGTTTATTGTTCCTTTCCCGTCTATGATGGTACGGGCGGGCATGTCAATTCAAGACAAAATCGACCAATTGATCTTGCCTGGCCAACGACAATGTCCGTTATCGATGACAATGAGTTATCACTACAAATTAAATAAAATCGGTCTGCGTGGCTAAGGTGGGATGGAGATTGCTGCCGTCGCCACGGCAACCAAAGCTGCGGTGCGCAATCGCTTTCATTCTTCGAAACGTAAGAGAGTTCCTTCTGATAATAGTATCGAGGCCACCAAAATAATAAGCGCCGACAGAGGGCGATAGAAGCGATTCCTCCGTTCCATGGCGGTACTTGCCGTTTCCTCCACCAGCATCCCAGCCTTGAAAAGCTGGGCTATTTCCAGACGTTATCGATCGTCAAAGAATGATTCGATTGAACCACCGATTAAAATTTCGATGGGAAGTCGTTTCCATTCGTATTCGTAAGGAGGTCGTTTCCATTGAAATTGCTCATGATAAATCTTGCGGATCCGTTTTATGATTTGCACTCCGGTAGCAAAAGGCTGGAAAGTTTCGCGGTCGATCACATGCAATTGCGCGCCGCCGCAGAGTTCACCGACAAATTTGTGAAAGGCCGGTTGAAAATAATTTTCGCGAAAGAAAACGCCCGGCAGCTTTAACGCGTTCAGTTCACCGGAAAGCTTTTCTGCATCGATAAAAGGTGCGCCGAAGATTTCGAACGGTCGCGTGGTGCCGCGTCCTTCGGAAATGTTCGTGCCTTCGAGCAGACACATCCCGGGGTAAACCGTGGCGGTGTCGAGGGTCGGGATATTCGGTGAGGGCATCACCCACGGCAGGCCGGTTTGGTCGAACCACATTGCGCGATCCCAGTTTTTCACTGGCAGGACGGACAACTCACAATTCGGGAAGGCCTCGTCCCGGAATTGCTGTGCCAGTTCGCCGATAGTGTGGCCATGCCGGATGGGGAGAGGATGCATGCCGACAAACGATTTGTAATTCGGATTGAGTGTCGGCCCTTCAGTCGTCACCCCATTGATCGGATTTGGTCGATCCAACACAACGGCTGTGGTGCCGCATCTTTCGCACGCCCGCATGCAAAGGTAGAGCGTCCAAATAAAAGTGTAGTAACGCGACCCGATGTCTTGAAGATCCACAACCAGCACATCGAGCCCCTCCAGCATTTCCGGAGTTGGCTCGCGATGTTCACCATAAAGACTGTAAACTGGAATCTGCAGACGCGGATGTTCGTAGCTTTTCCATTCCACCATGTTGTCCTGGGTCTGGCCGAGAAATCCGTGCTGCGGGCCAAAGAAGGCACCGAGGTGAAACAAATCTCCATTGTGTCGCTCGAGCATTCGCGACGCATGTTCAAGATTGGACGAAACCGAAGCCGGATGAAGGAGCGCGCCGATGCGTGCGCTGCGAAATTTCTTCGGCCAAAGCTCAGTTAAATGATCGACCGGCAGTTGAACGGGCACGGCACGTTTGTACTACAACACGGGACTCGTTGCGATCCAGTTCGACGGCGTTTGGAACAAAAGCCCTACGACGTCCTTCGGCGGGTCATGCTCCCGAGCACGATCGCAATTAGAGTGATTGCTGCACAGGCCTTGACGAATAGCTCCCCGTGACGCGCATAAAATGTGAGCTCGTTTCCAGTAGGCACCAAAACTTCGCCGGTAAGTACGCCCTCGGTAAACGTACTGCCTTTTTCATCCTGCAGTTCCTGAGCGACCCGCCCGAATTGGTTGACGAAACAAGTCACACCGGTATTGGCCGCGCGGATCATCGGGCGACGCGTTTCCACGCAGCGAAAAATTGCGTTTGCCAAATGTTGATGCGACCCGGCGGAATGCTGAAACCACCCGTCGTTGGTCACATCAACGAGCAATTTCGCCCCGGGACTGGTCTCCGTCGGCAGGACAAATTGTCTGGTCAATTCCCCAATCGTGTCTTCGAAACAAATCAGCGGCGCCACTTCGATATCGCGATTTGTGAGGGTAAACACGGTGTGTTGCGCGCCTGCTTTGAAATCGCCCGGCACCTGATCGCCGACAACGCGCGCAAGCAGCGGCACCGTATGCCGCCCCGGCACGTATTCGCCAAAAGGTACCAAATGAACTTTTCGATACACCTGCACGCGTTCGCCACCGTCGGAAACAAGCAATGCCGCGTTGTAAACGTCGCCATTCTCTTCGTCGATTGTCCCCAGCAGAATGTCCGTCTCCGCCGATGCGGCCATGTCCATCACGAAATTGTAGCTCTCCTGGTCTGTCAGCACCGGCCCGGGCATCGAGCTCTCGGGCCACACTAACAATTCCGGCGGCGGATTTGATCCCAGGGCAATTTCACTCAAGCGCCGGAATTGATCGAAAATTTTCCTGGTAAACTGGGGGTCGAACTTTTGGGTTTGGGGAACATTCGACTGTACGGCGGCAACGCGGAGCGGTTTTGCTGGCGGCGAAAACTGGGTCGCGCGGACTCCGAAAACCAAAACGCCCACAATTGCTGCCATCGTGGCGGTGAAATCAAAATGCGGTCGCATCATGCGTGTGCGCGCCTCAAGAACCAGGCGGTACGCCGTCGTGAGGATGATTACGTTGGTAAAGGCGACCAGGAACGATAATCCCGCAACACCGGTGAACTCTGCAATTTGAATCAATGGCCAAGTGCCGTGTAGAGCGACACCGAGGCCGTTCCAACCAAAGCCGGAGAAAATCCAACCGCGCAACCATTCAAGCGTTGTCCATGCCGCTGCGAGCAGAAGGGCGAGTCGCAGGTTGTTTGTCGATCTTGTCCAAGGCGGTTGCACCGCGGCTGCTGAGCTCCGGGCCTGGGTCAGCATCTGATCCCATTTGCTCGCGGTTGCCCGGTTTACTTTGCGTCGTGGCCGCACAAGGCCGCAAAACCAAGCCCAGATCGCAAGATAAATTGCCAGGTAAAATTGAAGAACGAACCAACCCAGGACGGTGACCGTCGTGAGCCAGAAGAACACGGTCCAAAAAAATGTCAGCCCGGCGACGTAACCAAGAAGGAGGCTCCGAAGCCATGGACGACGTGACTCCGTGCCGGAAAACCAAACTGCGGCAACGAGAGGGATCAGCGCGATCCAGCAGAACCACGTAAGGTTAAAGGGCGCAAAGCAAGCTGCGTAAAGAAGTCCGCTACAGATCGCCGCCAGCCATGGCCAAAGCTTCGTGATGTTTTTCATGGGCTCTGCTAATTCCAATCCAAAGCGCCAACCGTTCTAGGAACGACTGTCCGCCATAGGGCGGATTCGCCGTGGCGAACTTGGGCAGCCTCAGTCTCACATTGACGGCTCGAAAGCCGGCACTTCTTGGTTACCCTCGGTCATTCCGAGCGAAGTCGAGGAATCTCTGATCATTCGTTACCTCGGCACGCAAAGCAATAATCCGAGATGTCTTGCTCGGTTCAATATGACATTTACGCTTCCAACCGCGACTCGGCACCCTTTCGCAACCAATCCCAGAGGTGATCTAATTTAGCGACGGTTTCTGTTTTAATTCGTTCAAGATCAGCATCGCCGAATTTTTCCTTTTCCGACGAGCGTCGCGCAAACAAGTAATACTTTATTTTTGGCTCAGTCCCCGACGGCCGCACCGCAATCCGTGTTCCGTCCTCCAACTCGAACATCAGCATTTGCGTCTTCGGAATCAGATCGCCCTCGACGTCTCTGATCTCGTCTGTCTCAAAATTCCTGATATTCATTAGTTTTGTGCCGAGTATTTCCCGGATCGGGTCAGCCGTGTATGATTTCATCAGGCTGGCAATTTTGTTTGCGCCTTCTGCGCCCTCAAACACGAGCGAGTTGGTTTTTTCCGCAAAGTAACCGAACTGCGAATATATCTCGTCGAGCAATTGATCGACCGTTTGGCCGCGCGATTTTGCGTAAGCGGCAACTTCGCAAAACATGATCGCTGCGCCATTGCCATCCTTGTCCCGAACAAAATCAGCGCCACTGTATCCATAGCTTTCCTCTCCGCCGTAAACGTAAAATGAAGAGTATGTGAGTCGAAGCCGCCGCGTCTCATTCTCGGCAAGATCGGCATAGCTACGGCGCAATTGCTCGGGAACTTCGCGCTCGTACTTCGCCAGTTTTGCGCCGATGTACTTGAAACCGGTCAACGTCTCGACACAGCGCGCACCATAATAATCCGCGATCGCATTTTGCAGATCGGTAGTGACGAAAGTCTTGATGATCACGGCGCGCGAGGCGTTTTGTTTATTCAGCACGCCTTTGTCGAACAACGCCTTGATTCGATACCAGGCTAGCAGCGAACCAATTTGATTCCCGGTCAGCAACGTCATTTTGCCACCCTTTGTTCGAACTGCCGCGCCCATGCGATCGCAATCGGGATCGGTGGCGATGACGAGATCGGCGTTCTCCGATTCCGCAAGTTTGATCGCCAGTGTTAGCGCTTCGCCATATTCCGGGTTTGGCGATTTCACAGTGGGAAATCGGCCATCGAGGGAGTCCTGTTCCGGCACCACTTTGAAATTGAAACCAAGCCGTGTCAGCATCGGTTTGATGATGACGCTGCCGGTTCCGTGCAACGGCGTATAGATGATCCGCAGCGATTTCGCCTCGCGAGTTACTCGTGGGTCGAGGATCAACGTTTCGAGCCGGCGCATGTAAGCCTGGTCGATATCTTTTCCGATGGTCGTCACTCTTCCTTGTCGCTCTTTTGGAAGCGGTGTGAACGATTCGCTGGTAATCGCGTTTACTTCGGTAATGATGGCGCTGGCCTGCGGTTCGATCACTTGCGCGCCGTCGCTAAAATAGACTTTGAAACCGTTGTCATATGGCGGGTTGTGGCTCGCAGTGATCACTGTTCCTGCGCTCGCGTGCAGGTGGCGCACGGCAAACGAAAGCTCTGGCACAGAACGCGGGCTGTCGAACACGAATGCGTCGCAGCCGTTTTCGGCTGCAACTTTCGCAGATAACTCCGCAAATTCCTTCGAGAAAAACCGCGGATCATAGGCGATCACAATCTTTGGTTTGGCAGAAATTTGCTCACGGAGGTTGCAATTGTGCAGATAGGCGACAAGTCCCCGGGTCGCGCGATTGACATTGAAAAAATTCATCGCGTTTGTGCCGACGCAGGGAAACTCTGGGCGTTCGTTTTCGCGCGCGTTGCCGCGTTCCGTAGCCGTCACGATTCTCCCGATGGTGCGGCCGCGCAGTCCACCGGTTCCAAATGCAAGCGTCTGGTAGAAACGATCGTTTAATTCCTGCCAATCCAAGTTCCAGACCAGTTCGTTGACGGAGTTGAAATACACATCCGTCAACGCGCCAGCCAAAAGGCTGCGAATATTCCTGGCCGTCGATTCCATCAAATACCGGTCACTGGCTGCGCGCTCGATTTGCGAATTTAGCTTCTCAACACTTGCGGACATTGCTGGCAACTGTTCCGCCCTGCCCGCGCTTTGCAAGCGCTCTATGAAACCAGCGAGTGCCGGGACGAGGTCTCGAACGCTTCAAACGAATAATGAGGACCGCGGATTCCTGGCTGTCAGGCTGCAGGCAAAGCTCACCGGTCAGGAGGAAAAAGCCATCGCTTCCAAAGCAACGAACAATCCGAGGCTTACGATGCTAAAACCCGTGATCCGCTTCAGGATTTGGAACGTTCGAAATCAAGCTGACGAGCCGATCGATATACAAGCGTCGCGGCAGCGATATCTTCCACGGCCATACCGAGGGATTTGAAAATAGTCGTTTCATTTTCACACGATGGAACATTGCCTGCCAGCGCTTCCCCCAGCTCCGCATAAATCTTCGCACCGGAAAGAATCACGTCGCCGGATTCCTTCATCGCGCCTTCACGTGAATCTACGAATACGACGTTGTTCATCGCTTCGTCGTCGAGCTCCCGCCAGCCGGGCCGGCATGCGCCGATTGCGTTTACATGCGAGCCGGTTTTCAGCCAGGCCCCCTTCAAAACTGGCGTTTTTGAATTGGTGACGGTTACGATCACATCTGCGCCGCGCACCGCTTCTTCAGCAGACATTGCCGTGCCGCCAATTTCGTTTGCGAACCGCTGTGCGTTCTCGAGCGTGGGACTCCACACACGAACCTCTTCGAAAGGCCTAACGAGCATCAGAGCTTCCACATGGCTACGCGCTTGTACCCCGCTGCCGAGAATCGCGAGGACCGTAGCATTGGGCGATGCGAGCAGTTTTGTCGCCGCTGCGGATACAGCAGCTGTTCTCATCTCCGTGATTAAGCGTCCGTCCATAATCGCCAGTGGGGTTCCCGTCCGTGGATCAACAAGAAAAATTGTCGCCATGTGTGTGGGGATCCCGCGCTTTGCGTTTGACGGGTAGAACGTTACTGCTTTCAATCCAAGGCCATCCGGCGTCAGCGCCGGCATCAAGCCGAGAAATCCAGTCGCCGCGGCGACCTCGACGTTAATGACCGAGCGCACTGGCTGAGTCACTTTGCCGGTTGAGAAATCGATCAGCGCTTTCTCCATCGCCGGGATCAAGACCGACATTCGCAAGTGCGTCCGCACGTGTTCTTCATTGAGAAAAAGCGGTCGATCAGTTTTCATGAGCTTGAGCACGGATTACACAGATAACACCGATGCAAAACAATAATGTTCATCTTGAATTCATAATTCGTGCTATCCGTGTAATCCGTGGTCGAAACACTGCAAACTCGGTGCGTGATCGTCGGCGGTGGGCCGGCGGGGATCATGGCCGGGTATCTTCTCGCGCGAGCCGGCGTGCCGGTAATGGTGCTGGAAAAACATGCGGATTTCTTTCGCGATTTTCGCGGCGACACTATTCATCCGTCCACGCTCGAGTTGATGTATGAGCTCGGTTTGCTGGATGAATTCCTGAAACAACCGCATCAGGAGGTACGCGAGCTGCACGCCGTAGTGAATGGTCAGAGCGTAGCGATTGCTGATTTCACAAAGCTGCCCACGCGCTGCAAGTTCGTCGCCTTCATGCCGCAATGGGATTTTCTCAATTTCCTCTCCGCCCATGCAAAACTATTTCCAAGTTTCCAGCTGCTCATGGAACACGAAGTTATCGATCTCATTTTCGAGAAGGATCGCGTCGTCGGAGTACGCGCAAGGACGCCGCGTGGCGAAATGGAAGTGCGCACCGACCTGGTGATTGGCGCGGATGGACGGCGTTCCATCGCTCACACACGCGGAGGCTTTGAGCAGCGCGAATTCGGCGTGCCGATCGACGTGCTCTGGATGCGAATCTCCAAGAAACCGGACGATCCCCGGCAATCATTCGGGTTTTTTCAGGGCGGCAAACTTCTCGTGTTAATCGATCGGGGTGATTACTGGCAAGCCGGCTTCGTCATTCCCAAGGGCGGCTTTGACGAGATGAAAGCGCGCGGTCTGTCGCAATTTCAAAATGACATCGTCAGTTTCGCCGCGTTTCTCCGCGACCGCGTCCCTGAACTGGACGACTGGTCCAAGATCAAATTGTTGACCGTGCAGATCAATCGTCTACGCCATTGGTGCCGGGAAGGTTTGCTTTGCATCGGCGACTCGGCGCACGCCATGTCACCGGCAGGCGGCGTTGGAATTAATCTCGCAATTCAGGATGCCGTCGCGACTGCGAATCTGCTTGCTGACAAATTGAGGAACGGCCCGGTTTCCGTGGACGATTTGCGCAAGGTGCAGGTGCGCCGAGAATGGCCGACGCGCCTGATCCAGGGAATGCAGGTCTTCATTCATCGCCGCGTCGTCACTGGCCACGCCGCAGGAAAACGCAATTCGTTGCCCTTTGTGCTTCGCTTGTTGAAATGGTTCCCAGTTCTGCGGCAATTACCTGCCCGCTTCATCGGCATGGGGCCGCGGCCCGAACATTTTCGCAGCCCAACCGCCGTATAAACAGCTGTCTCGTAATCAAGCCGGCTAGTCGTTAACTCATCGGACACAAGTGTCGAAGCGACGTCAATGGAGTTACTTCACAACGCGAATTATCGTCGTCTCCATCTCGTTCGGGTGCAGCCTTGATTATGAAGGTCCCTTCCGAAATCTTTGATTCCGCAATTGCTGGATTAATCTTGGGAACGGCTTACATGCTCGCAGGTCGCAACCTTTGGGCCTGCATTTTGGCTCATGGAATCATTGACACGTTCGGCGTTATCGACGCCTTTTTCGGATGGTCGACCCAGATAAATCGCTCGGTCTTGACATCATCCGCGCTGCGCATGAGCGGATTCGTCCATACATCCATCGAACGCCGGTGTTGACCAGCTCCAGATTGGAGGTGGAGAGCGAGGCGTCACTGTTCTTTAAGTGCGAAAATTTTCAGAAAGTCGGGGCTTTTAAGGCGCGCGGTGCAACGAACGCTGTTTTTGCGCTTGATCATGAAGCGGCGCGCCGCGGAGTTGCTACGCATTCATCGGGCAACCATGGAGCTGCAGTGGCGCGTGCCGCGCAGTTGCGCGGCATTGCAGCGTACATCGTTATGCCGTCGAATTCGGCGAAGGTAAAGATTCGTGCAGTCGAGAGCTACGGCGCGCAGGTCGTCTTTTGTGAACCGACGGAAGAGGCGCGGGAAATGAAGTGCGCGGAGGTGATCAAGAAGACCGGCGCAACATTGATTCACTCGTTTGAGAACCCGGACGTCATAGCGGGGCAGGGGACAGCGGCAGTGGAACTTCTCGAAGACGTTCCCGATCTCGATCTTTTGATGTGTCCAGTCGGCGGTGGCGGTCTGCTGTCGGGCACAGCAATCGCAGCAAAATCGATGCAGCCGACGATTAAAGTGATCGCCGCAGAGCCTGCCAGCGCGGATGATGCGGCGCAATCATTTCGCGCGGGACGACGGCTCGTGACTGATAAGAAATTCACGATTGCCGACGGACTACGAACAAACATTGGGGAACCGAACTTTAAAATCGTTCAGCAATACGTGTACGACATCGTGACGGTGAGCGAGGAAGCAATCGTTTCGGCTATGCGTACGATTTGGGAGAGCATGAAAATTGTGATCGAACCATCAGCGGCGGTTCCCTATGCCGCGATCACGGAAAACAAAATCGCCGTGTCAGGAAAACGCGTCGGAATCATTCTCACCGGCGGCAATGTCGATTTGGAGGCACTGCCGTGGGGCAGATAGCGTCATCACGCTGCGATATCCAGACGGCCGCAGCGCACCGACCCTACCAAAGCGCTACGGAAAACCACGAGCATGAGTAAGAGGAGAGAATGGTGACCTACTTCTTGTTTTTTCTGGCGAGTATTGTCGCGGACGCGATGAATGCGCTTGCCGGCGGCGGCGGATTAATCACGTTCCCATTGTTGATGCTGGTCATGGGCCCGATGACAGCTGATGCCACTAGTGCGATCGCCGGATTCGGCTCGTATCCGGGAGCGGTTTGGCGCACGCGCAGTCAGTTAACCGATGTCGTGGGCCGCCGGTGGCTATGGTTGCTTCTGATTCCAAGCGTGCTCGGCGGATTGATTGGAGCGCTGCTGCTCAGTCGCACGGGCAATCGCAGCTTCATAAAAGTTGTGCCGTGGCTGGTCCTTTTGGCTACCACGGTCATTTTGCTGCGACCGATTCTCGTTCGATACAGGGGCGATCACAGCATTCAACCAACCATCCGCGGGGCGTGGTGGCCTGTGGCAATGGCGGGCATTTTCCTCGTAGGGTTGTATGGCGGCTATTTCGGCGGAGGCATCGGTATTCTAATGATCGGCGCGCTCAGCTTCATATCGCCCGGCGACATCCCTCACGTGGTCGCGTTGAAGAATCTGTTAAACGGTTGCATGCGCGGCGTGGCGGTGCTCGTGCTCATACTGGGTCGCGATGTGGAGTGGAGGTACGGCGTGCCGATGGCAGTCGGTGGTCTGATCGGGGGCTACATCGGCGGAATGTTATCGCATCGTGCCAACCCCGCCGTTGTCCGCTGGATTATCATTACAATCGGATTTGTCGTCGCTGCTTATTATTTCTGGAAAGTGTACGGCCCGGGGATGAAGCAGATAGGCGGCGAGTAGGCGAGCGGCAGAAATCGGAAACCTGAAATCAGACTCTAGACCTCGGTGGCGGCCCAGAATTTGGCGAACGCGCTGGGCCAACTCCGCTCGGTGACACTATTTCGAGCGGATTTCGCCATCCGCTTGCGCAGCGCGGGATCGGTAACGAGTTCTCGAATCGCGCGCGTGAAGTCTTCGACATCATGCGACTTGGTAATGAGGCCATTAATCTCATTTTCGACTAATTCCTTTGGCCCACCAGAATCGGAGACGATCACCGGAACGCCACAGGCCTGCGCTTCCAAAATGACATTGCCGAATGTGTCGGTGGTGCTGGGGAACACAAAAATATCAGCTGACGCGTACGCAGTGGCCAATTCTTTGCCCCTCAGGTAGCCGGTGAAGAACGCTTCAGGCAAAGCTTTCGCGAACGCCCTGGAATATGGTCCGTGACCGACGACGAAGAGTTGAACCGGTAATCCTTCGTCGCGCAGACGACGGTATGCGGCGGCTAAGAGATCGAGGTCCTTCTCCCTTGAAATGCGACCAACGTAGAGGAGGCGAACCTCGCCGTTGCAGTGGCCGAATTTTTCGAAGAATGCCGCCTCGCGTCGAGCAGGATGAAACAGCTCGGTGTCGAGTCCACGCGGCAGAATCTTCAGTTTTGCCGGATCGAAGCCGTGTTTGATCCAACTTTGCCGGTACTCTTCGGAATTAACGAAAACTGTGTCGAGCTGGCCATAAAACCAATGCATGTAACGCCACGCCACGCTTTCAAGGAAGCCGTCCTCAGTCAGAATGCGGACATATTGCGGGAAATCGGTGTGATAAATGCCGCTGGTTTGCAGGTTGAGCATCTTGGCTGCGAGCAATGCCGTCAGCCCGACTGGGCCGGGTGTACTGATGATGATCTCAGAGAATCTTTCCCGTTGGACGTAATCCAGCATCTGGAGGATCGGCGGAAAACTTAGTTTTTGCAGTTCGTATTCAGGTAGCTCGAATTCGCCAATGGGCGGGAAATTTTTGATTGGTATATCAGAAACCTGCGGATTGTTCCGCGAAGCGACCACGACGAGTTCCCTTCCTGCAGCGGCTCCAGCGGCGGTCATTTTGCGAATGGTGGTCGCGACGCCGTTGACGTCTTCCAGCGTATCGGTGAACCAGGCACGTTTCCGATTTTGCAGCGCAACCGGAACTTCGCCGGTCAATTCCTTAAAAACGCTCCGCAGCCATTTGCGAGAGGGCGCCTGGCTATGAAAGCCGTAGATGTAAGGCGTCAGGATGACGAGAATCGGTGCAATCGCGCTAAGAGCCTGCATGCTCTCCACCATGTTTCCGGCGCTGATTTGTTGAACGAATTTGCTGAAAAATCGAAAGGCCAGTTGTTCGGCGACCATGTTTGCCATGAGAAATGTGCGCCGCTCCGGCTCGCTCACTTTGTCCAGTTGCGCGGCCAATTTTGTCTTCACTTCCGGCCGCGCGAAATAGCCGGAAAGCTCTTTCCAAAGCGATACATTTGCGGGCTTGGCGAATTCGAAAATCTTTCCCGACAAAACGCCCTGCACGATAAATTCCGTCTTCTCCTTCAGCGTGAATTCAGTTGGCGCCCGGCCTTCCATGAACCGTGAAAACATCTTCTCCAGCAAGGCCGCGCCCGGGCCGAGCTTCTCATGAAACCGATCCTGGATGAAACAGGCAACCGTGTTGTAAAATCCGTGCGACAGGATCAACGGCGTTCCGCCCTGGCCGCACGGCGTGCAATCACCGTTGCGAACGAGCTCGATAATTTTTCCCGCAGAATCTGCAGCAGAAGTTTCTGTAAAAGCTGAAGCGACGAATTGGCCGCCATGATCGTCGGAGCCGCCTACGAAAATTTTCTTCCACGGCTCCGGGTGCGTCGGTGCAAGACCGTGACGATTTGCCAGGGCGTCGATCTTTTCCGGGGTCAACTGTTTTAGCAGCGTTTGGATCAGATCGCTCAGAAGCGCGTCCCGCAAACCGTTGATCCCTTCGAAATGTTTGAACAGAAGAATCAATTGCTCGAGATGCATTGCCTCGAGCTTGCCGTTCACACTGTATAGCGGATGCGCAACGGCGTGCACGATTTGCGCGCGCTGGAGATAACTTTGCAGATCGAAAATACTTTCGCGGACGCTTTCGATGTCGCGATGCTGCTGTTCTGAAATTCCCCAAACCAGAATGTGTAACTTGCAGCCGTCATGCGGAAAATACGTTGTGACCTGTTCCCCGATGAAGGTCCGAGGCAGGTCTGCAATCTCCAGGCAGCCATCGATCGAGTCGTGATCGGTAATGGTGATGTAATCCATGCCGCGTTTGAGCAATCGCTCATACAACTGCTTTGGATCGGAATAACTGTCGGGGAAATCGAATCGGCGGAAGAGCCATTCTTCCGAACGCGCACTATGGCGCGAGTGAATATGTAAGTCACACCTGCTCACTTTAGATTTCTCGCGTCAATCTTTGTTCGACGATCCAATCCCGATACGTCGTAGCCGTCCGCGCATTTTTCGTTGCCTCGATAAAGCCAAGAATCTGTTTCCAAATGGCCGGTTGTGAATAATCAGGCGGATGAATGCTGAGGCGCAATAGCGGGTTGGTTTTCAGGAAAAGAAATGATGCTGCGTTCCAACTACGACTGAGCGAGCGCCGCCAATTATTGTGAACACTGTAAACGAGTGTTCTCGTAGGAAAGACATTTCCGAAGCGCAGATCGCATACGCTGCGCAAGCGTGTCGTGTATTCCAATTGCGCATCGCAAACCGCCCGCTCTGCTTCATCTCCGAGCAACCATGCCGGCGCGATAAACCCTCGTGGTTTAAGGCCGTGCGCATTGAACTCATCTCGTGCCGTTGTGATCCGGCGCAGCGCTTCCTCATAGCTCAAATCGTAAAACTCGCCCTCATTTCGTGTGTAGAACCTGGTGACCAGTTTGTCGGCCAAACTTTCTTTGGTCCGAGGCGGACGTTCGTGGAAATAGCCGTGGATCACGATTTCGTGTCCATCCGCTTCCAACGCCCGAAGCCACGATACGAATTCGCAGTGCCTGGCGAACGACCCTTCATGGTGATAATCCGGCACGACTAGAATCGAACAAACGCGGATTCCGCGGCTGCCCAATTTCAAAATGATTGTGTTTGCGATCCGCTGAGTACGGGGAGCCACGTCGTGCAAGGATACGACTATCGAATCCGTCGCGGCGCCAGCGGTCGCATCGAGTGAAAGGAACTCAGTTGCCGCAATTGCGTCCATTGTGAAATTTTCGATCTCGAAGCAGCTTTGAACAAGGCAAAACGTGGCTCGAGGAGCGACGCTTCCCAGCCGTCGCGTCCCTTGGACCACTAGGAAGCCGTCCCTCCTTGGTCAGCCATGCCGGCAATTTCGCGAAACTCCGACTCGCGCAGCGGCATCACCGAAAGGCGCGATTGCCGAACCAAAGCAATTCCTTTCAGGCGCGAATTGCCTTTGATCTCTCGAAGTGTAACCGGCCGCGTCAGCGGCTTGACTGCGGCAAGATCGACCGTGGACCAGTCGCCCTCTTTCGCGGTTGGATCTGGGTAAGCCGTCTGCGTTACTGTAGCGAGTCCGACGACAGCCTTTTCATCACCGCTATGGTAGAAAAGGACTTCATCGCTTCTTTGCATCTTGCGAAGATTATTTCGCGCAGCAAAATTGCGCACGCCGGTCCAGCTCGTCTCGCCGTCGGCGACAAAATCCGTCCATGAATAGGAAGATGGCTCCTGTTTCACTAGCCAAAACGATTTCATAGATTCCAAATCCAAGCTCACAACATCCGGAGAAACCTCAAGCAACAATATTCAGGTGAGACGGCCCTCAAACGTGCCGTCATTCCGAGCGACATCGAGGAATTCCGGATCGTTACCTTCTGTTCTTTCACCGAGTCCCTCGACTCCACTGCGCTCCGCTCGGGACGATTGCGATGCGGAGCGCGCCTGTCCCTTAGTCCGGAATCAGGTTCGAAAACGCCTTGAAAAACGCCTTTACAAGAGGAATGCCTGCGCACAAGTGAAATCATGCCGCGGCTGCCGTTCATCACCTTCGAAGGATCGGAAGGAAGCGGAAAATCCACGCAGGCAGCGAGACTCGCCGCACGCCTTCAGCGATGCGGTGTGCCGTGCGTGCTGACGCGTGAACCGGGCGGCACGCCGATCGGCGAAAGCATTCGCGAGCTTTTGCAATTTGCGCCGCACAATTCCAGCATGACGCCGCAGACTGAGTTGCTCCTTTTTGAGGCCAGCCGCAGCCAATTGGTGCGCGAGGTAATTAAGCCAGCTCTCGAGCGCGGCGCCTGCGTAATTGCAGATCGGTTTTTTGACTCGACCACTGTTTATCAAGGAGCGGCACGCAGATTGGATCGCGAAACGATCGAGCGCTTTAATGCGTTTGCCGTCGGCGATTGCGTTCCAGACATTACTTTCGTGCTCGATATCGACGCGGCGACGGCTGAGTCGCGAATGCGGCTGAAACCGCGCAAAGCTGATCGAATGGAACAACAGCCCGCGGAATTTTATGAGCGCGTTCGCGAAGGATATCGCCAGCTTGCTTTGCGCGAGCCGGGCCGAGTTGTTTTGATCCGCGGCGCGCAGGAAGCAGACGCGATCGAGAGCGAGATCTGGAATACACTCTGCTCGCGGTCCCCCGTAATGGGAAAAACGTCCGATGTTAAATATCGAACACGGAACGTTTAAATGCCCTTCCCGCGTACCACTGCATTCGATTTTTTGCGACGCGCGTATGAACAAAACCGGCTCGCGCACGCCTATTTGATCACGGGACCTCCCGGAAGTGGCAAGGAAGTGCTCGCAGCGGAGCTGGCGAGTTTGGTTAATGGCACCCCAAGCAAAGATGTTTTTTCAGCCAAAGCTCGCGAGGTTTTCATTGCCCGTCCCGAATTGAAATCGCGCCGTATTTCAATTGAGCAAATCCGCGAGTTGGAGCACGCGCTGCAAATGCGCGCAGCAAACAGCCGCGGGAAGGTAGCGATTATTTCAGATGCCGACCGGCTCGGAGACGCGGCGGCAAATGCGTTTCTCAAAACACTGGAAGAACCGCCAAAGGATTCGCTGTTGCTTCTGCTGAGCGCCTTGCCCGAGGCTCTGCCGGAAACGATTCTCTCGCGGTGCATTTCCATTCCACTTGCGTCAACCGGCGAGGCTCAGAGCAAGAAAGAGGAAGAGAAACTCGTAAAATTATTGCAGCAAGCATCTCGTCAAACGACCTGGACCATTCAGTCCGCCTATCGGCTTGCCCATGAATTTCAACATCTGCTCCGGGCCGTCCGCTGCGAAGTAAAGGTCGAGACCGATGAGGCATTCAAGCGGGAGCAGAGCCGTTACAAGGATGCAACGGACGGCGCCTGGCTGGAAGAACGTGAGGAATATTACAAGGCATTCACAGAAAGCCTTTACCTGCAACGGCGCGCCGCATTGGTGGAAACGTTGTTTGCCTGGTGGACTGACGTTCTTCGGGCAAGCAATGGTGTCGCACAACGCGATATGCCAGTTGCAAAAGAAGAAACTGCCGCACTTGCACGCCGCTTCAGCACTGCCGAAATTTTAAGGCGCATCCGTTCGCTTGAAGAATTCCGCGATCATCTCGGTCGAAATATCCACGAAGGTCTGGCAATCGAAGTCGCCTTTCTGACAATGTTCAATGCGTGAGCTGGGCCCGCGACGCGTCTTTTCGGGAAGCGTTTCAAAGTAGCCCGAGCGGCGGCAGGGTTGACAAAAAGCTGTCTGATCCTATCCAGTATGCTCGTATGCGACATGTTTACCGATTAATTTTAGTGTGTGTTGGCCCTTCACTTCTGCTGCTTACTGGTTGTGCAACCGGGCATGTGAGTGCAGGCGGCCCCTATCACGTGACTGCGTATAAGCCTAACAATCCTTCAGCCGTGCGCGTGAAAGTCTCGCTTTCGAAGGAGAACGTCTATGTGATGGAAGGCGACCGTTGCCTGATGTCGGCGGCCGTTTCGGTTGGCACTGCTGCGAAACCTACGCCCAAGGGTAATTTTAATATTTATTCGAAACAGGAGCACAAGCGTTCCGGATCGTACGGATTCAGCGTGCAAGGCAGTCGAATAGTTCCTTCCACCGGCGGTGGGCCTGGGCGTTACGTCGGTTATCCGATGGGATACTGGTGTGAGTTCGCTCCCGCCTACGGTTTCCACCAGGGTTTTGTTCATCCCGCACCACACACACATGGGTGCATTCGCTTGAAGGGTGAAGCCGCGGCAAAATTCTACGCGCTAGTGAGGATCGGGACGCCGGTAAACATCGCTAATACCCAACCCGAAGACGAAACAATCGGGCCGAAAGTGCAGCGGGTCGATGACTCCAGAACGCCTGATCCTCCAGCTTCTCTTATGATCTCGGACGCGGCGTTTGAGAAACCGAGCGAGCCTCTGCTTCAATAGGCAAGCCGCGGCGCGTTGCCGCCTTCGCTTGGTTGTGTCATGTTGACTGACGCCAAACATCTCTGAGTCGAAGGTGTAACGGCGGAAGATCCGAGATTCTTCGCCGCGCTCCGAGTGACAAGCCAAACATGAGCACGAACCTGATTTCCAGCGGCACAACTGCCCGCCAGAAAGTGAACCTGCGCACGCCCGACGTGATGGCGGCCGTGCAGCAACAGGTCGAGTCACACTACCGCAGCGATATCATCGAAAAGGTCCGGCACGCCGGTGGAACGATTTCCGTAGGAGATACCACAGTGCGCCTGGCGAAGCAGTTTGGTTTTTGCTACGGCGTCGAACGCGCGATCGACCTGGCGTACGCAGCTCGTAAGGTTTTCAAAGATCGTCGCTTGTTCATTGTCGGCGAAATTATTCATAACCCGGAGGTCAATCATCAGATTGCCTCGTTAGGCATCAAAAATCTCACCGGCAGAAATAAGGAGGCGGACATCTCCGATCTTGGCCCCGACGACGTCGTCATCGTGCCGGCGTTCGGGACGGAATTGTCGATTCAGCAACAAATCAAGGACCGCGGCTGCCAGATTGTTGATACCACGTGCGGCGACGTGATGAGCGTCTGGAAGCGGGTGCGCAAATATGCAAGCGAATCGGTGACGTCGATCATTCACGGCAAAGCCGAGCACGAAGAGACGAAAGCAACCAGCTCACGGGCGCTCGGGGACGGCAGCGGACATTACGTAGTCGTTCTCACTCTCGCGGATACCGATTACGTTTGCGACTACATCCGGCACGGGGGCGATAAACAGGCATTCCTCGAGAAGTTCAAAGGCGCGCATTCGCCGGGGTTTGATCCCGACATCCACTTGAAAACCGTGGGGGTGGCTAATCAAACCACGATGTTGCGTGGCGAGACCGAGGAGGTTCAGCGCCGGATTCGACAGGCCACCATTGATCGCGACGGGCAGGAGCTTGCACAACAAAATTTCCGCTTCTTCGACACGATCTGCGGAGCCACGCAGGAGCGGCAGGATGCATTGCGAGAACTACTGAATGTTCCCATGGACCTGCTTCTCGTCGTAGGCGGCTACAACAGCTCGAACACATCGCATTTGGCAGAGATGGGCGAAGAAAAATTGCCGACCTATTTTGTGCTCAATGCTTCGCGTCTGGCCTCGGCAACCGAAATCCAGCACTACAACTTGCATGAAAGACGAGAAGTGGTTTCCCACTTTTGGTTGCCAAATGGACCGGCTGTGATCGGCATCACC
The DNA here is from genome assembly GCA_963828355.1 of uncultured Verrucomicrobiae bacterium. GTDB lineage: Bacteria > Verrucomicrobiota > Verrucomicrobiia > Chthoniobacterales > UBA10450 > Udaeobacter. The sequence continues at coordinate 217,493 of CAWHFD010000012.1, read as the reverse complement.
GCCGGCGCGTCCTGCCCGAACAATCTGATCGAAGAAACGCTGATTCGACTCTTTGAATTGCGCGGCATCTCGCGCCGGGATCTTGAGCTGGCGGCCTGATCGCAAATTGCTGTAGCGTGCGCCGTCCTCGGCGCGTTGACGATCGGTGATGTAAGTAAACTCTGCCGGGGACAGCGGACACTGCAACGGCTGAATTACCCACGCATTTCGTTGTAGCGAAACGAAATACATTTATATGGCACGCGCAATTTGGAAGGGCAGCATCAGCTTCGGACTGGTCAATATCCCGATTGCCCTTTATCCGGCCACGCGACGGGAAGAACTCAAGTTTCGTCTCCTGCGCAAGAGCGATTTAAGCCCGGTGAATTACAAACGCGTCGCTGAAAAGGACGGCAAGGAAGTCCCGTGGGACCAGATCGTGAAGGGCTACGAGCACGAGAAAGGGAAATACGTCGTGCTCAAGGACGAGGACTTTGGACGCGTTGATCTTGAGGCGATCCAGACTGTGGATATCCAGGATTTCGTCAAACTCGATGAAATTGATCCTATTTTCTTTTACAAGCCGGTACTACCTGGAGCCGCAAAAAGGCGGGGACAAAGCTTACGCGCTTTTGCGCGACGCGCTCAAGGACAGCAACTGGGTCGGCATCGCCAAAGTCGTGATCAAAACGCGCCAGTATCTAGCCGGTGTAAAACCTAAAGATGACGCTCTTGTGTTGGAGCTCATGCACTTTGCCGACGAGTTGGCTGATACGACCAAACTCCATATTCCGAAGAAGGTCGAAGTCGGGAAACGTGAAATGACCATGGCGAAATCACTCGTCGACAGCATGAGGGCAAAATGGAATCCAGAAAAATATCACGACGATTACCGTGAGGCGCTCATGGAAGTGATTGAGGAGAAAGTTGAAGCTGGCGGAAAAGAAATCGAAGAGAAACCAAGGACAGCACCGAAGCCGACGAAGGTGATCGACCTGGTGTCGGTTTTGCAAAAGAGCCTCGAACAGAGGGAAGGGAAAGAAAAAAGCAAAAGCAAATCGCGCGGGAAAAGAGCGCCCGCCACAAGGAAAGCAGCGTAGCTGTATCCGTGTCCCTTGAAATGCGCAGACGCACAGCGAAGCGGCTTGAGACTTGACACTTCAACTGAAAATCGTTCAGCCTGAGTGGCCATGAACTCGCTGAATCGTTTCGCGGACCCGGTTTACTGCATCATGCGACTGATACTTGGACTCATGTTCGCCTGTCACGGCGGGCAAAAACTTCTCGGGTTTCCCGGCGGCGGTCACGGCGGCGTCGAAGGGTTAATGCTTTTTGGAGGAATCATCGAACTTGTTGGCGGACTCATGATCGCGTTTGGCTTTCTGACGCGGCTCGCGGCGTTTATCTCAGCCGGTGAAATGGCGGTGGCTTATTTCACGGTGCACGCCGCAGGTAAAGCAATCGGCCATGTGCCGACGCCGACCGAGCAATTTTTTCCAATCTTGAACAAGGGTGAACTGGCCGTTGTTCTTTGCTGGGTGTTCTTGTTCATGGTCTGTTACGGCCCCGGCCGCTGGAGTCTTGACGCAATTTTTTGTCGAAAATCGCCCGCGGTAACATCTTCGACCGCCTAGCCAAGGTCAGGATCGACGTCGTCATTCAATGAAACATCTTCTGTTTGCAGTTGCTTTTGCTTGTCTGGCGCAATCTTTGCCCGCGCAGGAGTATAAGGATTTCGGCAAGGACCGATTGAACAGTTCGCCGCGTCACGGCGAATGGATTGATCTCAAATCGGGCGATCGCACGATCAAAGCCTTCGTCGTTTATCCAGAATCGAAAAACAAAACGCCGGTCGTTTTGGTGATTCAGGAAATCTTCGGACTAACGGACTGGTTGCGAAGTTTGTGTGATGAGCTTGCCGAGAACGGGGTTATTGCCATCGCGCCCGATCTGCTGAGCGGCCAAAAATACGAAGACGGCGACGCCGCGGGCAAAGCAACCCACGCGCTGCCGACGGAGCAGGTCATCAGCGATCTGAACGCAGCGGCCGATTACGCACTAAAGATTCCGGCGTGCAATGGAACGCTCGCAGTATGCGGCTTTTGCTGGGGCGGCGGATGGACATTCCGTTACGCTACGATGAATCCGAGCCTGAAAGCGGCCTACTCATTTTATGGAGCCGCAATCGATAACGGCGACGACGCGAAGAAAATCGGCTGTCCGGTTTACGGATTCTATGGCGAAAACGACGAGCGTGTGGACGCGACGATTCCCAAAGCTGAAGAACTAATGAAAGCCGCCGGCAAGACGTATGAGCCCGTGATCTATAAAGGCGCCGGTCACGGTTTCATGCGCTCCGGCGAACCGAACAATCCTGCCATGCGCGAGGCCGACAAGAAAGCCCGCGACGAAGCGTGGGCACGCTGGAAGACATTGCTGAAGAAACTCGGTTAACATTCGTCATCCTGAGCGAAGCGCAGCGAACTCGAAAAATCAGGGCGATACGGACCGGCGGCATCAGGGGATTCCTCGACTTTGCTCGGAATGACATCAAAAATGAGCTCACTTCACGCCTTGTAATTCGTCGGCGAGCGCGCTCGCACCGTAAACCTTTCGAAGCGCCTCGATGATGGCGGCCGAATCGACTGACACAGCGCGCGCCTGCATATCGGTGTAAATGCCATCGAGCACCAACGATTGAATGTTGCCGTCGAAGATGATGCCGACGAATTCGTTTGCCTTGTTCACGACGGGGCTGCCGCTGTTGCCGCCGATGATGTCGGCGTCGGAGACGAAATTGAACTTCGTCGAGAGGTTGAGCTCCGCTTTTTTGTCCATCCAGCGCTTTGGCAGATCGAATGGTGGCCGGTTGTCATGCTCGGCAGCGCGCTGGTATAAACCTGCGAAATCGGTGAACGCGGGAACCTGTTTTCCATCCTGCTCATATCCGCGAACTGTTCCGTAGGAGAGCCGCAGCGTGAAGGTCGCATCGGGGTAATTGCTCGCGCCTTCTATCGCAAAGCGGGCGTTCGCGATTTCTGAGTACGCCTGCTTTTTGATTTCATCCTGCGCGTCATTGATCTTTCGCGCTTGTCTCGCTGGCGCATCGATCATGCGAGCGAGGTCAATCATCGGATCATGGACACTTTGCAAAGCAGCCGCGTCTTTGCCGTAAAAATCTTTGCGCACAGCTACGTCCTTGAGCTTTGTCTTGGTGACGAGTTCCACGGCTCGCGCGTGAGGTGATTTGCCGGCGAGCACTTGTTTCACGAGTGGATTTTCCGCCCCGAATCGCGACGTGAAATCCGTCAAAGAATCAGTAAGCCGCAGGATTTCGTAGTCGTCGTAGACCGGTTCGGTGGAATACAGATCCAGTTCCAATGACTCCCGTGCGCTGTCGCGAAAAGTCGGGATCCTTTCACCGTTTGGCTTCACACGCTCGTCGGCCGCGCGCAATAGCAGGCGCGCATATTTGAAAAGATTTCCGGAAAACGCTCGCGGGCCACGATAACCGATCGTGACCGGCCGTTCCTGCTCGAGGTAGTCGTACAGGGGCGCATTCTTTGCAATCTCGGCCTGAGCACGTTTGATCCGGTCGTAAGCAGAATGTGTCGATTTGAATTTCGGATCTCGCGCAATGGCGTCGCGAAGTTTTGCTTCGCGCGCTTGCAGCGCCGACCAGATTTGCGGATCAAGCAGTCCGGCGAGGTAACCGTCGTAACGTTTGCGGTTGTTTTGGTCGCCGAACAGATCGTCGCGCGCCTTGCGTGCGTTCTCGAATGATCGTGCGCTGTAGGCCGACTCCAGCACTTCGCGCCGGTAAAACATGTTCAGCACGTACGGCAGATATCGATCACGCGTGTCTGCCAGCTCATCCAAGATGAGTTGCCGATCTGTTTTGCCGGGGCTGCCGCTTACAAAAATCAGTTCACCATCATTCGGTCCGTTCGGATTGAATTTCAGAAAGTGCTCGATCTTCACTGGCTGACCATTTTCGTAAACACGAAAAAGGCAGATATCGAGATCGTAGCGTGGATACTCAAAATTGTCCGGGTCACCGCCGAAAAACGCCATCTGCTGCTCGGGTGCGAAGACCAAGCGCACGTCATCATAGCGTTTGTATCGGTAAAGATGGTATGCGCCTCCTTGATAGAGTGTGACGACGTCCGATCGGAGTCCGGTTTTATCTTTGCTTTCCTTTTCGATCGCAGCGATGGCGGCGTTGCGCGCATTCGAGGCCTGATCGCTCCTCATGCCTGGTTTCACCGCGCTCGTGACGCGCGCCGTCACATCTTCGATAGACATCAGGACGTTCAACTCGAGATCGGTTGACTTAATCTCCTCGCTCTGCGTTTTCGCATAAAAACCGTCCCGCAGATAATTGTGCTGCGAATCGCCAATCTTCTGCAATGTGTCGGCCCCGACGTGATGATTCGTGATTACAAGTCCATTTGCCGAAACGAATGAACCGCTTCCGCCGGAGTTGAATCGGACACTGGCCTTTTGCAGATGGTCGAGCCACTGCGGAGTCGGCTCGAAGTTGTACTTTTGTTTGAGCTGTTTCAGGGGTGGCGCGTTAAACAGCCACATCCCTTCATCGGCTAGTGCAGATGTAGTCATTCCGACAACAAAGAGCAAAACTGAACAGCGAAACTGAAAGCAGAACCACTTGTACATGGCCGGATCATAAAGGGCAGGGGGAAACGCGACAACAGCGGTGTTCGGCACACAAAATTCTCGAAAAGCTGTCAGCTTCCCCCAACAGCCTTCGCCATGTACATTTCATTCGATGTTTCGGACCAGGCGTCGCAAAATTGAGCGGCTCGACTTCATTCTCGCCGGTGCGCAAAAATCTGGGACAACGGCGCTGCATTATTTTTTGAGCAGGCATCCAGACATCGCAATGGGTGACCAGCAGGAGATCCACTTTTTTGATAACGACGCGCAATTCGTTTCCGCAGTGGATTACGAGGAACTGCACAAACATTATCCGCTGCTTGCTCCGTCAATGATCGCCGGTGATTGCACCCCCAGTTATCTTTATCATGAGTCGGCGGCGGAACGGATCTGGAATTACAATCCGAAAATCAAATTGCTGATCCTCCTGCGGAATCCGGTGGATCGCGCGTTTGCCCATTGGAACATGCAGCGATTCAGAGGCCGCGAGCCACTGGATTTCTTCGATGCCGTCCGCGAAGAACAAAGCCGCATCGCCGGCGCGCCCGCTACCGAAGCCCGGCGTTTTGCTTACGTCGAGCGGGGATTCTACGGCCGCCAAGTCGATCGCGTCTTCAAATTTTTTCCGCGCGAACAGGTAAAGGCCGTAAAGTTTGAAGATTTCAAAGCGAACCAGCGTGAAACGGTCGCGTCGGTCTTGTCATTCCTTGGCCGCAAGCCCTCGCGTTCGATCCGCAACAAAGACAGAAACATTGTGCCCTACGAACGGGCCATGAATTGGGAAGAGCGCGTTTTCCTTTACAGTCTTTTCGCTGAAGATATCACCAAGGTCGAGCAACTGCTGGACTGGGATTGCTCGGATTGGAAACTCTGACCGCACGACCGCTGCACGGCGACCGCTCCGGTTGCCAAGGAACGGCAGGCGGTGCACCTGCCCTACAATTTTCAAATGTGTTTGAATCGCGGCCGTTGAGTCGGATCAGCTGCGAGCAGCGCTTTCCAACGGCGAATTCGCGCCCCTTGCGCTTCAAAGAACGCCTGTAGCTCTGGTGTAAAAAACGAAGAGCCGTCCTGACGCCGATTAAATTCCAAAAGGAGCCGTCCATTAGGGCTGAGGAATCTCGCGCGAATGTCGTCGATAAAAAACTTCCAGTCAGCCTCTTTCCATTCCAGCCATTCGCCATTTTCTGTGCGCGATATTCGATGGAAGCAGACGCGATGCGCGGTAACCAAGTCGAATTTTCTGCCGAGATCAGGCAAAGGCGTTTGCGCGTTGATTCGCGCTACGACGCGGTTAACGCAGAAAAATTTGGTCGTGCCGCGGAAGAAAGGCTCGTCATCGGGATCGAGCCCGAGGCCTTCATGCCCGAACAGCCGGCAGAGGTAGAGAAAATAACCTGGGCCGCAGCCAAGATCCAGGATGTGAAGCGGGGGCGACCTGTCGAGCCAGAGGTCCTGGACACGTTTTACGTTCACGCCAACCCAATAGTCAGCGTCCTCATAAGCGTTGATCTTTCGCGCGTGCGGTCGATACGGATAATCCTCGCGCAGCCTTACCAACTCCGTCCGATTAATCGTCGCCAGAATCCGATGCGAACTTAGTGGATGCGTGTATCGGCAGGCGTGCTCCCACAGGCTTTCCGCGGCGTCTCGCGTAAAGAGCTTTTGGAATTTGCGCGATAGTCGCACTTCAAAACGATGCAGCGAAGGCGGTGATACTCAAGAAACAACCCCGAAAGCGTTCGGAGTCAAAGCTTCCGAGGAAATTATAACTGCTTCCGCGGACGTTTCAGCAATTGCACGGACGGACCGTGCAACTAACGGCTTACGGTGCTCTCCCACGTCGAGCCCGGCCAGCGCCTCAGCCAACGCGTGGTGTGCGCCGCGTTTCGCCTCGCTCTCAGCCACGAAATAGCCATGCGTCAACAACTCCGCGCGATTCTCCCGCAGAAAATATTGGATCGACGTTGTACCGGTTTTGTGTGGTCCGACATGGATGTAGCAGACGCGCTTTGTCATTCGTTATACCTCTGGAGTATCGTCGCCGAAGGTTGGGAAGGACCTCAGATTTGCTGACCGGATCGCGCAAAGCAAGCGTGATCAGCACAAGTGTTGATCACGCGGCAAATTTCGCTTATCCGGAACAGCGCAGATGAGCCGCTCGCCACAGCACATTGACAAGCCGGAACCTCGCGGACAGACCGTAGCTGCGGTTCTCGCGATCGGCGCTATTTACCTGGCTCTGCCGCGCAACGTCGTGTTTGGCCCTGTTTGGTTGCTGCCAACTGTGATTGTTGTCTTGCTCTTGCCAACCGTCGTGAGCCACCGGGTGGGGAAAGTTTCACTGAATCGGATTCTTGGATTTATCATTAATGGAATCACAACACTGGCTCTGATCGGGTCGGTAATTCTGCTAGTGCGCCTTTTGCCTACGCACCGAGAATCTGCCTTGCAGGTCTTGCGTTCCGGCGGACTACTTTGGCTAACGAACGTAATCGTGTTCGCACTCTGGTACTGGCGCCTGGACGGCGGCGGCCCAACCCTTCGACAAAAACAACGGAAATTTGGCAGTAAGAGTTTCCTTTTCCCACAGATGCAAATTCCACACGAGGAGCGACCCGAATTTGCGTGTGCACGCTGGCATCCGCACTTTGTCGATTATCTGTTCGTGGCGTTCACGCAGAGTTCTACATTCGGACCGACCGACGCGCCGCTGCTCGCGCGCTGGGCGAAAGTTCTAACGATGATCCAGATTCTGATTTCCCTTAGCATCGTGGTGTTGCTGATCTCAGGCGCCGTCGGCGGATTGTGACTTGACCAGCGGTTCTCTATCTGTAGCCACGACACTATGCGCCGTCTGTTTGAGTTCGCACTCACCGCCCGCAGGGCGGTGGCCACAGCGAAATTGCGGCGCAGCCCTCTACTTGCCGATCAAAATCAAAATGCCCGTGACGAGCGCCAGAACTCCGATCACGACTGCGCCGATCCCAACATGAAAGAGAGTAGTGATCCCAACCAGAATCAGATAGATAGCTAACAGCAGCATTCCGATGTTTTTTGTCATAATGTTTTGTTTTTGAAGCAAGCCGCTTCCGTTTGCACGCTAAAACAGACTGCCGCCACGATGTCCGTGGCTTTACCAACCGGTGCTGAAAGCGCGCGATGCCAACGCAGGGTTGCACTCGCAAAGCTAGTACGAAACGAAACAACCGCTGCGTTGTTCGCACGAAGTTCTTCTGGGATACGTTCTTGTATCGCTTTTACGTCACGGTGCTGCTTGTGAGCATCCGCTTGTCGCAGCTTGTTTCGACGGGACCAGAATCGCCTCGCTCATACCATGCAGAAATTTTTTGTCCGCCGGAACGATTGTGGCCAGCGCGCCGCGCAACTTCACGTGATCGCTTTCGACGAAGTAATACGGGCAAAGGCGAACCCGGCCTTTCATTGTTTTCAAAACGCCGGAATCTGGATCCCAATAACGGTGATCGAACAAGCGACCCTTGTGAAAGCGCTGTAAAATCGTTGGAGACGATTCGAACGTTGCGAGCGCATGGTCGATTCGCCTTTGCCAATCCGCGTGGGGCAGATCGCTGCCGAGCGCGATGCCGCGACTGCCCCAGCCGAGCGGTGAAAAGCCGCTCACTTTCAAAAGAAGGTCGCGATCTTTCTGGCTGAATTTTGCAGCCTCGCGCCAGTCATGAATTTCCAATCGCGGGATGACGGCGTGCTGGGGCAGGGGAGTTGGATCAAGCAACCAGGAGTAGGGAATGACTTCCTGCAACTTGGTGAAATATTTCTCGCCGAGCTCGCGTCGCCAAAACTCCCGCAGCGGCTGAAGCCAGAACAGCGCAAACCACATTTTCTCCTCGAGATAAGGTTTGATGGGCGGCGTGATATTGATTCGCCCTTCTGCATTCGCACGCAGCGTCTTTTCGATTCCGGGGATATTTGGCAAATCGAACAATTCAAAGAACCGATACACAGCGCGTTCATCTTGTGGCTCATAATTTTCTGCGGCCGCTATGCGCCAACTGTAGCTGGGGACGTTGCCTCCGGCCTCAGCGTGTTGATTTAATCGCGCGGCAAGCCACTCCATTTCCGGCCGGTACGTTGTCGATTCCTGTGAGATTACGATGTCGCCGCCGTTGGGCAGCACGGTGCGAAATCCATCCGGCATTCCATTCGCGCCGCCGATGATCTCGGTGTCGAATCTGGAATACGTTTGGTTGAGCCAACCCGTCAGACCGATTCCGCCGGGAACGGAGTCGATCTCTGCGATCATGTAGCCGTTGTCGGTGAGAATGAGGTCCGGCCGGATTACTCGCGGCAACTCGTCGCGGATTTCCTTACGCCGCGAAAATTCGATGAGCTCTCTCGGTTTACCGGCGTCGAGGTAGCGGGCTATCCATTCGGGTTGCTTGCCCTTAATACTGAGTTGATAGAGTTGGTTGCAAGCGCGCTGAAAAACAAACAGCCGATGCCCAAGTTGTTCGAGATCGGCGCGAAATTTTTTTTCGATCGGAAATGCGTCCGGCGAGAGCAGCCACTCTTTTTCGGCAAAGAGGCCTTCTTTGGGAAATGCGGCGCGAATTGCGGCTAGCCTGCCATTCTGATCTTGTACCTGCATGATGAAGCCAACGTCCAACGTCCAACGTTGAACGTCCAACGCCGAATGCAGACATGTGAATTGAAGATTGGGCGTTGGATGTCGGGCGCTCGGTGTTTTCCGCCTATTTTCCCGCGGCCATTTTCTTCAGCACCAGTTTAACCAGTTCTTCCGCTGATTTCGTTTCGCCTTTCTGCTGCAAATCGTGCACGGCCTTGTGCGCATCGGCTTGCTTGTAACCGAGCGCGATCAAAGCGAGCACTGCTTCGTTTGCCTGCTCTTGCTCGGGTGTGGGTGCATGCGCAGCGCTGGCAGCCTCCCATGCCGCGGCCACGCCTAACTTGTCTTTTAATTCGAGAACAATTCGCTCGGCTGTCTTCTTCCCAAGGCCGCTGATTTTCGAAATCGACGCGACATCAGAATTCACCACCGCTGCTTTGAAATTGTTTACGCTCATCCCGCTCAACACTGCCAGCGCCAGCTTCGGGCCAATGCCGCTGACACTGTTGACCAGCAAGCGAAACAGGTCGCGCTCAGCCGGTGTCATGAATCCGTAAAGCACGTGTGCGTCTTCGCGCACGGCCAGATGCGTCAGAATGCGTATGGGTTGTCCAACAACGGGCAGTTTATCGTAGCTCGACAGCGGAATGAACACTTCGTATCCGACGCCGCCGACATCGACAATCGCCTGTGTGGGAAGGGCGCCGACCAATTTGCCGTCGAGGAACGTGATCATGGATTCGTTGAAGGGTTAAAGCGTTCGAAAACGTTACACTAGCTCCGTGTTCGTTGTCATTGTGATCCCGCAGTCGCGGGAGAAGAATTCTCTGATCATTTTCGCGCCTGTCTGCCGCAAGCCGATATCCAGAGATGTTTCGTTCCGCTCAACATGACAGAGAAGAAAAACGCTTCAACGCTTTAACCCTTGAACCAATCACTCCGGTTTCAACACGAGCGTGAGATCCACGCGTTTGCCTTTTGCTATGTTAAACCCGCTGGTCGTGAAGAATTCCCAATCTTGCGGTGGGTTCGCAAATGTTGTGGTCGCGGCGGAGGTCGGCAGCACCAGAAACCGCGGACCAGCCAAGCTCAAGAACTCTGTAGCACGACGTTTATTCAAGGGCGCGAGGAAACCATTCACGCGCGACCGAAAATACCAGACGAGGCTTGGCTCGACGAACTCGACCGAAGCAAATTGCATGTTCGGCTGCAAAGACGCGCGCGATTGCTGGAAAAGCTGATAGGCGGGAAAAAACCGTGCCACCATCGGCGGCACAACCAGCGCAATGGCCATCCACGTACAAGCAGTCGTGACTGCGATGCTTGCAAACAAGGAGCGGTGGCTCGCAGCCGCCGGCTGCGGCGTTCTCAAAGCAGCCGCTCCTTGCCAGTGCCGCGCCAGCAGCAGCGCAAGCAACGGAAACGCCGGCAGCGTGTAGTGCGGCAGTTTCGTTTTAATCAGTGTGAAGATGATAAAAATGATCGCGATCCCCGCTACCAGATAACTGTCAATTAGATTCCCGCTGGAGCCGAAGGCGTCGACCCGGGACGATCTATTCTGCCATAATTTGCGAAACAACCACGGCAACTTGATAGACCACGGAAAGAAACTGATAAAGACGGTTACAAAATAAAACGGCAGAAGTAGCAGATACATCCCGAGCGAACCCGCGCCGTGGCCTTCCATCGTGGTAAAGGAACGGCCAATGACGTGCCGTCCAATTCCAACAGAAAAAAATTCGCCGTGCGTTTGAATCAGCGCCGGAATTCCCCAGAGTGCGACCACAACGAGCGTCAGCAAGATTCCGCGGACAAATTTAAAGCGCCGGAGCAGTTGCCAGTCTCGCGTGTAAATGATTACGACGGCGATGGTCACCAGCGGCGTCCATGCGATTGGGCCTTTGGCAAGAAAACCGAGCGCCAGCGAGAAGTAAAAAACAAGCCACGATTTTGTCTTCCGATTCTCGATTCTCGATCCTCGATTCTCGATTACCTCGTATCCCGCCCAATACGCGAGTGTCACAAAGAGAACCAGCCACATATCCGCGACAGCGGCTTTCGCGTGAATGAATGTCTGCAGCGAGAAAGTAAAAATTATCGCCGCCCACCAGCCGGTTTTCACCGCGCCAATGCGGTGCCCCCACGCAAAAATCGCCAGGGCGGTCAGTGCGGCCGCGATGGCCGAAGGGAAACGCGCGGCGAAATCGTTTTCACCGAAAACGTGATAGCTCACCACCTGTGCCCAGTAGGTCAGAGGCGGTTTGTCGAGGCGCAACTGGTTGTTAAAGTACGGAACGACGTAGTTCCCCCGTTCGATCATCTCGCGTGATGCTTCGGCAAACCGCGGCTCGTCGCGATCAATCAACGGCAGGCTCCATGTGCCGGCGATGTGAAACAGCACGCAGCCGAAAAATAGTATCGCGTATTTTGCCGGTGCCGATTTCAATGTGGTCGCGGCATCTCATAACGGTCATTCCGGGCGAAGTCGAGGCTGCAATGCTCAACATGACAAACTATTCGTGAGATTGGGAACGGATTTGTGAAGCGCTCCGCTGTTTTTTATTGGCTCGCCGGCATCACCATCGCTGCGGTCGTCATCGGAGTTTCATTTTATTTCGATGCCGCGGTCTGGAATTTTATCGGTCAGCATCAAAACCGCGGCCTGTACAATTTCATGCGAAACGTGAGCCGGTTTGGCGACTGGCCATCGCATGTTGTCCTCGGTCTGGTCCTATTGGGGATCGCCTGGATTTGCGGGAGCAAAAAATGGTCACGCGTTTTCCTCGCAATGCTCATAGCGATGGCGCTGGCAGGTGTCGCGGCGAACGTGATTAAACGCACCATTCCACGTCCGCGACCGTCAGTGCACACCGACATTCGCTGGGGCGGGCGGCACTTCAGCACCAAATATCACTCCTTTCCGTCCGGGCATGTTGGCGCTTCGACCGCGTTCTTTGGGATCCTATTTCTTCGCGCGCCGGCGGATTGGTCTGGCCTGCTTTGCGATCCCGATCTTGGTCGGGTTCTCTCGGATGTATATAGGTGCGCATTATCTTTCCGATGTCGTCTGCGCGGCAATCCTGGGGTTTTTTTGTGCCTGCTGGTCACCCATGTTGTCTGAGCAAACAGCAAATCGTCAAACGCAAACCTCGAAAATCGAATGACGGAGGCGCTGAGATTCGAACTCACGATTCGCATTGCGTCTCCGCATAAGTCAGTTTTTTGCTCGTAATTGAACACGTTAAAACATTACTGGACACGAGTGCACGTTATGCACTATGCCAAGCATGCCGGGACCTTTCGAAGGATGCTCTCGGTTGTTCCTGATCATGACGTTCCCTCAATAACTGCCGCGCCAGTGGCCATCTCGCGGGGCGCGGCGGAGCTACGATTTCCGGGAAAAAGAACGAGATTTTTAGCGCCTGCTTTTTCGGCCTCCTTGTTGGGCCGCTTCTACCTCCTTTGCGTATAGTTTCTCCATCGTGCCCTCAAAATCCAAGTCGAGCTGAATATCCTTCGAGTCCACTCTGATCTTCAGCCATTTCGCATGCGTAATCAGGCTTGCTCTCAACTGATCGTAGTTATCGCCTGTGATATGGACGACGTTCATAAAATAGTCCTTTATCTTGGCGTCCGACCCTGGTTCGCTATCTTGCATCAAGCCTGCCAACCACTGCAACCTATCGTAGATCGTTTGGTCAAGGTGATGAATATCGTTGAGTATCGGACTGACCGAGATCGAATTGCTTCCCCACATCATTCCGTCGTCGTTATTCTTGTACATAATTCGCTTCAACGGCAGAAAAGGACTCACCGCTTCAGCCTTATCCTTGTCGCTCATTTTGTCATCCCATTTCACTTCTCCTTTATTGGTCACATGATGTTGTAACTCGACGATGCTGATGTTGCCCAGGCGATCAACTTGTCGGAAGATTGAGTCAAGAATTATTCCTCGCGTCTGTCTTTGGTGAGAGCCAATCCTGAAGACACTTCGCGTCGTTCAAGTTCACAGTATTTTCCACTGGCAACTTTGAAGACAGCACCGCGTAGAAACTGTGTCCTCTAATAGAACCGAGTGTCCAATAGTCCTCGGTACTTTCTTCTCCGGGTGGGTTCTCGGCCAGGCCAGGGATTCATAGACTAGCCTCCCGCCGGAGAGAATACCTTTGGATTGGCCGAATTTACCATAGCTCGCAGAGCGGCCCAAGCTTCCGTGCAACTAGGATGGCCGGTCGTCTTGGCCTGCTCCGCAATCTTCTGAAATTCTTGAATGTCCATCGTCCGATACGTGACGGGGGGCACATCGACAAGGTGGCCGAGCAGCCGAGACACGTAAAGTAGCAAGTTCCGACTGGGCCATATTACCCATTTTCAACTTCGCAATTTCCTCGCCAGACCTCTCATTACTATACTTCTTGGTTATGCCTGGTCGGTACGGCCCTTCCGTTTCTTCGAACGTTTCTTTGCTCAACGTCGGAGGAAGCCGATAAATTTCCACCCCCGCTGAAGTGTTATGGAGTGTCGGGACAACACCTACACTTTGAGGCCCGCTTGAGGCATAGAAGTCGAGACTGCCGAGTTGATCAATATTATTCTTGTCATGCTTGGTGAACCAGTCATTCAAACTCGAGAGAGCGCCTTTCTCTTTGAACTTCACATCGTGAGGAGTGAAAGGAAACTGGATGAGCGCACATGCTTCGTGACCCAGTCATTCAAACTCGAGAGAGCACCTTTCTCTTTGAGCTTCACATCAGGAGGAGTGATCGGAAACTCGATGAGGCCTGCGCGATTCCGATGAGCTTAGCGGTCACGTGTTCCACCCAGAGTGCGCACCTTTCTGCTGCTCAATCCTCTTAGTAAACGGTGACCGTAAGCAGCTGGACGCCACCGGTGGGGACTGTATCAGGCGCTCTTCTTCGTTAGTTCTCGTGAGCGCGATCGCCGAAACCAAGGCTCTTCGACTAACGCAGTCGCGACTTATGTTGTCGGCTTCTTCCGCCCGCGTGTTTACCAAGACCGCTGCGGAATCCCACCTTCGGCCCGCTTTTCGGAGTTATCCGACCCCGATTTTACCTACGTCCGCAGACCCCGGAGTTCGCTTCATCGGATACCGTGACGAACCAGGCAGTGCTGGGTACAGCGACCTTGGGAACTACATCCTCGATCCGAAACTGAACAATGTGCAGATGCGAGTTAGCGGCCAGCTGCACTTCGCGCAGGATTTGCGCGGAAGTATTCGAATGCGCGGAAAAAATTAGCACCATCACTTTGCTGTGCTCGATCGCCCGCGTAATCTCGCCTGCAAAGGAAAGTCCCGGCTGCACATCCCGTGGAGCAATCCAGCAGCGGATCCCTTTGTTTTCAAGGCCGCGCAAACATTAGCTACGGTTTATCCATGACCATGCGAGATGAAAACCTCGTGCACCATAAATTTAGGTGGTGACGGTTCACTCGATGACTGAACGGCCTAGCGGGAATCGTGCCGAATCATTCGGCATTTAGGAAGCGGAATCATCGGATGTAATCCGGTCGCCTTCCCTCATGCGAGCAGCGGCATGTTGGGCATTTTCTCCCGTTGGCAACGGGGCGGCGTCGCCATCCGCCTCTTTTGGAAACGAAACGACACGCTTTTCTGCCATCATCTGGTCCAACTCAGTTTTCCGAAACCTGCCAAAAGACCAAGGGATCCTGCCTTCATTCCGCTCCGCCGCGCCTGCACCACGACGAGATTGACTCCGTATCATCGTGGAGTTTTACCAAGCCTTTTCTTCTGGCCATTTCGCGAATTCGGGGTGGACTGGTATTACGCGCGGTTTGTCGAAGGATTTACGATAAATTGCGTCGACTGCCACTAAGGCATCGAAAGATGCCAGCGCGCGGTTGATGTACCCAGCAATTTTTCGGCGGCCTGACGTGGAGGTTGTCCCGTGAACAAACTTTTCCTGGTGGCGCAGCAATAATCAGAATGGAAGAGGGCGTTTCGTAAGTCACGATCCCAAATTTCGCGAAGAGGCAACGCCAAATTCCGAAGTTCAACGCACGCGGCACTCTCTTCGATCTTACCAATTTTCTCGCCCGGACTCTGCGTCGGCGGCCAGCATCCACGTACTATGACTTGTATCCGGTTACCATCAACGATCCGAGTCAGATTCATCAGGATCTCGTATGGCTCCGACGCCTTCACATGTGGCCGTAAAGCCACAGCTGTAAGGTCCGTTCAGCTTCAAACGTATCGACCAATCCGATGGCCCGGCGCACGGATCGGACCGTTGCCTGCGTACTTTCAAATGGGTCCCACCCCGCGTCTTCTATGCTATGGAACCGAATTAGCAAACTGACCAGCTCGAATTCCGATCTGTTCAGCGCTCGGCAGTATGCACGGTCGAAAATGTTCAGGTAACAAACCAATGAATCGCGATACATCGCTTTGAATCCCGAGAACTGGATTTTAGCTGGATTTCAGCGGCGAACTTGAGCTCGCCAGCGGATATCTCGCTAAACCATACAGATGCGAGGGCGTCTTTCACACTACTCAAAAATAGGTGCTCTCGGTTTAACACTTTATATCTTGCTGATGCGAAATCATGCAGGGCGCCGCAAATCATACGCGTAGGACGTCGCGAGAACGCTGGGAGTCCCTCCGCCGCTGTCCTTGGACCCTCGGGGCCACTGTTCCGTACGCAGCGGGTTAATAATGCCTTTCCGGGCTGTTGTGCGTTGTGCCTTGCCGTTATGCTCGACCGGTCATCACGACGGAAAGCGTGTCGCGAGGGATTAGAACTCGCATTGAAACAGAAACTCGTCGCGGCCTCTGCGGACAAGGGCGGACATGGGTAAATTTCAGCGGCTTTGTTATGCGGAGTTGTTATGCTTTTGCCTCGTCGTCGCCATCCTACGAGGGAAGCGGAGGGGGTGAGATTCGAACTCACGAGGCCTTTTGGCCTTCCGGTTTTCAAGACCGGCGCAATCAACCGCTCTGCCACCCCTCCGAAGTGCGGATGAATTACGGAAACTCTGCCATTGCCGTGAACTTGAGCAAATAGGGTTGCATAGTTGTGCGGCGACGTTGTCCCCTGAATGCGGTGGCAAAATCGGCCGCCTCAGGAATCCCGTCGGGCGAAATTCACGGAGTTATCTTCGCTTTCACTTGAGGAATTTGAAGGATATTCTACTGGACACGGTAATATGTTCACGTGAACTTAACTCGTGCCGGCGAAGAAGAAGTTCAAGCCTTTGATCGTCGAAACGCCGCAGAGCCAAGCGCGGATTCGGGGCCGCGGCGCGTCGTGGAGCCCATCAAACCGATTTGAAAAACTGCACGTCGATTTAACCGACGCGGACGTCGTCGAAGCCTGCGGCGAGATTGAAGAGACACCGCGGCGTTCGACGCAGTATTTTTGCGACGGAACGAAATCGATTATCACCCGCAATACCAGTCCTGACGTCGGATTTGAAACAAGCTTGAACCCCTACCGGGGATGCGAGCACGGCTGCATTTATTGTTATGCGCGGCCGACACACGAATATCTCGGGTTTTCGGCCGGACTCGATTTCGAAAGCAAAATCATGGTGAAAACGAACGCGCCGGAGTTGCTGCGCGCTGAACTGGAGTCACCGCGGTGGGAGCCGCAGACGCTTGTGCTGAGCGGCGTAACCGATCCGTATCAGCCGGTCGAACGAAAATTGCGAATCACGCGCGGCTGCCTTGAAGTGCTGGCCAGGTTTCGAAATCCAGTGGCGATCATCACAAAAAATCATCTTGTCACGCGCGACATCGATCTTTTGCGGGAGCTGGCTGCGTGCAATGCCGCGGCGGTAAACGTTTCAGTGACTTCGCTCGACCAAAACTTGCAGCGAGTGCTCGAGCCGCGCACCACGTCGCCTCAAGGCCGGCTCGACGCGATCAGGCAACTTCGCGGGGCGAACGTTCCAGTGGGGGTGATGGTTGCGCCGGTAATTCCGGGACTCACTGATCATGACGTTCCAAAGATCCTGGATGCGTGCGCAAAAGCGGGCGCGCAGTTTGCTGGTTATACCATTGTTCGTCTGCCATGGGCGGTGGCGCCTTTATTCGAGCACTGGCTCGAGGAACATTTTCCAGAGCGGAAAGAAAAAGTGCTTGGCCGCATCCGGCATCTCCGGGGAAACCGCCTGAACAATTCCCAGTGGCACACGCGCATGACCGGAGAAGGAATCTTCGCCGAGCAAATCGCGTCGCTATTCAAAGTCGGTTGTCGTCGTGCCGGCATCGGCGCGCGGCCGACGCTTTCGTGCAAATCATTCCGCCGATCGACAACTCAATTGCGCTTGTTTGGCTGAGCATCGTCGCCGGGACGGACGCGACAGGCGCTCGGCTCGCATTTGCGGTAAAATTCAAAAACCGATGAGCGCACAGCTAAGCGATTACGATTACGTTTTGCCGCGGGAATTGATTGCGCAGCGCCCTCTTGAGCGACGGGAAGACTCCCGGATGATGGTGCTGCGTCGCGCCGACCAGGCAATTCAGCATCGGCAATTTGACGAGCTGAAAATCTTTCTTCAGCCGGGCGATCTCTTTGTGTTAAACGATACGCGCGTTCTTCCCGCTCGACGATTTTCCGACGACGGCGCCATTGAATTTCTGTTTCTGGAACGCCTCGGCCCCGGGTGTTGGAAATGTCTGGTCAAACCCGGGCGCAGAATGCGTGTTGGCGCAACGGCTAAGATCGCCGGGATCACTTTACGTACTGAGAGAATCGCGCCAGACGGTGAGCGCATCATCGAACTGGAGAAGGATATCGACGTTTACGTCGGTGGTTCCATGCCGGTGCCGCCTTACATCAAGCGTGCAAGCGATGAAACCGAC
Source organism: uncultured Verrucomicrobiae bacterium (assembly GCA_963828355.1). Taxonomy (GTDB): domain Bacteria; phylum Verrucomicrobiota; class Verrucomicrobiia; order Chthoniobacterales; family UBA10450; genus Udaeobacter. The sequence continues at coordinate 199,386 of CAWHFD010000012.1, read as the reverse complement.
TCGGCGCGTTACCAGACAGTATTCGCTCACTCGGCCGGAGCCGTCGCCGCGCCTACGGCCGGGCTGCATTTCACTCCCGAAATTCTGAGCGAAATTCCGCACACGTTCGTGACGTTGCATGTCGGACCAGGAACATTTCTCCCCGTACGCTCTGAGGACATTGCCGAACATCGAATGCATGCGGAGCGTTTCTTCATTTCGCCGGAAGCCGCGGACAGCATCAATAACGCGCACCGCGTTGTGGCTGTCGGGACAACCGTCGTGCGCGTGTTGGAAACAGCAGCGCTTCAAACTCGGCCGCTTGGAAAAATTGTAGGGCAAGCGCCTCGCTTGCGACCGGCAGGCGCAGCGCCTGCCCCACAAGAACCCGAACCAAGTCACGTTGAATCACAGTCAGATGAGACCGATCTGTACATCTACCCACCATTCAGGTTTCGGGTTGTAGAAGCCTTGTTGACGAATTTCCACCTGCCACGGTCGACCTTACTGATGCTGGTGAGCGCGTTTGCAGGACGCGAATTTATTCTTCGTGCGTACGAAGAAGCGGTCCGTGAACGGTATCGCTTCTACAGTTACGGCGATTGCATGCTGATCTTGTAATCTTCAGCTTTCTCTAAACCTTGTTGCGGGGGAAAGGAGCAGAAGCAGAGCTGCGAGGTTATCGTGATCGAAGCGTAGCGGAGTCGATGCTTCCCGTGGCAAGACGTCTCTGTTTTTCATCGGGATTCCTCGACTTTACTTGGAATGACGGGCTAGATTGACTTCGTGAGCGACCGACCAAAAGGCGAGCTGGTCATTCAAACAATCGCCATGCCGGGGGACACGAACCCGAATGGCGATATTTTTGGAGGCTGGGTGACCTCTCAAATGGATTTGGGCAGCGGGATTCTCGCGGCGAAAACTGCACAGGCGCGCGTAGTGACAGCGGCGATGGAAGGGATGTCGTTTCTGGAGCCGGTCAGGGTGGGGGATACGGTCAGGTGTTATGCGCACGTGGAGAAAATCGGGCGAACCTCGATGACCATCCCTGTCGAGGTTTGGGTGACGCGTTATATGACTGGCGAAGAGCTCCGTGTCACTCATGGCGTCTTTACGCTGGTCGCGGTGGATGAGTCCGGAAAACCAATTCCGGTCAAGCGCGGCAGCGCGTAGCCGATATTGGATGACGAATGGCGATGTCGCAGTTCGCTTATCTTTTTGAGCGCTTCCCATCATTTGGACAAACATTTTGTTATCGGGAAGTTGCCGAGCTTGATAGGCAAGGTGTCGCGGCGCCAATCTTTTCAATCCGGAAACCGAAAGACGAGCCACCACAAGATTGGGACACGCGTGTCGTCGAACGGGTGCATTATCTTCCAAAGGAAAAGGAACTGTTGGAAGACGTTCGGCATGCCGCAAAGAAAGGGAAGCTCGGCGCAGACATTGTCGCCGCTCTGGATGAATGGGGCCGCCGTACCGATTTCCTTCGGCTTTACCAGGCGATCTACGTTGGACTGCGTTTGCGGGAAATGGCGATCGATCATGTGCACGCGCATTTCGCTGGCATGGCTGCGCGCACTGCTTTCTGGATCAATAAATTTTTTTCAATCACTTTCAGTTTTACCGCGCACGCGAACGACATTTTCTCTCCACGGCAGTTCGAAATCGGACTGGATAAACTTTGCGATACAGCGCGCGCGATCGTCACCGAAACGGATTACGCTGCGCGCTTTTTGCGCGAGCGATTCTCTCATCGCGCTGATCGCGTCCATCGCATTTACAACGGACTCGATCTCGCGGAATTTGGAAACGCCGATTTTTCTTCGACTCCGCCGCTGATCATCGCAGTCGGCCGTTTGATTCCGAAGAAAGGATTCAGCGATTTGATTCGGGCCTGCAGTTTCCTCGCCGAACGTGGCAAATCCTTTCAATGTGAAATCATCGGCGAAGGCCCGCTCGAAGGTGAATTGCGCTCGCAGATCGAGGAAGTTCGTCTGAAAGATCGCGTGCTACTTCCCGGCGTAAAACCACAGCATCAGCTCCGGCAACGCCTGGCTAAAGCGAATCTGTTTGTCCTCCCGAGCGTGATTGATGCTGACGGCGGTATGGATAACCTCCCTACAGTCATAATGGAGGCGATGGCGACGGGGTTGCCCGTCGTCTCTACGAATCTCGGCGGGATTCCGGAAATGGTCGTGGAAAACGAAACCGGATTTCTCGTGCAACCGGGTGACGCCGTAGCAATGGCTGACGCGATTGAAACAGTGATTAGCGAGCATTCGTTGGCAGCGACACTCGGCCAGGCTGGTTACCACCGTGCGCAGACGCTTTTCTCGATTGAGAAGAATGTTCGCGAACTATACGCGTTGATTATGTAACTGCGTTCTCCGAGGCCGAACCAGGACTTCTACAGCAGATCGCAAACGCAGTTGACTGCGTGCAGGTAAACGCGGTGTGGCCCGCCGCGCATCAATTCTTCGCTGATCAGGCCTACTGGATCGCTTTTCCCAGCGGGCATTAGCTGCGGTACCCGCTTTTCGTCGTTCTGTATGCGTGAGACTTCCAGGAGATCGCCGCATTTTGCGTATGTCACGCGAAATTCTACATCCCCGCTGGTCAAAGCAACGGTGTGAACCGGCTGTCCGTCGCTCTCGCGCAATTCAATATCGATTTTCCGTCCGGAAGACGCGACGAAGCGCAGGTCGTGCGGAGATTTCACGTCATCAATGTGCCAATTCAATTGCGCTCCTAGCCAGCCTACAAACAGGATAGCGGTCGATCTGAAAGGTGGGGCGAAATCGATTCGAACTTTACTGATTTTACCCAGCCGATGATGTGAAGCGGGATGATCAAAGAATTGCGCAACCGCGAAACGGACACTATCGAGCCGGGTCCAATTCAAGTCGCAAAGCACAATACGCTGGTTGGCCTCCTCCGGCATCGACTCGAGTAGACGTATTTGCGAGCGAAAATCGCTCCAGTCGCGGCTGTCGTAGATCACGCGGTCGACCCATGTCCAAAGCTGCGGATCAATTGGCTCGTGAAATTCTTTCTGCCACCAAAGATAAAGCGGGAGATCCGAATCCAGATTGGAAAGGACGATGCTCGGCAGTTGTATGGTGCACCCGCCTTTGAGCAGGAATGAAATCTGCTCGGAGCACACTTGCTTGCTGCCAACGCTACTCACGTGGCAGTGTGCACTGATCCACGCGCTAACGTGGTCATCGGCTGCATCGCAGTCAGCTTCGATGACGATCGCGCGGCAGGCGTGGTTCTCAGTAATTCTCGCCATCAGTTGCGTGTTGTTTTGCAATGAGCCCGGCTCTTCGCTGTAAACCGCAAGGTTCATGAGCGATGCGCGCGTCATTGCGCCTTCGCCCTCCCGCCACAGTTTTTTCAGCTCCTGCTCAATTTTTCCGATTTCGACCGGAGCGCCTAACGAGTATGTTTCAGCAGCCGCAGGCATGATGGATGTTATAATCTTCTCCACGCGCGGCCGTCGCGGGCGAGCAAGTCATCGGCTTGTTCCGGACCCCAGGAACCGGCGGGATAAAAGAATAATTCGGGCGCATCTTTTTTCGCCTGCCAGGCTTCTCCAATTGGATCGATGAAAGCCCAGGCTTGCTCAACCTCGTCGGCGCGGGCAAAGAGGGTGGCGTCGCCGCTCATCGCATCGAGCAGCAAACGTTCGTAGGCTTCCGGGCTGGGTTTGCCGAAAGACGTTCCATAATGGAAATCCATTTTGACGGGCTCAATCCGAAAGCTCGTCCCCGGCACCTTGGCATGAATCCGCAGTGAAATCCCTTCATCGGGTTGAATTCGAATGACCAAGACATTGAGGTCGCGCAGATCTTTGTTAAACAAAACGGCCGGCGCTTTTTTGAAGTGAATCGATATTTCGGTTGCCGATTTTGGGAGCCGTTTTCCCACGCGCATGTAAATCGGCACATCGGCCCAGCGCCAGTTGTCGATGAACAGGCGCAAGGCGACGAACGTTTCCGTCTGTGAAGCCGGGTTGACGTTTTGTTCCTCCCGGTAACCGACGACCGGCTCGCCGTTAATGGTGCCCTTCGTGTATTCACCGCGTACAACGCTCGCTGCGATTTCGCTACGCGACCACCGACGCAGCGATCGCACTACTTTGACTTTTTCGTCGCGAATGCTGTCCGCGCTCAAGTCGGTGGGCGGTTCCATCGCCACAAGACATAGGAGCTGAATCAGATGGTTTTGCACCATGTCTCGCAATGCGCCCGCGGTTTCATAATAACCGGCCCGAGTCCCTACACCGAGGGTTTCCGCCGCTGTGATCTGAACATGATCGATGTAGTGCGTGTTCCACAGCGGTGAAAATATCGCGTTGGCAAATCGCAGGACGAGGATGTTCTGCGCGGTTTCTTTTCCGAGAAAATGATCGATGCGGTAGGTCTGCTCCTCTGCGAAAGAATTGCGGACAATGCGATTGAGCTCGCGCGCTGAGGCGAGATCAGTGCCAAACGGTTTTTCGATTATCACGCGGGCCCAGCTTCCTTTACAGGTCTGGTTCAGGCCTGCGGCTTTGAGATTCTTGAGGATCGGCTCGAATTGGTCGGGCCCGGCAGCCAGGTAATAAAGACGATTTCCGCGGGTGCCGTGGCTCTTGTCGACGTCGTTGAGGCGTTTGGCCAGCCGTGTGTACCCGGATTCATCGCCGAACTCGCTCTGGTGATAAAAAATCGATTGTGCAAATGTGTTCCAAATTTCGTCGCGCACAGGCTGACGTGAAAACTTGCGCGTGGATTCTTCGAGATCGCCCCGGAATTCATCGTCAGTTTTATTCCGGCGAGCAAATCCGACGATGACCACATCGGGTGGCAGCTCGCCATCGGCCGCAAGGTTGTACAGTGCCGGCACGAGTTTGCGATGAGTGAGATCACCCGTAGCGCCGAAGATCACAATGCTGCATGGCTGCGGCACCGGGCGCGCCGACAATCCTTCCCGAAGCGGGTTTGGTTCCGGTTGATCAATCGTGCGATTCATTCCATCCGCAGACTACGCAGATTTTCGCAGATTGGATAATGCGAATTGATGCAGGGGCGGAGGATGAGCGCCGGTCCCATCAATTCCGCGCAGACCTAAATCGGCAGCTGAAATCGCCGCGTCAAGTCCAGCACTTTTTTGCGCACATTCTCAAGCGCGCCTGCATCGCTACGCTTTTCGAGCGCTTCCGCAACCAACTCGGCAATCTCGAACATCTCCTCTTCTTTCATGCCGCGCGTGGTCACAGCGGGGGTGCCAACGCGAATACCGCCGGGTTTGAAAATCGGATAGGTGTCGAACGGGATGCCGTTTTTGTTCACGGTGATCCCGGCCCGATCGAGAACTTCCTGGGCTTCTTTCCCATTAATTTCCTTCGGACGAAGATCGACAAGCATCAAATGATTGTCGGTGCCGCCGGAAACGATGCGATACCCGTGCTTGGCCAAACCGGCGGCGAGCGCTTTTGCGTTGAGGACTATCTGCCGCTGATATTCGCGGAATTCCGGCTGAAGCGCTTCGTGAAAGCAAACCGCTTTTGCTGCGATCACGTGCATCAGCGGTCCGCCTTGGACACCGGGAAACACAGTGGCGTCGATTTGTTTTGCGAATTTTTCTTCGCACATAACGATGCCGCCACGGGGGCCGCGCAGACTTTTATGCGTTGTAGTCGTGACAAACTGGGCGTGCGGAATTGGGCTGGGATGCTGACCTCCTGCAACGAGTCCGGCAATGTGCGCCATGTCGATGAACAAAACCGCCCCGACCGAATCGGCGATTTGGCGCAGCCGTGGGAAATCGATGATCCGCGGATAGGCTGACGCGCCTGCGGTGATCATGGTTGGGCGAACATCTTCGGCTTGTTTTTGCAGGGCGTTGTAATCGATCTGCTCCGTTTTTTCGCTCACACCGTACTGCGATACCGCGTAGAATTTACCGGAGAAATTCGCCGGATGGCCATGGGTAAGATGTCCACCGTGTGCGAGATTCATGGCGAGAATCTTGTCGCCGGGCTTCAGCATCGAGAAGTAAACGGCCATGTTTGCCTGCGCGCCGCTGTGTGGCTGCACGTTGACGTGTTCGCATCCGAAAAGCCGCTTGGCGCGATCGATCGCCAACTGCTCGGCGGTATCGACGTTCTCGCAGCCGCCGTACCAACGTTTCCGCGGATAACCTTCCGCGTATTTATTGGTCATCACGCTGCCCTGAGCTTCCATTACGGCGCGACTGGTGAAATTCTCAGAGGCGATCAACTCGATGTTTTCCCGCTGCCGCTTCTCTTCCGCCGCGATTGCCTCGAAAATTTCCGGGTCTGCTTTGCGCAACGCCTCGCCGTAACACGGCGCCGATTTCGGAGCGATCGATCCAGATTCAAAGCGGCGAGAAGCGTCGTCCATTGAATAGGACGATAGCTCGGGCGAGCGGATCGCACCAGGCCGGACCAGTTCGCCTTGTACCACAAATGCCAGCACACTGGGCAGAGCATTTTTGATGATGCGAGCGCAATCTTCATAGACCTCGCGGCCAAGACCGATTGGGTCGGGCAGATCGCGCCACACCGTGGTGCCAGGTTCCTCAAATTCACGGAGTAAGAACGTTTTTTCCGCAGTTTGAGGAAACAATGCTTGAATGGTTTCGAGATGCGCGCCGGTCATGCCAAAAATGTGCGTTGCTCGATCAACTAACGCTGCGTTTAACGGCTCGCTACGGAGACCGCTGATGTCTGTGCCTTCCTCTGCGCATACCTCGACGGCGTAGAGGCTTGGCGGCTGGCCACGAACCGCGTGCACACCAGCAGAAGCGACTTCGATGTCTTTTCGGTTTCCAATCAGTCGGCGAAATAACCCTTCTGCGATTGGGCTGCGACAAATGTTTCCTGTGCAGACGAAGAGGACGTTTTTCACGGTTCGGACCGCGCAGCGAACGCGTTTCCCAACCTAGAAGCGAACCTTAGCAAGGTCAATTTCGAGCGTTTAAAAGAGCGTTCCTCGCTTGATAATTTCAGCCGGCGACATTTGCAGCTACGCTCCGCTGAGACGGCCGGCACTACACGATTGGCGCGCATAATTGGCGCTTCTCGGCAGTGCGCGTTGCAGTTATTATGACCACCGTTCTATCGGTCTGCTGCAATGAACGTAGAAACTCTGCGCCATGTGCCATTGTTTGAGTCGCTCGACAACGAGGCGGCGCGCGAGCTATGCGCGTTGCTGGAGAGCTTGGATTGCAAAACTGACGCGGTTTTGTTCCGGGCGGGCGACGAAGGCGATGCGATGTATATAATCGAAGAGGGGAAGGTGCGTATCTGCGTACGAGCGAAGGACGGGAACGAGGTGACGCTCACTGAATTGGGCCGCGGCGATTTCTTCGGCGAAATGGCGTTGCTCGAAGGTAAGCGGCGCTCGGCGGATGCACGGGTTTCCGAGCACGCCCGGCTGGCCGTGCTTTCGCGCGAGCATTTTCTTTCTTTTATGCGGAGCAACCCAGATGTCGCGCTGGAAATGCTCACAGCACTTGCGAATCGGTTGCGACACACAGATGAGCTTTTGCGCCACAGTGCTACGCGTAATGTCAACGTCGAAGAAGCGGCGCAATTGACAGTTGCCGATCGCGCGGCAGATCTCATCGCCGAATTCGGCGGCAGTTGGAAATTTATCATCGCTGCGGTGGTCTTCTTCAACGTCTGGGTGTTGATAAACACTTGGTTGGCGTGGGCCGGCAACAACGGCTTCGATCCTTATCCATTCTTGCTGCTGAGCACCGCGATTAACATGCTTGCCGTGCTGCAGGCGCCCATCATTCTGATGTCACAGAATCGGCAGTCGCACAAAGACCGGCTGCGGGCGGAAATCGATTATCAAGTCAACTTGAAGAACGAGCTTGCGTTGAATGAAATTCTTGAGCGTTTGAGAACACTTGAGCGCAATTCTCGCGAGCGACAATCGAACCAATACGACGTCACAAAAGTCGGATAGTGCGGATCGCGCAGCGAGCATAATCTGTCAGACGAGCTTGCCGCATGTAAGGCGGCGACTATCCTGTTGTTCTTAGTTCATATGAAGAAGGTCCCGGCCGTGACGCTTTTAATTTCGACACTCCTTGCATTGCTAGGCTGTGGCTCTCCCGGTCCCAGCGCCGAACAGCAAACGCGCGATGCGGAGCAGCAAAGGGAAGCCGAACGCCAGCAAGCCGACTTTCGCAAAAGTTTGCCTCCGGTGAGTAACCCCGGTCAGGGCTGGTAAGCAAATCCGGACGGGTCGTGCTGGTCGGCAGAATCGACCATGCGGGCTGATCTTTTCAATTTCGGAGAAGCACGACCGAGATTAAACCGCATCGGTATTCTTAATTCTCTGACAACTAGCTTTGGACCTTGAGGCATGCTTAAAGTCCGCCATGCGCTCGCGCTGGAAACGAATCCGATATCGGCTGGAATGGCTCGGACTTCTTCTTGCCAGAAAACTGATACCACTCTGTTCTCGGAGGGTCTGTTATCACGTCGCCCAGTCGGCTGGAGCGCTGCTCAGCTTTATTGATCGGCGTCGGCACGAGGTGGCGCTGAGCAATCTAGAGGTCGTATTTGGTGACACCTTGTCGCCCGAGGAGCGCAGAAAAATTACGCGGGAGTCATTCCAACATTTCGCGCGGACTATGGTTGACCTGCTGTGGAGCCCGCGCCTCACAAAGGAGAACTTTTCCCGATACATTGAGTTGGAAAATTTCGAGGAAACGGCGCGTGGCACAGGACCGGAGCGGAGCATGATGATCGCCTGTTATCACTACAGCAACTTTGAATGGTTGAGCTTGGCGTGTGGTTTTCTTGGTCTGAAAGGCACAATCATCTCGCAGGAGTTCAAGAATTCGTTGCTCGACCCAATTTTCAAGAAGCTGCGGGAGCAATCCGGTCACGAGCTCGTCCCACGCGAGCGCGGTATTATGCGGCTTTATAAAATCCTCCGTCGAAAGGGGCGCACGGCGCTGCTGGTTGATCTGACAGTACCGCCCACTCAAGGTGCGGTGGCGATTGATTGTCTCGGATTAAAGACCAGCATCACTTCCGCGCATGCATGGCTGCACGAGCGAACCGGAGTACCGATCATTCCTGCGCACTGCGAGCCGCTGGCCGGCGGGCGCTACCGGCTTATCTTCCATCCGAAGATCGCACCTACCATCGGAATGACTTACCAACAAATCGCACAGGCATGCTGGAATTCATTTGAACCTTACATGCTTAAAAATCCAGCGCCCTGGCTGTGGATGTACAAACACTGGCGTTATCGTCCGGCACATCCCGATCGACCCTACCCGTTCTACGCGAATTTCTATCGGCCCTTCGAAGACATGCTGAAATCCAGCAAGTCCGGGGCGGCGATAAGTGAAGTTGTAGAGGCTTGCGGTGGAGAACGCCTGCGATGTCGCGGAGTTTTATCTCACTGCCGACGCCATTGCGTCAGCCAGTAACAGGATCATAAGGAAACAGACGATTGGCAGCCACATAGAGTTTGTATCTTTCATGGCTATTGCCGACAAGATAGGCATCGTTACGCAGGCACGCCCCACTGGAAAGATAACGCTGCCGTCACTTTTCGCGCGATCGCCGGTTCTTGCGATTCAAGCTTGCGATACGAGAGCCAGTCGAATAGTTGAAACGCGCAGTGGACGCGATCCGGTTTTTTAAACTCCTTAACCGTGATCAACGCAAAACGTTTATCGCCTGTTTTCTCGGTTGGGCGCTGGACGCGTTCGATTTTTTTCTGCTGACGTTTGTGATCGTGCCGATGGGGCACGATTTCGGCACGAGCGTCACCGATCTCACTTACGCGATTACCATTACGCTGGCGATGCGGCCGGTGGGCGCGTTCATTTTCGGATTGCTGGGAGACCGCTTCGGCCGGCGTATTCCGCTGATGATCGATATTATTTTTTATTCGGCGATGGAGTTGCTGACTGCGTTTTCTCCCAACTACACTGTGCTGCTGATTTTTCGCGCGCTTTACGGGATCGGCATGGGCGGCGAATGGGGGTTAGGCGCCTCTCTGGCAATGGAGACTCTGCCAACCGAGGCGCGTGGATTGTTCTCGGGAATTTTGCAACAGGGTTATGCGTTCGGTTATCTGCTGGCGGCGGTTGTGTATTGGCTCGTATTTCCGTTCTTCGGCTGGCGGGGTCTCTTCATCGCAGGCGCCCTGCCGGCTATTCTCGTTCTTTACATTCGGGCGCACGTGCCTGAATCCCCGAGTCTGGTTGCGCCAGCAGCACGCCATGGGTGATTTTTGGAGACGGCTCCTGATCGTACTCAAACGCCACTGGGCGTTGTTTCTTTATGTCATGTTGTTGATGACGGCGTTTAACGCCATGTCGCACGGCACCCAGGACATGTATCAAACATTTCTCGGTGAACAGCGTCACTACGGCGTAACGCAAAAGGCGGCGACCGGAATCATTTACGCGGTCGGCGCCATCTGTGGCGGAACGATAGTCGGCCATCTCTCGCAAAAATGGGGCCGGCGTCGCTCAATCATTCTGTGCGCTGTGCTGGGCATCCTGCTGATTCCCTTTTGGGTCTTTTCGCCGGGATACGGTCTTCTTGTGATCGGCGGATTTGCCATGCAATTCATGGTGCAAGGCGCGTGGGGGATCGTGCCGGTGCATCTTAACGAGCTGTCGCCGGACGCCGTGCGTGGAACCTTTCCGGGGTTTGCCTATCAACTGGGAAATTTGTTCGCGGCAAATACAGCTGTCGTGGAGGCCCAGCTAGCAAATCACTTCCGCGATTCAGTTGGCCATCCGGACTACGCAAAAGCGCTCGGCCTGTTCGCGCTGGTGATTTTTTTAGTCTTGATTCTGCTTGCCGCGATCGGGCCGGAAAAACGCGGAAAGCAATTTTAGATCCCGAAGTTTAACGTGAGCCGGCCGGCGCGAGGCCGGCGCCGTTGCCGATTGACTCCGCCTGCGGTCGCAATTGTGCAGCGAGTTGAGGCGGAGTGCGATATGCTCCGGGCCCGTAACGCGCTTCGACGATTGCTTCGGCAATTCTATCGGCGAGTAATTCGCGATATTCCGAGTCACGCGCCTGGTTGCCTTCAGAGCGATTGCTTAGATAGCCGCATTCCACCAGCACCGCCGGACAGTTGGCAAACCGGAGCACGCGAAAATTTGCGGTGTGAATTCCGCCATTTGCGGAATTCGGGATGGTCATCAGTTTTTGCTGGATTCGGCTAGCCAGATCCACCGATGCGCCGGAATGATAGTATGTCTCGAACCCGCGTGTCTTCCGTCGGCGCGAGTCGTTGAAATGTATGCTGACAAAAATTGCATTCTTCTGCGCATTCTCCTCAGATACGCGGTCATTAAGAGGAATGAACACATCGGAATCTCGAGTCATGACGGTCTTCAATTGCGACTCACGCAGTTTGTGCTCGAGACGCTGGGCTACGTCAAGCGCGACCACCTTTTCCGGCGGGCCGTAGCGACGATACGCGCCGCTGTCCTTCCCACCGTGGCCGGCATCTACCACCACCGTATTAAACGTTTTGCTCGTGTTCTTAACGGAGGAAGTGTGAACCGTGCTACACCCGGCGAACGAAGCAATAAATGCAAGTGTGATGAAGCTACTGAGCAGACGCGGCATTCTGATCTAATAGCAAAAACAGGCCTTCTGGCAAAAATTTCTCTCAGACTCGAAACAAGCAAAAGCGATTTGTGTCAACGATTCGCATGTTTTCGATATTGCATATAAAATGCAGTTGTGTTTTGCGCCACTGCGCTTAATCCCTGAGCACTCCTATGATGATCCGATTCGCAATCCTTCCATTACTGGTGGCACTGAACTTTTCGATGTGCAAAAAACAGGAAACCGTTGCCGAGAAGCCGAAAGTTGCCGTATCGCCTGCGGCGACGACCGAAGGCGCTGCTCCCGTTGCAGCGGCGCCTCCCAAGATCACCAAGCCGGTAATCGATCAAACCGCGCAGGTTCTTATCTTTTGTTATCACCGGCTCGTCGACAAGGTTCGCTATCCGGGCACTGAGATTACGCCTGCTGCGTTTGAGGCGCAGATGAAGGAACTGAAGGATAAGGGGATCACGGTTATTTCGATGCAGGATTTGCTTGCCTGGAAGCGTGGCGAAAAGAACATACCGCCGCGCTGCGCCGTGATCACGTTCGATGACGGCTGGAAAACCCAATATGAAGTGGCATGGCCGATCCTGAAAAAATTCGGCTATCCACTCACGCTGTTCATTTACACGGAAGGCGTGCGCGGCGGTTCATTAGGCGGCGGAGAAGCGATTACGTGGGAACAACTCGCCGATATGCGCGACAACGGCGTGGATATTGAAGCGCACTCGGCGACACACCAGGATTTACGCGAAGGGCACCCCATCACGGTCATTGAGCCCGGCGGCAAACGAACCAGGAAGAAACTGACCGGCGCCGACTATGAAAAATGGGTTCAAAACGAAGTTGTCGGTTGCAAGGACCTGCTTGAGCAGCGGCTCGGCATTAAGGTGAATTGTTTTGCTGTGCCGTTCGGAAATTACAACGAGCATGTGAAAGAACTTGCGCGAAATGCCGGTTACGAAGCGATGTTTACGGTCTATGGTCAGCCAATCACTTTCACGTCTCCGATGGATGCGCTCGGCCGCTACGCCATCGAAGCGAACAAACCGAAAGTTTTTGCAGACGCGGTGAATATGATCGGGACGTCCACCGGAGGCGGGACAGCCGTCGCCGAAGTCGGACCGAAAGATTTGACCGCACAGCCGGCAGACGGCGAGACAGTCCGCAGCGCATTGCCGCTTATCAAAGCGAACCTCAGCAGCGTAGGGCAGATCGAACCCGGCACAGTGCAAATGCGGGTGAGCGGACTTGGGCTTGTTCCGGCTAACTACGATGCCAAAACCGGAACAGTGTCCTATCAAGTCCCGCAAAAACTACGCGACAAGTCGTGCACGGTTATTGTGAGCGCGAAATCCGCGGGTAAGAAGGTCGAAACACATTGGACCTTCGGAATCGAAGAAACTGACACAGCAGGTGCGGCATCGCCTGCCCCTGCGGCGAAAAGATAGGCGCATGATGAAATGGTGGAGCGTGTTGTGCTCAACACGTCGATAACGACAACTGTGAGATCGTCTTCGGAAACCACCGACCTCGTAATCCCTCATGTTTCCACAGCTTAGCGACAAACTTCAGGAGATATTCAAGGAACTTCGTGGGCACGGGATTATCAGCGAATCGAACATCGACGCTGCATTGCGCCACGTGCGCATGGCACTGCTTGAAGCCGACGTCGATTTTCAGGTTGCCAGAAAGTTTATTGCCCGCATAAAAGAGAAAGCGCTTGGCGAGGCTGTGCTTCGCAGCATTACGCCGGGTCAGCAAATCGTAAAAATCTTTCACGACGAATTGACCGCGCTACTCGGAGGGGACGCGGAGCCCCTTCGTCTCGAAGATAAGACGCGGATTTTGGTTGTCGGCCTGAACGGCTCCGGAAAAACAACGTCGGCTGCCAAGCTGGCACTGCTATTAAAGAGACAAGATCGAACACCGATGCTCGTCGCGTGCGACTTGCAACGGCCCGCGGCTATTGAACAGCTCGCAGCTCTTGCAAAACAAATCGACGTCCCGGTTCATGTCCCTGACTTGGGTGAGAGAAATGTCCAACGTGTCGCCGCTGCGGCTCTTGATTCGGCTCAAACGAACGAGGCCGCGAGTGTACAGATTTTCGATACGGCGGGGCGACAAGAAATCGATGAGGCGTTGATGCATGAGCTCAAAGAGCTGAAAGAATTTCTCCAGCCGCAGGAGATTTTGCTCGTTGTGGATGCTGCAACCGGGCAGCAGGCGGTCAGCGTGGCAAGCCGTTTTGACGCTGCACTGTCGATTACAGGAATCATTCTAACGAAGCTCGATGGCGACGCCCGCGGTGGCGCGGCTTTGTCGATGCGCGAAATTACCCATCGTCCAATCAAATTCGCAGGCACCGGTGAAAAGCTCGACCAGTTTGAGCTCTTCATTCCGGAGCGGCTCGCGGGACGAATCCTTGGAATGGGCGATATCGTAAGCCTTGTCGAAAAAGCTGCCGAAGCGGTCGGAGTCGAAGATGCCGCCCGGCTGGAGCGCAAATTGCGCACCGCTTCGTTCGATTTCAATGACTTCCTGGCGCAGTTCAAGATGATCCGCCGGATGGGCCCTCTGGAGAATATGCTTGGCATGTTGCCCGGTATGAGTAATGTCCAAGGCCTCTCGATTGACGAGAAACAGCTGAAGCGCACGGAAGCGATCGTGCTTTCGATGACAAAGGAAGAGCGCACACGTCCCGACATTTTGAATGCACGACGGCGTCAACGCATCGCGCGCGGCAGCGGTTCCACCGTCACGGAGGTAAACGATTTGCTGCGGCGCTTTGATCAGATGCGCAAGATGATGAAGAGCACGGGCAAGATGAAGAAAATGTTAAAAGGGTTACAACAGTTACATCGTTAAGAGTTGTGTTGCTTCGTCTTGACTTTCTTGGCCCATTTAACTTTGTAACTACATAACCTTTCACCCTTTTAAAAGCCATGGCAGTTTCAATTAGATTACGCAGAGAAGGCGCGAAGAACCGGCCGTACTACCGAATAATCGTGGCCGACAGCCGTAGTCCGCGCGACGGGAAATTTATCGAGATCATCGGTACGGTACGATCCGAAACGAACCGGTCAGAACAGTTCGTTCGATGTGGAGCGCGCCGAATACTGGATCAGTAAGGGCGCGCAACCCTCCGACACCGTGCGCAGCTTGATGAAGAAGCAAAAGAAGATGGTTGCGGCGGAACCGGCATCGGAATCCGCGCAACCGAGTTCCCAATCAACCGAAAAATCTACGTCGCCATCGGAAGACACATCGAGCTAACCCTCAGCTCTGCGGGCCGTGGGGCGCGTTGTCCTCGGCGCATTTTCGCTTCCACCTGAAGCTAGTCCGCGACAGTTAAATTCGTGTTTATTCGCGTTTATTCGTGGTTAGTTTCTAATGCATGCGAGAATTCCTCGAGTTCGTCGTTCGACAACTGATCGAATTTCCTGATGACATGGTGCTCACGGAAATTCCCAGCGGCAGAACAGTCACCTTTAAATTGCAGCTTCGACGCGGAGATGTGGGCCGGGTGATCGGCAGATCAGGGCAGACCATTCATGCGATTCGCGCCGTACTGGCCAGTTCTGCCGCGCGCCACGGCCAGCGCGCCGTGCTCGAAATTGTGGAGTGACTTTAGGGCATCTGTGTCAGACGCCGCGGTGTTTCGCAGAAACGCGTGAAGTTGGCGTTGGACGTTGAGCGTTGGGCGTTCGACGTTTTCTTTCAATGAGAATCGAAATCGTCACGTTGTTTCCTGAAATCTGCCGCGCTCCTTTAAGCGAAAGCATGATGAAGCGCGCACAGGAGAATGGCGTTCTTGAGCTGCACATTCACAACCTGCGCGATTGGACAACAGACAGGCACCATGTCGTCGATGACGCGCCTTTTGGCGGAGGGCAGGGGATGGTAATGAAACCGGAGCCGATTTTTGCAGCGGTAGAAGATCTGAAATCAAAAATCAAAAATCGGAAATCAAAAATCCTCCTCATGTCACCTGCAGGCCGGCGTCTCGATCAAGAACTGGCGAAACAGCTTTCGCAGCAACCGTATCTAATCATTATTTCCGGACATTACGAAGGAGTCGATCACCGCGTGATCGACCATCTGGTCGATCTTGAGATTTCGATTGGCGATTATGTGCTTACCAACGGCGCGATCGCCGCAGTTGTTGTTGTCGATGCAATCGTTCGTTTGCTTCCCGGAGCGCTGGGCCATGAGCAATCGGCCACCGATGATAGCTTCAGCGATGGGCTATTGGAGGCGCCGCAGTACACGCGACCAGCCGAGTTCTGCGGCTGGAAGGTTCCGGAGGTTTTACTTTCAGGAAATCATGCCGAGATCGCAAAGTGGCGCAAAGAACAGGCGCTGAAGCGGACGCGCGGAAATCGTCCGGATTTGCTCGAATGACTCCACCAAGTGTCGTCCTAAGCGGAACGAAGCGGAGTCCAGGGATCCCGAGAATTTAGGTGAAAGGGCTCGCCACGGGACTCTTCGACTTGCCTCGGAATGGCGCCAAGTGAACCGGATTCAATCGCAGACGCGGCCGAGCACCAGACAAGCATTGATCCCGCCGAAGCCGAATGAATTGCTCATTACGTATTTTAAATTTGAAGGGCGCCCATGGTTCGGCACAACGTCAAGATCGCACGCTGGGTCAGGATTTCCATAATTAATCGTCGGCGGGATCCATTGCCGGTCTAAGGCGAGCGCGCAAAGCGCCGCTTCAATCGCACCGGTGGCGCCAAGCGGATGCGCATAATAAGCTTTAGTGCCGCTCACAGGAATCCGTTGCGCGTGGTCGCCGAAGGTTTGTTTGATCGACGCCGTTTCCGCACTGTCGTTGAGTTGGGTCGAACTGGCGTGCGCGTTGATGTAATCGATCTGCTCGGGCGCGAGTTCCGCGTCGGCGAGCGCTTCGCGCATCGCGCGAATGGATGATTCGCCGCTTGGCAGCGGTGTAGTCATGTGAAAAGCGTCGTTGTTCAGGCTGTAACCGAGGACTTCCGCGTACATGTGCGCACCGCGCGCCCGCGCATGTTCAAGTTCCTCGACGATGAGCGAAGCGCCACCTTCGCCCATGACAAATCCATCGCGCAACGCATCGAACGGACGACAAGCCAAAGCCGGATCGCCAGCCCATCGGCTCATCGTTTTGATAATGTCGAACGCGCCTACCGTAATAGCGGTGAGCGGCGCTTCCGCTCCGCCCGCAACCACTACGTCCACAAAATCATCCCGAATGTACCGCAGCGCTTCGCCGACTGAAACCGTGCCGCTGGCGCAACTGTTTGAATTTGTGGTGCCCACACCGCGAAACCCGAATTCGATTGCAACATTCGAATGGGCTGAACCACCGAATACCTGGACGGCAAGAGTGGGTTGAACCCCGCGAGCGCCCTTTTTCAGTACCGGATGTATTGTTCTTCGGCTTTGCACACGCCACCCAGCGCCGTGCCAAAGCTGACGCCCGCTCGATCCTGCGGATTCTCGCGGGAATGATCGATACGTGCGTCATGCAACGCGAGCTTTGCAGATACGACCGCGAATTGCGCGTACCGATCCAGCCGCTTCAGTCGATGCGGTGAAAAATATTCTTCCGGGTCCCAATCTCGAATCTCTCCCGCGCAACGCACATGGAATACGCTCGGGTCGAAACTCGTGATGCGGTCGATGCCACTTTTTTCCGCCAGGATTCCATTCCAGAAATTCTCAACACCGGTGCCAATGCATGTGATTGGACCAATACCGGTGATGACCGCGCGTCGTCGGGTCCGCCGCGCCGCATCCGTTAGCGTGGGTGTGCTCATGCCGTGACCTTATCTGCCCTTGCTTCCAGGTACGCTTTCATACAGCACAAGGTTTTGTTGGCGATATTGTGGGTGAAAAAGTCGCCGATGATCGGATCCGCAATCGGCGATAAGGCAGGAATACGAAACCGGAGATCATGGGAGATCGTCACGCACACACCGTCAGATGCATCAGAAAACGACCAAACCACGTGCATCCCTTTCGTCCAAGCCTTCAGATGAAAGAAACGGATTTCGAGCCGTTCGCGGTCGATTATTTGTTCGGACGTCCACGAGATCGGAATGCCGGAGCGCCGCGCGGCCATGACCACGATGTTGCGATCAGGTCCACGCTCTAGAAATCGAATGTAGCGATAATGTGGGAGAATTTTCGGCCACAGCTCCAAGTCTGCAGCGGTTTCGAAGATCGCCGTCTTCGGCGCGTGCATGACAATGGAATTGGTCTTATGCATGAGCGGATTAAAACCGCGCAATCTCTCAATGTTGCACGGCTTCTACCAAACGCAGCATCCTTCCTCGAAAACCATCCTGGCGAAAGAGGAAAAATCGCAGGATGCCACATCCCTTCGCCAAAGCCCATTAACCGCCGAGCGGTCGCATTTCGCGTGCGACCGCTCGCGGATTTTGGTTCTATAGCTGATGTGGCGCTCGCCCTACTTAAACTTGCCCGCGCCTCGCGCGGTCTGCGTCTTGTGCGAGTTGGGTCAGGTACGCAAAAAACGCCTGGGATTGGCCAATGAAAAGCCCCATGTCGGTAAGGAATGTGAGCGCACCCATGGCGGCGCCTTCCGTGTTCGTTGGTCGAATGATCGAAACAATGGGAAGGCTCCGATCCAGGAACGGACATGGCTCGGGCATGATCAAGTTCTTTTTGAATTTCTCGTTGTCCACGTCCAGATCAGGAAATGTCACCGACACTCCGGTCACCGGATCAACGGCAGTCAGAGGAGGCGCATTACCCGCTTTGTCCGACCAGGTTTGAAAGTGCATGGTCTCCGTCGGGCCGATGCTCATGAGGATACGCAGCACTTCCACATCGGTGGCCCTTTGCGCTAGCGACGGGTAAAGGCTGTTACCACCTTGTTCAATGGTTGGAAAGTGGAAACCCGCCGTGTTCGCGATCGCCTGCAGGAAATTGGGATCGCTTGTATCGGCGTCGGTGCGAGGAATGGCCGTGTGCTGGTTTACACCCAAGGTCGGGACGGCCTGCTTGAAGACAAAGTTTGGATCGAGATCCGGGTTATGCCTGTCGTCGCGGTAGCGCGTCCACCAACTGGTATCGATCGGTAAGTTGGGTCAGGTTAGTGAGCCGACGTCCGATCAGATTGGTATTAACTCCCGTCGCAGTGCTGCCCATTAGAGTGCGGAAGGGATCGAGATTTGCAGGAGCCGCTCCCTTGGAGACCAGGTACGCGTTGAGGAACCTGTGGTGAGTAATTTCATCGTCGGTGTTATCGTGGATGTAGCTGATCCATCTCTTCGTCCAGCACCGCGACGGCCTCAGTATAGTCTGGGTTGCCAGTTCCGCCGGGGACTTCCGGGTCTTGGATGCCGCCGAGTTCGTTGTATTGAATCCAAAAGTCGGCCTCGAGTAGTTCCAGCGCCGCTGGGAACCTGAAGCAGTGCCGCGTCTCCCCGTGAAAGACCGCCACTTGCTTCTGCGGTTCGGATGCTGCTCAACAGTCCTGCGCCGACTGTTCCTGCTCCCAGGGCGATTGTTTTACCCAGAAACGAACGACGGCTGATGTACCGTTTCCGGGGTTGAATTCTCTTCTCCGAGTTATCCTCTAGAGGGGCACTCTCGCTCCTGCTAGAGCCATTTGCTGTAGGATTACTTATTGCTTTCATGCCCGTAGAATCGCAGCGACTCGCATCCCGTGCCGGTCGGGAAAAGTTACGTGCTTGTTACCTGCGTGAGGCGCCGTACGATTCTCGATTCAACGGGGCGCTGCTGCGCGGTGCGCAAAAAGAAAGCGGTGCCTGCGGGATGTCGAACCCGTATAAGAAAAGACGCTTTGCTAGGTCGAAAACAAATTACCAAGCATGGGAAATCACCGCGATCGCGGGAACTTCACGATCTTGCCTGGCAATTCCCGGCGTGCCTTGTCGGCCGCCATGAGTAAGTCGATGCCTTCACTGATCAGGTCCGGAATCGGCAGGCCTGTTCGATCTGATGATTTTCGCAGGCGACGCATCCGTTTTTGATCGATGCCGTTCAGGGGGATTCCATCCAGAAGGAACGGCTCAATGTTGGGGGGTGTTTTCATGGTGCGGGTCATAACCGCTTACGCGGACGCTCACAAGGAAAATCTTGTGCTATTTTGATTGTTACAAATCCGTCATAAAAATGGCGAGCTGATTGCTTTTGCCTAGCAAAAAGAAAGTGGAGCCTACGGGATTCGAACCCGTGACCTCCTCAATGCCATTGAGGCGCTCTACCAACTGAGCTAAGACCCCGGCCGAGGCTCTCATTTTAGGTTTCGAAATGCGGATTGCAACCACGGGCCCGTCAATGCGTACGAGTTGTTGTCCGTTCCGGTACGCTCTGATTGCCAGGCAGTTGAAGATCTATCTCCCGCCCAACCGGAAATGTCCGAGAGCGCGACGGCTTGATCGCGCTCGCAAACGACGGCGGAGTTGCAGGATCGTCTTTTATGGTCCATCGGACCTTGCGTGAGCGTCTACGTATTGGCACGGCGAAACGACGGTGACCGGCCACTGCTCCGACCGGGCAGCCGTGCGGCAAAGGAAAAGCAATCGCAGCAGTGAACGTCGGGCGTATCGATCGCGCCACGTTTGTATCATTTTGCCGTTGCGGTGTGGAGAGCAAAAAAGACAGAATCCTCAGCGTGAACTGCCGACGGTTGATCTGCGCGGAAAACCAAAATGGAGGTAACTAATGTCTGGTCTTGAGCGACTCTGTCTTGCATCTCTCCTTATTTTTTTTCCAAACTTCAACGTATTTGGACAGTGGTTCGCAGTTGATTCAGTGACGACGAACAATCTGAATCGCGCTTATCTCCTTGATTCGGGGATAGGCTTCGTCGTGGGAGACAGGGGCACAATTCTGAAGACCACAGATCTCGGGGCGACATGGGTGCCACTTTCATCGGGAACAACAAGAGCTTTGCAGGATGTTTACTTCTTTGATTCCGACCAGGGAGTTGCTGTTGGCGACAGGGACTGATTCTTCGCACCACCGACGGAGGAACTGGATGGCAAAGCGTCGCCAGCGGCGTGCACGATGTCCTTAGATCCGTCTCCTTTAACGGGATAAACGGAATTTGCGGCGGCGATTCGCAAACCAATCTTTACTCAACCGATTCGGGAGCTTCGTGGCGGATCACTCAGCGTGGATTTTTCGGCGGTGGCTTTCTGGGCGCTCAGATGCTGAGCGCAACCACCGGGTTTGTTGCCGGACAAAATTCCATCTTCCAATCTTTGGTTGGCAACACAACTGACGGGGGAGTCAGTTGGACTTTTCAGAATTTCTATTTCGACGGAAACGAAGGCGGCTGTAATGACGTCTTCTTCTTCGATCAAAACACCGGTCTTATCTCAGGAACCGTTTTCGATGGGCGTGGTGCTGTCGCGAGAACAACAGATGGCGGATTGAATTGGTCGACGATATTCTACGATCAAGCGTTAGAAGGTGTTGCTTTCCCAACAACTGCCAGTGGATTTGCGGTTGGTTCTGGCGGCAGAATTCTGCACACGACAGATTCGGGAGCCACCTGGACCGATCAAACGAGCGGAACCTCCGCAAATCTCAACGATGTCTCTTTCGTTAGTGATGCATTGACAGGTATCGTAGTCGGGGAAAGCCGTATTATGCTTCGGACGACAAATGGTGGTGTGTCATCACCAACTCCAACTCCAACGGCTACGTTTACTCCGACTCCCACACCCACATTTAGTCCTACTCCGAGCCCTACATTTACTCCCAGCGCGACCGCCACGACCACGCCAACTGCAACAGCTACTGCTACCCCGACAGCGACGGCCACAGCCACACCTTCGGCGACGCCTACGCCAACCCTGACACCAACTCCGAGTGCAACGACCACCCCGAAACCCACACCTACACCAAGGTCTACGCCATCACCGAGGCTTCGCCCCACTCCTGCGCCTCGTCCATAGCCGCGAGAGAGCAACTCCGCACCGTAAACCTTCCAGAATAGTGAGAAGCGCGGCGCATGAAGTAATGGGAGATCATCGCTGACATTCTCAAGGAAGCCGCGGTTTATTGTCTTTGCGGCAGCTTGATTAGTTTGCGCGAAGGAGCTGTGAGTAGCGCCCGAAGTTGGGGCAGTGTCTTAGCAATTGATTCCAACGGGCGAACGATCTCTCGACGCGCCTGGAACATGAAAGGTTTCTCATACGGCTGCAGTGCGCTAAAATTCAGGCTGACACAAAGTGACGTTCTTGTGACGAAATTGTGATTCTCGTGAACAAGACGTTGTGCTCGTGCGTTTCCATCATGTCGCCAGCATCATCCTAAACGCGGATCACGGCGTCATGTGAACAGTTTAAAAACTTGGCGTAGCCGATTTGCCTGTACGCGGAGAGCCGTTTTTCTACTCAGCCGCGCCGTGAGGTTTATGGGACCGTTTACAAAATGATTTCGGCGCCTGATGTTTTTGGAGTTTGATGAACCCAGTAACTAATTTTTGGAAGAAGTTTGGTCGCGGGCGGACGACATGCATGTGGCGCCGCGGCGCAGGTTTTTCAGTCTTCGCCTGAGCGACTGAATAATGGTCCAAAGGTTCAGGAAATAGCGTCTCTTGAGGTGGCACCTCCTCTATTTGAGGTACCACCGGCTCCCCATAGTCCGGAAACGACTTAGGCAGCTGGATTTTAAAAACCGGAGCTTTTTCTTCGGCAGGAACGGCGAGCAAAATAGCAACTCCTCCGGTGATCGCAAAAATTGCGGCAAATAAAGCGGATTTCATATGGCTGAAGAGGCCGAAACTTATCGGGCTATAGGTCGCGCCGCTTCCTGGTATCCTTTTCCCTCAATCCCTTTTCTACGGAAACTGCGAAGCGAAGTTCTCGAAAAATTTCAAACGCAATCGGCGATGCGATTCGTGCCTCTCGATCATGTTGCACGCATCATCGCAAACACGAATCACTCCATTATGTGAACGAATGCGATGCTTAGCGTAACCGATTGCATTGCTGGCTGCGTTTGGCTCGCCGAAGTAGAGAGGCGCTCTACCAACTGAGCTAAGACCCGGCAAAAGATTTCAGAGTGCAGATTTCAAATTGTGGATTGAAACCTCACCGGTGTGCGGAGATTCGTTTGCCTCACGCAACGTTTTCAGCGAAAGCTTGCAACCAAGAAATATTCGTGATGTTTAATTGGCGGAGTGGTTTATGAAACAAATCGAATTCTCGGTGCTCTTCTTGATCGCAGTGGTCATGCCAGGCGTCCATAGTGCCTCTGGACAAGTAATCAACGGAACCATGCAAAATGCTTCTCCACGCGTGATGACCAGCCGCAGCGTGCCGGCAGTCGCGCGGAGACCGGTTGCAAGCGCACCGGCAGCGCCGCACATCGTTACTCGGCCAACGGGATTCAGCCCCCAAAGATTCAGCCCGTATGTGCCACGTACCGTTGCCCAACCACCAACGAATCTGCCAAATTATTCTCCAGTCGGTCGGCCTTTGAATCCCACCGTTGCATCTGTAATGGCGCGGCGGGGCGGGTCAGGACAAGAAACGATTATAGTTGACCCGGCGACACGCCAAACGGAATTGCGCACCCTGGCAGCGATTCGTGAACGTCGCGCCTTGGGAGTCGGAGAACCGATCACACTGGATCCAGCGACGCGTGAAACCGAATTGCGCACGTTATCCGCGATGCATGAACGCCGTGGAATCGCGACTCAGAATCAAACGCTCGCGACGATAGATCCGCAACAGCACGTTACAACTCATGACCCCGCAACGGCACCTCAGCTTGAAACGCGCGAATCGTTGAAAGACACGCACGCCAAGAAATCACACCACAAAAAGGACAATATCAGCTTTGACGAAGCGTTCCGTCGTCACTGGCACGAGTGGCACGACCGAAACTGGTGGCACGACCATTGTGACACGATCGTTTTCGTTACCACGGGATACTATTTTCTGGACGGAAGTTACTGGTATCCAGCTTATGGCTACGATCCGGTTAACAGCTATTACGATTACGATGGGCCGGTCTACACCTACGGCAATCTGCTCCCAGACGAGGTAATCGCGAACGTACAGACCGCCTTGCAAGATGCAGGATATTATTATGGAAATATAACGGGCTCGCTGGGCGTTGACACGCGAGCGGCCCTGGCGAACTTCCAGCGCGATTACGGATTATCGATTACTGGAGCAATTGACGAAGCGACAGTGGAAGCGCTGGGATTGTACTAGCGTTCTCGTAAGCGTGGCAGGGCATAAATCGTCTGTGTGGTTGGCGATATATCATGTCCCTTCATTCGCAAGTTTGAATCGAATTGTGATGCGCAGCGCATCCTAAGAGGTAAGCATGCGTTTCTTCATTCAATTGACGATCGCGCTCGCAGCGATCACTCAGGTTTCGGCAGAGCAACATAACCAGACGATTCTGATCCAAGGCAACGCTGCTGGCACGCAGACAGTGCAGACCGACAAAGCAGGCGTTACACAGGTCGAATATTCCTATAACGACCGTGGCCGCGGCGATCACATCACAGCAACTTGGAAACTCGACCCTTCCGGAGTGCCAACAGCATACGAAAGCCACGGCAACGATTACATGAAAGCGCCAGTCGGAGAACGATTCCAAATCAAGGATGGAACGGCGACTTGGAAGAATCGCTCGGAACAGGGAAAACTGACAATCACGGGCGAAGCCTTTTATGTCCCGGCAAATCCGCCTCCCGAATTTTTTGGTGTGCTGGCGCGTGCTCTACTCAAAGCGCCTGGCCACAGACTGCCGCTACTACCCGCAGGTGAAGCGAGTATCGAAGAGTCGGGTAAACTCAAGGTCGGCAAAACCGAACTTGGTCAATATCGCATTACTGGCCTTGGCTTCACTCCACAGACGATCTGGCTCGACCACGACGGAAATACGGCGGCGAGTGTGTCGAGCTGGTTCTCAGTCATCCAGGCTCCATACCAAAATGCGATACCGCAGTTGCGGGAAGCGCAACAAGCGGCTGACGACGTGTGGTCGGGACGTATCGCGCAAGCGCTTGCCCAGGTCCCGAAAGGGGATCTCGTGATCCGCAACGCGCGCCTGTTTGACCCGCGCGATCTTAGTCTCACACCAGGAATGAGCGTCCTCGTGCGCGGCGATCGCATCGTGCGTGTGGCAGCCGATGCCGCGATGAAGGCATCAGCCGATGCCGAGGTGATCGATGCGCATGATCGCTTTTTGATGCCCGGACTATGGGATTGCCACCAGCATTTCAGTGATATCGATGGCCCGCTCGATCTCGCTACCGGCGTGACGAGCGCGCGTGACATGGCTAACGACACGGATACCTTCCTCAAACGCGTAGCGCGCTTTGACAATGGCACCGAACTGGGGCCGCGCGTGTTAAAGGCAGGCATTATCGACGGCACGGGAGAGTTTGCCGGGCCGACCAAAATGCGCGTCGATACGGCCGAGCAGGCGATTCAGGACGTCGATTGGTATGCGGACCATGGCTACGCGCAGATTAAGATTTATTCCTCCGTTAAACCCGAGCTGGTTCCAGTCATTGCCGATCGTGCCCACGCGCGCGGACTGCGCGTGAGCGGTCACGTGCCGGCGTTCATGTCAGCGCGACAATTCGTTGAAGGCGGCGCGGATGAAATCCAGCACATCAATTTTATCGAACTGAATTTCCTCTTTCCGGAGGTCAAGGAAACGCGCAACCGCGACCGGTTCATCAAAGTCGCCGAGCACGCGCGCGAGTTTACGCCGGACAAACCTGAAGTGCGCGAGTTCATCGCGTTCCTGAAACAACATCATACCGTGCTTGATCCGACCATGGGCGCTTTTGAAGGATTGTTTTGCGGTGATCCGACCATAATCACGCCTGGCCTTGAGGATGTCGCACAGAGTTTTCCGCCACAGATTCGCCGCCAGCTTTTGAGCGGCGCGCTTGAAGTTCCAAAGGACAAAGAGGCCGCTTATCATGAAGCGTTCCCGGCGATGCTGCGCTTGTTAAAGGCGCTTTATGACGCCGGGGTAACAATCATTCCAGGAACCGACAGTCTAGCCGGGTACATGCTTCATCATGAACTCGAGCTCTACGTGCGAGCTGGTATTCCAGCGGCTGAGGTCCTGCGAATGGCGACATTAACTCCGGCCCTGGTCATGGGCGTCAACAAAGATCGAGGTGTGATCGCAGCCGGAAAACTAGCCGACATGGTGCTCATTGATGGTGATCCGTCGAAGAATATTCACGACATCACTAAGATCACGACGGTGATCAAGGGTGGCAAAGTTTATGACCCGGCTGCCATCGAAAAGGCGCTGGGCATCATGCCGCGTTAAACTGCACGGTAGATCTCCGCAATAAGGAAGTCGATCGAGGGGAGTGTCTTTGTCGCGGTGTCGTTCGTGAGACAAGGGCTAATGGTAGCCACGGGAAGGCTCCCAAGTGTTTGAGCGACCTGCCATCATTCTGGCGAAACTCCATCGGGAATCGCTTCTGCTCAGCCTCCGTCGACGGACAGGGCGGGGCGCAGGATAGGCTGAACGCAGAATTGTCAAAAAGACAACGCAATGACTAAGACGCTTCATGATCTAACAAGACAAAGACGACCTGCAGCGAGTGCAGCGATGCGTCGCAGCACGGCCTCGCAGTGAATGTCACGGATCAACGATCTGCTTTTTAGTTTTTGACTGGTTGGGCACGAACGTCGCGTCCCCGTTGTAATGCGATTGAATAAAGTGCTTCCCCGCGCTCAGGGTGGAGACCGTCAGCCCGGCTTTGCCGGCGATGAGGGTGGCGGTGCCCAATGATTGGATGCCATCAAGGAAAGTCACTGTGCCCGTAGGCGTGCCGACGGCAAATGTCGGCAGCACCTCGCTTGCGAAGGTGACTCTGTCCCCGACGTGCGACGGATTTTTCGAAGAAGTGAGATTCAAATGACTACCGCCAGTGTTTGAAAGAATAGAGATGTTTCCCTCGCCCACTGCCACGTCTAACGCTCCATCTCCATTGAAATCGGCCGTGGCCACCGCATTGAGGAGGCCAAGGGTACCAAAGGAAGCAAAATATTGCGGAGTTTGGAAGGTGCCGTCGCCGTTGCCGAACGAAACCGAGACCCCCTGCACCAGCACCAGGTCCAGTACTCCGTCGCCGTCGATATCGGCCAACTGGATGCCCGCAGAAAACGGGTAGGGATAAATCTGGGCACTGGGGCTGTTGATGGGAGATTGGAAGGTCCCATCGCCGTTTCCGAGCAGCAGCGCCGTCGGGCCAACACTGCGCACGGCGAGCAAATCCTTTTTCCCGTCGCCGTTCACATCACCCGAGGTGAGAAGGACCAGATCGAACGCGGGATCGAGAGGGTAGTCGACGCGGGGTTGAAAGGTCCCATCGCCGTTGCTAATAAAAACGCTGACGATCCCCGAATTGATCTCCTGGCTGGAGTTGGTGTAGCTCACCGCGAGATCGGCTTTCCCATCGCCGTTGAAGTCCTCGGCGATCACGGTCGTGGGGACTGTTGCCACCGGCAGGTCGGTGTGCGAGGGAAAGGAGCCGTTCACGCTGAGCAGAATACTGATCGTTCCAGTGCCAAAATTTGAGGTCACCAAATCTTGCGCGCCATCGCCGTTAAAATCTCCCGCGGCAATTAGCTGCGGCGCGGCGGTGCTGGTCGGATAATTATGCGCTGCTTGAAAACTCCCATCGCCGTTGCCAAAAAGAATGCTCACCGTTTTATCGAGCTTGTTCGCCACCGCCAGATCGTCTTTCCCATCGCCATTGACGTCGGCGAGGACCATCGCGACGGGATACTCGCCGACGCCGTAATCGACACGGTCGGGAAATGTTCCGGCGCCGTCGTTCAAGTAAACCGAAACGGAACCGTTGACATTACTGGGCTGACCGGCAGTCGCGATTAAGTCCGATTTGCCATCGCCATTTAAATCTTTTGTCACAATCGTCAGCTCTGAGAGCGGTGCAGGATAGGCGCGCGGAGCGAAAAAGGTCCCATCGCCACTGTTGGAAAGAAAAGCCAATCCTCTGGTCGTAAACGATGCGCCGTCCACCACTAGGTCGAGCCCAGGTTTGGCGTCGAATTGCCCAACCGCTGCCACATTTTGCCCCGGCAAATAATGAATGGGCGCCTGAAAGGTCCCGTCGCCGTTGCCGAAGTAAACGCTGGCCAATCCATTCGACACCACCAGATCGATTTTCCCATCCTCATTTAAATCGCCCGCGACGATGTTGGAAGCAGGCTGGTCTATCGGCATAGTGACCGCCGGAGCAAGCGTGCCATCGCCATTATTCAGGAGCACCGAGACGTCGGTGCTCGCTGCCACCGCGACGTCAACTTTACCGTCGTTGTTAAGATCGGCCAGAATCATATCGTTAGCCTTACTCGCAATCTGATAATCCTGATGGGGTTGAAACGTGCCGTCCCCCGCGCCTAGGAGGACACTTACGGTTCGCGCGCTCGTTGCGACCACAAGATCGAGAACGCCGTCGCCGTTTAGGTCCCCGACGGCGACCCGAACTGGACGTTTCGCGGTCGGATACGGAACGGGAGATTGCAGCGTGCCATCGCCATTGCCCAACAACACCTGCACCGTTCCGGATTGCGCCGCCAACTCTTTTTTTCGCGAGTTATCTTTCCCCTCTGACGGAAAAAGTTGCCCGGTCGCAACGACTACGTCCAATTTTCCGTCACCGTTAAAATCACCCAAGGCCGCGGAGTTTGGCAAATTCCCCACGTGATAAACGTGGCCGGGGCGAAATGTCCCATTGCCGTTGCCGAGGAAAACGCGCAGCTTATCGCTTCTTCCAAGATCAAGACCGAAATCAGGGACTATCAAATCAAGTTTACCGTCGCCGTCTAAGTCCCCAGCCGCCGGACGGGTCGGGCCGGCTCCCGCATCGAACGTGAGCGGCGACTGGAAAGTCCCGTCTCCATTATTCAGCAGCACGTCGAGACCGTTTCCGTATTGCTGTTCTGTGGAGGCGATGTCGGGCAATCCGTCGCCGTTGAAATCGGCCGTGATCACGGAATTGGTCACGACGGAGTTCGTAGGAAAGATTGGCACTTCGATTAAACGTGGCACCTGGGCTCGGGCAGAAGTGGAGAGGAAAAAAACGAACGTTGCCGAGAGTATTTTGCCGAGGGTCTTCATTACCTCTCATGGAACGACTCTCCCTCCTCAAATGCAAGGAACCTTCCCGCGACGACGTAAGTAGCCTCGGATCGTTCCAGCAGGAGTGGGCGAATAGCGCAACGCAAAAGAGCGATCGTCCCTGTGGCCCGTCACCTGGCGGTCAATCTGTGGCGTGTGCACACTGGCCGCTGCAGTGCGCAGCAACTGGGACTAAAGCCCTAACAAGTCAATTTAACTCTTTGGAACGTGACGTGTGTCCGGAATCTAACCTGGTTCGAGAACCCTTCGGGCCTCGCACCGTCGCTTTAGATTGGCACCGCGCCCCGTTCCGCTCACCGAGACGCAATAAGTCACATTGCGCTGTCGGCAAAAGCATCGACATGCGCGGATAGGAGTATCAGCCGCTGAAGAACCGAAAGCGAGCGGTGGAAGCGGAAGCGTTCCAGAAATCACTGCCAACCCAAAACCTGACAACACTATGCCACCGCCATCTTAAAACTTACCGTTGACAGTCTTCATAGGGGTTAGATGCTTCCCTGCTATCATTTTTCAGTCCGCGTAAGCTGATTGAGTGAAGGTACACCGCGGGCTTCTTCAAGGTTCTCGACGTAATTCCGAAATCCCGGCGCAAAGAACGTCCGCCTCATGGTGTTTCGGTCGGTACGCAATCATAGGTTTTACGGTGGCTACTCGTCGAATCTGCGAAGACGATTGCGAAGGATTGACTTGATTGCTGCGTGCAAAACGCTTTAAGAAAATGAAGTCATGGGCGATCTCAGTTTTCAAAATAATGTCCCAGATCCTTTGCTGTCCGGAAAAGAGTTGCCGACGTTCAAATTCGAACTGGAGAAATCGAAGGGCAAAGTTCTCGCGAACAGTTTTGGCAAAGAAGTAACTGTCGAACAACTGCCGATCTCGAAAGGAATCGCGGGCGTATCGATGCAGCTTGAACCTGGCGTGATGCGCGAGTTGCACTGGCACGCAACCGCGGCGGAATGGGCGTTTGTGCTGATAGGTCGTGCGCGCACCACCGTGATCAATCCGGCGGGACAAACTGAGACGAATGAATTTGATCCGGGCGACATTTGGTATTTTCCGCGTGGCCACGCTCATGTCCTCGAATGTCTCGGGAATGAACCGACACATTTCATTTTAATTTTCGATAACGGTTATTTCTCCGAGTTCGGCACCTTTAGTATCACCGATTGGATCGGCCACGCGCCCAAATCGCTGCTGGCGAAAAATTTTGGCTTAGAGGAATCAGCATTTGACGGATTTCCAAAGGAGGAGGTTTACTTTGCGCGCGGCGCGATTCCACCGGAGCAAATACCGGAAAATCTGCAGGGACCCCGCATTGCTCCACCGCAGACGCACAAGTTTCGGATGCTTGCCGAGGCGCCGCATGGCGTGTTTAAAGGTGGCCGCGAATGGCGCGTTGACTCGACGCGCTTTCCAATTTCAACGACGGTCACGGGCGTTATTCTTGACCTCGAGCCGGGCGCACTCCGCGAGTTACACTGGCATCCCAACGCAGACGAATGGCAATACGTAATCGCCGGTGATCTCAGTGTTACCATGTTTGCCTCCGGCGGCCGTTTTCGGACGGAACTCCTGCACACCGGAGACGTCGGCTACATACCGCAGGGCTACGGTCACTCGATCGAAAACGTCGGCAGCAACCCAACCCGGATCCTCATAGGGTTTAACAGCGGGATTTACGAATCGATCGATCTCTCGGCATGGATTGCCGGAAATCCAGTGGACGTTCTGGCGACAAATTTCAATCAGCCTGCTTCCTTATTCGACAAATTCCCGCGCAAGGATGTATTCATCTCGCCGAATCAATGATCCTTTAAGCCGCTGCCACTAGAACACCCATGCCACAAGAACAAACAAGACTTCGCGATGGAAGAATCGTGCGCAGCGAGAGCCCCTTGAATTTGGAAATGCCCTTCTCGGCTGTGGACGACTTTCTCACACCGACAAAGTCGTTCTACGTTCGGACGCATTTTCCCATCCCGGCCATCGATCGCAATGCATGGTGGTTGCAGGTAGAGGGAGAAGTGGAAAAACCATTCGCTATCAATTACCAACAACTGATAACGCTTAAGTCGGTGACGGCTCCGGTGACTTTGGAGTGTGCAGGGAACAACAGAGATTTCCTCGAGCCGAAAGTGAAGGGCGTGCAGTGGGGTCTCGGTGCAGCCGGCAACGCGGAGTGGACGGGCGTGTTACTCGCGACCTTGCTCGATCGAGCGATCTCCAAGCCAAACGCGCGCGAAGTAATTCTCGAAGGAAGCGACAGTGGCATGCTCGAAGACCCGATGAGTCCGCCAGGAGAATTAAAGTTCGCGCGCAGCATTCCGTTGGAGAAAGCGTGTCGCGATGTGTTGTTGGTCTACAAGATGAATGGCGGCGACCTTCTGCCAGAGCACGGTTTTCCAGTGCGCGCGATCGTGCCCGGCTGGTATGCGATGGCATCCGTCAAGTGGCTCCAGCGCATCATCGTCAGCGACCGGCCATTTAGTGGATACTACCAAACGATTGACTACGCGTACTGGCGGAGGATTGACGACGCCCGCTGGCAAAGGGGAGAGCAGCTCGCTGAATTGACGCCGCTGACCGAGATGCAGGTCAAAGCGGAGATTGCGCGGCCGGCGGAAGGAGAAGTCGTGCCGGCCAGCACCAAAGTCTGTGTGCGCGGAGCTGCGTGGGCGTGCGACGCAAAAATCACCAAAGTCGAGCTGAGCACCGACGGAGGTAAGACTTGGAACGAGGCTAAGCTGCTTGGGGAATCGATATTAAACGCGTGGCGACTTTGGCAATTTGATTGGCAGACACCGTCGCAAGCGGGCAAACAAATTCTCATGGCGCGTGCTACCGATTCACTGGGTCGAACCCAGCCAGTGCATCACGATCCAGATCGGGGCACCTACATGATAAATCATTTGTTGCCGATCACGGTCCAGGTGCGGTGATTCTGCTCCCGAGAGTCTGGCTTCGCGCGCGTAGTGGTACACGATCTCGTTTGAACTCCAGTGCTGCTTCAGGTTAAATGTGAAGAATGTCGCTCGTTTTCAAAACCATTCAGACCGAGGGTATCGCCGAGCTTTCTTATCTGGTGGGCGACGATGATGAAGGTGTGGCCGCTATCTTCGATCCGCGAGCGGACGTCGACGTTTACATCGATATGGCCCGCGAGGCTGGCGTCGCCATCACACACATTTTCGAAACCCATATTCACGCCGACTTGGTGAGTGGCTCGCGCGAATTGTGCGCTCGCGTTGAATCGGCGAAAATTTATAACAGCAGCGAAGGCAGCGCCGAATACGGGTTCGACCGCGAGAAAGTGAAAGATGGCGACCATTTTGAATTCGGTGAAGTGTTGGTCACCGCGCGGCATACCCCTGGTCACACGCCCGAGCATCTGTCGTATCTATTGGCCGATGTCGATCATCCTGACGAACCATGGGGAATTCTCACCGGCGATTCGCTTTTTGTTTCATCCGCCGGCCGGCCGGATTTGCTCGGTGAAAAACACACAAAGCAATTGGCCGAACAGCAATTTCATACCCTGCGCGATTTTTATCTCAAAATGCCCGATCACGTGATGATTTATCCGAATCATGGTGCCGGTTCTCCGTGCGGCGCGGACATTGGCGCGCGCATGAGCAGCACGATCGGTTACGAGCGGAAATTCAATAAGTTTTTACAATTTGCTGACGCGAAGACCTTCACCGATTTCGCGATCAAAACCGCGCCGCCGGTGCCGCATTATTACCCGGTCATGAAACGGGTGAATGCCCAAGGTCCGGAAATTCTCGGCAATCTTCCACGCGTTCCTGCTCTGCCGCCGAAAGCGTTCAAGGAGGCGATGGAGAAGAAAGCGGGCGTGCTCGTCGATACGCGAATGATGCTGGCATTTGGGGGCGGCCATATCCCCGGCGCGTTGAACATCGGCGGTTCACCGATTCTCTCCATCTGGGCGGGTTGGATGCTCGACCCGAATCAACCCATTCTCCTCGTGCTCGAGAGCGATGATGATCTGGATGACGTCGTGCGGCTGTGCGTGCGCACCGGTTTCACAAAATTCACCGGCTATCTGACCGGCGGGATGAAAGCGTGGGATGCCGCGGGATTTCCGCTGGAACGAATCGGCCAGATGAGTGTGCACGAGCTGAATGAGCGGAAGTCTTCATTGCAGGTTCTCGATGTGCGTTCGCCAGGTGAATGGAAGAAAGGACACGTTCCCGGTGCCCATCACATCTTCGTACCGGAATTGCGTGACCGAATGAACGAGCTCGATCGGAATAAACCAATCGCGGTCTATTGCGGAAGCGGGTATCGCGCAAGCATCGCCACAAGCATTTTGAAGCCGCAAGGGTTCAATGAGCTGTGGAATGTTCCGGGCAGTTGGGAAGCGTGGAAGAAGGCAAAGCTACCGATCGAAGGAGCGAACAGCGAATGAACGGAACCACAGCCTTACCGCGGCGTTCGTTTGGCGACACGATGCGCGCAGATCTTTGGTGGATCCAGCCGCTGCTCGTCTTTATTGGATTATCGACTTTCATCGTTTATTCCACGTGGGCGGCGTTTCAGGGAAAAGATTATTTTTTCGGCAATTACGTTTCGCCGTTTTATTCGCCCGAACTGTTTGGAGATTCGCCCCATCGTTGGTTTGGACCGAAACCGGGCTGGTGGCCGCAGTGGCTTCTATTTTCGCCTGCGCTTTTTATTCTTTGGGCACCCGGCGGCTTCCGGCTCACCTGTTATTATTATCGTGGCGCATACTACAAAGCATTCTGGGCCGATCCGCCGGCATGCACTGTGGGCGAGCCGCGTAAGAGCTACTGGGGCGAGCGCTCATTCCCGCTGATCATGCAAAATGTGCATCGCTATTTTCTGTATCTGGCGCTCTTGTTCATTTTGATCCTGGCGTATGACGTTTGGAAAGCGCTCTGGTTTGTCGATCCAGCGACCGGCAAAAATTCATTCGGCATCGGCGTAGGCACGATCGTGCTCGCCATCAACGTGTATTTGCTAAGCGGCTACACATTCGGCTGCCACTCTTTGCGACATCTGGTCGGCGGTTTTCGCGATCAAATGGCAAATTCGCCGTCCTGTTACCGCGCTTACGCGTGTGTGAGTTGTTTGAATCGGCGCCACATGCTTTGGGCGTGGTTGAGTTTGTTCTGGGTCGGATTTACCGATCTCTATGTGCGACTCTGTGCGATGGGCGTCTGGACAGATTGGCGGATTTTGTGAGATTTGCTGATGAGCGCTAGCGAACTGCTACACGAGATTGAGGTGCTGCCAAAGCAGGAACAGCTTTGGCTCTGGGAGAAGTTGAGCCAGCTCACAGAAGCTGATATTCCCGATTCGCTACGTCAAAGCATTGCTGAAGCAGAGCGTGGCGAGTTGATCGATTTGGATGAAGCGCTCCGCGAGCTCGATGCCAAGTAAATACGTCTTTAAGACTACGCCTGCGTTTCGAACGGCCTTGAGGAAATTAACCCCTCGTCAGAAAGCATCCGCGCAAGACGCTTTTCGCATCTTCAAACATAATCCATTTGATCCGCGCTTGTGGACACACAAAATCCATGGTCTGTCCGCAAAACTCGGCCGAACAATCTATTCTGTGAACGTGGAATCCGATTTACGCGTCATCTTTTATCTGACTGGTGATCTTGTCATCAGCCTCGACATCGGGGATCGCGCAATTTATCGCACTTGATCATGCCCGAGTACGAAACTTTCCAGCACGACGTATTGATCATCGGTTCCGGTGGCGCTGGATTGCGCGCGGCGATCGAAGCCTCCGCGGCTGGCGTTTCGGTCGGCATGGTTTGCAAATGTCTTCTCGGTAAAGCGCACACCGTGATGGCGGAAGGCGGCATCGCAGCGGCGCTGGCCAATGTTGATGATCGCGACAACTGGAAGGTGCACTTCGCGGACACGATGCGCGGCGGCCAATACGTTAACAACTGGCGCATGGCCGAGTTGCACGCGAAGGAAGCGCCCGCGCGTGTGCGTGAGCTCGAGGCCTGGGGCGCAGTGTTCGATCGCACAAAGGATGGGCGCATTTTGCAAAGGAACTTTGGCGGCCACAAGTATCCGCGACTCGCGCACGTAGGCGATCGTACCGGCCTTGAGATGATTCGGACGCTGCAAGATCACGGCATACATCAGGGAATCGATGTGTACATGGAGGTCTGCATCATCATGCTGCTGAAAGATGGTCCACGGGTCATCGGAGCATTGGGATACGATCGCCAGCGTGGGCACTTCAAGATCTTCTACGCTAAGGCGGTCGTGCTCACCACTGGTGGGATCGGCAAAGCGTATAAGATTACCAGTAACAGTTGGGATTGCACCGGTGACGGACATTCGCTGGCGTATCACGCGGGCGCGGCATTGATCGACATGGAGTATGTGCAATTCCATCCGACCGGTATGGTTTGGCCGCCAAGCGTCGCTGGAATGCTCGTGACCGAAGGCGTCCGCGGCGAAGGAGGGATTCTAACGAACGCCGACGGCAAGCGTTTCATGTTCGACTTCATCCCCGATAATTACAAAACACAGACGGCTGATAACGAGGAAGAAGGCTGGCGTTATACTCAGGGCGACAAGAACGCACGGCGCCCGCCGGAGTTATTGACTCGCGATCACGTGGCGCGCTGTATCGTGCGCGAGATCAAAGAAGGGCGGGGGACACCACACGACGGTGTCTATCTCGATATCTCCTGGATCAGGACAAAAATCTCCAACGCAGAGGAACATATCAAACGCAAGTTGCCGAGTATGCATCACCAGTTCAAAGCGCTGGGCGACATCGATATCACGAAGGAGCCGATGGAAGTCGGGCCCACCACGCATTACATCATGGGCGGCGTGCATGTGGACGCGGATACTCAGATGTCAGATGTGCCCGGACTGTTCGCGGCAGGCGAATGCGCGGCCGGGATTAATGGCGCAAATCGGCTAGGGGGCAATTCTCTCTCTGACCTTTTGGTCTTCGGAAAACGAGCCGGAGAATTTGCGGCGAAATTCGCGAAGGAGAATGCACACGGCACGATCGACAACGAGAAAATCGACTTATACGCGCGCGAAGCTCTAAAGCCGTTCGAGAACAATCACGGTGAAAATCCATACTCGGTTCAGCGCGATTTGCAGGAAGTGATGCAGCACAACGTCGGCATCGTGCGGGATGAGAGTGAAATGCGCACGGCGCTCGATCACTTGAAAACCTTTTGGGAACGGGCCGGGCATGTTGGCGTCACTGGCAACCGCGATTTTAATCCCGGCTGGCACACCGCGCTTGATTTGAAAAATCTGCTTACCGTTGCCGAGGCGATCACGCGTGCTGCGTTGGAGCGAAAAGAAAGTCGCGGCGCGCAATTTCGAGACGATTATCCGGAGAAGGATGAAAGCTTCGCAAAAGTAAACACCGTCATCCGAAAGGCCGAGAACGGCAGCATGGAAGTCCGATTGGAACCTCTGCCGGAAATGCCGGAGTATTTGAAGCAAGTGATTGAGGAAAATCAATGAAACCGTGAATCGAGAATCGTTACATCGTGAATCGGCCTCGAGCAGGCCAGGTCAAGTTTCAACGTTTGAAGACTTGCAAGTCTATCGAGTGGCTCGCGAATTTCGAAAAGCGATGTACCGGCTTGTGAAGTGCCTGCCGGAAATTGAGAAATTCGGATTGGCCGCCCAGATCCGGCGGGCTGCTGTTTCACTGACTAACAACATCGCGGAGGGACACGGTCGTTATCATTATCTCGATCAAATCAAATTTACGCTTCACTTTCGCGGTTCTCTCGAAGAGCTAATGGATGACCTGAATGTCTGTGAAGACGAGCAATACGTCCCGGCTGAACAGATCGCTTGTCTGAAAGAGGATGGTTGGCGGGTTCGTCAGTTGATTGACGGTTACGTACGCTATTTGCGGCAACGGAGCGTCGATGGCAGCAAATTGGTTCGAGAAGACTCGCCGCTGTACGGATGAAGACATCGACGATTCACGATTCTCAATTTAACGATTCACGGTGAAAACGGCTGTTTTCGAAATCTGGCGCGGGAATGCGACGGGCGGCGAGTTCCGGGATTACACCACCGGTGTGTCCGAAGGAATGGTTGTGCTGGACGCGGTCAATCACATTCAGGCAACGCAAGCGAGCGATCTCGCTTACCGCTGGAATTGCAAAGCCGGCAAGTGCGGGTCGTGCTCGGCAGAGATCAACGGTGTGCCGAAGTTGATGTGCATGACTCGGCTGAGCGATCTACCACTTGAAAAACCGGTGACAGTTCAGCCGATGAAAACCTTCCCGGTCATCAAGGATTTGGTGACAGATGTCTCATGGAATTTTCGAGTGAAGAAAAAGATCAAGCCGTTCAAGCCGCGACCGCCAGATGCGCCAGATGGCATCTGGCGTATGCGGCAGGAGGACATCGATCGGGTGCAGGAATTCCGGAAATGCATCGAATGTTTCCTGTGCCAGGATGTCTGCCACGTCCTGCGCGATCACCAGATGCACGACAAATTCATCGGGCCGCGCTTTCTAATTCATGTCGCCGGTCTGGAGATGCACCCACTCGATACGGAGGATCGCGTTGAGGAACTGCGGGATGCTTACGGGATCGGTTACTGCAATATCACCAAGTGTTGCACGAAGGTTTGTCCCGAGAGCATTCAAATCACGGACAACGGAATCATTCCGTTAAAAGAACGCGTCGTGGATAAATGTTATGATCCACTGGGATGGTTCTGGCGTCGGTTGAAGAAGAAGAGCGATCGCAAAAACGTTGAAGCGTTCAAGCCTTAAAGCGTCTTTCTGTCATGTTGAGCGAAGCGAAACACCTCGGACTATCGGCTTGCGGACCCTGAGCACCGCAGAAAATAATCTGAGGTTCTTCGCTCTGCTCGGAATGACAGAGAAAACCATATGCGCTTTAAGGCTTCAACGACATTATAGCCATGGCGGAACTGAAACGACTCCACAAAGACGCGATTCCCGCGGCGCTGGAGAAGGCTGAGCGCTACCGTTTGCTCAACGAACCGGGCGAAGCGGAGAGCATTTGCCTCGATGTTCTTACTGTCGATCCCGACGACCAGCGCGCTATCATCATACTTTTGCTCGCGTTGACCGATCGTTTCGACAAAGACTACGGCGTCAGCGAAACGCAAACCAAAGAGTTGCTGACCCGTATGAGATCGGATTACGACCGCGCGTATTATTCCGGAATCGTGGCCGAGCGCTGGGCAAAGATGAAACTGCGGCAACACACACCCGGGTGTCGCTTCCAGGCGTACGATCTTCTCCGCGAAGCAATGCACTGGTTCGAAAGAGCAGAACCGCTAAGCCCGTCCGGTCGTGACGATGCGATTCTTCGTTGGAACACGTGCGCGCGCATTATTGAGCGAAACAAGCTTGTCCCTCGGGAAGAAGAAGAACGAATCGAATTTCCTCTCGAGTAAGATTGTAGGGCAACCGCTTCGGTTGCCGGGGACAGTTACACAATGGCCCCGCCGCAGCTCGAGCCCACGCCAGCCGTGCAACCGAAACAATGATCGCCCGTCATGATCGCGCGATTTTCGAGCGAATCGAAATCGACATCCCACAAGAAAATGGGTTGCCCATTATTCCATTGCATCCCGAGCTGCTGATTAAAATCGCAGTCGTAAACTTCACCGCACCAGCCGACGCTTATCGTGTTGCGGCACATGAGACCTTCGATTGTCGCTGGATTGAACGCATCGATCAGAAGCTGCATGTACTTATCGAGCTCATTGTTGTGGCGCAGATAAGCCGCAAACCGGCCAATGGGCAGATTGCTGAGTGTGAAGAGTCTGTTAAACACAATTCCGAAATGCTTTTGAAGTTCGCGCTTGTAATCGGCCTCAAGCTCATCCTGCATCGGCGGCAGAGCCGCGCCCACCGGGTTGTAAACGAGATGCAGCGGCAACTCTGGATCGATTCCATAGCCTAACGAGTTCAGCAGTTGCAGAGCGGCGATGCTCCCTTCAAAAACGCCGTCCCCTCGTTGCGCATCCACGTTTTCCGCCGAGTAACAGGGCATGGAAGCAATGATTTCGACCTTTCTCATCGCCAGAAACTCGCCGAGATTTTCGTAACCGTCTTCGAGCAAGATGGTGAGGTTGCAGCGATCGATCACATGCCGCGATGGTGTCAGTTGCTTCACGCGCTCGATGAAATGCCGGAAATCGGGAATCATTTCCGGCGCGCCGCCGGTGAGATCGACGGTAGGAATCTCCGTGTTCGCGAGCCAATCGATGATTCGATCAACTGTCTCGCGCGTCATGATTTCCTTGCGTTTCGGTCCGGCGTTCACATGGCAATGCACGCAGGTGAGATTGCAGAGCTTGCCCACGTTGATCTGAAGAATTTCAGCGCGGCCGCGCCGAAGCTGTAAACCTTCTCCGGCAAGCCGATCGGAAAATCGAATTTGATTACTTAGCGGCTTTCTCAAAACCAGCCTTTACCAGGTCTTCATATCCAGCTTTAAGAGGCCGGACGTTGTAGCCAAGCTTCTCCAAAATCTTCGCAGCTGCCAGAGCGCGTACTCCCATGACGCAGTGCGTATACACGATCTTATCCTTGGGAAGCTGGTGTTCCAGCGTGCTTGTATCGACGCCTTTCTTTAACGAGCTGAGCGGCAATGAAATCGCTCCTTCAATGTGCCCTTCCTTCCATTCTCCTGGCTCGCGGACGTCGACGATAACGGCTTTATGCGTTGCCACGTTTTCTTGAACGGCAGGAAGTGGATCAGTGCCCGGCTCGGCAGCGCGACTGAAACTGAATGCAATTAGACTGGATACAATGAGGAGTTTTATGAATTGCACGGTCATGATGTAGTTCGCCCTTTCCTGGTTGACTGGGAAAAAACAGGACGCAGCGGCGTGTGATTCATTTCTACCGAAGCCACCGGAAATCCGAGCGCTTTCCAGTCGGGCAATCCAATGGAAAGCCGGCGCGCTCTGTAGCCCTTCTCCGAAAGTGCGCTAACAGCTTCTTTCGCATAAACGCAGTACGGGCCGCGACAATAGGCGATGATTTCCCGGCGCCGCGGCAATTCGCGTAGCCTGCGTTTCAGTTGGTGGATTGGAATCGAAACGGCTCCTGGGATGTGCGCTGCCCGAAACTCCTTCTCCGGCCGCACGTCCAGCACGATGACGCCACCGGCTTTGATACGATCCTGTAATTCTGCAGCGCTGACCGGCTCCAACTGATCCGGCGCATCCAGGTACATCGAAACCAGGCGATCGATTTCCGCCAGGTTCTCCTCGCCGAAAGTGCGAATGGCCTGCCAGATTGCGAACACGTTTCCATTTCGCAGCTGGTAAAACCTTTGCGTTCCGTGTCGGCGGATTTCAACTAGCTGCGCGCGACGCAGCACTTGGAGATGCTGCGACACGTTGGCTACGGAATTGCCGGTCAGTTCAGCCAGCTCATCTACTCGCCGTTCCGATTGACTGAGCAAATCGAGCAGCTCAAGACGGGCGCCGCTTCCCAGTGCTTTCCCAATTCGAGAAAATTGCTCGAATAGATTTTTTTTGTGGGTGTTCGATTTGTTGATCAAGAATTCAAGATAATTATTGAATATATTTCTTCAAGGGACATCTTTTCAGAACAATCGAAGGACTCTCCGCCGAACCAATGAAGCTGCCTCCGCTGCTCGATTCTATTGCCAATCCTGTTCTCGCTGCTTTCGTTGCAGTGCTCCTTTTGCTTCAGTGGCGTTTCCCCTTGCGGCACCAGCACTTTAGCCTCTTGCGCCGTCTGGTTCGTAACTACGTCCTTTCGATTCCCGGCTTCGTTATTGTGCGCCTGGCGATGTTGCCAATTCCGTTCGCCGTGGGCGTTTGGGCGCAACATCGGCACATTGGTTTATTGACCTGGCTCGGCCTCCGCGGGTGGATTTCCGGCGTCGCTGGATTTCTTCTACTGGATTACGCTTACTGGTGGTGGCATTGGGCCAATCACATGCTTCCGTTTTTCTGGCGGTTTCACAATGTTCATCACACGGATCTCGATATGGACGTGACCACCGCCGCTCGTTTTCATTTCGGCGAAATCTTTTTCTCCATTGGTTTTCTTTCCCTTGTATTGCTCGTGTTTGGTATCGCATCGTTAACCTTCGTCGTCTTCTTCATCGTCTTTGAGGCCGCAGTTTGCTTTCATCATTCGAACTGGCGGCTGCCGATCAGGATCGAGCGCATCCTCAATTGGTTGATCGTGACGCCGCGCATGCATGGCATTCATCACTCCATCGTTCAACGCGAAACCAATTCGAATTGGGGCACGATCTTTTGTTGGTGGGACAAATTTCACCGGACCCTGCGGCGCGACATTCCGCAGAATGCGATCACGATCGGTGTAGCTGCTTATCGCGACGAGCGGGAGCTGACATTGAGTAAACTTTTAAAGCTGCCATTTGGCAAACAACGCGAATGGCGACTGCCTGGCGGCGACGTTCCCGATCGCGCTTCGCAAAGCGCGAATGCGCTCGCAGAATAACCACTCGCCATCAGCGACGGGCTAACCCATTGAACAGCGGAGTGCCGGTCTGTCGCAAACACGCTTCTAATGTTGCATCTGTGGCCGAGTGTATCGAATCACTCGAGAAATGCTTCCTTGTTAGGCCGCAGATCGATTTCGAGACTCTGTTTAACATTTTGTTTCGCAAAAAACTGACAGCTAAGAATCTGAAACCTGAGTAGGAGAGAGCGAAAAGCGAAAACACTGAGAAGCTGAAAACCTGATATTAAGAAATGACGAGTGACGTGTGACAAGCTTGGCCGTGGGGAGGGTGTCTTCACATTCTGACACGCGTGGCAGAGCGAAGGCGGTTGCGGAAGGAGATGGCGGGACGATTTTGAGTTCGGATCAATGCAAATATTTTTATGAACACGCCGACATCGTTGGCGATGCCGGGTGGGCTGGTCTGGATCTGGGCTGCATTTGTTTTGATGAGCGCGAACGCGGAAATTGTGTGTAAGGGATTGGGCAAGGCGGAGATTGGACACGCCACTTTTTATCGCACAACGCAGATCGACGGGGTGTCGATTTTTTATCGCGAAGCCGGACCGAAGGACGGGCCAGCGCTCCTGCTTTTGCACGGACTTCCTTCTTCGTCGCGGATGTTCGAGTCGCTTTTCGCGCGTCTTTCCGATCGTTATCATTTGATTGCGCCGGATTATCCGGGCTTCGGTCACAGTGATTGGCCGGATCCGACAAAATTCGCCTACACGTTCGATCGCATCGCGGAGATCATGAATCATTTCACTGAAGCGCTCGGGCTTTCGCGTTACACGCTTTACATGCAGGACTACGGCGCGCCGGTGGGCTTTCGCATGGCGCTCGCGCATCCGGAGCGAGTGGAAGCGCTCATCGTGCAAGACGGAGTGGCGCACAACGAAGGCCTGGGCGCGAACTGGAAGACGCGCCGCGCCTTTTGGAAAGATCGCGCGGCTAACGAAAACGCGCTTCGCACCAATCTGCTTTCATTGCAAACGACCAGAACGCGTCATGTCGGAGACGATCCGAACGTTGCGCTCTACGATCCGGATCTTTGGACGGACGAATACGCATTCCTGAACGCGCCGGGGCAGGCGGAGATTCAAAGCGACCTGTTCTACGATTACCGGACGAACGTCGACGCCTATCCGAAGTGGCAGGCGTGGATGCAGAAGACGCAGCCGAAGCTTCTAGTCATCTGGGGCAAACACGATCTCTCGTTCGATCCCGGCGAGCCGGAACGCTATCGCAAGGACGTACCAAACGCCGAAGTACACGTGCTCGATGCCGGACATTTCGCACTCGATACCAAAGCGGACGAAATCGCGGTGCTCGTTAGGGCGTTCATGAAATAAACGCGGCGAACGGCGCGCATCGGCGTCCAGTGAAAAGAAAAAGTAAAAGAGGAAGAATTAAGAACTCGACAGCTGAAGCCAGGGTTAAGACTGGGCTCTACGGTCTGTAAACGTGATCGCTTCCAACGTAGAAAACGCGGTTCCAACGCGCGCGATAATTTTCAAACGCGATGTGCCCACTTAATTGCATCAGCTGTTCCTCTGAGAATTCCTTCCTCAAACGGGCATAGAGGTCGTCGGAGATATTTGACGGGGCGGTAACCATTGCGTCCGCGAGCTCGATCACCAGTCGCTCGACGTCGTTGAACGGAGATAAATCATCGCCGAGAACCTTTCTCAGTTTTTCATCGCTCAGGCCCGCTTTTCTGCCCACGGCAGAATTGATGTCTATTCAAAATGGGCAGCCAATCCGCGCGGCCGTGCGCACTCTCGCCAATTGAATGTGCCGGAGCGAAACGCGTCGCTTCCGGCCGAGTGCCGCTTCCATCGCAATGCCGCCCCAGACCAACCCTGGCAGACGCATCTGAATTTTTGCCGGCGTCAGATCTTTGCCGAACATCTTACGCATGGCGCCGTAGAACCAGCGCAGATGCCACGGCGCCTTATTCTTTTCGAGACCCTGGATCCTAGCCATGTGGTACTCCCTATTAATAGATCGCGCGTAACTGAAACGGGGCCGTATCTAAAAGGACGTAAAGCGCTGCCGCGTCGCTTTCGGAGCGCACAGCTGCGCTCTACGCGCCAATCCGCTTGAACTCGAAAGTCGTTTCGGGCTTTATCACCTCGCCGTTCATTTCAAGCAGCGGATAGACGAGAAAATTGATTGGTCCGCTTTCAGGTTCCGGATCGACCACCAGATCGCGGCCTTTTGTCAGTTCGAATCGATTGGCCGGATTATGGCCAAAATAATAATCAGCAAGCTTCGGGTTCTTCCACGCTTCACTAATATCGACCGGCACCCACTGACCGTCGGCGAGAAACTCGGCCCAGCAATGGTAGCCTTCGATTTTGCCTTCATTTCTGTCGGCGGGAATGGTGGCGCCAATGGCAAAACGCGCGGGTATGTTGATGCTTCGCGCCAAAGCGATGAAATACGCGTGGAAATCACTGCAATTTCCGGTGTGCGCATCGCAGGCGTAAACCGCGTCTCCACGGCCCCAACCGGTGCCCGATTTATCGTAACGCATGCGGCTGATGACGTGATCGTATAACGCTTTCGCTCGCT
This sequence comes from uncultured Verrucomicrobiae bacterium, assembly GCA_963828355.1. Taxonomy (GTDB): domain Bacteria; phylum Verrucomicrobiota; class Verrucomicrobiia; order Chthoniobacterales; family UBA10450; genus Udaeobacter. The sequence continues at coordinate 155,547 of CAWHFD010000012.1, read as the reverse complement.
CAAGATCATCCGTTTTTCCTGCTGCGGCTTTCTCGGCAAGCGTCTTGAACGTTTCATTAACCGGCACCAGTTTTTCCGGGCGCAGGTAACGCGCGGCTTCCGCATCGGTCGCCCGATAAGCGGCTTTTTCCTTGCGAGCGACGCGGTATCGCAGCTCGATTGTTTTGCCACTGTCCTTCGGGTCGAGAGAGAGCACGCAAATATCATTTCCGTAATCCCGATCCTGAACCTTCTCCCATTTCATCGGAATCTTCAGGTCTTCCACGGTCACGGTTTGGAAAGAATCCGTCTTCGCCAGCGGTATCCAAACGCGAGCCGCGCCCGTTATCTCTGGAAGCTTTACGCGATAAACGAACTCAAACTGATCGGTGCCTTTAATGATGGCTGGCTCGCCGGCGGCATGAACGGTGAACGCGGCCACCAGGAACAGCGCTGGAGCAACAGCAAAGCGGATCGTTAACTTCATCCTTCTACTTGTTAACTCACCGGCACTTTGTTCCACTTACCGTTTTCTTCTTTCCAATTGTAAAGCGGTTTGCCGTTAATTTTGTGAACAGCCGTTTCAGTGACTTTCATGTTGCCTGCATGGCCGGTGAGAAAGAAATCAATATCGTACGTTTTCCCATCGGTTCCCTTCATATCGACACAGGCGAAGTATTGCCCGCCACCCAGGTCCTGTAATCTATCATTGTGGACTTTGATCAAATTGAGAGCGAGATCCTGGCCTTGATAGTCAACGTGGAATTTTCCGTCGCTTTTATTGGTCTCGGTGTTGATATGCTTCTTTATGCCGGTAGAAATATCAGCGGTGCTAACCTGCTTTGCTGCGCCACCCGCCTGCGGATGCTCGGGGTGTTCCTGTGAAAAAACCACCGTTGCCGGCGTAAAAAATAGTGCAATGGCTGCTGCTGTGATGAGTCTTCCGATCATATGAGTTCCTCCGTTTAGATTCGCTGGATTCTATTCGTCCAAGAGACGCGTCGATCAACCATTTTATTTCGAGACCTTTTTCCTGCCGGTCACTTTGGCAAAAGAGAATCAGACCGTTGTGGAAACTTCAAGCGATATGCTTCAAGTGCAGGTTTCAATCATTGTTCCGGTCTTTAATGAGGCGCCATTGATACAACCGTTTCTTGCCCGGCTGCGCGAGCGGACATCTGGAGCCGAAATCATCGTTGTCGATGGTGCAAGCACCGACGGCACCGATCAGCTTGCTGCGGGCTTCTGCGACCGGCTTGTCGCGACCGGCGAACGCAGCCGTGCGACACAAATGAATGCCGGGGCCCGTGTGGCGAGTGGCGATATTTTCTGGTTTCTTCACGCAGACGCCGGCGTGCCGTCAGGGTGTTTGGATGAGATTGGCCGCATTTTGCGCGATCCGACGGTCAGTGGCGGTTACTTTCGCATCCGCCTACCGCCGCCGGTTGTGTATCGATTAACGGACGGTCTTGCGCATTACATCGGGCTCTTGCTCCGAATGCGATGCGGCGATCATGGAATTTTCTGCGGACGAACGGCATTTATTCATGCTGGCGGCTTCCCGGACGTGCCGCTCATGGAAGATGTGGAATTTTTTCGCCGGCTTCGCCGCCATGGCCGTGTGGTGCATAGCAAAAAGCGAATCGCGGCAAGCCCACGGCGCTATGAAGCAGTTGGACCACTGCGCCTCACGCTCGCCTACGGATTCATTGCGACGCTTTATCTTTTCGGGGTGTCTCCGTCTGCGCTTTCTCGAATTTACCAAAGCGCGTGTTGCGTTCCGGAGGACCAGACGACCAGCCCGAGTAATCGATCAGAGCCAATTTAAAGCCGCGCTGGTCATTGGTGCGCGCACCTACGCTGCCTGATTCGAACCATAAATAGGAATAAGCAGGCTTGCCTGAAAACTGGGCTGTTGAGCTGGCTCACGTTTTCAACAGAGCCGAATGTGGAGCAAGAGGAGAAAAAAACATGAGAATCACGAGCTTGATCGTCGCGCTGGTTATAACCGCTGTGTTGCCGGTTCTTGGTCAGGAAGGTGTAGGTCAGGAAATCAAGCACGAAGCGAAGAAAGCAGGGGAAACAATTAAGGACGGGCTGGAAACTGTAGGTGAGAAAACGAAGGAGACGGCCGAAAGCGTCGGGACAAAAACCAAAGAGACCGGCGAGACCGTAGTCAGAAAAACCAGGGAAAATGTCGAAGCCACCGGCGAGGAGGCGACGGAGACTGTCAAGACAACCCACCGGGAATCCAGTCGAACGTCCGGCAATGGCAAAACAGAAACCGCTGAGCATCACACCACAAATCGGGCTTCCAGACCGACGCCGAGTCCCAGCAGTCGTTGATACTAGACCCGCGCCAGCCGAACGCGGATTCTCAGTCGAAGGCAGCGTGTCGTGTTGAGCGAAGCGCTGCAACAAAAATCCGCAGCATAAGGCGAGGCTTTCAAGCGTCTCTGGATTTCATTGCGTCGCCGCCTCACCACACAATGAGAGATTCTTCGCTGCGCTCAGAGTGACAGCAGTGCTTTACGATTTTGATCGTTCTGACTTGCTCAGATTCATCGACTGAGTCCTATTTGGCGCGATGAGCAGCTTGCGTCTGGGAGTGAACATTGATCATGTGGCGACGTTGCGGCAGGCGCGATATGCCACAATGCCGGAATCCAGGAATGCGGAGCCCGATCCACTTGTCGCCGCGCGGCTCTGCGAGCGAGCCGGTGCCGGTGGGATTGTTGCGCATCTTCGCAGTGATCGCCGTCACATTCAGGACCGAGACATCGAGCGGCTTCGTCAGAATATCATGACGAAATTGAATCTCGAGATGGGCAATACCGAAGGCATTGTCGATGTTGCGCTGCGTATCGTGCCCGATGAGGTCTGTCTCGTCCCGGAGAGACGTGAAGAAATTACCACCGAAGGCGGCCTCGATGTCATTTCGCAACGCAAAGAACTCGAGCCAACCATCAGGCGGCTGCAGGTTGCCGGGATTCGCGTCAGTCTGTTCATCGATCCCACGTTGGAACAGGTGGATGCCGCAGCCGCGCTCGGTGTCGAAATGGTGGAGTTGCACACCGGGAAACTGGCAAACGCGTTTACGGAAAAAATCCAAAAGGAGGAACTGGAATTATTGCGAGCGGCTGCCACGGCGGCATCAGAATCCCATATGCAGGTCAATGCGGGTCACGGCATCAATTACAAAAACATCGCGCTCATCAATCAGGTCCCGTGTTTGACGGAACTCAACATCGGTCACGCCATCATTTCGCGCGCGATGTGGGTCGGGCTCGAAACCGCAGTGAAAGAAATGCTGTCGGCAATGGCGGGTTATCCCGAATGAGCGCGCGAAGGAACGGCAGCCTTGTAGGGCAATCGCTCCGGTTGCCGGTTGCCGTTGTCCGTCGAGGCAGGCGGAGCGCCTGCCCTACAACGCCGGGTCGCTCGGCCTGCCTAACGAAATGAGCGTGATCGGCATCGGCGTGGATGTTATCGAGTGCGCGCGCATTAAGAGTTCCATTGAGCGATTCGGAGATCGTTTCCTTCATCGAGTCTTCACCGATGGTGAAATTGCATATTCGATGTCAATGAAATTCCCGGAACGCCATCTGGCTGCGCGGTTCGCGGGCAAGGAGGCAGTTTCAAAAGCGTTCGGCACCGGAATCGGCAAAGCCGTGGGCTGGCGTAATATCGATATCCAAAAAAGAGAAAACGGTGAACCGTTTCTGGTTTTTTCAGGACCGGCAAAAGCTTTTGCCGCAGAACGTGGTGTGACTTCGGCGCTCATCACTCTCAGCCACACGGAACATCATGCGATCGCCTGTGTCGTTCTCGAAAGCGCGCTGTCTCAGCGAGGATAATCGGGCAAGTGAAAGGGATCTGCTACGAAGCGGCGCATCAGCCAATTGCTTGCAAAAGAGATCGAACGCCACCGCGCTCGGGTTGATCGTGTTAATTCGTACGTTTCTTAGTTTGTCGCTCCAACTGGAAATCGAAAGGAAACTGCCGCAGCACCGCGATGTGGCCAGCGGATATCAGGATTGACCAAAGTAATTGGGGTTCAGCATTGCGTTGCCGAAGCACGCCTGCCTTTGGTGCGGTCCGAGCTGTCGCATGAACAGCATCCGGATTCCCGTACAGAACGGCAGCCTAACACGCCGACGCAGGCACCGCTGACGGGAGCGAGAAGGTAAATCCACAAGTGTTGAAAGTGCCCAGAAATCACAGCTGGCGCGAGCGATCGCGCGGGGTTCATCGACGCTCCAGAAATTGGACCCGCAAACATTGCTTCGAGTCCAATCACAGCACCAACGACGATCCCTGCTGTGACGCCCTTCTCTGCCGCTCCGGTCGAGACGCTGAGGATCACCAACATCAAAATCGCGGTCAGGATCAGCTCAAGGACGAATGACTGGATTGCCGATCCGGCGGGAACTGTCGTGCCCAACATCTCATTTTGCGGAAAGAGAAGGCGCAGTATGGCACTAGCTGCCAACGCTCCTCCGCACTGACTGGCGATATACGGGATTGCTTGACGAAGTGGGAAGCGTCGGGCTGCAAAAAAACCCAGACTTACAGCAGGATTTAGGTGGGCGCCGGAAATATCACCGACTGTATAAATCATTGCCAGCACGATCAGCCCGAAGGTCAGCGCAACGCCCACATGCGTAACGGCACCGCTGGCTACTTCATCGATTACAATCGCGCCTGTCCCGGCGAAGACGAGCGCGAACGTCCCAATGAATTCCGCTGCGAGCTTCTTCAAGCTTTGCTCGCGACGCAGTGTTCGTCGCAGAACGAATCGATCTTGGCGCGGATTTGATCGCGGACTCGACGTGTTCCCTCCAACCGTTCCTCGTGCGTGCCCGTGAATTTCGAAGGATCGTCGAATGGCCAGTGTAATCGCATCGTTACGCCCACAAAAATGGGACAACCTTCAGCCTCGGCCTCACTACAAACCGTCACTACGAATTGGAATATCTGTCCGGATTTCCAAACGTCGAAAACGCGCTGTGTTGTGTTCTTTGAGATATCGATTTCGAGTTCCTGAAGCGCTTCTACGGCCAAGGGATTGATTGTGCCAGGCTCCAAGCCGCCACTCTGCGCTTCAAAGAATTCGCCACATGTCTCATTTAAGAGAGCCGCCGCCATTTGGCTGCGGGCACTGTTATGAACGCAAATAAACAGGACTCTTTGTTTTCGCATTCGTTCTCCTTCCGCTTGTACCGCGCCTGAATACGCTGCGCGGCCCACAACAGCTCTTTACAAGTTTGGAAAGTTTTTCCATATCGCGTTTGAACACGGCATCTGTTTGCGCGCAATCTTGTAAACATTCTAGATTTCGTTCCAATTCGGCGGCTCTTCGTTCAGGCAGCGAATAAATGATCCAGTTCTGTTCTCTCTTGGTGGCCACCATGCCTCTGCTACGCAAGTAAGCGAGATGTTTGGAAATCTTGACCTGCGGTTCACCGAGAAGGTCCTGAAAATGGCAGACGCACAGCGGCGATCTCGTGAGAAGATGGAGGATGCGCAATCGCGTGCGATCGCAAAGGCACTGATAGATCTGGATTAAGTCCATGCCGATTCACAACAAGCCGCAGACGTCGCGCAACACGTGGCTGCTGTTTCGTTCTGACGGCGCTCACGCGCTCGACATTGCGTCCGTCCGCGCTGCAAGATCAGGTTTAAGTGCTCGCCATCCGGTTTAGCATCAGCAATTGGATACTGCGCTTCGACACAGCAGTCGTACTCGACATCGACGTCCAGGTTCGCAGTCGGAATCACACGTTTTCCCAGCCGCAGGATCTTCGCAAAACGGTCTGACCGAAGCCGGTGATCGGCGTTCTCGCCGACGTGCGTTTGCACTACGACTTTTTCTTCTTTTCCGCTTAATCCACCACAATCTATAAAGTTCCTGACCAAATGTCCGACTTCAGTGACGTGGGCATGTGCAGGGATGTAATCGCCATCCGGCAACACAAATCGCGGAAATTGGTTGGGATTCGCCTCAAGCGCATTCTGTAAATCATGCAATGTCATCCTACGATCTATATACCAGATCGGGCATATAGACAAGCCGGTAATCGTGACAGGCAGAACGTTTGGATCGAATAGCCAGCGTTTGTCGCTCCAATTGGAAATCGAAAGGAAGTTGCCGTGGCGCCACCAGGCGCGGAACCATCGAAGGTATTTCGTGAAGTAAAGATACCGTAGCGCCATTGATAAACAGTCGCCGCTCTGGGTGATTGACGTATGTCGATGTCTCGCTAGGCTCACCAGCGTGGTTCGTTGGCTTGCCCGCGCTATGATGATTTGCGCGCTCTGTTGCGCAATCGATCTCCAATGGGTAGCGCTCCAATCCATCGCATGGACGGCGATGATTGTGAATTATTCAAAACGCGGCTCGCTGTGCGAGGCGATTACGCAAACGTTCGACGGCGCGCATCCATGTTCTCTCTGTCACATCGTTAACAAGGGAAAAACGGCGGACAAAAAATCAGACCTCCAGCTTCTCACTCCGAAGATTGACATGATCTGCGCAAAACGCGCGATCACTCTGGTCCGACCGTTTGAGTGCGTCGATTACGTGCCTGTCGATTTTTCAGTTGTCCAAATCGTGGAATCTCCGCCCGTTCCGCCGCCGCGGAACTCCTTAAGCGCTTAAACGCGAAGTAAGGCATCGCCATTGAACTGCGCCGTGCGAGTGCGCGGATCGCAGTCCGTTTCTGCCAACCCGGTGTGGAAACACGCGCGCGACGCGCGGCTTCCTCACCACAGAAAGGAGTTCCAAATTGAAACGAATTTTTTCTTTTAAGCCTATTGAGTCAGCCGCGGTGAAAATTGTCACCTTCGCCGCTGTTTTGTTTGTTGTACCGACAACTGTGTGGGCGCACGGTTTCGCCGGAAGCAGATTTTTTCCCGCGACGCTTACGACCGACGATCCGTTCGTCGCCGACGAGCTTTCGCTTCCAACTGTTTCCAGCATCGTTACACCAGATGGAGGCGGCACGCGGGACACGGAGATTTCCTCCGATATCGCTCTGCGCATCACGCCGAAATGGGACATTGAGTTTGGCGAGACGTTCATCACGCTCAACCCTTCACAGGACAAGACCGTGAACGGCTTCGACAATCTCTCCATCGGCTCGAAATATGAGTTCTTTGAAAACGACGAACATGAAGCCGTACCTATCCCTCGGCCTCGAAGTAGATGTCGGCGGTACGGGAAGCAAGGAATTGGGAGCAGATACTTTCAGCACGTGGACGCCGGGGATTTTTTTCGGCAAAGGCTTTGGTGACTTGCCGGACACGATCCCGTTTTTAAAGCCGCTTGCCGTCACAGGCCAGATCGGGGTTGCCAATCCAACCAGCGCAAGCACGCGAACGGTGACGGTAAATGAGACGACGGGCGAGCGTGACATCGATATCGAGCGTCATCCTGCCGTGCTCGAGTGGGGGTTCGCGGTCGAATACAGCATCATTTATTTGCAGGAGCAGGTGAAGGACATCGGACTGCATCCACCGTTTGATCGACTCATCCCGCTGGTCGAATTCGCTTTTGAAACACCGCTTAACCGCGGCCAGCAGGGCCAAACAACCGGGACGATTAACCCCGGCGTCATCTGGTCGGGGAAATATTTCCAAGTCGGCGCAGAGGCAATGATCCCGGTTAACTCACGCACAGGCAACGATGTCGGCTTCATCGCGCAGCTGCACTTTTACCTGGACGATCTTTTTCCTCACAGCCTGGGTCGCCCGCTTTTTGGTGGAACAAAATGAAACGTGTCGTCCTTGGTCTTTTACTAATTGTTGTAGCCGGCTCAGCCACGCTTGAAGCGCATGCTTTTCTTGAACGCGCCGAGCCTGCCGTGGGCAGCACGGTGCAAGCATCGCCTAGTGAAGTTCGGGTTTTATTTACCGAGAAGATCGAACCGGCCTTGAGCACGGTCCAAGTGTTCGACGCGTCAGGCAAAGAAGTGGACAAGCGCGATATGCATCTGGATCGCTCGAACCACGCGCTGATGCACGTTTCTCTCCCCCGACTTGAAACTGGAACTTACAAGGTCGTCTGGCGCGTAGTTTCTGTGGATACGCACGTCACCAATGGAAGCTTCAACTTTCGAGTTGTTCGTTAGTCATCGCTGGCAACAAAGAAATTGATGCTCATCGTGCTGCTCATCGTTGCTCGCGCTGTTCATATTGCCGCGTCAATTCTCATTGCGGGAAGCTTCACGTTCGAGGTCGTCGCGCTTGGCGTTATTCGCCGGCCAGTGGGCAACGATTTGCATGAGATAGAGAGAAGTTTGGTTCGGTTGGCGTTTTGGATTCTGGTCCTGGCTCTTGTTTCCGCTGTGCTTTGGTTTTGGCTGGAAGTTGTTAGCATGACTGGATTGTCTTTTGTGGACTCTTTCTCTGCCAGCGGCTGCATGACCGTCCTGCTTGAAACCGTATTTGGTCATGTCTGGCAGTTTCGCCTTGGTGTTATTGCAGCGGCTCTGGTGTTGACCGTTTCAGCGTTGGCTGGAAATAACGTGCCACGCCGTCCGGCTATTCTGGCTATCTGGCTCCTGAGCGTTGTTCTCCTCGTGTCGCTCGCCTGGATCAGCCACGCTGCGGCTGCCCGAGTGCAGCCAATCGGGCTGATCGGTGACGCGCTTCATCTTTGCGCAGCTGGCGCGTGGATTGGCGGCTTGCTCCCGTTGGCAATTTGTTTGACGCGGGCCCGAGTATCGTCTGCGACGGCTAAAATTATTCCGCTCGTACTCGGCCGATTTTCCACGCTCAGCCTGTGTTGTGTAAGCGTTCTGATTGTCAGCGGTGTTTGCAACAGCTGGTTACTCGTCGGTTCTATTCACGCGCTTTTCACAACGCTTTATGGTTGGCTTCTCCTTTTTAAGTTGGCGCTGTTCGGCATGTTGATCGGCTTCGGCACCCGAAATCGGCTGGCAATCAAGGCGACCGCGGCAACAGCTCAAACTCGCTCCGTTTTTCTGCAGCAGCTCCGCCGCAATGTCATTAGCGAAATCTGCCTGGGCGCTGCTGTGGTGGTGATCGTCGCGTGCTTGGGCGTGACACCGCCTGCGCGACACCCATGACGCTAAAACGAATCGAGTCGCAGAAACCTAACGAATAATTCCAGCACGAGAATGGTCGAATCGACGGCGATCTATGCATAGTGTCTAATGAAACGACGTCCAATCCGTATTACGCTGGTGATCATCGCTCTCGCGGTTGCGACGTGCGTCGTGATTGGCGGCCTCGCGCGCCGCGCGGCTGGACGCAGGCTGCGCGAAGCGATCCTTGCGGAGCTTCAGCCGGTCGCCTTGAAGAATTGCGCGTTTGACCGCTTCGGCAGCGCTAATGATGGCGGCTACCTGATGTGCCAGAATCTAATTGAGCCGATCGATGCAGCCTATTCGTACGGAGTTGGCGCGAATGATGACTGGGGATGCGATATTTCGCGTCGCTATCACGTCCCCGTGTATGAGTACGACTGTTTTGATCCGGCGCGGCCAACCTGCAACGGCGGCACGTTCGTGTTTCACAACGAATGCGTCAGCGACCGCACCGGACACCGAGGGTCGCGTTTGTTCGATACGCTGGAAAACCAGATCAGGAAAAACGGCGATATCGGCCGGCCCCTGATCATCAAGATGGACATTGAAGGCGCGGAGTGGGATTCGCTCCTCGCAGCGCCCGATAAGCTGCTCGCATCGATTCCGCAGATCGCGATGGAAATGCACGGGTTCGACGATCCAAAGATTGTCGAGGTGCTTCGGAAGCTAAAGCGGAACTTTTACCTCGTGAACCTTCACTTCAATAACTGGTCGTGCACCCCGAAGGCGGCACCACTCCCAGCATGGGCGTACCAGGCACTCTGGGTGAACAAGCGCATCGGCATCGTCGATCCGGCGGCTCCGGTGCCCGCGCCAATGAGCCCACTGAACGCGCCCGACTCGCCAACGTGGCCGGATTGCCAGTTGCCCAGTGCGAGGACAGTGCACTGACCGTCTCCGACCGCGAAGGGCTGGCTTTCGATTCGATGCAAGGCCGGACTTTTCAAACTTGCGACGAACTTGTTAGTGGCAATTATGGAGAGGAACAAAACCCATCGATAAGGAAAAACCGCATGAAAACTGAAAGTTTGGCAACGATAGCGAAAAAACTGGTCGCGCCGGGAAAGGGCATTCTGGCGGCTGACGAAAGTTCAGGCACAATCGAGAAGCGACTGAAAGGCATCAATGTGCCTTCGACCGAGGAAAACCGACGGATGTATCGTGAAATTCTGTTTACCACGAAAGATGCCGGCGAATTCATCAGCGGCGTGATTCTTTTTGACGAAACCATTCGGCAAAAGACTCGTGATGGTCGTAGTTTTGTCGAAGTGCTGGAGCAGCAGGGGATCGTTCCCGGGATCAAAGTGGATAAAGGCGCCAAAGCAATTGCGAATTTCCCGGGCGAGAAAATCACCGAAGGTTTGGATGGACTGCGCGAGCGGCTGGCCGAGTATCGGCAACTCGGCGCGCGTTTTGCCAAATGGCGTGCGGTCATAACAATCGGCGACGGAATTCCGACGCGGACATGTATCGACTCAAACGCGGAGGCGTTGGCGCGTTACGCGGCCCTTTGTCAGGAAGGTGATTTGGTGCCGATTGTCGAGCCGGAAGTGCTCATGGACGGCACGCACACCATCGAACGGGATTTTGAGGTCACGGAGCAAACTTTGCGAAGCGTTTTCGATTCTTTAGCTGAGCATCGCGTTGTGCTCGAAGAGATTTTGCTGAAGCCAAACATGGTGCTTTCGGGCAAGGAAAGTCCAAAGCAGGCTTCGGTGCAGGAAGTCGCTGAAGCAACAGTTCGTTGCCTTAAGCGCGTGGTTCCTGCGGCCGTTCCTGGTATTGTATTTCTCTCGGGCGGCCAAACCGATCAGCAAGCTACGGAGCACCTCAACGCGATGAATCTTATGGAAAATCTCCCATGGCAATTGAGCTTTTCGTACGGGCGTGCTTTGCAAGCTCCGGTGCTCAAGGCTTGGAAAGGCCACCCGGAGAATGTGAAACAAGCGCAACAAGCATTTCATCATCGTGCCTGGTGCAATAGCAAGGCGCGCTTCGGCAAATACAGCGAAGAGATGGAAACCGCAAAGGCCGCGTAATGCCTGGCACGGGAAACATGCGGCGGCATTTGTTAGGCGCAGCATCCCTGCTGATGCTGGCAGGGATGTCCGCACAGTCGGCGCCACAGGTAACGCCGACCGGTTTTGTGCTGAAATTCGACGTAAACGTCAACGCGCCCCCAGCCAAAGTGTACGACGCGCTGGTTGGACAAGTCGGCTCATGGTGGAATCCAGAGCACACCTATTCGCACGATGCAAAGAACCTCTCGATTGACCCGCGACCGGGCGGGTGTTTCTGCGAGAAACTGCCCAACGGCGGCGGAGTCGAGCATCTGCGTGTCGTTTACGTCGTGCCGGGTGAAGTTTTGCGGCTCTCGGGAGGCCTCGGTCCGCTCCAAGGCTCAGGTGTTGCCGGAAGCATGACCTGGAAACTGACCGGCGCCGGCGACCAGACCCGCATTCAACTCTCGTATAGTGTCGGTGGATTCATCGTCGGCGGATTCGACAAGATCGCGCCAGCTGTAGAGAGCATGCTCAATGAGCAACTCAACCGGCTCAAGCTGTTTGCCGAGACCGGCAAATCAACTACGGAACAGTAAATCGCGGCTTTCGCCGGCCGATTTGGCTGCGACTGCCGTCGCAGCTCGCGATAGGTTGCCTCACAGCGTACAGTCATTGAATGGAAAGTGACGCGCAACGTGACGTGACTGGACATTCCTGTTGCGATGGTCATCCCCACGAGCGCGCGATGAGGGTTGCCGCTGCAGAGTCACGTCGGTTAGGCAAGAAATACTTCTGCCCGATGTGCGAAGGCGTGGAGAGCGACACGCCTGGGAGTTGCCCGAAATGCGGCATGGCGCTCGAGCGAAATCCAGTTTTTCCTGAACCGGCGAAAATTATCTACGCCTGCCCGATGCATCCGCAGATCGAGCGGGATCATCCAGGGAATTGCCCGATTTGCGGGATGACCCTGGAGCCGAGAACACTCGGGATAGGAGACAAAGAAGAGCAAAACGAAATTGGCTCGCTGTCTCGGAAATTCTGGATCGCACTCGTGGTCACTATTCCGGTGTTACTGCTGGCGATGGGCCACGCGATTCCCGCATTCCATATCGATTCAGTTATCCCGATGCGAATCGAAAAATGGATCGAATTTGGCCTAACAACGCCGGTCGTTGTTTGGGCGGGTGGCTTTTTCTTTGTTCGTGCGTGGCAGTCGATCGTCAACCGCAGTCTCAACATGTTTACCCTGATCGCCATCGGCGTCGGCGCGGCGTACTTCTACAGCGCGATCGCCGTAATCGCGCCTGAAATGTTTCCCGAATCGTTCCGGCGCCACGGCGTGGTCGAACTTTATTTTGAAGCGGCAGCAGTGATCACGACACTAGTGTTGTTAGGGCAACTCATCGAGGCCAAGGCACGGAGTCGCACCGGACAGGCAATCAAGGCGTTGCTTGGGCTTTCGGCAAAGACCGCGCATCGGATTCGGAAACCTGTAGCTGCGACGCCCTCGTCGAAGAGTATCGTCGGCGAGGGCGCCGCCACCACAACCGAGCAGGAAGAGGAGATCCCAGTGGACGCAATTCAGAAAGGCGACCTGCTGCGCGTGCGCCCGGGTGAAAAAGTCCCGGTCGACGGTGTAATCGTTCAAGGCCAAAGCAACATCGACGAATCGATGATCACGGGTGAACCGATGGCGGTGAGTAAGGGCGTGGGTGACAAAGTGATTGGCGCCACGGTAAATCAGACCGGCTCCTTTTTGATGCGCGCGGTGCGAATCGGATCAGAAACGCTGCTGGCGCAAATCGTTCGAATGGTGGCTGAGGCGCAGCGCAGCCGCGCGCCGATTCAAAAATTAACCGACACGGTTTCGGGTTATTTCGTTCCGGCAGTTATTAGCATCGCCATTATTACTTTCATCGCTTGGTCCATCGTCGGGCCTGCACCCGCGATGGCTTATGCGCTCGTGAATGCTGTTTCGGTGCTGATCATCGCGTGTCCATGCGCGCTTGGGCTCGCTACGCCGATGTCTATTATGGTCGGGGTCGGGCGCGCTGCCCAGGCAGGAATCCTGGTGAAAAATGCGCAAGCGATTGAGGTCACCGAAAAAGTCACGCACCTGATTACAGATAAGACAGGCACACTGACAACTGGCAAGCCGGAGGTCGTCAGCCGAGTCACTGACAAGGGGACGAGCGAACACGATCTCTTGCAGATTGCGGCATCAGTGGAAGCGCACAGCGAACATCCGCTTGCGCGGGCCATCGTCGAGGCGGCGAAGAAAGAAAAAATCGAATTGCGCAAGCTGACAGATTTTCAATCCACGACCGGTGGTGGAGTGTCGGCAAACCTCGACGGCAAGCGTGTCCTCGTCGGCAAGGAAAAATTTTTGCTCGACTCGAATCTCACGGTTTCTGACAAACTCAAGAAAGAAGCCGATCGCTTGCAGAAAAGAGCCCAAACCACCGTCTGGATCGCCATCGATGGACGCGCAATCGGTGTCCTCGGCATCGCTGATCCCATCAAGTCGACGGCCCGACAAGCGATTCGCGAGCTTGATGAGATGGGCTTGAAAGTCATCATGTGCACCGGCGACAATCGCCGCACGGCTGAGTCGGTTGCGCGCGAGTTAAGCATCGATGAATTCCGCGCCGAAGTGATGCCCAATGAGAAAATCGAGATCGTCAAACGATTGAAAGCCAGCGGCGCAATCGTCGCGATGGCTGGCGACGGAATCAACGATGCGCCTGCGCTCGCGGCTGCCGATGTTGGAATTGCAATGGGAACAGGCACCGATGTCGCAATCGAAAGCGCTAGCATCACGCTGGTGAAAGGCGATCTGACAGGCATCGTCAAAGCAATGCATCTCAGCCGTGCCGTGATGCGGAATATCCGACAGAATCTCTTCTTCGCGTTCATCTACAACGCGATCGGTCTGCCCATCGCCGCAGGCGTCCTTTATCCGTTCTTCGGCCTTCTTCTCAGTCCGATGATAGCCGGAGCGGCGATGAGCTTTAGCTCCGTTTCAGTAATCGCGAATGCATTACGGCTACGCAGGGTAACCCTGTAATTCGGCCATGTTGACTTGAGGAATTATGGCGGCTGAGCGATCGAATGCGAGTTTCCGAGTTGGACACTCCCATGCGCGTGTGCGGCAAAATTTCGGAGCGGCGTTTGCAATCGGAACTGCGCTGAATGTCTCGTATGTCGTTGTTCAAGTTGCTTTCGGAATCGCTGCGCACTCGCTGGCGTTGATCGCCGATGCGGCACACAATTTTAGTGACGTGCTCGGGCTGCTCCTCGCGTGGTGGGCGAGTTATCTCTGCAGAACACGACCAACCGCTCGCCGAACTTACGGTCTTGGCCGCTCGTCCATTCTTGCCGCGCTCGCAAACGCCATACTATTGCTGGTCGCAGTGGGGGGCATCACTTGGGAAGCTATTCGGCGGTTCGCGGACCCGGGGGAAGTTGCCGGCAAGACTGTGATCGTTGTCGCTGCCGTGGGGGTTGTCATCAATGGCCTAACCGCAATGTTGTTCTTCTCCGGTCGGAAACGTGACCTCAACATCAGAGGCGCCTTTATGCACATGGCGGCTGATGCAGCGGTGTCAGCGGGCGTTGTTGTGGCGGCGATCCTCATTATTCTCACCGGCTGGCAGCTAATTGATCCGATCGCGAGTCTCGTTATCAACGTTGTGATTGTCTGGGGGACATGGGCTTTGTTACGCGATTCACTTGCTATGGCATTGGACATTGTTCCAGAAAGTGTCGATCCGCTGTCCGTCCGAGAATTCTTAGCCTCCCAACCAGGCGTGACGGCTGTGCACGATCTCCACATTTGGGCGCTGAGCACGACTCAGACAGCGCTCAGCGCGCATCTGGTGAAACCGGACGCGGAGACCGACGATCAAATACTGCTGTGCATTTCCGAAGAACTTCACCATCGATTTGGAATTGAACACGCCACTATTCAGGTCGAGCGCGGCGACTCATGCGATCCGTGCCCGCAAACACAGCACCATCCCTAACGATGAACTCGTACCCGTTAGTTTTCCAGTGCTAGCCGCGTATGTTCTGGTTGATGATTACACGACTTGCCATCCTGCTGTTAGTCCTGATTGCACCGGTTCTACCGGTGTTTGCCCAGGAACATCCACGGGCTCCGCAACAATCCCAACAACTGCCGCAGACAAGAACCGGCGCTCCTCAAGCTGCAATGACAGAAGCGACTATGTCCGATGCTTCGGATGGACTAAAGCGATTTATTAGTGGCTACGCAGCGAAATCCGCCGACAACAAGTTTCATATGCCATTTCAGCGTAAAGATCTCGCGTTGGACTTGGTGAAAGTTCACGACGACCGATTCTCGAATCTCGGCGGGAACAAATATTTCGCCTGTGTCGATATGAAGGGAAATGACGGCAAAATGTACGACATCGATTTCTTCATGCTCCTGCAGCCCGGGAAGCTGAGTGTCACCGAAACTTCCGTTCACAAAATTAACGGCAAACCTCTTTACAACTGGAAGCAACAGGGCGGCGTTTGGAAAAAAGTGAACGCGCGAGAAAACTAAACGTCGCGTCGTGCACTAAGCTGTAGCCACGGGCCTGCGGCCCGTAGCATCAATGACGCGCCATAGCCGCGTGCTTACAGTTGGCCCGTTCTACAGCAACAGTCTCTGACCGCCGACGTTTGCGGCGGTGAGACACTGCCGCTACAGATGTAATCCGAAATGCCGAAGACGTTTTTCATCACTACAGCCATCTATTACACGAACTCGTCGCCGCATGTCGGGCACGCTTACGAAATGGTGCTGGCCGATTTGATTGCACGGTATCACCGGCTCAAAGGCGAGAACGTGTTTTTCCTGACCGGCGTAGATCAACACGGCCAGAAGGTGCAGCAATCGGCTGCGAAGGCCGGCGTTCCTCCAGCCGAATTCGTAAAGGGCATTACGCAAAAGTGGGTCGATCTCTCGACGAAACTGAATGTGCAATACGACGACTGGGCGGAGACGACCAGTGATCGCCACAAGAAAGTGGTGCGAGGAATTTTACAACGGCTCTTCGATGAAGGCCAAATCTACAGGGACAAACAAGCCGGCTATTACTCTGTCCGCCAGGAACAATTCCTGACTGACAAGGAGCGCGGCCCGGATGACCAGTTCGGGCCCGAGTGGGGAGAGATCGAGTTTCGGGAAGAAGAGAATTATTACTTTAAGCTGAGCCAGCACAAAGACTGGCTGCGCTCGTATCTGGACAATCGCAACGACGCAGTCATTCCCGATTTTCGTCAGACAGAATTGCGAAATGCCGTGGAGAAGCTCAGCGGCGATCTCTGCATTTCGCGTCCGAAGTCCCGACTCGATTGGGGGATTGAGCTCCCGTTCGACAAAAATTTCGTCGCTTACGTCTGGTTCGACGCCCTGACGAACTACATCAGCTTTGCCGGCTACGATCCAAATGCGAGCGCTGTAGCGACCCGCCTGCGGCCGGTCGAGACCGATGCAAGCAGCGAGTCGCTCCGGACGGCCCACAGGGCCGTGGCTACAAGTGAATTCAACGCACAACCGCAGGAGTTCCGCGACCGTTGGTCGAAGGACACGCTGCAAGTCATCGGCAAAGACATCCTGGTTCCAGCGCACGGCATTTACTGGCTGATCATGCTGCACGCCATCGGCTTTTCCGACGATCAAATGCCGCAGTTGCTGGTCCACGGCTGGTGGAATCTCGGCGGCGCAAAGATGAGCAAGAGCGTGGGAAATATCGTCGATCCGTTCGCGTTGATCGAAAAATACGGCGCCGAAGCGCTACGGTACTATTTGATGAGAGACATAGCGACCGGGAATGACGCTGACTTCGACGAACAAAGGTTGATCACTCGCTTTAACTCTGATCTTGCAAATAACGTCGGCAATTTGCTGAATCGCACGCTATCGATGGCAGGAAGTTATTGCGGCGGATCCGTGCGCAACCTCACGAATCTTCCGGATAATGCACTGCAAAAAGCGATGCAAACAATTGGTAGAAAGGCCGAACTAACTCTGGAATCTTTCGGCTTTCTAATGAATCAACACGAGTTTCTTATCGCTTTAGTCGGCGTTTCAGAGTTGGTGGATCGGTGCAATGAGTTTGTTGAAGTGATTGCACCTTGGCGATTGGCAAAGCAGGGCTTACACGACGAGGTTGCGACGGCGCTATACCAATTGAGCGAAGGTTTACGTGTGATCGCGATATTGATTTCACCGTTCCTGCCGAAAGGAGCACATGGAATTTTCGATCAACTCAATTGGAAGATAGAGTTGAGCGGAAAAGAAGAGCGGTTTTCACTCGCAGACGCGGAGTGGGGGAGATTGCCGGATGGACACGTGGTCGGTAAAGCTGTGCCGCTGTTCCCGCGAATTGAGACTTCGTAATTACAGATCAACGGCGCGCTCTACGAACCAATCTAGAGCTCGACGAGTTCTGCGTCATCCGACGATGACGAACTTTCCACTGGGAGAAAATTAGGGTATCTAAACTCCGACGGTTCCTCCTCGCCACGGCGGGCAAGGGGAGCTGGGCATTTGCCATTTCTGCTGCCAACTCGCGAACACGAAATCCATTTGAGCGTGGCGTGAAATCCGGCGAGGAAAGTCAGCCGCCTTCGCACGAGGCTACGGCCCTTCAAGGAAGTTAGACGGAAGAAGCAGGAAACCTTCGCGAATCCATTTTTCTACCGGAAGTCGGTCGCATCAACGAGATTGACTGATTCTATGACGATTTGGGTTGTCAGCTGAGCAGACGAGAATGGAGAGAATGAATCCAAATGATTGGTTGTTCGCATCCAATCAGTGTGCGTTCTCTTTACTAAGATTGTTGTCGTTGCTCTAAAAGAAAAATCGAAATATGAATCGATTTCTACCGTTAGGGCCGGCCAAGGCGCTCCTGTCGGTCACGATTATGGTGTATTGCGCTGATTCTGCATGCTCTAAGCCGGTGCCAGGGTCGCTGCCTGCGCAGTGGAACATCGGCGCTGAAAACTGCGCCGCGTCACCTCAACCTCCGCTGCAGATATATATTTACGAGCCACAAACTTTCATCCTGCGGCAAAATCCTTGCGCCAACCCTGAAGCAAACTTTCTGTACCTGCTCATTGGATCTCAAAAGGCGCTTTTGATCGACACCGGTGCCGTCGCCGATCCGAACAAGATGCCGCTGGCGCAAACGCTCCTTTCCCTTCTGCCGCGCAAGGACGGGGAACGCCTTCCCTTGCTCGTCGTGCACACCCATAAACACCGCGATCATTACGCTGGCGACGGACAATTCGCTTCGCTGCCAAATGTAAAGGTTGTCCCTCCAGATTTGGCGTCCGTGCGCGCTTTCTTTGGATTCGATCATTGGCCGGAGGGCGTTGCCCATTTGGATTTGGGCGACCGCATAGTCGACGTCGTACCAACGCCGGGACATGAATCGGCGCACGTTGTTTTTTATGATGAAAGAACCGCGCTCCTCTTTTCAGGCGATTTTCTGATGCCAGGCCGACTGACCCTCGAGGATACAGCAACCGACCAGCGGAGCGCTGCTCGCATAATTGATTTTTTGACGAATCGTCCTGTTACCCACATCCTCGGTGGTCATATCGAACGCGACCTGGCAGGCCACACCTATGCCGAAGGCGCCACCTATCATCCTAACGAGCGCCCTCTTGAATTGTCGCGAGAGGACTTGATGAAACTGCCGGCGGCGCTTACGAGCTTCAACGGCTTTTACGCGTCGCATGAGAATTATTCAATTACCAATCCGATGCACAATCTTCTGGCAGTGTTGTGCGCGGCATTCGTACTGCTGAGCCTTCTCGGATTCGGCTCGTACCGATTGTTGCAGCGCTGGCGCCGCCGCAGCCGACTGGCCTCGTCATAAGACGTCTGGGTTTGATGTAAATAAAATCGCCAGCTTCAGGTAAGAAAAATGGGGTTCGCGTCTAATATTTGACATTTCCGCTGCTGATTCGCGAAGACCAAATCTATTTCAGCCCAAAAGCAAAAAGTAAGAAGTAAAAAACTGCATGTCAGCTTGTGCCGGATGCGTGGTCCCAGCGAGCACGGACACTTCGCAAGAGCGACGAATAAACGAATTAGTTTCCGAAAAGGGTCGATTAACGCCACATAGAACGGCGCGAACCGGCTTACGTTTGGAAATTGGTCTGGTGATTAAGATGCGAACTGGCTCTAGTGTCGGTCGTTGTTAAACTGCGCGTGCCACGAAGAGAGAGGAAATGATGACTAATCCTAAGGCTATCTCGCTGATGTTCGGTCTTGCTATGCTGCTTTATTCATCCCAGAGCCTTACAGCGGTGGATGAAAAACAAGAGATTGCACCGAAGACCACGTTCCTTGTCATCTATCGCCCGGGCCCGACGTGGCTGGCAGGAAAACCGGTTTCGGAACAACCGCTGAAGGAGCATGGAAAATACATGCTGGGTTTGTACGTAAAAGGTTCGATGAAGCTCGCAGGGCCACTGACAGACAACGCCGGTGGAGCAGTTGTATTGGACGTTGCAGACGAGGCTCAAGCCAAAGCGATTGTCACGGAAGACCCAGCGGTAAAGTCCGGGATCTTTGTATACGAAATGCATCCGTGGGAATTAATGCCGTGGGATGAGTATGCGAAGAAGGCCAAGAGGGTGCCCAATCAGGTACTCCAGTAGACGCCACGGCTTTGCTGCCGCACGGTTGAGTGCGTTCTCCTTCGGTTGCAATATCTGTACGTCAGCTTGTGCCGAATACGTGCTCCCAGCGAGCACGGGCACTTCGCAAGAGCGACGGATAGACAATCAGTTTTCGAAAAGGGTCGATCAGTGTCATGTACAACAGCGTGAAGCGGCTTACGCTGCGGACATAGACCCCTAAATTCGGTCCGATGTTCTTGATGTCTTCACCGATAAAAACGCCTTCCGCTGCGCGCGTCAGACGGGCGAGGGAAGGAAGCATGGAATCTTGGAAAATATAGCGTTCGATCCAGGGATCGGTGTCCACGCGTGAAACGTTTCCGCAGATTCCCTAGCAAAGACGCCGGACATGCACGTGCATGTCCCAAGGGCGCGCACCCGTTGATACGAATGTCCAGCTAACGCGCGAAGATTGGTCATCACATCCTGGGCTCTGGACATATCAATGGCCCCCCGCGGGGCGCTTCGTCTCCGTCTAAGAATCGCGTCCGCCGCGGCGACTGCTTTGATCAAGAGAAAAAGGCGGATGTTTAATCATTAGCTAATGGCAGTTGCGGCCGTATAATCGGGGTAATAGCGCAGCGTCAATCGATCGCGCAGGTGTGCGGCCCCTTCTCACTGCACAACCAACTGAATCTTGAATGCGATTGCTCTTCACAAAGATGAGCTCGAAAAATTGCTCTTGAACTTGTCGCACGAAACCGCCGTTTCAGGGAGGGGTTTCGTGGCGTTGCTGGATGCGTATATCACGCGCCTCGATGCAAATTGTCCAAACATCGGCGCCCGCGGCCATCTGTCGCGAGCGCAAATAAACCGGAGAATCAACATGGAACCGACATTGACTCAGAACTGCGCGCTTTACTACGTGCAACATAAGACTTCACAACCGCGCGCCACGTTTTTCCAAAGATTTCGCGCTGCGGCCCGCAAGCAAGCGCTACTCGGCGACAGCCCACCGGCGACGACTTTTTCAGGCGTCTACCGACGCAACCCGGGCAAGGGTCGCTAAACGATGTTGGCCAGCGCGAGGCAAAAGAAGATACATGGTGAAAATGATCATTTGTGTTTCGCCTAACTCGGGCGATAGTGCGCGCTTATTGGATTACTCTGGTTAACTTCACTGCACGGTAGATCGTCAGGTGAGCGTCGCTCATTGGTGGTTTGAAACCCGATTCACGGGAACGGCTCTGTAGGTCGGTAGTTTTTCCAAAATTCAAAACACAATGAAAATGTACGTAGGTAATCTCTCTTTTGAGACCACCGAGAACGATCTTCAGGATCTGTTCGAACAACACGGCACAGTCAATGAAGTCCATCTAATGATGGATCGCATGACCGGCAAATCGCGGGGATTTGCGTTCGTCACAATGAACGACGGTGCACAGGCCAACGCCGCGATGACCGCTCTTAACGGCCGTGAACTTAGCGGCCGCACGCTAACTGTTAATGAAGCACGTCCGCGCGAAGAGCGTCCTCGTTCTTACGGCGGGGGCGGAGGCGGGAAGCGCTCATTTGCAGGTAATCGCCGGTAGATCGGTTTGTCGGTAGTCTGTAGGGGAAGCAGTCTGCTTCCCGAAGGATGGGATTGGTAACAGCCTCCCCTACAGTTCAACCGGTTGTGAAGGGCGATATACGCATCATGAATTCTGAGAAAGCGATCCAACTGGAGGGCACCATAATGATGGTGTTGCCCGGAACCATGTTTCGCGTCGCGCTCGCGAACGATCGCCTGGTTCTCGCGCACATTTCCGGAAAGATGCGTAAACGTTTTATTCGCCTTACAATCGGTGATAGAGTGCGAATGGAAATGTCACCATACGACACCGCCAAAGCGCGAATCGTTTATCGACTCTGACATGGCCACGAGATTCTTATTCGATCCGCCGCGACGGTCTAAAGCAAAGACTGGTCCCAGCCTTAAGAGCTTGCTCGTACGCTGTCCTTCTACGTCGAAGCTAACCGATACGGGGCAGACAATCGAAGAAAAGCACTGGCAGACAGCCAAAGTGAAAACGCAAAAGTTTACCTGCGCCCATTGCGGTAGTGTTCATACCTGGACAAAGAAGGACGTCATTCTCGGCCGATATCAGTGAGGCGTTAATCCTACACCGATTCCCACCATTGATTTTCCGTATTCCGACCGACCGCATCAACTGGACGACGAGTTCGTTCCTGATCGGTACGTTTATTCTCACACTCACCGCGGTGCCGCTGTACCTGTGGTATTTCGGTGTTGATTGGTTCCAAGTCGCCGTGTTTTTCGTGTTGCTGGCGGCGATCGGTTTTAGCATCACGCTCGGTTATCACCGTCTGTTTTCGCACATGACTTTTCGGGCCAAACTACCGGTGCGCCTGTTCACGCTCATCTTCGGCGCCGCTGCCTTTGAGAATTCTGTCCTAATGTGGGCCAGCGAACATCGTCGCCATCATAAACATGTGGATCACGACGAAGACCCATACGACATCACCAAGGGTTTTTTCCATGCCCACATTGGTTGGCTGTTGTTCAAGCTTTTGCCACAACCGCCCTTCGATAACGTTGCCGATCTAAAGAAAGATCCGCTGGTCATGTGGCAACACCGACATATTCATCTCCTCGCGGTGCTGGTGGGCTTCGTCCTGCCAACACTCGCCGGATTCGTCTGGGACGGCTGGGTCGGTGCGCTCGGCGGTTTTCTAATTGGTGGCGTCGCAAGAGTCGTCGCGCTTCAACACGGCACATTCCTGATTAACTCGGCCTGTCACACCATCGGGCGTCAGCCGTATTCGACGCGCTGCAGTGCGCGCGACTCGTTTTTCTTGGCGCTCTTTACGTTTGGCGAAGGCTATCACAATTATCACCATCAATTTCAGCACGACTATCGTAACGGCGTGAAGCCGTGGCAGTGGGACCCGACCAAATGGTTGATTTGGATTTTGTCGAAGCTGGGCTTGGCGCGAGATTTGCGCCGGGTCCCGCAGGAAGCAATTCACTCCGCACAAGCGCGACTCCGAGATTTACGGAAAGACAGATCGCGTTTAAAACATTTGATATTTCCTGCGCTTAAAACCCACGAGAACTGAATCTATTTGAGTATAGCGTGAAATGCGGAGTCGAGTTTTGTTTTCTTTCTCGTTTGCGCTCGTCGTGGATGTGCCAGTGAGATTGCCGGCAGGATTGCCGAGGTTCAGCTCGAAGAATCCTTAGAGGCTCGATTGCCGGCGGCTGCTGTCGCGGGATGCACGTCGGAGGGAAAGAGTTTCCGCCCTTGTCGAGAAAGAAAACGATTTCGCTCCACTTCGAGTCGTCCATCATCATATCGAATTCGGTCTCCCATTTGCACCGGAAGTGTCTGGCCGCTGATCACGAGAACATCGGGGTTGCGCCCATTCTTTTGATCGAAAAACCCGACCACGAACTTCGGTTCGGTAGTCGCGGCATCGTCGTGAGCGGTCCCTTGGTGGAGTTGGCTGGCAGATCGTTTGCACCTTGGGCGCCATCAGCGCTGAAAAAGACGAACAACGTCGATATCAGGCAAACGGACTTCTCATTGCCACGAGAGTATCTGCGAAAGCAGGAATTATGAAGGAAGAATAAGGAAACTCTGGCCAAAGAATGTCGTGACATCGGGACAATTTTGTCATTAACTGAAAACCCCAATCGTTAAATTCGCTGCCGATGCGGGGAGGAGGACAATTATGAAGCTGAAAAAGTTAAGGAAAAAAATCCAGCAACTGGAAAAACGTCTACGAGAAGATCCAAAGAAGCTTGCGAAGTTAAGACGGAGACTTCAGGAGGCCGAGTCAAGACAAGCGTTGAAAGCCGCGAGAAAATCGGCTGCTCGCGCTACGGCGAATCGCAAGGACGCCAGCGCTCCCGTCAAGAAAGCGAAGAAAAAGCTGAATCTCTCCCCGGAACGTCGGGCGCAACTTTCGGCGGCGATGAAAGCCAGGTGGGCCGCCAAGAGAGCTGCTGCGGTCAATACGAGAAGCTCAGCGGATCAAAATTCCCCGCTGCCGCCAGCTCAACCGCCGGAAAACAGAGCCGACGGCGTCTAGCACAATTGGCGCGACCAGCATCGGTTGCGGCGCGACGCAGAATTGTCGCGTCATATTCGTACAGCCCACCGGAGCTACTACGGCTTTCCACTTAATTTTCTTGTCGAAACGGGAAAGACGCGCGCAACTTCACGGCTGCTTTTCCTCGCAAAGTTTTTGGAAAACGGGATCCGCGCGCAACGGGTCCCAGATTGGATCGAGCCTTAAAAGCGCCGACGTGATGGGTGGCGGACTGTAAAGCCAGCCACCATATGGCGTTTGTAACAATCGCGTCAGAGTTGCGATCGCACGGGTATTCTCGCCTGTTATCGTCTCAACTAGCGCCAGATTCTCTTCGAAAGCGGGTCCAGACAGCCGATCTTTGTTGCTCGGCGAAAGCGTAATTGCGCGCTGCGCTTCGTTGAGGGCTGATTCCTTCTCGTCGAGCAAGGCGTAAGCCACAGCCAGCGCTGCCGCCACGAAGGCGTTGTCTGGCTGCTCCTTCCTGAGCGGCTCAATCGTGTTGCGCGCTTGTTCAGCGAAAGCTTTGGCTTGAGCGGTGTCGCCAGCGACGCGGTAGACCAACGCGTTCCCCAACTGTTTAGTGCCCTTGTCGATCCCGGAAACAAGGCGGAGTCGATCTTGTCGGGCTTGCACCCACTGGGTGGCCTCAGTGAGATCTCGTTCAAGTCTCCATTGGGTCAGCTTGATGCGAATGGCCATGTCCGAATTCGTATCAGCGTTTACCTGCGCAAGTAATTTAGCGGCTTCGTGCAGATTACCCTGGGCCTGGTAGATGCTGGCTTTTAATGCGATTAGAGACGCTTCATTAGGAAGAATATCCAGTGCTCGATCGTAGAGGTTTTCCGCTGCCGGGAATTGTCGAAGCGCCGCGTATGTAAATGCCACTTCAGTCAGTAAGGCCGTATTTCGCGGATTGAGGGCGAGGCCCCGTTCCCAATAGGCAACACTTTCATCCCAATGTCCCTCGCTTCGCGCAATTGCTGCGAGCGCGTATAAGACCTCGCTGTTACCCGGCAATTTTTTGCTGACGCGTTCGAAGGTGACTTTGGCCAGCCCGTAATCGTGCAGCACCCAATACTGATAATAGCCGGTGAAGAGCAGGGTTTCGGCTGTGTTAGGTTGTAGTCTCTGCGCATTTTCCAAAGCTTCCTTTGCAGCATAGCGACGAGCGGCACTCGTGTCGCGGCGATTAGCGTAAAGAAGCGCGTGCACACCGGAAAGTCGCGCCCAAGCGAGCGCAAAATTCGGGTCAAGCCGCACTGCCAGGTCATAAAAATCGATGGCTTTGAACAGGGCATCGCTCAATAAGTTGCCGCGCGATTCAAAAGTCAGCCCTCGTAAATAAGCATCATAAGCTTGCGGATTGTTTGTGGGGTTGGCAGTCAACGCTTGCTCTTCGCCACCGGTCAGCGTTGCTTGCAATGACTCCGCTATTCCCCTCGCGATGTCGCTTTCGACGGCAAAGATGTCACTTAACTTCCGATCATACGTCTCGGCCCAGAGCTGTGAGCCAGTTTGCACGTTAACCAAGTGAACATTGACCCTCACCTGATTGCCTGCCTTCTGGACGCTACCCTCAAGAATGTTCGCTACACCAAGCTGCTTCGCGATTTCAGCGAGATTGCCTTGTTCGCTTTGATATCCCTGGGTTGAAGTGCGCGAAATTACTTTCAAATCCTCGATCTTGGCGAGGCGCGTCAGGACTTCTTCCTGGATGCCGTCGGCGAAATAAGCGTTATCCGGATCGCTGCTTAAGTTTTGAAAAGGCAAGACCGCGACTGATTTGTCGATCTTATGCCAGACGGCCCGCGGCAAAAGAAAAAACCCAGCGGAAGCAGAGATGATCAAAGCGGTGACGATAAGTAAAATGAGATTGCGTCGTCGATGAATTCCTGGCGTTTTCGGCGTGCCTTGAATTCCTTGCGGTGTGATGTCGTATGCCCAGGCGAGTATAACCGCGATCGGAAAACCGATTAACAAGAGCACAATCACGAGTCGCAAAGTCCAATTCGGCAATTCCCACGCTGGAAACGCCGCCGACGCGATCTGAATCAAGAATCCCGCGGCGACGATGTAAGCCGCGGCGACACGATAAACCTTTCGCCGCTGCAACTCTTCGAAGAAGCCGCTCATAATATAGGTGGACCCGACTTGATCATAATTTCGTGGTGCATGTCCGACAGGCAAATACCGGTCCCAAAGCGATGTGCTCCTTTAATGAGCACACAAACAATGACATCACAAAAGGCCGATCAGCCTTCCGAGCATGAAAATGTCTCGTGCGCCGATTGGCTGAAAAGTGCGATTTACGTGTAACGGATTAACATCCGATGCTGTCCCCAGTGGACGCGGTGCTGAACCAGTCATGGCAATTGTTGTAATGAGTTGCCGGAACGCGAGATTCAGACCGCCTCGTGATGGCGGAGGCGATAATCATGCACTTCCATTTGTTCGACCTGGCAGGATTCATCGGTGTTCTGCTTATCGTTGTTGCGTATCTGCTTCTGCAACTGGATAAACTCCCGAGCTCGTCGCCGAGATATTCACTGCTGAACGCAGCCGGAGCACTGTTGATAATGGTCTCGCTCATCTTCGCCTTCAATTTGTCAGCGTTTATCGTGGAGGCGTTTTGGTTTTTGATCAGCTTGCTCGGCTTATGGCGATCGCTCATTTCCCGGAAACATTCCCGGCGAAGCGCTGGGATCAATGGGAATGGCCGCTAGTGAAGTACGTCCTGCTGAGGTGCGCGTCAGGGTAGGCGCCTGTTCGATCTCGGATCGCCAGGATCGTATTCCCAAAGGCGCGATGGATCGCCGAAAACCGCGCCGATCGCGCGCTCGGGCCAGATCTCAAGATAGCTCAGTAGGAGCGCCATCAGCGGCACCAGAATAAAGTAGAGTCCATGCGCAGCCATGAAGAACATCGCGATTGCGCGCAGGATCAGGAGATAAAGATCCCACCGGGCCCGCTGCTTCAGTTCGTTGTCAGGCATAGTGTCGTAGCCCATGCGGAACGCCTTCCAGAAATGACTCGCTGCAAGCGAACCGAAGGTGAACCAGAGCGCCGGAGAATGCGCGAGCTCGCGGCGCAATTCGTTGCCGAGGAGAAGATCGTGGAGTGGAATCAGCACGATCCAGTACGGCAGCCCAACAACGCCGACGAGCAGGAGCCACGCGAACACGCCGCGTACAACGTTGCTGACGAGTGTCACGTGGTCCTTTCTCGATTGCGTCTCACGCATCGCGCGCGGCACCAGCGCGGCGACGATCGCGGCCAGCGCGGTTAACCCATCGAACCAATAATTGAAAACACTGACCGCCGCGGACCAACCGAAAGCATAGATACCGACGACGGGAATCATGTTGCGCGCGAGCACGACCCACGCATCTGGCCGGGACGCGAACTCGCGCAGATGCTGGGAGAGCGGCGGCGGCCTGATTTGTCGTGTCGCCGTTGAGCTGGTTGTTCCCGGAGGCTTTGACATCGCGTTGATTAAAGACAGATCGACGGCACCGAATCAATTCGCTTCGAAGCGCGCAGCCAAATTTCTTGGCGTTACCGCGAAACAAGAAATAACGCCAGGCCGATTGCAACCACATCTTCGCAGACAGCGACCACGAGGTCCTTAATCCGCAAATCCAGACGTCTCCTGATGCCGTAGCCGAGAAAGGCGCCGGCAACGCCGCCTATTCCACCGAACAGCGTTCCCGCGAGCAATGATTTCCCCGCGGCCGCGCAGAGACATGCACCACAAAGGCCTCCTGTGATGATGCGCGCCATTAACGGTACAGGCGCGGTACGTTTCGGAATCATCGGCAGTTTGTCTGCGATTAACTCTCCGATCGCGAGCACGGAAAGTATCGCGACCGCGGGCGTTGATCCAATGAACGCAAGCGGGGAGCCGTGCAGATTCAACCAACTTAAGTGCGCGCCCCACGCCATGACAGCGGGCGCGGTCAACGAACGCAACCCGGCCGAAATTCCGATTCCAAGCGCGAGAACGAAGACGTAGTTCGATGAAATCCTTTCTATTCTGGTTTCTGTCTAAAACAAGCTCTGTGCAGCGGCACTAAAATAGCCATTGAGAAATAAATCCAGCCGCTCCACTCGATTCGCGTTCCAGGCTGGCACAGCGCAAACACCAGCGAAACAAGTCCGACGCCAACTGGAATACTCCATCCGATTACCTCATCAAACCGCGTCAATTCTCGACAATCCTATAAAGTCGGTCACAATGGCGCGATGATGACTCGCCATGGCATTCAACGAATGCTGTCGTGTTTTGTGCCGGGCGCACTGCTGTTCTTGTGGCCGATGGTGCTGTCTTCTGCAGCGACTTTGGATGATCTAAAGCAATTGGAGATTACTTGCTACGTTCCGTCATATCTGCCGCAGGGACTCCGGTTGCAACATGTCGAGGTCACGTACGACGAGATCCAGGAGAATGAAGATCAGAACCATCCGTTGCCACTTTACTCAATCCAATATGGAAATGGATGGAGCTCGACGTTCACGATCGAGTCCGCGCGCGAAGGCATTGGCGACCGGAATATCATGCCGGATGAGGAGAATACGGAAGAGACTGAGATCAAATCTTCTTTCGGGCCGATGTATCTGATCTACAGGCCGAAGGGAAAAGACGGGCGAAAAAACGAGATCATTGCGAACTGGGTGAGCGACCCGAACATGAATGCAGAAACAGCGAAGGGCTCGGACTCGCATCCGGTCCTCGGGAGGTTTCACGGATTTTCCGCAACCGGAATTACGGTCGCGGAGTTCACGAAGGTCGTTCAGTCACTTCACGCGATTGGGGGCAATAAGGTTTCGATGCCCGCTTCGACTCCCGCTACGGTTCCTGCAGCAGAAACGTCTGCGCTGAAGATTCACCCGAAAGTTTTCAACATGATCGATTGCTGGATCTCGGATTCCGAGAGTCCGGTCGTTACTGAAATCAACCTGGATGCGGTAGAGAAGAATGGGAACCAGTTCAATGAAGATGGGCTGAAGCAAGATGGCGACTGGTTAAGTTATCCGGCGCCAGATACGGGCGGATTTATGCGCTACCGTGTGCTCGACTCGAAAGGCAGTCATTACAAGGTCGAGTATCAGGAAAACGGCGGTGGTACGCTCACGACAGCATCCACCATCGAGTTCGATATTGAAAAACGGAACATTCGCCGCAACGGCGGTCCGATGACAATTCGCGTGCTTCGGGTGTTGTCTTACAATCAGAAATAGCGGCGGTATTAGCCCCACAATTCCCGCGACGGGATTCCGATTCTTCCATTGCGATAATGAAGTCCATGGTCACGATCGCACGCGAGGAGTAAGGGACCGTCAAGATCGACCCAGTCGGCGTTGCTGGCCAGAAGGCGAGCCGGAGCGATGGACAGTGAGGTGCAGACCATGCAACCGATGAGCAGCTTAAAATCATTTTCGGGAGCGCGCTGGCACAACTGGAGCGCCTCCGTCAGGCCACCGGTTTTATCGAGCTTCACGTTAATTACCTCATAGCGATTCTTCAGGCGCGAAAGATCGGCAGTCGTGTGACAACCTTCATCGGCGCAGATCGGGATCGGATGATCGAGAATTTCGAGGACTTCGTCTGTACCGGCGGAAAATGGTTGCTCAATCAACTCGACGGCGAGTTCGCTCAATGCCGGAACGATGTTTTGGTAGTGCCGTGGCGACCAGGATTCGTTGGCGTCGATGAGCAGACGTGCCTTGGGCGCGGCTGAGTGCACACGTTCAATGCGCGCAAGGTCGGCATCGTCGCCGCCTAGTTTCAACTTGAGAATTGGCAACCTGGCAGCAGCCGCAGCCGCGTCTGCCATTTTCTCTGGCGTATCAAGGCTGATTGTGAATGAAGTTTCGACTTCATCGACGATCGGAATCTTCGCCAGTTCCCATACGCGTCTGCCGGAGCGTTTCGCTTCCAAATCCCAAAGTGCGCAGTCAAGCGCATTCCGCGCCGCGCCCGGCGGCAGCAACTGCTGAAGTTTATCCCGATCCAAATCGCCGACGTGTTTGATCGATTCGATCTGCGCCAAAACGGAAGCGGTGTTTTGTTTGTAACGCGCGATCGGCACTCCTTCGCTGCGTCCGGTGTGTTGTCCGTTATTGACACTGACTACGACGACGCACGCCTCGGCGCGGCTGCCGCGCGAAATCCGAAATGGGTGATTCAGCGGCCAGACTTCTTCCTTGGCTTCGATTTTCAAGTGGTGAGTGATACGTGACACGCGAAAAGATGCCAAACAATTTCAAGATTGAACGGTGATGCGGCAGGGGCTGTCTCAGGTTGCACTATGACCAAACTCATTGCGCTAGTGGCGGCGGGCGCATTCGCAGCGGGAACAATGTTCGCTGGTGAACACGGCGATTGCACGAAGAAGGCTGGGAACGAAGGGAAGATGGCCTGCACGGCCTCTCTTGCGACTCTCAACCTGACAGCAGATCAGAAGACGAAGATGGAAACGGCGATGACCGAACACCACAAAGCGGGGTGCACGGAAGCAACCGAGGCGAAGTTCATGAAGGATGTCGAGGGCATCCTTACTCCGGAGCAGTTCGCGAAATTCAAAGCGGAGTGCAACAAGCAGAAATCCGAAAAAACAGGGGCTTAATCGGTCGCCGCGCAAACGGCGTTCGCCGCCGTTACTATCTGCGTCAAAACATCATCGCGCTCGCTTCGGCGGGCGCGACTTGGGTATGAAAGGGATCGCTGATTCCATTACTTGATTTGGACGCGCGCAGAATCATTCTAAGATTCTTGGGTTCCTGCTTTCCTCAGACATTTACTTCAAATACTTGTCGAACCACGCGATCGTCTGCTCCAAGCGGTCTGCCTGATGTTTGGGTTTGATGAACATATGGCCTTCGCCGGGATAAATGATCAGCTTTGTCGGTACGCCGAGCGTTTTTAACGCGTGCCAGAATTCGTAGGATTGCGCCGCTGGGCATTCCGCGTCGCGCTCACCGACGATCACGAGGGTGGGGGCCTTCACATTTTTGATGAACCGAATGGGCGAACTCTTCTCGTAGACAGTCGGAGTATCGTAAACGGATGCGCCGAAGAACGGGATCATCCATTGGTCGATCAGGTTCTGCCCATAGTAACTTTCCCAATTGGCGATGCCCGCGCCTGCGACCGCCGCCTGGAAACGATTAGTTTGTGTGACAGTCCACATCGTCATGAACCCGCCGTAACTCCAGCCAGTCACGCCCAGACGGTTGGGATCTATCGGATATTTTTTTATCGCAGCGTCAACGCCGGCGAGATCGTCGCGCAGATCGCCGCCGCCGAAATCTTGCACGTTCGCGCGGGTAAAATCTTCCCCCTGGCCGTAACTTCCGCGCGGATTGGGAAGCAGGACATAATAGCCGCGCACTGAGAGCGCGGCGATAATCGCGCGAGACATTCCGAATGATGCCGGCCACTCGGAGGTCGTCACGCTGGACGGTCCGCCATGAATGAGCATGACCATCGGATATTTTCTCCCGGGCTCGATCCCGCCACTGCGGGACGGCGGCACCAACCAGCCTTGAATGTTCTGACCTTCGTTCGTCCACTCGATGCTTTCGGCTTTGCCCCAAGTCGCCTGCAAGCCGGAGTTGTTGTTCGTCAGTGGGCGCCATTCACTGACCGGCCCGCCGAAAATTTCCGGCGGCGAATTGTACGTGCTCCGAACGGCTGCGGCGAACTTGCCATCCTTCGATACGTCAAAGTTTGGAAAATTTCCAAAAGCGTGAATTCCCTCCGGCCCGTTCCAGATCGTTCGCCCAGAATTGTTCGTGAGGTTGAAGTCGGAAATTGCGCTACCGCCGCCTACATACTCGATCAGCAGAATGCGATCGGGCGCCATCCAGAAAAATGAATTAACCGACGTTTTTTGCCTCGACGTGCGATTCGTCACATCCCGACCGTCGGGACGCATCGTGAAAAGGTCACCACCGTGAAATCCTTCGTCGCTCATCAAGCCTTCAATGAATGCGATCGATTTGCCATCCGGCGACCAGCGCGGAACGGCGACTTGAAACCAGGGTTTGTAGATTGATGCCGCCTTACCCTTCACGGTATCGACCGTGTAAATCTGGGCGATCCACCAATTGTTGTCGCCAGGACCGGGCGCCGCCGTTGCAACGAATATTTTGTCATCCGGCGACCAATCGTAATCGTAGATGTGAAGATCTGGCGGTGACACGTGGCGCAACTGGCCGTTCGTAGTGTCAAGAACAGCGATTCGCTGATTGTGAATAGCAGTGTCGATCTCGCCAGTTGTCGTGGGCGCGGCCATCAAGGGACCGCCGCCGTCAGCGCCTTCGATGTAAAGAAAGGCAATGCGCTTGCCATCGTGTGACCACCGCGGTTGCGCGGCGTATCCGGTTAAGCTCGTGATTTTCTTCGGATCGGAACCATCCACGTTCACAATCCAGAGTTGCCGCTGCTCGGTTTCGCCCCTGCTTGAGAAGAACGCCAGTGTCTTGGAATCCGGCGACCACGCCGGGTCGAAATCAGTCCTGCCGCCAGTGACAGAAATGCTAACGATTCTGGCAGATGCATTTCCCGAGATTTCTCGGATGTACGTCTGCTTCGATGTGCTTGCGGCGTTTGATTGCACCCACGCGATATGCATGGCGTCGGGCGAAACAGCGATGTCGCTGTACAAAACAGTTTTACCCAACTGTTCCGTCAACTGCTGCATGCTTTGAGCTATCAATGTCATTGGCAGAAGAAACGTCAGGAGAAAATGCTTCATCCTACGATCCTGACAAAGAGATCATGCAGCCACAAGCAAACACCGTGCGCCGCATGACCGCTGGAGTGTGCACTCTCCTTAGGGCATTCCGCATCTTGTGGAAGCGGTAAGCGCGGCTGTGCAGAGGGATGTTGCAGCGACGCCCGGCTTGTTCGCACGTATGTGCTAATCTCGACGCGTTACCCGGGTCTCCTTCACATGCGAACAAGTTTTTCCAGCCGGTATTTCTAATCCAGCTGCTCGCTTAACGACTGGCAACCAAGCGTCGAATCCGTTACGATGCGTCGATGGCTCGCTACCAAATCCGTGCGGCAACTTCTGGCGATTGGAATGCTCTGGCGGAGATGCGGTATCGATTTCGCACGGAACTAGGGTCCGCCGCGGAATCGAAATCGCGGTTTGTGCGCAGGTGCACATCATGGATGAAGAAGCGCTTTCGGGCCGGCTCGAGCGCGTGGCGCTGCTGGGTCGTCGACGACGGCGACCAGGTGCTAGGCCACGTTTGCGTACAGTTATTTGAGAAAATGCCGAACCCGGTTAACGAGCCTGAGGTTCATGCTTACCTGACCAACTTTTACGTTGTCCCGGAACTGCGTAGCCGCGGCCTCGGCGGAAGATTGTTGAACAAGGCGCTATCTTGGTGCCGCGCTCAAGGCGTCGATGCAGTTATTCTGTGGGCGACTCCTGGAAGCAGATCGCTTTATCGCCGGTGCGGCTTGGTGGAGTCTGCTGATATTTTCGAGATGCGACGTGACACTCTTCGGCTTCGCAATTAGTTGCGAAGCGCTTTGGTGAACCGGACCAGTTCGTCTGCTACCGTTTCGATGCGCCGGATGATTTTCTTGTCGATGAGTTTGTCCCCATCGAAAGAGTCGCTGGTCGCGAACACAAACCGTGGAATAATCACACACCGAAAATCCAGCATCAGACTGTTTGCATACGCCATTACCGACATGTAACTGCCCATGCCGCCCGCGGCGCAGAGAAAACCGACGATCTTGTCTTGCCATCCGCTTCCGGTGAGCTCGATCATATTCTTGGTCGCTGCGGCGACATCATAATTGTAGACCGGCGCGGCGATGAGGATCCCATCGGCGGTTTCGACAGCGGAATGCAGGTTCTTCGATCCCGGCATGCCGTAGCATTTGTCGGCATCGCAGAGTGGCAAATCCATTTCGCGGATGTCGATCCAGCCGCAATCGATTTTCCGTTCTTGTAGATGAGCAAAAGCGATCCGTCCCATTCGGCGGCTGTTACTATCGGGATTGCCGCTCGTGCTGATGACAAGGTGCTTCGGCATGAAGGAATCCTAGAAGTAAACTTCCAACGCTCAACATTGAACCTCAAAAGTCGGATGCGGAATTTCTAGGGACACCGGGAACACAGGATTTTCACGGATTTGTCCTTGTTCCTGGGTTCCTGATGTCGTCAGCCGTTCTGATTGCGATCGTAAGGAACAATGTTGTCCCACTCGTCAGCGCACGAACGGGCGACGAAGGCGACCACCGGTTCGGTGTTGCTCATATTAAAGACCTCATGCGGCACACCGGGTTTGATGTAGATGAAGTCGCCGGCCTGATTTTCGATGGCCTGCTTGCAGCCTGGTCCGAATTCGTGACGCACCTTTCCTTCAATGATGTAGAGGATCACTTCGAAGCCGACGTGGATGTGCGCACAGGCAACACCGCCGGGCGGTATCGTGGCGATGTTCGCTGACAGCTTGGTCGTGCGGACGTTTTTGCTCGACATGCCTTGCTTGTAATGAATGCCATTCCAATCGCGCCGCGCACCACCCCCGCGAATAGTCAAAATTCCGCCGTGATCTTCCAGCGCGTTCAGTTCGATCTTGTCGTCAGGGTCTGCCATTTGCTTTTGCGAAAAAAATCGTCGAGCGCTCTGTCGTAAACCATCCAACCTCTGGGCGTGGGGTGTTCACGATGAGCAATTAGGAAACCTGGATCTGCATCGTGTTGTTCAAACTCAATTACCGGGAAATGATATCGCTCGGCGAGCTCCCGCATCCTATCGTAATAAAGTTCGCGGGTTGAACGCGAAACACCTCTCGCGGCATAAGCATCAATCGGCATGCTTAGAATCAATGGCTCAGCTTTGAGCTCCGCAAGCGTGCGGAACAGAAGCTCCAAGTCAGTCCATTCGCTTGCCGCAGCGATGCGCGCCCGAAATGCCGCATCCCTTGCT
Source organism: uncultured Verrucomicrobiae bacterium (assembly GCA_963828355.1). Taxonomy (GTDB): domain Bacteria; phylum Verrucomicrobiota; class Verrucomicrobiia; order Chthoniobacterales; family UBA10450; genus Udaeobacter. The sequence goes on along the minus strand of CAWHFD010000012.1, from coordinate 120,747 downwards.
GGCCGAACTGCGTCGAAAGTTTCGGTCTGTTGATAATCAGCGTCCGATGACTTGCGTGCGTGCAGCCTGTGCGAATGCGCCGGCCGCAACCATTCTGGGATGGGCCTGCCTCCGGCAAGGATGTAAACGAGCGCTTCGAAATGATCTTCCAACTCGAGCATGGCAGTTTGCAGCCTGCCCAGCGGCCAGATAGCCATCAGAACCATACGATCCATTGGACGACCGGAAGCAAGGCATTTGGCAGCCAGCTCCACCAGCCCGTCTTCGGCCAATGTGTCGGGAAACTGTAACATTCGCTTCGCGATCGCAGCCTTAAGATCAAAATCAATCGCATTGCTGAAGAGAATGCCGCTGGCCGCAGGCAATGAGAAATTTCCGGCATAAAACTCCGGCCTGACCGCAGGCGTGAAAAACGAGCTTGCTGAAAGTGAGATTGCGATTTTGCGGCCACGCAACTCCGAGCCCAGTGCGCCCAGTTTCTGCAAAATGATCAATGAGGTAGTGCCGGCCTTGCCCACGGGACACACTTGGAACCCAGTTGGTGCGTTGGAAAAAAAATCAGATGCCCTGTTCGGAATTGGGTCGATCAATTCGGAGCTGCCGTAAAGGAGCAAGATGTCCGGCCTGCGCGCGGCCGCTCGCTCGAAAGCAAGTCCCTGATTCTTGATGAAGAAGTCTTTCGGAGCAATCCAATGAACCGTTTTTCGCTCAAGCTGAATTGCCAGCAATCTGCCGCCGCACAAAATCCCAACCACAATTGCACAGGCAACGAGCGCGCTAACCAAATGCGGTGTGCCGGAGCGCGCAGTGGCAGATCTCATCATAGGACTTCAGTAATATGGTATTCGACGCCGACATTTTCCAGGTTGAACTGGATTCGTCGCAATTAGCTGTTTCTCCGACGGCGATGCGCGCCACCCAGTTTTGCGTATCGCGGACAAGTGACGAGATGATCGTTGACCATGCCCGTCGCTTGCATCAATGCATAGCAGATTGTTGAGCCGACGAATTTGAATCCGCGTCTCAGCAAATCGCCGCTCATGGCGTTAGACTCGGCGGTGCTCGCTGGCACTTCAGCCATGGTTCGCCAACGATTCTGAATTGCCTTGCCGCCGACAAAGCTCCAGAGATAAGCGTCGAATGTTTCGAATTCCTTTCGCACAGCCAGAAAGCTTTTAGCGTTCGCGATCGTCGCTGCAATTTTCAGACGGTTCCTCACGATCCCATCGTTGCCCAACAATCGTTGTACATCGCGCGTGCCGTAGCGCGCGATCTTGTCCGGACGGAACCCGTCGAACGCCTTGCGATAGTTCTCCCGTTTTTTCAAAATGGTGTTCCAGCTCAATCCTGCCTGTGCGCCTTCCAAAATCAGAAATTCGAAGAGCACTTGATCGTCGTGCACAGGCACGCCCCACTCTTCATCGTGATAATTGATAGCCGGTTCTGTGGTTGCCCATGGACACCGTGGCATAAAGCAGATTTTACAACCGTAGCCCGATCAGAGCGAAGGTTTTTCATTGCGGCATTCTGTTGCGCGAAGTGGAATTCAAACGAATTTTCATTTCGAACATGCAGTTTGAAAGATGACTGACGTGCAGGTTATCGAGAAAAGCCGGCTCTCTTCGCCCGCGACGACGCCACAAGCGCTGGCCTGGGACAGCCGGAACAAGAAGTTGTGGCTGGGGTCTCGCGATCTTTGCCGGATTTATGCAATCGATCCACGGAACGGAACCGTTTTGAAGGAACAAGAGGCACCTGGCATTCCGTGGGCTGCTGTCGCGCTCGACGGCGAATTGCGTGTCACGATTGGTGAAGGCGCGAATGATGATCGTTACATTTATCGTTACACGCCCGAGGAGGGATTTTCCAAAATGTTCGCGTGTCCGGACTTGACCGGATCATACCTCAGCTTCGACGGAAAAAATCTTTACCTGAGCCAGTGGTATAAAAAGCGAGTACTGAAGTTCGATAATAGTGGCTGCGTTATCCGCGAGATTGCCGTCGGGGCCGAGATTTGCGGCCACACCTTTGCCGACCGCTTGCTCTACGTTTTGCGCGGACAAGAACGGCCTAACGAAAATTGGCGAATCGGGCGATTGAATCTGGAAGAGGAAACTCCGGGCGTTGAAGACATCGCCGTAATCCCGTTTGCGTGTCGTTCGCTTACGTTCGACGGCGCATTGTTCTGGTCGAATTACCGCGCGAAAGACACGATCATTTCATTCGCTCTACCGCACTGAAACAATAACCAGGAACCTTCTCGACAGATTTGTCTAACGCGAGGCGGGGGGACCAGTCGTAGTAGCGGATCGCACGGTGCTGCCGGCGAGCGCGAGGATAACGTCCGTCTTGGCAATCGTTCCCACCAGATGCCGATCGTGCGACACGACCGGCAGACGCTCTCCGTCATGGTGGCTAAAACGCTCCAGCGCTTCGATGAGTGAGGCGTTCTCGCGAACGAGCGGAAATGAATCGCGCAAAAGGTCACCCGCAATCACCACTTTCGCCAACTCGGGCGTGTTGAGGTAGCTCTTGATATCGTGCAGAGAAACAGCGCCGAGAAAGCTGCCGTGATCAGTCACATAAAGGTAGTTGAACCGAGTGGCGATAAATTTCTCCGCTATCTCAGAGAAACCGGTCGTGGGCGAAATGGTCAGCGGGTGCGGCTTCATCAAATCGCGAACATGCAGTTCGGCCAACTGCCTGGCGTAATCGCCTGCGCCTTTGCGTTTCAATGCCTCTGCGTAAATCGAGCGTTTCTCGATTTTGACTGACGTGTAATAGCCAACCACGCAGGCGAGCATCAGCGGCAGGATGATTTGATAATCCAGCGTAAGCTCAAAAATCATGACGATCGCCATGATGGGCGCGTGCGTCACGGCGGCCAAAAACGCGCCCATTCCAACGATTGCAAACGCGCTGGGATTCACAGAAGCCGGACCGATGACGTGCTGGGTCGCAGTGCCGAAGAGAAACCCAAGGCTTGCACCGACAAAAAGTGTCGGAGTAAACACTCCGCCCACCGCGCCGGAGCCAAAGGTTGCCGCCGTTGCAAGCACTTTAAAGATCAGAATAAGCGCCAGAGTTTGCCAAAGCCAGTGGCCGCCCAGAATCTCGTTGACCACGCTGTAGCCGTTGCCGCACACCTGCGGATAGAACACCGCGAGCGCGCCCACGAGCAGGCCACCGGCACACATCTTGACGTAAACCGGCGCGGAAATCTGGCCGGCCCATTTCTCGCTCGCTCGGAGCAACCGGATGAACCACGGCGCAGCCAAACCGGAGACCAGCCCTAGCAATAGATAAGGAGCGATTTCCCAATTTCCGTTCAACCGGAACAGAGGAATTTGGTAGAGCGGGCCCGGACCGAGAAATCCGCGCACCGTGAGCGTGGCAATGACTGACGCGAATACGAGCGGCCCAAAAATTTCCATCGCCATGGAACCGAGCACGATCTCGGCGACAAACACCGAGCCGGAAATTGGAGCATTGTAAGCGGAAGCGATTCCCGCAGCCGCACCGCAGGCGACAAGCAATCGCAACCGCGGGGTTGTCCACCGCTGCAAGCGCCCGGCGAGCGACGCCACCATCGCGGCGAGTTGAACCAGCGGACCCTCGCGTCCGATTGATCCGCCTGAGGCGTTGGTGAAAAGCGCGGAAAGCGATTTCACCAGGCTTTGGCGCGCGGAGATCCTGCCGTCGCCAAGAACGACTGCTTCCATGTAATCGGTGGTGGTGACCTGACCACGGAAGCGCGAGCCAAAATGAATGATCGCGCCGGCAATAAGTCCGCCGATTGCCGGAACAACAAGCCGACCCCAGAGCGGCAACTCCGTGAAGCTTTCAACCAGCCCGGATGCGCTGCTGCCGGTAAGAATTTTGTGAACGAAACTTGTGCCGCCCCGATACGCAATCGAACAAACCGCACCACCAAAGCCGATGATGCCGGCCCAGATCAGGGTGACCTGAAGTTCGGTCGGCCGGATCCATTCCTGAAACCAAACCCAGAATTTCAGGCGACGCAGCGTCTGGAGGTTTAGGCCGGTCGTATGCCTGCCTGCGTTCGTGGCGTCCACCATTATCCACTGCGTCTGTCGCAGCGGACGTCAAGCGAAGATCCAAACATTATCCAGATTGGCGACACGTATGTGCCGCGCACGCCATTGACCGATAAACCTGCGGCGATGGGTTTGAACTTTTTTTACGCTTTTCGTCGTAGTCGCATTTTTCCTGGAGAAAATCGGAAACCGAAAACAGATTGATGCGCCGTGATTGTAATTGTTTTCGGTGTTTCCGGTGCCGGCAAAACCACAGTGGGCGAACTGCTCGCTCGCGAACTCGGCTGGCGCTTCATTGAAGCCGATGATTTTCATCCGGCAGCAAATGTTGAGAAGATGCGCAGAGGTCATCCGCTGACGGACGAAGATCGATGGCCGTGGTTGGAACGGTTGCGGCAGCACATCGAGCGATCGCTTGCCGCTGAAGAAAATGCCGTCCTGGCCTGTTCGGCGTTAAAGCGAGCGTATCGCGATCGTCTGCGGGTGAGCGATGAAGTAAAGTTTGTGTTTCTTCGCGGCGACTTTGCTCTCATTGAGAAGCAACTGCGTAGCCGGCGCGGGCATTTTATGGATCCGCATTTATTGCAGAGTCAGTTTGATGATCTGGAAGAACCCCAACCGGACGAGCAGGTGCTAACAGTCCAGCTGGGCCGAACGCCGGAAGAGATCTCCGAGGACATCAAAACGAAACTGCACTTAGCCGGTAGGCATTAGGTCGATTGAATCGATTTGCGAACGCGCGCGTGGCCGGTAACTGGAACCAGCACCAGGAGGATCGTTGCCGCAAAAGCGCAAAACATTAACACCGCAAATCCCGCGACGAAGGTACCGGATTGCCGAACTGCGCGTTCCATCGGAAGAGATGGAGAAAAGGCACGCTCAGGCGTGCGCTGTTTTTCTTGCTGAAAGCAGCTTATTCACCAAGGCGTTAGTTCCTTTTTCCAGGAGCATGCCCCAGGCGGCGAGGACGGTGAGCACCGGGATACAAATCAACAGAAATGCCCAGATCGGCACTTCACGAATGCGGAGGCCTAGCCAGATCACGTAAGGTTGATGAATAAGATAAAGCCCATAAGAAAAGAGTCCGACCAGTCCGAACAGTCTGGCTGGTCCATTGAAAAGCGAGATCAATCCGGCGATGCCAACGATCTCCAGCATGCAACACGCACCCGTGGCGAAATCGACGAAGATGTAAGGGTAAAGACCGTGGTAGAGTTGGAGCGCCGCAGGATAGAGGATTAACCCCACTATGAATCCAGCGCCGCGAAGTAGGAACCATTCCAAGCGCGCTGGTGATTGCGTGTACCACATCGCGAGCGACATCCCGAGTGCAAATTCTGGTAATCGACAAATCGCGAAGCCGCCAAGGACCCACAATCCGTTTTGCGGCCAAAGCACGAGCAACACGTAGCGCGCAAAAAATCCCGCGGCGCATCCAATTAGCAGAAACAGCCAAGGCCCTGTACGGCGCGCAGTCCAGAAGAGCAGGGGAAAGATCAAATAAAACTGGATCAGCATGGAGAAATACCACCACGCCGCGTTGAGATACATGAAGTTCATCTGGATATCGATGAACCTGAGGCCGAGCAGGCTCAGGATGATGCGATTGTCCACAGACTCGAGCCGCGCGACGAACGGCGACACGAGATAAACCAAATGCGCGACCCAATACATCGGGTATAACCGCACGAAGCGCGCCCAGTACCACGCTCCCCAGTGAATCGTTTTCGCTTCAGCGCGTCGCGCTGTCGATTGCATTAACGTCCAACCGCTTAGGATGATAAAAACGCCGACAGCATGAAAACCCAGGCCCGATATTTTCAACCAGGCTAACCTCAGAATGGTCAGCGCGCTCGCCGCAAAGTTGCTCCAGTCAGGCGGCAAAAGGACACCGTGTTGGAAGTACGTCGTGAAAAAGTGAAAATAAGCGACGAAGAGAATCGCCAACCCCTTCGAAATATCGATCCAAAGGAGCCGTTTCATCGCATCGGCTTAACAGCCTGAGGCCGCCTGGGTCAAGGCGTATGCTTCTTGGCGTCTGGTACAGACACCCTGCAAACACCGAACCGGCAACATTGATTGACTCTTATCGCCTCACTCGATAGAGCGGGATGATGTCGGTCGTAAACACGCGTGATCCAAAGCTCGAACGCGAGCGCCTGCTTGTTGTTATTGCAACGATTGTCATCAACCTGATGGCGGTTTCACTTCTGACGCTTGCGCCGTGGTCGGACTGGCGCACGGGTACGGCGCTCAACCTGATGGATAACAGTTTGCTGATCGGCTTTGTGATCCTCAAGCGTGACGTATTACTCGGACGATTTCTTCTCTTCGGAATCGTCGTCGGGTTCACTGAGCTTGCCGCTGATGCGTCGCTGGTCGATTACACGCGCACGCTCGATTACTCGATCGGCGGCGGACGCATGATCTGACGATCCCCGGTCTGGATGCCATTGGCATGGGAGGTTGTGGCTGTGCAATTCGGTTATGTCGGGTTGCGGTTGTGGGAACGTTTCGGCAAGACCGGCTTGCTAATGATCGGATTGCTCGGTGCCATCAACATTCCGTTCTACGAAGAGATGGCGCGCAGGATTCACTGGTGGCAGTACAGCGGTTGCCGAATGATTTCGTTTACGCCGTGGTACATCATTCTCGGCGAATTCGGCATTGTCGTAGTGCTGGCGTCGCTGGCACGAAGTCTACGTGTCGGTTCGTGGTGCATCGCTGTGCTCGCTGGCGTAGCCGGCGGAGCATCGATTTTTGTTTGCTACGTGGCTGCGTTTTTGATTACAGATCGACTGATTAGTTAGGCCAAATGAAAATCATAAAGATCATTGTGCTTTTTGTTGTGACGGTAACGTCGGCGGCATTTGTTCGCGGAAGCGTGCCGATCGTTGTCGCGACGCCGCAGAGATTGCAGGCAGCAATGAAATTGGTTACCGACGCGCAGGAGCGACTCAAAAATGGTGATGCTGCTGGTGCAGAGCGTGACGTGGATGCGGCCGTTCACATCGATCCCGCGATGTGGCCGGCGCTTTACGTGCGCCCGCAAATTTTCGCAAGTCAGGGCAAATACGATCTCGCCATTAAGGACTGTAATGAAGCGCTCCGGCAATATCGCGGTTGCGTCGAGGCTGCTCTGTTGCGTGCCACTATCAATACTCGCCTTGGGAAATACGCGGAAGCGCTGAAAGAGTTTAATTCGCTGGCTTCACTTCATCCCCGACGTGTTACGCTTGCCAGGGTATTGAGCGACCGTGCCTGGTTTTATTCTACGTGCCCGAACACATCGTTTCGGAATGGTCGACAGGCGATCAAAGACGCCAAGACTGCTTGCAGCATAATGGTTTGGACGGATGAGAATACGATCGATACCCTCGCCGCAGCGTACGCTGAGATTGGTGATTTCAATTCGGCTGTGCAGTATGCGCAGCAAGCCCTGGCTATGAAGGACATCTCGGCAACGGATTCCAAAAGGATCCAGCGACATCTGGAATCATTTCAACAACACAAGCCAATTCGGTCGTAACATTCAGCAGTCGCAACCGCGCGCATTACACAGTCGCTGGATTACTGCGAACGAGATAGCGTATATGGTTGGGAGTGCATCGCATCGTTTCACTCCTTCCTGCTGCGACTGAAATCGCTGCCGCGCTCGGGCTGATGGAGCAGGTCGTCGGCGTGTCGCACGAGTGCGATTTTCCGAAGGAAGCCAACGAGCTTCCGCGCATTACGCGTTGTCCCGTTCACGATCGTAACCTAACAAGTCGTGAGGTGAATGAATGGGTTCGTCGCGCGTTACATGAGAACGGAACGATCTACACCATCGATGAGCCGCTTCTCCGAACACTGCAGCCGGACGTAATCCTTACTCAAAGATTGTGCGACGTTTGCGCGGTTGGCTACGGCACAGTCGCGAAACTCGCGCAAACTTTGCCGGGTCCGCCCCGGGTGGTGAACCTCGAGCCCGCGAGTCTTGCTGACATTTTCGATGATATTCGGCGCGTCGCTGACGCGTGCGATGTGAGCGAACGCGCGGAGAAACTGATCCAAAATTTATGCGAGCGCGTTGAGAACGTGCGCCAACGCGCCGTAAGGATTCCAGATCGCTCGCGTTGCTTCGTGATGGAATGGGTGGATCCGCCGTTTTGTTCCGGTCACTGGGGACCGGAGTTGGTCGAAATAGCGGGGGGTTTGGATCCGTTAGGCCGAAAACATCAGCCGTCGGCGCACATCGATTGGCAGCAAGTGTTGGATGCGCGTCCGGAAATCATCGTGCTAGCACTTTGCGGGTACGATATCGCCCGCGCACGCCGCGATTACGAATTGCTCAGGCGGTATCGCGGTTTTGATTCGATTGGCGCCGCGCACGTCGGCGAAATTCATCTCGCGAACGCCAGTGCTTATTTCGCGCGCCCCGGTCCACGAATCGCCGATAGCATCGAGATTCTTGCAGGAATTTTGCATCCAGCGGAATTTCCCGAGTTCACTTCGCGCGGGCCGGACGACTCCCGCGTGGTACGCGTGCACTGAAAGCGCTTTTTCACCTCCGGCTTATGTTTTCAAAGACAGAACATTGTGATACCAAAATTTCTAGATTCGTTCCTTCAATGACGAAAACTCCACGATTCATTCCCGCGCCGGAGATCGAAAGCCGTTCCAACGAGGAATTGATCCAGCGGGCGTGGGATTTCTTTCAGGTGATGCAGAAAAGGCGAACCATTCGCGACTTTTCCGATCGACCGGTGCCGCGGGAGGTGATTGAACATTGCATTGCTGCCGCCGGGACGGCACCCAGCGGCGCGAACCTGCAACCCTGGCATTTCGTGGCGGTCAGCGACCCGAAAGTGAAGCACGAAATTCGCGTCGCGGCTGAAGCAGAAGAGAAGGAGTTTTACGATCGTCGCGCGCCGAAAGTGTGGCTGGACGCGCTCGCCACTCTGGGCACCGACTGGCAAAAACCATTTTTGAAAACTGCTCCCTGGCTTATCGCGGTCTTCGCCCAGCCATTTCGTATCCTTCCCGACGGAACGCGGTCACCGACGTATTATCCATTGGAATCGGTTGGCATCGCTACCGGATTGCTCGTGACGGCATTGCATTACTGTGGCCTGGCGGCTTTAACACATACGCCCAGTCCGATGGGGTTCCTCAATCGACTTCTTGGACGGCCGTCGCATGAGAAACCATTTGTGCTGCTTGTCGTCGGTCATCCTGGCGAAGATGCACTCGTTCCTGACATCTCACGCAAATCGCTCGAAGAGATCAGCTCGTTTGTGATCTAACAAGGCTGCCTAACAAATCCATGGAGAAACTTAGTTGATGAGAATCAGTGAAATGAATTGGATGATGGTGGAAGAGTATCTCAAGCGAGACGACCGCGCGGTATTGCCGCTGGGTTGCACGGAACAACACGGCTTTCTGAGCTTGAGCACGGACAGCATTTTGGCAGAACGACTCGCTGTTGAAGCGGCCGAACCGCTGGGCGTCCCTGTCTTTCCCGTACTCGCCTACGGGATCACGCCCTATTTTCGGGCGTTTCCGGGAACCATCACCGTGCGAGTGAAAACCTATATGTCAGTCCTGCGCGACATTCTTGATGCGATGACTGACCACGGGTTCAAGCGCATCCTGATCGTTAACGGCCATGGGGGCAACACGCCGGCACAAGGATTGGCCGGAGAATGGATGGCAGATCATCCCGGTGTGCGCGTCAAGTTCCACAACTGGTGGAATGCGCCAAAGGCTTGGACGCAAGTGCAGGCGATCGACCCCGTCGCCTCGCACGCGTCGTGGATGGAAAATTTTCCGTGGACGCGACTGGCAAACGTCAAGCTGCCACGGGATCAGAAACCGATGAGCGATTTGGAGAAGGTACGCCGCCTCGATCCGAAATCCTTGCGGCAATACCTCAAGGACGGCAACTACGGTGGTCTATATCAACGTGACGACGAGGAAATGATGAAAATTTGGCGCACCGCGGCGGAAGAAACGCGGGAACTGCTAACCGAAGCCTGGGATTAGATTCAATTGGGTGGCTCGGCTTCTCCCTTGGCCCGCCGTAGCCTTGGCGGAGGCGGCTGAAGACGATGACAGTTGATTCGCCGAAGGCGCAAGAAATTTCCTCGCGCAGGTGTGAATTCGCTGCTTAGCCTCAGAAACGCCGCTGATAAATCTTCGAATACATCAGACAGCTAGGGTGGACCGCCAGGAATTTCATATCTTTACGGCGTGTAAACCTCCGTTTGATTCTTCGAGAGCCATTGCTTGAACGACGACAGTAGAACTCCCTTTCATAATTCGCATCTTGTTCGAAGGGCGCGCGTCATTTGAACGTGGCTTTGCTTTCGGAGCACAGGCGCCTGCGAGAACATAGGGAGAACGGCAAAACCAGAATTTCCAACACGGTAGTCAAGCCTCGCCCTTGCGCGCCGCCACGTTCGCTATCACAATTTCGTTGTCCCGCGGTCAAGCGGTAAAGTCCGTTGACTCGGTCTCAATCAATTTAAAACCGAAGCTCTTGCATGAATACACTCGTTCTTTCGAAGGTTGCTATCATTCTCTTTTTGTCGGGTCTGCTGCTTGGACCTGCATCGGCGGTTGCCAGATCATCCGACCCCGGCGGTCACACCAATAAAGGAGTGAGGTATGCCCGCGAAAAGAAATACGACCAGGCGATTGCCGAATTTACGAAGGCGATCGAAGCCCAGCCCGATGATCTTAAGAATTACGAGAATCGCGCTTTGGCTTATCAATTGAGCGGTAAACCCGCCCAGGCCATCGGTGATTACTCGAAGCTGATTCAACTGCGCCCGAAAGATGCGGACGCATACTCGAACAAAGGCCAACTTGAAATCGGGCAAAAGAAACTCGACGCCGCAATCAGCGATCTGACACGAGCAATCGAACTTAATCCCAAGGACACCAAGGCCCAGCGATACCGGGCGTACGCTTATCTTTCAAAACAGCAATGGAAAAAGGCGGCAGAAGATTACTCGGCAGTGATTAAGCAATCTCCCGATGACATCGGCGCGTATGAGCGGCGCGGTTATGCGTATCGTAATCTTGGCAAATATGATGAGGCGATTGCCGATTTTACCAAAGTAGTCCAGGCACGACCGAAGGATCCTGAAGCATATCGGCGTCGCGGCCTTACCTATCGATTGAAACTCGATTACGCCCATGCGGCTGATGATTTTCGCAAGGTGCTGGAGCTAAAGCCTAACGACGCGGACGCCAAGATGCGGCTAAAGTATGTGGACACGAAACTTCGCGAGGTACCGCTGATACGGCCCACGCCGATCCCGGCTCGGGGCGGCGGACAAACGGCGCGAAAAACAGGGGCGCACGCTTCTCCCACGCCGAGCCCGTCGTCGGCCAGGTAATAAAGGCATAGCGCAACGTGCACGCATTACGGCGGACCACTGGCTAAAAGCTTCATGGCCGGTTACACGGTGCGGTGTCCGTGGCACCACGCCCGATTCGATTTACGCACCGAGCCAACCACCTCGAAAGCCGGCACGGCGAAGTCCCGCGACCAGATAGGGGCATTGCCGCATGAGACGCCAAAGCAACCCAGAGCGGTAATTTTCGATCATCAAAACGATTGGGCCCTGGTTGAGACCATAGTGGAAGGGCGATACCCACGAGTGCGATGGATCGGATTGTCCGGAAAAAGTGATGTTGAAGGTAGCTTTGAAACCGTAAGGATTTTTCTCCCGCAGCTTCAGAGTCTCAAAGTAACCAAGCGCCGATAGCACGATCTCGGGCGCGAAGGGGAGTGAAGCGACCACCGCCCAAGGGGCGAGGCTTCCGTCGTCAGGACCGTCCGGCACGCCGCGCGCTTCGTAACCAAAGAATTCGCGCTCCTGTCCCTTGATCGTGCGCCTCGCCGGTCCGGGACCGTCACTGGCGGTGATGCCCCAGCAGTTTGTGCCGTAGCCGTCGAAGTAAGCGGGATTATCAATCGCGTACTGCTGCTGGACGCAGGTCGCGCGGCGGCTGTTCTCGAAATAATCGATCTTCTTGCCGTGCATGTAGTCGTCCTGGATTCCCCGGAAATCGATCCAGAGATGAGAAATTTGGTGAGTAAAAAGCGGACCAGAATAGAGAAACTCGTAACCATAGACTTCTCTCCACTCGTAAGTGGAGGTCCATTGGACATAGCTTTCCTTCGACAGCCGATGAGTCGGTGAACCGAGGCCGAGTAGATAGAGAAACAGCGCTTCGTCATACCCCTCCCACCTATAGGGCAAAAAGCCGCTCTCTGGTTTCCAGCCATGAGTAACGGTTAGCGCATCGTTTTGGGCCCAATTCCAATCGGTGCGTCGGTACAACTCATCGGCGAGCTGGCCGATTTCACGTTCGTCAGCCGTGCTGTCCGAGAAATATGCTGCCGCCGTCAACATGCCGACCAGGAGAAAGGCACTGTCGACTGTGGATAATTCGCATTTCCAGACGCGCTTTCCGCTGATCATGTCGAGGAAGTGGTAATAGAAACCCTTGTAACCGGTCGCATCCGCGTCGGTGCTCTGAACGCTGCGGTGGAAAAAGCGCAAGGTCGCCAGGGTGCGTCGGATGGCGTCCGCGCGACTCATAAACCCGCGCTCCACCCCGACGGGATAAGACGACAAGGCCAATCCTACAGCCGCGATACTCGCTGGCGCTCCAGGCTTGGTTTTGTCGATGACCAGACCGTTAACCGGATTCGCCTCCTGCACGAAGTAATTAAAGGTATCGCGCTGCAACGCCTCCATCACTTTGGGACTGGCCTTTGGCTCATTCACGATAGAAACTTCCTGTTAGGCGGGTCTGGCGCCAGCTCCACGGTGACAGCAGCGATTGATTGCGGCGGCATCGCAATTTTCAGATGCAGTGTGCTGCCCTCATATTTCCATGGCAGGGGTTCGCGCACGATTTGGGATGCCACGTGTAGCTGTTCGACTTCCCGCTCCGTGGGAAGGGCTGGTTTGCCCATTTCGATCCAGAGCCGCTTGGCGTTTGCGTGATGCTCATCGACGCGTTCGATATAAACATTGCGCGGCGACAGAAGCTCCCTCAGTTGAACGTGGACAGACTCAGTTTTAATCGGATGCCGGGGCAGGGCGTGGTTTGTCACCAGCACCGTCACAGCTTCGCGGCTGCGTACCACCCAAACATCCACCGTCTTGTTTTCTCCCTTTACCGGTAACTCATCAACGCCGAGGCGGTGCAATAGCTCGAACGCGCGGTACGAAGGTTTGGCGATCCCCTGCAGAGTCAGCAAGCCAAAGCCACCCTGGAACGCAGTCGCGGGCATGTAGTTCTCCTCGAAAATATCGCTGAACGTCCAATAGCTGTAGCCGTGAACGAGGCCTCTGGCTTCCATCATGGTCTTGATGATGACGGCCGCGGCGTAGGACTCATCGTGGAGGTCGTCGCGCGGATTCGAGGACGAACTCCATTCCGTGTAATAAACCGGTTTTCCGCGTGCCTTACTGTGCGTTTCCCGTGCCCATTTGCGAAGAATACTCCTCTTACTGTGAGCCAGTTGCGTCTCAGTATCATCACCTACTGAACCCAGCGCATCAGTCGGATAATGGTGCGTGCTGACAAAATCCGCCGGCACTTTGTTCTTTTCGCAGAAATCGAGGAACTCCGTAATCCATTCATTGTTTGCGGTCGCCGGGCCGCCTACCTGGAGACGATCGTCCACCTCCTTTATCGCCTGCACAGTGAAACGGTAGAGCTTGAAGTAATCGGCCTGCGTGCCGGTCCAGAACGCCTTAAGATTCGGTTCGTTCCACACTTCAAAGAGCCACGTCCCGACTTCGTCGATGCCGTATCGGCGCACCCAATGTGTTATGAGCCTGGCTATAAACTTTCCCCACTCCGCATAATCTTTGGGCGGCGTCACATTAGCGTTGTAATGGAACACCGTTTTGCTGCCGGAAGAGAGCGTCGACGGCATGAAGCTCAATTCGACGAAGGGCTTCATTCCAATTGACACGAGGAAATCGCAAATTTGATCGGCGTTGAAGAACGAGTAGAGCAAACGATTTTGCTCGTCCATGAGCGTTCCCATATCGTCACTGAGGATGTCGTGGAAGCGCACGTGGCGAAAGCCAAGTTGTTCATGGCATTGTCGCAACTGCCGCTGCCAGTCCGCGCGCAGCGCCAGTGGTGCGTGCCCGCTACCGACGGTATGTTCCCAAAAATGCGGCAGCGCTGCCGATTTGTCCGATAGGCTGCAGGTGAATTGAACACGCTTCATAGAACTCACTTTCTTTGTTTTCATGATGACGATGGGCTCTGCAGACCTTGTGGTAGGTTGCCTGGCGGCGGGGCTTTGGAAACAGGCGAACCGGGAGCCGAATGGCGTGGGATTTTTCATTCGGCTTGCGCGCTTAAGGATGAGTTGAATCTCATCGAAGGGCTATGCGCCGGTACTGAGATTCAATTTTTCAGAGTCCTGGGCTGCTCTGCATGATGCCGCCATCGGCAAAGATGGTCGTCGCCGTGATGTAGCTAGCGCCATCGCCCGCCAGAAACGCGACGACATTGGCGATTTCATGCGGTTTGGCCATGCGGCCCAGCGGAATCGCGCTGTCCAGTGCTTTCAACGACGCAGGATCGTTCATGGTACTGAGGTTGATCGGCGTTGCCACGGCGCCGGGACCGACGCCGACAACGAGAATGTTATGCGACGCGAGCTCGACTCCCGCGGTGCGCGTCAGCATCCGCATACCGCCTTTTGAGAGGCAATAGGCGGTGTTGCCGGGCATCGGCCAGTCTTCGTGCACCGAGGTAATGTTGATGATACGCCCGCCGCCGCCTTGCTTGATCATTTGCTGCGCTGCGAGCTGGGTGCCGAAGAATGCGCTCTTGAGATTGATCGAGAGCACGTGTTCATATTGCGCTTCGGTCGTGTCGAGAATGGAGGTGCGCGTCTCGACGCCGGCATTGTTGACCATGATGTCCACGTGCCCAAATTTTTCCACGGCGGCATCGATCAGCTTCCGCAAATCCGCAACCTGGCTGACATCGGCGTCCACTCCGATCACGCAGTCCCCCAATGCGTGAACCCGTTTTTCCAGATCCTCCGTCGCATCGGGATGTGTGACGTAATCAATGACGATGTTGGCGCCTTGCCGGGCGAGTTCCAATACGGCAGCCATGCCGATGCCACTATTGCCACCGGTGACGATGGCGACTTTGTCTTTGAGATTCATGATGTTGTTCATTCGTTAGTAATTAGTCTCGTTAGGCTGATACCATCGCCGCGGGCGTGATGGAAAAGGATAGCCCGGCCACGATGACCGACCATGGGGAGCCGCTGAAAGTCGAGGCCAGGTTCAGCTGTGCCCATGTTTGTAACCGAAAGTGGAGATGCCGTAGCCGATGTCATAGAAACCCATCAGACCCGTCGGCCACGGATGTGATGATAATTGGCGGTTGCCTCTGGCCAAAACTGATCGCCAGCGGCAATGGTGCTGAACAACCGAGGCCCAGCTATGGCGAAGGCCAAAACACCGAGCACCGGCTTGTTTTTCGCCGCCCACGCGTGAATCAGCAATGGAATCAGCACGAAGCGCAGGATAGGGCGAACGAGTCGTTCCGGGAACTATTTTTTCAAGAGCGGCGAAAGGGACGCGTCGCGCGGTGACCATGCCCCAAATCATTGCCAGAGCGAGAGAAGCCATGGCGATGCTCACGTTAGATGGGACGCGGAAGATTGCGCCGGTGTCGGCGTAGGCGAGCCTCAGTCCGGTTTCCGCCAGCGGCGTCCATCATCCGGTGAATGGCGTCTCGGGAATGCCAGTGAAGCCCGGCTCGCAAGCGAGCAGGCTGCCGGCCAGCGGCTCCTCCGCCAATTGCGCCTCCGTCAGCGTTTCGGTTGCGGTGGTGATGTAGAGGGTCCGATAGTCGAAACCACCGAAGATGCAGCTCGTGGCCCGTGACACCGGCAGGGCGATGATCCGCTCCATTTTGCCCGCGGGATCATAGCGGACGATGCGGCCATAGACCGGCTGCGCGCTCCACACGAATCCTTGCGCGTCCACCGTCAGCCCATCGGGAAAGCCGTTGGCGCTCGAGTCGAGCCTAACGAACGGCCGCCGGTTCTCGATTTCGCCGGTTGCCGGATCGAAGTCATAGGCGAAGATGCCGTAGCGGAAGCTCTCGGTGTAATACATGGTGCGGCTGTCGGGACTCCAGCCGGTGCCGTTCGAGCACTTCACGTTGTCCTGCATCCGCGTGATACGTTGGTCGGCATCGAAGCGGTAGAGCGCGCCGGTAGGCGCGCGCCAATCGCTGGCGCTCATGGTACCACCCCACAACCTCCCCTGCCGGTCGCATTTTCCATCGTTGAATCTGTTGGTAGGTCGCTCGGGCTCGGGATCGGCGAGAACCTCCAGGTGCGCCGTGCCGGGGTCAAAGAAGGCAAAGGTCTTGCGCATGGTGAGGACCAGCCCGCCTTTGGCGCGCGTGGATAGTGACGTCACCCAGTCCGGCAGGTCGAAAGTGAGGTAGCTACCGTCGGCAGGGCGGAGGATGTGGATCTTCTCGCCGCTGATATCAACGAAGTAGAGCTGCTGCGTCGCCGGACACCAGATCGGCGACTCGCCGATCACATTGCGGGAACGGACGACGACCGAGATGTCCGTCGGCGTTGGCGCCATCTCGTCGGCTCTGCCGGTGCGGTTCATTCCGGTTGCTTCTCCCCTGAGATGGTCCAGTGTCCCTGGCCGATCGGGTGCCCCTTTCCGGATGATCCGCCGAAGACGATGGAGATAGTCCCGCCAGCGCACACCAGAACGATGCCGGTGACGGCGAGCAGCCCCGGCACGCTGCCCCACACCAGCCAGCCGATCAGCCCTGAGAAGACGACCACGGAATAGTTGAAGGGCGCCAGGCGTTCTGCCGTCGCACACTGATAGGCGCAGATGATGAAGAGTTGCGCGAAGGCCATGAAGACGCCGATGCCAGCGAGGTAGCCCCACTCAGTTCCGGCCGGCATCTGCCAGCCATGGATGGCAAATGGAGACGCGGCGCTGGTCGAGATCAGAAAATAGTAAAAGAGGATCGCATCTGGCTTATCGGTTGACGACAGCCGGTTGACCGAGACGAGCCCGATGGCCGAGCAAAGCGCGGCCCCGATTGCCAGAAGAGCGGCCGGGTTCCCCAAGATGGCCGAACTTGGGCGCAGGATCAGGAGCACGCCGACGAACCCGGCCACGAGACCGACGGCGACAACCGGCGTGATCCGCGTTTTCATCCACACCAGTGCCACGAAGGGAATGAACAGCGGCGCTGCATTCACAAACAGAACCGCATCGACCAGCGCCATGCTTTTGACCGCCAGGAAGAACAGTGCCTGCGACAATAGACCCGAAAGGGCGCGCACGACGTGCAGCGGCAGTCGTGTCGTCCGCAGGCCGCCGATGCCGTGGCGAAGCACCCACGGGAGCAGGAGGAGAAGGCTAATCCCGCTCTGGAACAGCACCACGACCGCTGCTGGAACGCCCGTCGCCGCCTTGCCGAAGGCGCTCATTACTGCGACGCAGAGGAAGGCGGCGACGATGAGCAGGCTTCCGAGAACAGATTCGCGTCGCGCGCCGGCGCCATCCGTCGTCTCGGTCGCACTCCGGCTCTGAGATGCATACGCGGTCCCAATTTCGCTGCGTAGCGCCATCTGATTTTTCTATGCCAGACGCTGGAGCAGGTGATCACCTACGCGCAGCGCGTTAGCGATGATGGTGAGCGAAGGATTGACCGCGCCACAGGAGGGAAAGAAGGAACCGTCTGCGACATAGAGATTATCGATGTCGTGCGCGCGGCAATCGAGATTGAGCACCGAGGTCTTCCGGTCCGGTCCAAACCGGCAGGTGCCGTTCTGATGCCCGACACCTTCGAGCGGAACGGATTTCTTGATGTAGAACTCCTCCGGAACGTACGTATGGCCGCCGTCCACTTTCTTTAGAACCTGTTCCCAGCGCCGGATCAGGCGCTGGTAGGCTTTGTCGTTATTCGGAGTGTAATCAAGCTGGATTCCTTTTCCGGCGATCCATCGCACGCGATTATTGTGGCTGGGTAAATCTTCAGTCGTCAGCCACCATGGGACAGAGTGAGTCTTCATCGTCTTTAACACAATGGGAGGCGTGAGCGGAGGCGCTTCGCCCTTCATCATTTGCCATTGGAACGAACCGATCAGTTGAATCCCGCCCATCGGAAATGGGAAATCGGTTTCGCCAAAATAGAAATCGTTCACCGCCACTGTCTTCATGAACTTGCTCGGGTTTGGCTTCAAGCCGATCGAGAGAATCACGGCGGCTTTGTGAAACATGAAGTTGCGCCCCACCAGATCGGAACTATTAGCCAGGCCGTTCGGATGCGAGCTGTTCGCGCTGCGAAAGAGGAGCGCCGCGGAGTTGATTGCGCCGCAGGCGACAACCACGATATCGGCGGTATAAGTTTCCTTTCGCTTGCCGCCGTCGAGTTCCACTTCGACGCCCGTGATCTCAGTACCTGTGGCATTGGTCGTGACCTTGCTGACATAGGCACCTGTAAGCAGTGTTATATTTGGCATTCCCAAGATAGGTCGAATACAGTTATTGTCCGCGTCCGACTTGGCCTCGACCAGGCATGGAAAGCCATCGCACGTGTCGCAGCGAATACACTTACTCTGCCAGCGCGCTCGCTCGTTTAATTTGATGCCAACCGGGCAAGGGAAGGGATGATAGCCACCAGCCGTGAGTTCATCGTGGATCTCCTGGATACGCGGTTCGTTACTAACGGGCGGGTGTGGATAAGGTTGGTCGCTCGGCGGCTCGGTCGGATCGGCGCCACGCTGACCATGCGCCTGGTAAAGGAGTTCTGCCTCGTCGTAGTACGGCTGGTAGTCACGGTATTTCAGTGGCCACTCGGGCGAGATGCCATCCTCGTGCTGGAGTTCTTCGAAATCGCGCTCCCGTAACCGAAACAGAGCGGCGCCGTAAACCTTCGTATTGCCGCCGACCCAATAACCAGTCTGCGGGTGCAACGGCTTGCCCTCGCTGTCCTGCCATACTTCGTCCGTATGATAGCGGTTGTCGATGAAGACCGACCCGGTGTCCCAATTCTCTTTCTCTTGAGGTAGAAACGTCCCGCGCTCGAGAATGAGGATGCGCTTCCCGCTCGGAGCGAGCCGCTGCGCCAGAGCGCCTCCGCCCGCGCCCGTTCCTATGATGATGACGTTGTAATTACTCATAAACCTTTCTGATTCGCCAGCCAGATCCGACCTGGATATTTTACTTGGGCCTTCACGAAACCCAAGCGAACAGCCTCATTACGTTCAACGAAAGAGTCACGACAACCACGTTAGAACCGCACTTGTCCTGAGTGAGCAACCGGCACTGCCCGTCTCCTGATGGCCGTACTAAGGTAGATTGGCTTCTCCGATCTGAGATTCGCTGTGGCGAAAGACGATCACTGGCTCGCCGCCGGACGCAGATATCGGGGCCGGCAAAGCCGCATTTTTTTGTTAAGGAAGACGCGTGCCACCTTGAAAAACAGGTCAAAGAAATGTTCTCGCGTTGGCCGTAAGCGGCAGCGACAATCGACGCGCCGGTAGCGTAACGCTGCAAGACCGGCGACGTATGAATCTACGACTGGCGAGCGTGGCGCCGTTGAGCGCGGATGTGGTCAAAGCTCTCAATCCACAATCACCGCAGGCGCGCGCGATTTTCGATTTGGCCATCATAACTGGCATTGTGATGGTGGTAATTTTCGCGGTCGTCGTCGGCATTGTGGCGTATGCGTTGCTGCGTTTCCCGCGCTGGCGGGAGGGTGAACGCGATCCGGAGCAGGGGCAGGGGAACAAAATCATCGAAATCGTATGGACCGCCATACCGTTTGTCATCGTCGCAGTGCTATTCGTGCTGGCTGCTCGAACAATGGGGGTCTCGGATCCGCCGCCACCGCCGAACCCAGACATCGTGGTGATCGGTCATCAATGGTGGTGGGAAGCGCGCTACACCAACTCGGGCGCCGTAGTCGCGAACGAGATTCACATTCCGGTGGGAAAACCGCTCGCGCTTCGACTCGACTCCGCAGACGTTCTGCACGAGTTCTGGGTGCCGGAACTGGCGCGAAAAATCACAACAGTGCCCGGTCATCCAAATCACATCTGGATTCAAGCCGACAAACCCGGGACATATCTCGGCTTTTGCTCGGAATTTTGCGGTACAGAGCACGCATGGATGCACTTTCTGCTCGTCGCGGAGCCGCAGGGTGAATTTCAAAAATGGGAGCAGGCACAACTTGCTCCTGCGCCGCCGCCGACAAGTGAAAGCGCGCAGGAAGGTCTCGCGTTCTTCCAGCAAATGAGCTGTGTCAACTGCCATGCCATCAAGGGAACGACCGCTTCGGCGCGAATCGGCCCGGATCTGACACACTTTGCCAGCCGCGGACAGCTCGGCGCAGGCATCGCCAAAAACACGCCAAAAAATTTACGCCGTTGGCTACGCGATCCGCAGCAGGTAAAAGTCGGCGTCAAGATGCCCGATTTCAAATTTACTGATGAACAGGTCACCGCGCTTGCCGATTACATCGAGACGCTGAAATGAACAGTGAGACCATTCCCGCCACGGTCGCGCGTCTGCTGACGCCTGCAGAGCGACAACATTGGGAACTGTCATGGCTTTCAACTGTCGATCACAAGCGGATCGGGATTCTATACATGGTGACGGGCCTCGTGTTTTTTGTCGTCGCCGGTGTGGAAGCGCTTGTTATCCGCCTGCAACTGGCCGTGCCTAACAATACGTTGGTCAGTCCTGACACGTACAACTGGCTGTTCACCATGCACGGCACGACGATGATTTTTCTCGTCGCGATGCCGGTCCTGTTTGGCATCATGAATTATGTTTTGCCGCTGCAAATCGGCGCGCGAGACATGGCGTTCCCGCGGCTTAATGCATTCGGTTTCTGGCTCGTGCCATTCGGAGGGATCCTTTTGCATTTCAGTTTCCTCGCAGGAGGTCCGCCGGCGGTCGGCTGGTTCGCTTACACACCGCTGAGCGAGACGCCGTATTCGTCACAGCTCGGAGTCGATTACTGGGCCGTATCGCTGCTGGTGCTCGGTATCGGCTCGGTCAGCGCGGGAATCAATTTCATCGTCACCGTTTTAACTCAGCGCGCGCCGGGCATAACGCTGCGCCGCCTTCCATTGTTCACCTGGATGATTTTCTGCAATGCGTTCCTAGTCGTCCTGGCGCTGCCGATTTTAAACGCGGGGCTCGTGATGCTCCTGATCGATCGATTGCTCCAAGGGCAATTCTTTCTCCCCTTCGGAGGGGGGTCGGCGATCATGTGGCAACACATTTTCTGGGCATTTGGGCATCCGGAAGTTTATATCGTGGCGATCCCGGCATTCGCGATTCTGTCGGAAGTAATTCCGGTCTTCTCCCGGAAACCGATCTTCGGCTACGAGTTTGTTGCCGCTTCGACTGTGGTCATCGTTTTTTTAAGCCTGCTTGTGTGGGCGCACCACATGTACACGGTCGGTCTGGGGCATGCTGTCGATCTTTTCTTTGTCGCGGCGAGCGTGCTGATCGCCGTGCCGACCGGCGTAAAGCTGTTTAACTGGAGCGCGACGATGGTCGGCGGCCGTGTGCGATTTGCCACTCCAATGCTTTTCTGCATTGCAGCGCTGCTGCAATTTCTGATCGGCGGACTGACGGGAGTGAGTCACGCGATCGCTCCACTCGACTGGCAAACAAAGAACAGCTATTACCTCGTTGCACATTTTCATAACGTTTTTGTCGGCCTGATCGTTTTCGCGATTCTGGGCGGGCTACATTATTGGTTTCCAAAAATGAGCGGTCGAATGCTCTCAGAGCGCATCGGCAAATGGACGTTCTGGCTGATGACCATCGGCTTCAATCTGACATTCATGATTCAGCACGTGCTGGGATTGGCCGGAATGCCGCGGCGCGTTTTTACCTATCCGGATCTGCCGGGGTGGGGCTGGATGAACATGCTCTCAACGATCGGCACGTTGTTTATGACGGCGGCTTCGGTTCTTTTCGTGTGGAATTTGGTGAAGAGTCTCGTGCGCGGAAAGCCGGCAGGCGATAATCCGTGGAACGCGTGGACGCTGGAGTGGGCCACGAGCTCGCCGCCGCCACTTGAAAATTTTGTCGTGCTGCCGCCGATCCGCAGTCGCAGACCATTGTGGGATTATGCGAACCCGGATCGTCCGGATCCAATTGTGCCGCTTGGCGGGGCGCTCGATACGTTTCGGCCGGAGAAAAATAAGGCCGGCGTGATCACTTTCATTCTTTCGGAAACAGGATTCTTCGGCATTCTGATCCTCTCATTTCTGTTTTACAATGCGACGTCGAACAGCGGAGCCGGTGCGCAGGAGTTGAACGTATTCAAGACCGGCATATTTAGCGTCTGCTTGTTTGCGAGCAGCTTCACGATCTGGCGATCCGAAGTGGCAGAGCGCATGAACAAACAGACCAGAATGAAATTGTGGCTCGCCCTTACCATTTTGCTGGGAGGCATTTTCATCGTCGGGCAGGGGATGGAATACTGGGATTTATACCGGAGCGGTGTAAGCGTTGGTTTGGATCTTTTTGCCACGACGTTCTTCACGCTCACCGGGTTCCATGGCTTGCACGTCTGTGTGGGTTTGATGGCGTTACTGATTGTTCTAGGCGTTGCTTTTGGTCGCGCTGTCAAAAGCGGCCACCTGCCCGCACTCGGCCCGATCGGGTTGTACTGGCATTTCGTCGATATCGTTTGGGTATTCGTTTTCTCCATCGTTTACCTCTGGCCTTTGCTCCGATGACAACCCAGCAATTTTTTACTTCTGCGTGGACCTGGAATCCCGCGGTGTTCGTTTTCAGCGGCATTGCGCTTGCCGCATACCTGTGGGCGATCGGGCATACTCGCCGGATTGCGTTTCTGATCGCGGGGCTCGGTGTATTTCTCCTGACGTTGGTTTCGCCTCTTAACGCGCTGGCGGATGGCTATCTCTTTAGCGCGCACATGCTCCAACACATCTTATTGCTGCTGATCGTGCCGGCGCTGCTCTTGATGAGTCTGCCGCGCTGCGTCTCGCTCGGTCCGCGGTCGTCGCTGCTGGCGAATCCGCTTGTCGGATGGGTCGCTGGTGTCGGCGCAATGTGGTTGTGGCACGCAAGGCCTCTTTGTAATGCCGCAGTTTCTTCACACTTTGTAGGCGCGCTGCAAACTTGTTCGCTTCTATTGTTAGGCACGATTTTTTGGCGCCAAATTCTTGCGCCGCGCGAAGAGGAACGGCTCTCGCCGCCGGGCGCAGTGCTTTATCTTTTCAGCGCCTGCGTTGCATGCAGCATCCTCGGCATTCTCATCACGTTCGCACCGGTGAGTGTGTGTCCGATTTACGCTCGACCGCCGGCGGATAAACTCGGGATCGCCAGGTTGATTCAGATGAACTGGGGCTTCACCCCGGAGAGCGATCAGCAGGTCGGCGGACTTCTGATGTGGGTTCCGATGTGTCTGGTTTATTTGAGCGCGATCATTGCACAATTCGCCCGCTGGTTCGCGCAGGCGGCCAGCAACGCACCAGCAATCGACAAAAGTGTATGACCGACGAAAACCTGACGATTGCTCATAAAAACTGGGAGCCGCTGCCGTCCGACTCGCTGCCGCGTCCGAATTTTTTTCCGGCGGGCCTGGCGATGGGGACCACTTTAATTTTCTGGGGACTGATTACTTCCTGGGTGATCATCGCTGTCGGTATCGCGCTTTTCGCTGCCTCGATTGCAGGATGGATCTACGAAATTCTCCGTGAACAAAGTCACCACTGATCATTCATTACCGGAGCGGGCAGTCACGCAGGAGGAAATAACTCGGCGGCGTTTTCTGGAAAAAGTGTGCGTCGGGCTCGCCAGTCTGTGCGCGGCCGTTCTAGGCATTCCACTCGTTGGTTTCGTTGTGGCGCCGATTTTTCGCAAGACAACCGGCAAATGGATCTCCGTTGGGAAAATCACCGACTTTCAAATTGGAAACACGATCAAGGTTGACATTACCGATCCGTCTCCGCTTCCATGGGCGGGGATTACGGCAAAGAGCGCGCTCTGGTTGCGCCGGGTGACTGAGAGCGAATTCATCGCGTTCTCCGTCAACTGTACGCATCTCGGCTGTCCGGTGCGCTGGCTTGCCGATGCGGATTTGTTCATGTGTCCGTGTCACGGCGGCGTTTATTACCAGGATGGAACAGTCGCGGCCGGACCACCGCCGAAACCGTTGATTCGTTATGACGTGCGCACGGCGAGCGGGCAGGTGGAAATCAAAACGATGTCCATTCCTATCACCACCATGCCATGAAATGGTTCGTCGTCGGCGCGTGGCGGTGGATTGACGACCGCTTAGGCATTTCAGATCTCATCGGGCCGAGCCTGAAACATCTTGTGCCGCGCGACGCCCGATGGTGGTACGTCTTTGGCAGCGCAACTCTGCTCGCATTCATCGTGCAAGTGGTCACGGGTGTGGCGCTGGCATTTTCGTATATCCCATCGTCTTCGCAGGCGTACGAGACGCTCGAATTCATCACCAATCAGGCGCCGTTCGGCAGTTTCCTTCGCGGGATGCATTACTTTGGCGCTTCGGCCATGATCTTGATGGTCGGCGCGCACATGGCGCAGACGTTTTTGTTCGGCTCCTACAAGTTCCCGCGCGAGATGAATTGGACCACTGGCGTGCTGCTGCTCGGTTTCACTTTGGTGATGGGGTTTACCGGCCAGTTGTTGCGATGGGACCAAACCGCGACGTGGTCAGTGGTTATCGCTGCTGAACAGGCCGGCCGCGTGCCACTAATCGGCGATTTTCTGGCGCAATTCATTCTCGGCGGAAAGACGCTCGGCGGCGCGACATTGAGTCGCTTCTTTGCGATCCACGTTTTCATCATGCCGGCGCTGATGTTTATTTTCATTGGCTTTCATCTACTGCTCGTCTTGCGCCACGGAATCGCCGAACCGCCCACTGCGGGAAAGCCAGTCGATCCCGCGACTTACCGGACTGAATACGAAGAATTGATGCGCAAGACGGGACACCCGTTTTGGCCTGCTGGCGCGTGGCGCGATTTCGTTGTTGGTACCGGTCTGATCATTGTGATCGCGTTGCTTGCGTATTTTGCTGGACCGCCGGCTCTCGATAAGCCGCCCGATCCGAGCATTCTTAAGGCCGATCCGCGGCCGGACTGGTACCTACTCTGGTATTTTGCATTGCTGGCATTAATCCCGCCGCAGCTTGAAGACTACGTAATGATTGTTGGACCCGTTCTGGTCGGCGTTCTTTTACTAGCCGTGCCGCTGCTCAACAATCGAGGAGAGCGGGCGCCGTCCCGCCGGCCGTGGTCGATCGCGGTGGTGCTGCTCAGCGTCATCATGATAGGCTCCCTATGGGTTGCCGGCGTGAACTCGCCGTGGTCGCCAAACTTCGATCCGCGGCCGTTGCCGGAAAAAATTGTTGGCGCGACCAGTGGTCCTGTTTTTACCGGCGCGAAAATGTTTCACGGCAAAGGTTGCCTCAATTGCCATCTGATCGACGGCGACGGCGGGCGTCGCGGCCCGGATCTCACTTACATAGGGGACGAACTTTCTAAGAGCGACATTGTAATCCGTATCGTAAACGGCGGCGTGAACATGCCGGCATTTGGCAAGATGCTCACCCCAGAAGAGCTCGATCAGATCACCGCTTTCCTTCAATCTCGCAAGCATCCGATGCCCGCCGGATTGCAAGCTCCGAAGGATTAACGAATCTGCGTGATCTGTTCACAATCGACGAATACCCATGGCGTTCCGCGATCGTTACGTGTTGAGCCATGTAACAAACCACGCTCCCAACAAACCCATGAGAACCCCGATCAGCGGACTTGAAACGGCGGACCAGAACGGAATCTCTTCGCTCAACGAAATTGTTTCCCGCCTTGCATTTGCGACGAAAAGAATCGTTTCCATGCCTCCAGTTTATTGTTCGATTCGCTGGCAGCGATCGCGCGTGTGGCGGATTCTCGAGCGCCACTTCCGGGGCAATCAGTGCCTCCCCTCCGGGATGAGAACCAGTTGGTGTCCGGTCGATTGAACCGTCACGGTTACAGTAACTACTCAACCTGTCGTAGGCGCGTGCCCGGTATCATTCCAGAAGCGGATTGCCGGATCACACAAGTCGTGTTCGTAGCTCAATGCGCTCAGGCTTGCTGTGTCTAACATGAGATATTTTCCGGTGACCGGTTCGAGGCCGAGCCAGCGAGCGGCCAACACTCGCAGGAAATGTCCGCTGGAAAAAATCAGCACGTTGCCTTTCATCGCGCGTATGCGAGCAACAACACGATCCGCCCGCGCGGCTATATCTGCGGGCGATTCTCCATTGGGACAACCATCGCGAAACAATTCCCAATCGGGACGCTTCTTGCGAATCTCGGCTGTGCGAATGCCTTCGTAGTCGCCGTAATTCCATTCGACCAGATCGGGATCGACTTCGGCTACGCCTCCAAACCCCGCCAGTTCCGACGTTCGTTTGGCGCGCTGCAAGGGGCTCGTCAGGACTTTGGCAAAAGGCAGACCGATCAGCCGTTCGCGTAGGCGCTGAGCATTGCGTTCGCCCTGTTCAGTGAGCGGCAAATCGGTAAGCCCTGTGTGCCGGCCTTCACGACTCCATTCAGTTTCGCCGTGACGGGCGAGATAAGTTACGGGTAAAACTTCGTTTGCCATGGTTAACTGTCTTTACGTTTGCTGGAGCAAAGCTATGTGCAACCTGCAGTGGCGTTCGTCCCGGCCAACGCCGCTATCCATCGCGCTCCGCGATCGCTTACCAAATCTAGGTAAGGCTCACCCGCCAGTTCCGATTTTCCCAGCGTTCGTCGCGTCTCCAAAAAAATGTAAACCCAAGCGTAGATCCAGCCGCCCATTCCGAAGTTGGAAAATCCGCATACCAAAGATTCAATTCGTTTTGATGAATACTGTCTGACTCGTTAGTCCGCGCCCAATTGTCGATTGACCAGGTGATGGTGGCCTCTTCGGCCAGGATGATTCGCAAGATTTTGCCGCGCGGCAGATGCCGCAGCGGATGACGGGCAGTCCAGATCTCGTAACGACTTGGCACTGGATTCAGAACGTAGCGCCGATACGCCGGATCGACCCGGTGGAAACAAACGCTGTCATGACGACTGCGGACGAGCGAAACATATTCCGCGTGCGACCAGCAAAGCGGCATCGCGGCACCTGTCGGATAACCGCGTCTCATTCTTGCATGCGGCAAGTCGACTCCGTCCCATATCTGTTCGGTAAGCATTCCGCCCTCGTTCGAAAAATCTTCCATCGTTTTGATGAACGGTTTTGGATCGCGACCGGCCGCCAATTCGTAGTGACCGCGCTCTCCTGTCAAAATCGGCCAACATCGGCCGACGCCCGTTCCGTCGTATGCGCTGCCATCATCTTTCTGGCCGTAACCATCATGGTTGTAACGACGCCAGCCTGGCCCTTGCGGCAGATCGTGTTTCAGAACGCGATCAATCACCTGGATGGAATCGCGCACGAGCGGATCGTCCGCGGCGCGGATGCCGTATCGCACCAGATGAAGGAAATCGCCGCTGACAATATTTCGCGCGGGATGCACACCGCCGCCGTTGGCGATCAGAATCATCGTCGTGTTGGGATCGGCGTGCGGGTCAGGCGCATTCGGATCCGTTGGATTGATGCGGATGTAATGGCGAGGAATGCCCGGGACCAGCTCGCCCTCTGTCGTGACGGTCCATTCTTCAACGTGAGCCGCTAGCCAGTCGGCGTATGCGAGAACAAAATCGGTAGCCTCCTTATTGCCGAATTCTTCGCCCCACTCCGCGGCACAGGCGAGGGCGGCAATAACCACCGCGATTGTCGAAGGTGAATAGCCGGCATTTTCTTCCCAGCGGTCCTGCGCAGTCACCGGACCCTGAAGGATCAAACGGGCAGCGGCGCGCACGACCATCACGCGGGGGCGGAACAGACCGAGCGCATTCTGCTGATGCAAACGCCACGCCAGCAATATCGGAAGTGCAACTTGATCAAGCTGAAGCCCAGACCAGTATGCCGTCCCATCGATCCAGCTGTTTTGTGGAAAACTGCCGTCTGATCGTTGAATCGCTGCTAGCCAGACCAATGCGCGTAGTGGCGTGCCGGTCTGACCCGTGGCGAGCAGCGCGCTCGCACTCTGCACGAGGTCGCGCGTCCAGACGAGATGATACCCCCCCAGGTCTTGATCCCCCTTGGTTTCGCCCCAGGGAATGCTCATTGAAGCAACCATTGCGCCTTGGAAAACTTTGTCCTCGTGCGTGAGCAGTACGCAGCGGCTCAGCCGGGACATTCCGCCGTCGTCGCACGTATCGCTGCTAAAATCGAATTCGGAATGCACGACCGCGCGTTGCCACTGACGAATGTAACCTTCGCGCTTTGACTGAAACGGCTCCGCCAACGACTGGAACAACTTCGTAGCCGCACTCTGATAGGTCCGGCCAAACGCAACGGCGACCGTAAATTCACCGCTGTCCGGCAAATCGATTTCGCCTGTCAACGCGATGTTACCGTTCTCAGCTGCTCGAAATTCCCAATCCATTTTGAAATCGTGCATCAGGTCCTGCCAACCATCGCTAAAACCGACATATCCTGCCGAGCGCCGAAGGAAACCGCTGCTGCATGTCATAAGCAGATGCACGTTCTGCCGCTGCGCGTGGAGCAATTTGTTATCGCCGATTTCAGAACACCATCCTGAGTTGCCGGCGCCAAAACCAGCCAGGTGCGGCGCCAACAGCGCGTAGAGTTGCAACTTGCCGCGGAGCGATTCGTCCAGCACCTCGAGGTTTGTGTGCACGAGCAAGACCGACCGGTGCGGGTCCGTCAGCACATGTTTTACCAGACGGTAGCGGCCGCCCGGCTCCGAGTTCGTGATACGATAAAACAGGCAGTCGCGCTCCGGATAGTCGATCGCGTGATCGAGATCGCGCTTTTCTTCGTGGCAAAATGTCTCGCCGTCGCTGATGAGAAACTGAAAATCCCGCGTGTTCGGTCGATCAACGTGCGGATAATAAATTTCGTTAATGATACCGTGGCTCAGCGTGAACCAGACACGGCAACTGGTGTGATAGGCCGTGCCTACGCCTTCTTTGGCGCTTGAAGTCCAGCGGGGTTGGATTCCCGGAGCGCCGAACGCGACTGAATTATCAGGCGAACTCATGCCCTAAGCGTTATGAAAAGTTTTCTTCCAAATTTCGTCTCCAAAGGAGATAAGAAATGGAAACGTCCGTGGCGACCTCTAATCTCGGAAGGCTCATTTCCGCGATTCTAAAATTTTGTTCATTTTGTTCAAACCTCTGTGTCCCCTGTGGCGTAGTTGTAGCTCGGGATTCTGTCGGCTTGATTCGGTCAGTTTCGCAGATTAAGCGTGGCTCTGGTATATGTCTCGATCGAACATGAGTGAAGTGTTGCGCGCGCATTGCGCGGCGATTTCGCAGGAGGAAGCTATGCTGCGCGAAGGCGGCGGCAAGGCCGGCCATGAACGCCAGCTCAAGATGAAACGCTTGCCAGTGCGCGAGCGGCTCCGCCATTTACTCGATAAGGATTCGCCGTTTTTCGAGATCGGGCTCTGGGCCGCATACAAAATGTACGAGCAATGGGGAAAAATTCCCGCTGCCGGAGTCGTGGCTGGCATCGGCAACGTCGAAGGCGTTCCATGCATGATCGTCGCGAACGACGCAACGGTGAAGGCCGGCGCGTTTTTTCCGCAGACGACAAAGAAGGTCATTCGCGCGCAGCGGATCGGATTCGAGTGTGCGCTGCCACTCATTTACCTTGTCGATTCGGCGGGCGTATTCCTGCCGATGCAGGATGAAATTTTTCCGGATGAAGACGATTTCGGCCGGATCTTTCGCAATAACTCGGTGATTTCAGCGGCCGGAGTTCCGCAGTTTGCCGCGATCATGGGCAACTGCGTGGCCGGCGGCGCGTATCTCCCGGTCTTGTGCGACAAAATTTTGATGACGCAGGGAAGCGGTCTTTATCTCGCCGGGCCCTCACTGGTGAAAGCGGCCATTGGTCAGATTGTCGATGCAGAAGAACTGGGCGGCGCGCGAATGCATTCGGAGATCAGCGGGACAGTCGACTTTTTTGAGAAAGACGATCGGTCATGCCTCAAGCGTCTGCGCTCGCTGGTGGCGCTGCTGCCAGAGGCGAGTGACAAGGGGCGACCGCTGGGCGCACCGGGGTCACAAACGTCGAAGCCCGCGAAAAATCCAGACAGTGTTTACGATCTGATCAGCTTTGAGGGCCGCAAAAATTATGATGCGCGCGACGTGTTGGCCACAATCGTTGACGCAGACTCGTTGGATGAATACAAGGCCGATTACGGTAAAACGATCGTGACCGCCTATGCGCGGATCAATGGGCGGGCCGTGGGAATTGTTGCCAACCAGCGCGTGCAGGTCCGGACCAAAAAGGAAGGAATACAGATGGGCGGGGTCATTTACGCTACCAGCGCCGATAAGGCGGCGCGGTTTGTGATGGATTGTAATCAGACGAATCTGCCGATCATCTTTTTCCAGGACGTTAGCGGGTTCATGGTCGGGCTCGACGCGGAAGAGAGCGGGATCATTCGCAGCGGCGCGAAGCTGGTGAACGCAGTCAGCAATTCAGTCGTGCCTAAGATCACAGTGATCGTGGGCGGATCGTTTGGCGCAGGCAATTACGCCATGTGCGGCAAAGCATATGACCCTCGCTTTATCGTTGCGTGGCCGACGGCGCGTTACGCCGTCATGGGTGCCGCGCAGGCGTCGGATACGGTATTTTCCATTCTCGCCAAAGCGCGCGAGCGAGGCGACAAGAAAGCGCCGCCTGAGGAACTGGAGAAGCTTCGCGAGAAAGTGAAACAAAGTTACGAAGAACAGACCGATATACGCTACGGGGCGGCTCGCGGCTGGGTCGATGCCATCATTCAACCGCACGAAACCCGCGACGTGCTGATTCGTTTGCTGGAATACGTCTCGCGCCCAACGCCCAAAGCGCATTTCCATACCGGCGTGATTCAAGTTTAATTCGTCATTCGCACCATGCCTGTCGTTCTAATCGAGAAGCAAACGCCACAGATAACCGTGGTAACTCTCAACCGGCCCGAACGGCGGAACGCGCTTACTCTGGAGTTGCTCACGGAATTGTGCGCAGCCGTCAATGTCGCATCAGAACAGCCAGAGCAGCGTGTAATGATTTTGCGCGGAGAGGGTGCGGCGTTTTGCACCGGCTTGGATTTGAAGGCGGCGGCCGATCAAACGAAGGCGCACGCGACAGCGGAGATGGTGGCGAACACTTTGATCACCATCAGCCAAACACGCCTCGTCACGATTGCGGCGGTGCACGGCGCCGCTGTTGCAGGCGGCGCGGGCATCATGTCCGCGTGCGATTTTGTTGTTGCAGCCGAGGGAACGAAGATCGGATATCCCGAAGTGCGCCGTGGATTGGTAGCCGGATTGGTGATGACGTTTCTGCGGCGACAGGTCGGCGAACGAAATATGCGCGAGCTATTGTTCGGCGCCGAGCTAATCGACGCCGCGCGCGCGAAGGAAATCGGGTTGGTGAATCGTGTGGTTGCGCCGAACGGTGCGATGAGTGAAGCGCAGCAGTTTGCTGAATCAGTTTTGCAAGGCGCGCCCGGCGCGCTGGCGCAGACGAAACGATTAGTGGAGGAACTTTGGTGGCGTTCAGTGAAAGAAGACCTCGATCTCGCGCTGAGATATCATATGCATGCGCGTGAATCGGATGAAGCCCGCGAAGGCATCGCTGCCTTTAACGAAAAGCGCAAGCCAAATTGGGTGCAATAATATCGCTTTACTGTAGCCGGGCTCGTTGATCCCAGCTACGGGCATCACCGATGCCGGCTACAACACCAACGCGCGGAAGGTGGAACCGATTGTCCCCAATCGGTTAGCAGCAGACCCGGTCAACGTGTTGAGGACAATCCGTTCCACCTCGTGTGGAACCGCGGCCGTCGCTTGGGTCGCGTCGCCCCGTGGTCAGGGAGAGGGGGAGGGTGAGGGATCCCTTTCAAAGGCGGAACGACCAACCCCTCACCTTCATCCTCTCTCCTTCGCCAGGGGAGAGGCGAGATAGGGCGTTGCCTCGATTCCGTGTATGGGGCGAGGGAGGACAAGCGAGATTCTTCTCTGCTCGTCGCAATCTCAGTCTGCGAATTGGCTACGCAGCCTGCGGCGACCAACAGGCCAACCGCGGCGGCCGGTCCTTGATATTGCGCGCTGCCAAAGCCGAGAATCGGGAAGAAGATAATTCGCCAAAAAAAGCAAACCGATCCCGAAGCCCACTCCTTTCCCGAAACTTTTAGCCAGATCGATGCATAAGAATGATCGGATTATGAAATTAACGAAAGGAATTAGCATCAAAAGAATCCACCAACCAGGCCGCCCAACGATCTTGCACCAAATGTAAAGATTGTAGATCGGGATGATACTGGCCCAACCGGGCTGACCGGCCTTTGTGAAGATTTTCCACCATGCCACGATCATTAAGCATCGTGAATGCCAGATCCGAAAATCATTGCCACTGGGCTTGGCGCCTGCCCCTGAGACGAGGCAGAGTAAGAATACTCAACCTCTGCGAGCAAGCGTGCGGGCGTGAACAAAACGGTTTGGGTAACTTCGATGAGTAAGTTCATAGAGTTACGCAACGGTTTAGAAGAGTGCTGCGGCCGCGGCAAGCAAATTCTTTCATAGACGGCGCGCTACACGGAACTTACGGATTGTTTAGTCCCCGAGGTACGCGCCTTCCGTCGGAATCCGATGCAGCGAATTCCGCAGCTCCAAATGCACGGCTATTTTCGCGGCGCGCCCCTTACTTGTGAATTTTCTTCTTGTTCTTCTTTTGGCCGGGCTTTTTCTTCACAGGCGTGCCCGATGGTGTCGGTGATGGCGTAGACGTATCGGGGGTCGGCCGCACGCGCGGCTGCGCTAACAAAGCTTTGATGAGTTGTCTTCATCGTTTGTAGGACCAGTTTTAGCTCCGGAGTGGTGGCCAACGCAGACATGCGCTGATAATAGATGTCGTAGTAATTGCGAAGCCGGTTTCGCTTTTCCAAATCTGTCCGCGCAGCCTGCGCATATTTCCTTGCGGCCTGCACTTCAGGATCGTTGACCGTACGATTTTTCAATTCCCGCCACAGGACGTGCGCCCGTAGCGCATCGGCGGCCACGCCCAGTGATTTCGGTTTAAAACTGTCGTCGAGCTGCTTCAGCTCCGGCAATTCGGGGCCGTTAGGCGGCGGGGTGGGGCTGGCTTCCTCTTGTTCTGGGAAGAGGTCCACAGACGGCGGCGCTGCCTCCTGCCCATGCATTATCAGCGCGGCAATCAACAGCACCGTGGAAAAGATTAGCCCGTATATCTTCATCCCAGCTTGTCCGCGCAACGTAGCCGAATTTACCGATGGCATCAGAACCCGTGATTCATATCGGGGCGAGAGGATTTGAACCTCCGACCTCGTGGTCCCAAACCACGCGCTCTACCAAGCTAAGCTACGCCCCGATTTGAGCGGAATCATTACCACGATTCGGCAGGTTACGCATCCGCGACGCTTAATCGCGTCAAACATTGTAATCCAGATTGGTGAGGGGCAATGGCGCACGCTTAGACGACGCCGAGGCGATCACGGGTTGCCGCCGTGGTACTCCAGCAACAGTTTCTTTGTTTCATGCGCTTCCACGTAGCGTCCCACGCTAATGAAGAACATGAGCACGAGCAGCGCCACCTTTGTGATCGTCGAATTGAGCCCAAAATGAAGCGCCGGAGCTGACGTCGTTGCCGACTTCATCGTGCATAAAATGAGACTTTGGCAATGAATGCACTCCATTTTGGACCAAGACGACCGCCATCGAGCAGGATTCTCGGGCATTTTTTGAACCCCAAATCGCGGCCGTCACTGTAACGGATCATGCGCCAGTGCATGTGCGGGACAACATGATTGAGAGGGATATCATATTGACGCATCAGTCTGGCTGTGAGTTGGGCGGTGCGGTCGATGGTGCTGCCAAGATTGTTGCCCCGGTTTACACACATTTCGATCCCGATGGACGACCTGTTTCCCGGGCCTTCGTAATCAGCATGCTCTCCGGTTTCGTTAGTCGGGAGGGTTTGGTAAATGGAATGATCGTCCACAGTGAAATGCCAAGTGAGAAATCCAGTGCGATTGTGACGGCCTCGGAGCCCCTTGTTCATGGCGAGCGCGTGATGCAATGCGTCGGCGCTACGGGACGTATTGTCGGTGGAATGAATAGTGATAAATGTCGGACGCATCGGCCGATGCAAGGGACGTCCGCATTTCCCTGAGGGGATGATGTTCTGCGTGATTTTCAATTCGGCTGCACCGGCGGCAGCCGGGCCGACGCGTCGGGGAGCCACCGCACAGGAAGAAAAGAGAAGCCCCACCAGGACAACGGCAAGAAACCCAAATGTGCGAAGTTTCACCGTAACCATTCCTGCCGTAGCGAGGGGAAAGCGATTAAAGGCTGCACGGCAAGAATCGTGCCGAATCATTCGGCAGGTGTGAAGCGCAATAATTCGGGAGAGCTATGCCCGAATGCAGCGTGATTTTTACCACGAATTCTGTGCACCCCGGAAACACGCAGCCCTCAAGAATTGTATCCCAAATTCGGCGCGAGTCGTTTCTCGACCGTGGCAACTGATTCGCCTCGCCGCGTCGCGTAATCCATGACCTGATCGCGCCCGATTTGGCCGACTCCGAAATATTTTGCCTGCGGATGCGAAAAATAAAGTCCGCTCACACTGGCACCAGGATGCATCGCAAACGATTCCGTCAGTTTGATTCCGGCGTTTTTCTCCGCATCGAGCAGATCGAATAGCGTTTGTTTCTCCACGTGATCGGGACAAGCAGGATAACCGGCAGCCGGCCGGATGCCGCGATATTTTTCACGAATCAGATCAGCGGTCGATAGTTGCTCGTCGCGCCCAAATCCCCACGCGATGCGAGCTTCTTTATGCAAATATTCCGCGAACGCTTCAGCTAGCCGGTCCGCTAAAGCTTTGGCCATTATCGCGCTGTAGTCGTCGTGCTCACGCTTGAACTCCTCGGCAAGTTCGTCAGCGCCATGAATTGAGACCGCGAATCCGCCGAGATAATCATCCAATTGCGGATTGCCGGCACCGAAATTCTTCGCGTGCTCGCGACCTGACGTTGGAGTTGCCGCTTGCCGATTCAAAATCGGCGCCACGTAGTCCGCCAGACAATGATTGAATTGTCCTGGGGGCTTTTGCATCTGCTGACGCAGAAAATAAAACGTGGCGATCGCTTCAGCCCGCGTGTCATCGGCGTAAACATGAACGTCGTCGCCGACGGCGTTTGCCGGCCAAAAGGCATACGCGCCCCGCGGGATCAGCAAATTTTTCGCTACGATGCGCTCGAGCAATTCCTGCGCATCATTGAAAAGTTCACGCGCTTCTTTGCCCATTTTTGGGTCGTCGAAGATCGCCGGGTAACGCCCGCGCAATTCCCACGCATGAAAAAAAGGCGACCAGTCGATGCAAGCAACAAGATCGCTCAACGCGATTGCGACTTTCTGGGGAGCGCGCGCCGCTCGCATGCCCTTTTCAGCGCCCTCACTGAACAGCTTCTCGGTCGCATACACGCGCACTCCAAGAAATTCCGGTTGTGGCGGCGCATAACTGGTCCAGTCAATCGGAGTTCGGTTGGCGCGCGACTGCTCTAGCGACAGCAGCTTCCTTCCCGCTGTTTTCGCAGCGTGCTCCTGGCGCAAGCGCTCGTAATCTTCGCGCGTTTTTCTGTCGAAGTCCGATTTCAGCTGCTCATTGAGCAACGCGTTCACCACACCTACCGCGCGCGAGGCGTCCAGGACGTGCACAGTGCTGGAGTGATAATGCGGCGCGATCTTCACCGCGGTGTGCGCGCGACTGGTGGTCGCTCCGCCGATCAGGAGTGGCAGCCGAAATCCTTCGCGCTCCATCTCCTGCGCGACGTGAACCATCTCGTCCAGCGACGGCGTAATCAAGCCGCTTAGGCCAATGGCGTCCGCATTTTTTTCGCGCGCCGTATCGAGGATCTTCGCTGCCGGAACCATGACGCCAAGGTCGATGACGTCGTAATTGTTACATTGCAGAACCACTCCGACGATGTTTTTGCCAATGTCGTGCACGTCGCCCTTAACAGTGGCCATTACGATGCGCCCCTGCGGCTTGGCATCAGGAGTTTTTTCCGCGTCCATGAAGGGCATCAGGTACGCCACGGCTTTTTTCATCACGCGCGCGCTTTTCACCACTTGCGGAAGAAACATTTTGCCCGAGCCGAACAAGTCGCCGACCACGCTCATCCCCGCCATGAGCGGACCTTCGATCACCTCGAGCGGCCGCTTGTATTGGCTACGCGCTTCCTCAGTATCGGCATCGATGTGATCGGTGATGCCCTTGACCAACGCATGTTTGAGGCGCTCTTCTACAGGCTGCTTCCGCCACGATTCGTCGGGGACCGGTGTTTTGCCTTTTGCCTTTACGCGTTCCGCAAGCTCGATCAACCGTTCTGTGGCATCATCGCGACGGTTCAATAGCACGTCTTCAACGCGTTCCCGTAGCTCGGGTTCGATTTCTTCGTAAACCGCCAGTTGCCCGGCGTTAACGATGGCCATGTCCAGGCCCGCTCGAATCGCATGAAAAAGAAACGCGGAGTGCATCGCCTCGCGCACAGTGTTGTTCCCGCGAAACGAAAACGAAATGTTGCTGACCCCGCCGCTGACACGCGTGCCCGGCAGGTGCTGTTTGATCCAGCGCGTTGCTTCGATGAAATCGAGCGCGTAATTACAGTGTTCCTCCAAACCGGTCGCGATCGTCAGAACGTTCGGATCGAAAATGATATCGCTCGCCGGAAAACGCGCCTGTTTGGTCAGCAGATCGCAAGCGCGCGCGCAGATATCGATCTTTCGTTGAAAATTGTCAGCCTGCCCTCGCTCATCGAACGCCATTACAATCGTGGCTGCGCCGTATCGTCTGATGAGGCGTGCATGACGCAAAAATTCCTCTTCGCCGTTTTTCAGGCTGATGGAGTTCACGACGGCTTTTCCCTGCACGCACTTGAGTCCGGCCTCGATGACGGTCCACTTCGAACTGTCGATCATGATCGGGATCCGCGCGATGTCCGGTTCGCTGCCGATCAAGTTCAGGAAGCGAATCATAGACGCTTCCGAATCGATCATTCCTTCATCCATGTTCACGTCGAGCAGGTTTGCGCCGCCCAGCACCTGTTGGCGCGCCACGGTCAGCGCACCTTCGAAATCGCCCGCTAGGATCAGCTTTGAAAACTTCGGCGAACCCGTGATGTTGGTCCTTTCGCCAATCACGGCGAAACCAAATTCCGGCGTGATCCTTAGCGGTTCGAGACCGGAAAGTTGTAGAGCGTTTGTGTCAAACGCCATTTTTTCCATCGGCGTCTAACATAGACGCTCCACAGTTTAGCTGGCGCGGTTTGCAGTCGCGCACCGCATTCACGACTGCGCGTATGTGTTCCGGGGTTGTGCCGCAGCAACCGCCCAGCAGATTCAGCCAGCCGTTTGCGGCCCAAACCGCAACTTTAGGCGCGAACGATTCTGGCATCTCCGGAAATCCCGTCGGCGAAAGGGGATCGGGCAATCCAGCGTTCGGATATGCGCCCACATAAAACGGCGCGATCCGTGAAACTTCTTCGATGAACGGTTCCATTTCATCCGGACCCAGCGAGCAGTTCAAACCAAGGATGAGCGGTTGCGCGTGCGCGATTGAAATGAGGAACGCTTCCACGGTTTGCCCGCTCAAGTTTCGTCCGGATTTGTCAATCACGGTGCCCGAGATCATCAACGGCACACTGCGTCCGGTTTTCTCCGACGCATCATTGATAGCGAACAAGGCAGCCTTTCCGTTGAGCGTGTCGAAGATGGTTTCCACAATGAGAAGATCGACACCGCCTTCGAGCAGCGCTTTCGCTTGGTCGAAATAGGTTTGGCAGAGTTGATCGAACGAAACGGCACGAAACGCCGGATTGTTTACGTCGGGTGAAAGGGAGCCAGCAACAGGAAGCGGTCCCATTGACCCGCCAACAAATCGCTGCCTTTCCGTTTTATTTGCGATTCGATCGGCGGCGCGGCGCGCGATTCTGGTCGCTTCCAAATTAATTTCATGAACGAGCCCGCGAAGACCGACATCATCCACGACACGCTGAAAGAATTCCTGGTCTTTGCGGCCCCGCGTCGGTTCGCCTTGAAAAAGAAAATCCTGTAAACCGATCGTTGTGCCGCTGAAGGTGTTGGTTTCGATGATATCCGCGCCGGCGCCGAGGTAATCGGAATGAATCTCCTCAATCACCTGCGGCTGCATTAAGTTCAGCAGTTCGAGACTGCCCTTAAGATCTTTGCCTTTCCAATCGCCGAAACGTTTCCCTCGATAATCCGCTTCAGACAATTTGTAGCGCTGGATCATCGTGCCCATGGCGCCATCGAGCATTACGATACGTTCGCGCATCAGCGATTCCAGAGGATGAAGCCCATCGGTAGCCATGACGTCCGGCAACTAAAGAGGCGTTCGACCAGCTAATCAAGTAACAAATCGACGCATCATGATACGTAGATGTGTTGAGAGAATACTGCTCGTGCTCGTGCTCGGAATCGAGCACTGTCGTCCCTATTCGGTTTGGCGATCCGAAAGTCGGAGAATAACACTGGTCGGGTAGAGCGTGTCACTCCTGTGCGCGCCGTCTCCTGGCGTGCAGAGGACTGCCCGCCCTACCTTCTCTGCTCACGCAAACTTGTAGGGCGTCCGTATCAGCCCCGAATGCTTTCGGGGTTCACAGAACGGAGCCGCGGGGACGCAAGCGACCTAGACGGGCAGGCCGCAGGCCGAGCGAGCAGGAGCGAACGAGTAAAACGCCCTACAATTGGCGTCGCGTTACGGCGCTATGCGGTCGGTGAGCGTATCGGTATGGAAATCGGTATGATCACGCAAACGCGACCAGGGGCTGTCCCTTTTCGTTGTGTCTGCGACGCTGTTTTTTTCACCCTTTGCGAAATCGTCCCACGAATTGTACCGGGCGATGGTGAGGAACGTCCAATTGGCGCCTTCCAAGTGCTGCATCAACACGTTTCCGGCAGTCGTATCGCTTGGTGCGCTCGGTACTTCGCCGAGCATTTTTTCCAATTGTTCCCGATGACCAGGGGCAGGGCGATAATAAGAGACGGAGTAAGCCGAGCCGGTTGTCTTGGATTTCGAGTCCGCGTCAATCCCCATGGCTCGCGTGAACTCTTCCCACGAAGGACCGTTCACAAAGGTATCGGTGTGCCAGGCGCTCAGGTCGCGTTTGTCCGGAGGCACAGCCGTTCCCGCAGCTTCCACCGATGCTTTTGGTCCAAGATGTGTAATTACGACATAATCCCACGCGTCGCCATCCTGATGGCGCAGGACAACAAAATGGTCGGGCATCGGGTTATGAGCATCGGGCGTTTTCAGCCAGTCGCCCAATTGCGTCGCTTTGCCGAGCGCCGCTTTCGTAAAATGCACGTGGTAAACGTCGGTCCGTTTGCCAGCCCCGGCGATCGCCGCGGTGCTCTTTTCACCGGATGCGGCCTTTGGTGTGCCTTGGGCTTGAATCAATGTCACAGGCAACAGGCTCAATAATGTAACGGCGATAATGATCGTAACTGATTTCATGATAATTTTTCCTTTTCTGATTTGGATTGAACGAGAGCTCGTTCGAGATCCGTGCAGCCAGCTTGGGCGAGCAGCAGCAGAGCGGTGCGCCTCGTTATTCGTTTGGTCTGGCGACGGTTATCGTGGCCACAGTCTTGGCTGTCAACGCTTAAACGAAACGTACCCCTAAAGTCCTATGCATATTACAACTGATGTTGTATAAGGATCGATCCGGCGAATCACTGTCACGATGGACAACTGGATGCTAATATCAGGAACCAAAACAGCGCACACGCCACACGCATGACTGGTTCAGGAAAGAACCCCGCAAAGACGCGAATCCTAATCTTGGACGAGCACACGCTGCTTCGCTTTGGGCTCAACGCGTATCTCAATTCCCAACCAGACATGATTGTCTGTGGCGAAGCGGACAGCATACCGGACGCACGAAGTAAAATCGCCGAATGCAAGCCTCATCTGCTGCTGACCGCATTCCGGTTGGGCACCGGCGACACTTTGGAATTTCTCCGAGCGCTCAAGGCGGAAAAGCCCGGGCTGCTGATCCTGGTTTACGCCGCGTTTAAGGAAGGCATTTTTGCCGAGCGGGCGCTACGCGCAGGCGCAAATGGCTATCTGATGAAGACGGCAGCCAAGGAAGAGCTGCTGACTGCCATCCACGATATTTTGAGCGGCCAGATTTATGTCAGCCGCGATTTAGACATGCCCGCGTTCCAAAAATTGCTGGAAACCTCGGTGCAAGACTGCGTTTCAGGAAATCTGCCGATCGTCGACAACCTGTCTCACCGCGAGATGCATGTTTTTCTTTTGATCGGCTCGGGGCTGGGCACGAAGAAAATTGCGCACTCGTTAAGGCTGAGCGTGAAAACGATCGAGACGCACCGCGACCACATCAAACACAAACTTGGCCTGAATTCCGGTCGTCAGCTAGCTGACCGCGCCATTAAATTCGTGGGAGCAAAACTTCCTGCCGCAAAAGGGCGACATCGCAGCGGGCAGGAATAAGAAAATTCCTTTCCCGACCGCGTAATCGGGGGATGCTTGAGGTTTGCTGTTCAATGCGAACGCGCCGCGCGCGGCGAGCACACGCAATCCTGCGAACTCACGATCGCGACGCGGTCGGCATCGCGGAATGCACATCACCACGCTTGACGGTAGAAGTTGCTGCCATCTCAAGGTTTGTTTCCTGTCGCCGAAACCAATCGCCGCTCAGTATTCTGAGAAGGCTTCATCTGGGTAACAGTACAGCCAGCGTTCGCCGGGTTGAGCCGAAGCAATGACCGGATGACCACTGGCGTGTGCGTGTTTACTGGCGTGCTGATTCGGTGAGCTATCGCAACAGAGCGTGACGCCGCATGCCTGACACGTCCGCAGATGGACCCAATAGCTGCCGATCTTGACGCACTCTTCGCATTCACGGCGTTGCGGTTGGGTCACCGACTCAATCGCATTCAGATGAGAGCAGCCTCGGTCGGACATGATTCGCTTACTGTTGTGGTGTTTTGTTCGCCGGCGCGTTGCGACGTGACGCCAGGCTCATGTGGATTCCGGCAACGGCCATGCCGCCTTCGCCGACTGCCGCGGCGCAGCGCTTCACGGAGCCGGAACGAACGTCGCCGGCTGCAAAAATTCCCGGCAGACTGGTTTCGAGCGGAGCGGGGCGTCGTTTGTTTTCGCGCCACGCTGGCGCTTCCGCGACGTCTGCGCCGGTTTTGATGAAACCTTTGTCATCTCTTTCGATTTCCGGCGGCAACCACTCTGTGCACGGCCGAGCACCGACCATGGAAAACACAGCCGGAGTTTTGATGTTGCGTCGCTCGCCTGTTTTCGTGTTTTCCAACTCGACTTGTTCGAGCCTTTGGCCGCCGAACATTTTTCGAATCTCGGTTCGATAAAGAATTTCGATATTTGGCTGGACCTGTACGCGGCGCGAAAGGTAGTCGGACATTTTTTTGGTGATGTCATCGCCACGGATAACGAGCAACACTTTGGTCGCGCCCTCGGAAAGAAACATCGCTGCTTGTCCGGCCGAGTTGCCGCTGCCCACGACGATCACTGTTTCGTTTCTACAAATCTGGCCTTCGAGCGCAGTCGCTGCGTAATAAACGCCAATTCCTTCAAAGCGTTCCCGATTCTCGGCGTCGAGCCGGCGATAGTCTGCGCCGGTCGCGATCAGGACAGCTTTTGCGCGCAGAATTGCGGGACAACCTTCAATCTCGATGCACGCGCGGTATTCACCGTCGGGATTGTAACGAAGTGAGAGAACCTGCGACGGTGTAGAGAATTTCGCGCCGAAGCGATAAGCCTGAAGCTGGGCGAGCCATGTTAAATCGCCGCCGCTGATACCGGTGGGATAACCAAAAAAATTCTCGATCAGTGAGGACGAGCCTGCCTGTCCGCCAGGCGCATAGCTTTCCAGAACAACCGTCTTCAAACCTTCGGAAGCGGCATACACCGCCGCACCAAGTCCGGCGGGTCCAGCGCCAACAATCGTGACGTCCGACAAAATTTCCGTTTCGTCTTGAAGCGCGAGTGGGCGCAGCAAGCCGGCAACTTGGGCGACTTCGCGCAAAGACGGCCGGCGCAATGGCGCGCCGACAGCAGTAATCAGCACCGGCAGATCGCGAGTGGTGAGGTGAAAACGGTTGCTCAAGGCCTGGCCTTGTTCGCTCTCGAATTCGATCAGACGATGCGGAATGTGGTTCTTATCCAGAAAATCGTCGAGCTGATGTCCATCCCGCGCACCGCGCGCAGCGAGCACGCGCAATCCCGCAAACTCGCGATCGCGACGCAACCGCCGTCGTCGCATGATCAACGCGTCCACGATTGGTTTACTAACCCTCGGCAACTCGGCGAGCGCACGCCGGAGTTTATCCGCGGGAACGTACAGAATCTCGGCCTCGTCAGATGTCACTCTCGCAGTCGCGAGCGTCGATGTTCCTTGTAACATCGCCACGTCGCCGATGAAATCACGATCGTGCGCAACCGCGAGTTCCTGTTCGATGTCGTCCCGCCGCTCGACAACCTGTATTTCGCCGCGCAAAACAACGGTCAGACCAACGTCCCGCTGGCCTGCTTTGTACACCACATCGCCACGCTGCACGACGCGACGCTGTCCTAGCGGTTCAAGCAGCGAAAGCTGATGATCGTCTAGCTTGGCAAAGGCAACGCTCTCGGTGTCGCGATAAAATTGTTCGTCGTCTTGCTCGTCAATCACAGGCGCAATCTACGTGTACGTGTCGACAATCAAAACTTGACGTATCCGCTCCATCTTTTAGCAAGACGTCTCCGCCTTACGAATTCCCGACGCGGCAAGTACGTCCATCGCTTTA
Source organism: uncultured Verrucomicrobiae bacterium (assembly GCA_963828355.1). Lineage (GTDB taxonomy): Bacteria > Verrucomicrobiota > Verrucomicrobiia > Chthoniobacterales > UBA10450 > Udaeobacter. The sequence goes on along the minus strand of CAWHFD010000012.1, from coordinate 77,631 downwards.
GGACACCCGCGTCTTTGGCTGTCTATCATTCTCCGCCGCGCATTCTCATGCGTACATCATCTGAGGTTAAGCCATCTATCCGAATCAGTTTGTCGCGCGATCCGTGGCCGCGTTCCAACACGAGCGCATGCCGGGGGGGAGTTTTAATTGCTCGGCGAGAAAATGGATCAGCGCTTATGCGCTGCGAAGAAGTTTTGCGATTTTCTCGATGGTATTCCAGTTGCGCGTCGTCGCCGGGACACCCAAAAGCTTCTCGATCTTTCCGAGGTAGCCGATCGCTTTCATACGCCGACGATACAAGCCCAACACAAATCTGTCTTCGATAGCAATGATCTTGAGTAGCCAGCCCGCGTTCGAGGGGAGCCCGAGAGGGAGAGAAGGCGGCGCCTGAACTCGCCTAGCCAACACGTTCACGAATCGCGTGATGTCAGCGCCCGATGGTAGTTGTGAGAATAACTCCATTGATGCCAACCTGGTGATGTCGCGTGCCGGGCAGATCATGATCTCGCATTTAAAGGGTAACTTCTTCGCGAACGCATTGCGCAGAACCGGTTCGCTCACATCTGCGCGAACCACGAATGTGCCGACGGCGCCGATATTGATTACGCCAAATCGGCTGAGCTGTTTCGCTAGCAGTGCCGGCCGGCAAAGATTCGTTCCGCCGACGTTCACGGCGCGAAGAAAGACGACTGAAGACATCTGTTCGAAGGGAGGCGTGATGGCGTGGCTATTTACCCTCCGCGTTCACAGGCGAGGACATGCCGCCGATGATCTGCCACGTGCCGCCCGTGCGAATCCATGTGTGCGTGATTCGCAATCTGTCGTTCCTGACCTCCGCGCCTTCACCATTAGCCCAGGTTGCATTAATTCGATAGTAGTCGAGCGCGACATCGCCGGTCACCTGAACGGCGAGCTGCTCGATCGAGTACGATTGGAGTTTGATGCTTTTGGACGTGTTCGCAGTGATCCAGTCGGTGATGTGATCCTTGCGCACCGGCGCCGAACTGATAAATGGCCAACCGAGGAAGTTCTCGTGCCAAAGCGCGCGATACTTTTCAAGGTCGTTAGCCTTCACGTATTCCCAATACGCTTTTTCCAACTGCCAGACCCTCGCTTCGTCTTTCGCTGAGTTTTGCGCAAAAGCAGTCGATGCCAGTAAGAGAAAAATGAGGGTCGCTTTAAACATGCCGCGACTATACTCGTCACACTGATGAAAACGATTCTGGTTCCACGTCTGGCGTTGATTCTTTCGATCCCCTTTTTGTTGGCATCGGCTGCCAACGCCACGCCTGTCATTTTCGTTGTTCGTCATGCAGAGAAGGCAACCAATAGCGGTGATGATCCCGATTTGTCTGTCGCAGGTCAAAAGCGGGCGGAGGCGCTCGCACGTATTTTGCAGGATTCGCAAATCACGGCCGTGTTCGTTACGGAATTCAAGCGCACACAGGAAACCGCGGCGCCAACGGCGAAAGCGGCGCACCTTAACTCTACAGTGGTTCCAGCAAATGATGTTGCCGGATTGGCTGCGAAAGTTCGTGCATCAAGCGGCAACGCGCTGGTGGTGGGTCACGGCAACACCATTCCCGACCTGATGAAAGCTCTTGGGATCACAACGCCGATCACCATTCCTGAGGATGATTACTCTGAAATATTTGTCGTATCGCTTCATGATCCGCCTCAGTTGCTCCGTTTGCATTATTCATTTTGACAAGCAACTGTCGGTATCGACGGGCGGCGATCGCGAAACTAATCGACCTTAACAGGAGCCCGTTCGTGTAAAGAAAAATTTTCTTCTCTTAGCCCCCAATGTTCGTGAAAAATTCCAGTTTCACTTTGAACACTGATAATTCGATTAAACGCCTCGTTCGCTCGCGCTGGGTTTCATTGCCAGCGGTTGTGCTGTTCCTTTTCGGCGAACCACGAGCGAACGCGGATGCGGTCGGAGATTTTTTCAAACGAGTTGGCCAGTCCGTTTCGAAGGCTTTCCAGCCTCGACCCACGCCCAATCCGACTGGGAAGAAGACGAAGCATGGCTTGCGGCGCCCCGGTTCGCAAGATTCCAATGGTCCCGAGGCGTCGCCCACTCCAGTTGAAGAGCCCACACTCGTCGTTAAAAAGGAGAACGTTACTCCTACTGTGACTGTCATGCGGGCTTCAGCTGTCCCTGCGGAAAAAGCGAAAGGAGATATGCCGTATGGAATTCCCGTCCCGGGTCGGAAAGGCATGGTCACAAGTCCATATGTGCCAGAGGGAAGTTACATCGATGTCAGGGGATTTGCGCCGGGGTCTGCTGTCAAAGATCCATACACGGGAAGAATTTTCCTAGTGCCGTAATTCCGGATAATTCCGAGAAATTTCCGAGCTTGTTAAAGGTCGATGCGCTGAGATCGGCGCTGTGACTTCGAGCAGCGCCCACATGCGCATGGATACGCTGAGCCCGAACGATTCCGAGAGGCCGGTGTTCGCGAAAATCGCTAAGGCAATGCCAAACCAGATCGTAGCCGTGATGAAGCGATCGGAGCAGTTGATGGTAGCGTCCTTTCGGCGAGCGCACGTTCCCGCTTGTTGGTTTCGGCGTCCTCGCTGAAACGAACTTTGAGTCGCTAGGAAACGTATCAGCACTAACTCAGCTTTAGTTAGGCACGTACACCGCATATCCGCGCGGCGGGGACCACAGATCGACCCATCCCGACTCGTTAGTCCATTTTTCCTGCGGCACGCCGAGGTCATCGTGGCCACGCCACGCTCTCGGCACAAGTCGTGTGTTGTTCCATCGCGTCTGAATTCGCGTGCCGTTCCAGTTGCTCTGGTTATTCAGCACAAACATAAGTCCGCTTTGGTCTTCGGTGCCTGAGCGCTGCATGATGTAAAGGTCGTCGTTGGCGAAGAGCACCTGCGTCGGGCCGGCAGCATTTTGTTCGTGAACTTTGATCAGGGCGTCGATGCCGCTTTGATTATCTGGCTGGGCCAGATTCCAGTTGAAGTAATCCTGCCAGAACACACACGGGTAACCTTCGTGTGTAAGGATGAATGCGTATGCGAGCAGCTTGTCGTTGATGATGGGGCTGTCACGCACGACGTCGTGATTCTCCACAAACGTTACCGCTTGAGCCGGACGGTCCCACATTAAAACTCCGGGCTTGGCAAGATTGCGCAGGCTGAAACCATAGCTGTCGCACAAGTCCTGCAGCCGCCAGCGCAGCGGAAAATCAAATGCGCCGACCGGGTTATCCGACCATGCGTTGGCTTCGTCGAGCCAATCGTCGATGGTGCGTTCGCTGTCCCAGCATTCGCCGACCGCGTAAGGCTTGATACTAACGCTGCCGCGCAGTGCGCGCAGTTCCTGGATGGAGCGAACCATCCAGCCGCCGTAACCCTTGACCATGTCGTAACGGAATCCGTCGAATCCGATTTCTTCCAGTAACCAGCGGGCATAATTGATGAGCTCGGTGTAAACGAAACGGCGTGCGATGGCAGAGATCGGGCATGTCGCCGAAGGTCGCGCCGTCCCAGGTCTCGTATTGGCTGGGATGAAAACATTTCCAATCACGCGGAAACATTGCCGCTCTTTGGCGTGAACTTTGTCCAGCGCGATTGGCCGTCGAGTGGATTCAGTTCCTGTGCGTCGCCGCCGCTGTTGTGATTGAATACGAGATCTGCATACACCTGTAATCCGTTCGCGTGCGCGGACTCGATGAGGTCGAGCAACTCAACTTTGGAACCGAACCACGTGGGGACGCCACCTTTCTGATCGAACTCGCCGAGATCGTAGTAATCGTATGGATCGTAGCCCATCGACGTCCAACTCGCTGCCTTATTTGCCGGCGGAAGCCACAACGCGGTGAAACCGGCCTGCGCGATCGAAGGCAGTTTTGACTTAATGAACGTCCACCATTGGTGTTCGCGATTTTCAGCGCGCGGACAGTCCCAATAAAACGCTTGCAACATGACACCCATAAAAGATTCAACGCTTACCCTTTCGCGGAGATCCGTGGATTCGCAGGCGAGATCGGCTGGTAAAATCGCAGCGCCTCGATATCGCTGCCGAGTTCGCGCAGGGGATAAAGACCTTTGCTGGAGCCAGCGCCTGGATCACGCACAAGATAATCGAAGCCGTCTTTCCCTGCAATGACGACAAAATGGGTGATGCCGCCGCCCAAACGCACGCGCACGATCACGGGATTTCCGTGCGCAATGTTCGAATCAATCAGTTGATACGACGGCAGGTCTTCGTACACGTGCCGGACGCGATCCGGCGCGAACCACGCCGCGCGATCCCAGTAAAGCCAGCCTTGCTCCGTGTATCCGCCCACCGAACTTAGGAACCAGTTCAACTGTTGCGGATCGACGTCGATGCCATAAAACTTGAACACCATCGCCGCGGCCGCCACGGCGCAGCCTTCGCCGCCCAACGTGCCGTTTTCTACAATCCCGCCCAGCGGATCGTCGCGCCATTTGTCGTCCGATTGCTGGAACGACGGTACCGCCAGTTCGACGCGATGAAAAAACGGACGGCCGCCGCGCGGCGCGAGTTTTCGCTTCCAATTCCAATCAATCTGCAGCGCGACAGCTGCGACGATCAGAAGCAGAACGCTAACAACAAGTGGCCACCAGCGCTTCACACAATTGAAACTGTAGAGGCTGATGGACGGAAAATCCAAATTCAACCATGGTCTGCCGATAGGCGGCGACGACTCGGCCAATAAATTACGATGAAATCGATAGAAGGTTATTTTCCAACTACGCCGGCCGACCTCCAATGGCGTCGCTCGAATATCGTGAAAATCCCCAACGCGGATTTCTCGAGCGAACCGGAAGCGAAAATCTTGGATAGCCGTCTGCCGCAGCGACGGGCTAGAATTCTCTTGCCAGAAGACAGACAGCCGACCACGGCCTCTTTGCTTGAAATGCCGGCGAGGAGATTTTTGCGATTAGTCGCAGAAAAAAGGAAAGGCGATTCAATTTCGCCGCCGCATGCATAACGCTATCAATCTTCACTGGTTTCCAGCCGCTGCGGACAAAGAAGTCCGGGCCTTCCCGGGGTGCGAACTTTAACGGCGCGCCTGCCTGGTCGAGAGGTGCGCCCATCTTTTTCGCCAACATTTTCAAGAGCGCAGGCGAAGCCAGATCAAGGACCCAGTGCTGAAAATTCCGGGCAGCGGCAAGGTCCTGGCCAAGTGACATTACTTCTTCTTCGTCGAGGTAAACGAGCAAACCCTCGCTGACAACGAGCGCTCGATTTGCTCGGCGACCCAGCTTTGAGAAGAGTTCACGGCGAGCGGGCACATCGGAAAGATCCAGCCGGACCCGTTCAAGTTGGCAGACCGGCGTTTCATTTCGAAGGACATCCTCCTTGTACGCCAGAATTTCCGGTAGATCGACTTCGATCCATTGCAGAGAGCCGGGGAGATTCATGCGGTAAGGCCGGGCATCGAGTCCCGCCGCGAGATTAACAACCATGTCCGTCCCCAGTTTGACCTGCCTCGAAATCACATGGTCGATAAGCAACGTGCGTGCCACGAACGGCCACGAGTTCTTTTCCGCGAACGACATCGAGGCGGCGATTTGTTCTCCACGTTCCCCAGCAAGTCGCCGCGCAAACGGATCGTGAAACACGGCGTCCGTTCGCTCTGTCTCCCGCGCACGATAAACCGCCACCCATCGCGCCGTGTCAGAGATGTTCCGAATTCTGGATTCGGGCTCGCTCATTTTGCGCCATCAATATAAGCCAGCGGGATGATGGAGGTCGAATCCGCAACTGGAGATCGAGAACAACGAGATGGTAACTCTGGTGGGTTTGCCAATCCCCCAATATGGCTGGTTGCGTTCACACCCGTGCCGATCTTGTGCTAGGATTTGTGCCGGACTGCAAATTGGTTAACGCTAATTGTCGATAACATTATACATCGTATGACCCGAGCGTTTGAACTTCGACTGGCCAGGCGCATGGCACGTCTCGGCACCGAGACAGCGTTTGAAGTGTTGGCCAAAGCGAAAGCGCTCGAGGCAAAGGGCCGCGACATCATTCATCTTGAAATAGGGGAGCCCGATTTCGATACGCCGCGCAATATCATCGATGCGGCTTGCGACGCGCTGCACAAGGGCTTCACGCATTACGGACCTTCGGCCGGTTTGATCGAGTTGCGCGAGGTTATCGCACAGCACGTGAGCGAAACCCGGCGGGTGCATGTGGCGCCTGATGAAGTCGTAGTTGTCCCCGGCGGTAAGCCCATCATTTTTTTCTCCATTCTCGCGCTCGCTGAAGACGGCGATGAAGTCATTTACCCGAATCCCGGATTCCCGATTTACGAGTCAATGATCAACTATGTCGGCGCGAAGGCGGTGCCGATCCGGTTGCGCGAAGACCTGGATTTCCGCGTCGACGTCGATGAGCTGGCCAGTCTTATCAACGATCGCACAAAGCTCATCATTCTGAACTCGCCGCAGAACCCAACCGGCGGCGTGCTGGAGAAGAAGGATATCGAAGCGGTAGCGAGCGCAATCGACGACCGCAACATAATGGTGTTGAGCGACGAGATTTATAGCCGCCTCATTTTCGAAGGCGAGCACCACTCCATCATGTCGCTCGACGGAATGAAGGAGCGCACGATTTTGCTGGACGGTTTTTCCAAGACTTACGCTATGACCGGCTGGCGCATGGGTTACGGCGTCATGCGCGTGGATCTGGCCACGCACATTTCACGATTAATGACGAACTCCAGCTCCTGCACTGCGAGCTTTTCTCAAGTCGCCGGCATTCAAGCACTGCGCGGCCCGCAGGAGTCAGTCGATCACATGCGCGACGAGTTCAAGAAACGCCGCGATGTGATGGTCGCCGGGCTGAACAAAATCAAGGGCTTCTCCTGTCAATTGCCCCACGGCGCGTTCTATGTTTTTCCGAACATCACCGAGACCGGGTGGCCTTCGAAGAAACTGGCTGACGCATTGCTTGACGATGCCGGCGTCGCTGCGCTCTCCGGCACCGCATTCGGCGAATTCGGCGAAGGTTATTTGCGTTTCAGCGTGGCTAATTCGATCGAGAATATCGAGAAAGCGCTCGACCGTGTCAGCGGCTGGGTGAACAAGAATCTCTAAGGAAATCAGGAGTTGATCCTTACTGGAAAGTATTTCCTACGTTCCTGGTTTCTTTGGAAATTGTTTGTGTGCACTGAACACGACAAAATGCTCAGAGCACACTTTCCGAATAACCACGCCAACAATGCCTAATCTGCAGCACATTGATTTTATAGGCATTGGCGCACCCAAGTGCGGAACCACCTGGCTTTCCGCCCAGCTTGAAGCCCATCCGCAAATCGGCTTCGCGCCAGACAAGGAGGTGTATTATTTCGCCGATACGATCGCGCGGCGGATCGCTGACCAGGAACTGCGCTGCTTTGACCGAGGTGTCGCCTGGTATCACGAACAATTCCCTGCGGTCGCCGGAGCGATTACGTGCCGCGGAGAGTTTTGTCCCGCCTATCTCTACTCGGAGGAAGCGGCAACCAGGATCGCGGCTTACCGGCCAGACATCAAACTGCTGGTCTGCCTGCGGCCGCCGGCTGAGATGATTTACTCCTGGTACTGTTACGGCAGGAGCGCCTTGGTGGCCTCTTTGCCTGAATCGTTTGAGGAGATGATGGAGAATCCGTTTCTCCGAGACTTGGGATGCTTCGCGCACCACCTCAGGCCATATCGCGACCGATTTCCTGCGAAGAACATTCTGGTCGTCCAATTCGACGCGATCCGGCGCGATCCTGAACGCGTTTGTCGGGGCGTCTACGAATTCCTGGGCGTAGCAACGGACTTCAAACCGCAGTTTGAAACCGGGAAGAACCCGGCGCGGGCTCCTCGTTTTCCAATCATTCAAGCTGGCGCCCAGCGACTCTATGCCGGTATCTCCGCAGTTCCGGGTGTGGACAAACTTCTGAAATCGCCGGCGATCGCCAAAATGCTCCAAGACACCTATCACCTGCTGAACAGCAAGCCTCGCAAGTATGAGCCGCTCGTGCCGGAAGATCGCCTCAAATGGGAAGCCTACTACGCTGCCGATCAGGAAGAGCTTTCCAGCATTTTGCGAACCGTTCAGCTAATCGACTGAGACTGTTCCTTTCGCTCGGTTTCGTCGTCCGCCTGTGAGTTTACGGTTTGTTTCTGACCGCCTGCAAAATTTATTCTCTCCGAGCGCATAAGCCGAGCAATGCGATTGCGCCGCCCCGGACAACCCAACACACGCGCCAGGCGTGGACTACCGTAAGTTTGGCGACTACGCATAAACTCTTCACGAATGCGCGCACGCAAGCGAGTGTTCTCCAATTGGCGTGGCCCAGGGTGAGAACGAAGCTTGATCCAATCGTAGTAGCCGCTGCGCGAAACCAGAAGCGCTTCGCACAACCATGCGATCTAGATCCAGCGCGTGTAGGTGCAGTCTGAAATTTGTTTTGGCAAGCCAACGGTGGTTGGCGATGCTTGAGAACTGCTTAGCTGCGGGCAAGAGTCGCAGCTCCTTCGCAATACTCCTACTCATCGAGGAAGTGACCGAAGTCTTTCCGCGGCAGAGGCATTACCGGCCGCGGCAGCTTTCTCGTACCACTGCCGCGCCTGCTGGTAATCCCGCGCAACACCGATCCCGTTCTCATAATAAGCACCGAGGTTGCACATCGCGTAATCATCCCCGGCTGCGGCGGCTTTCTCGTACCACTGCCGCGCCTGCTGGTAATCCTGCGCAACCCCGTAACCATTCCCATAATAAGCACCGAGGCTGTTCATCGCATTACCATTCCCGGCTGCGGCAGCTTTCTCGTACCACTGCCGCGCCTGCTGGTAATCCTGCGCAACCCCGTTCCCGTTCTCATAATAAGCAGCGAGGTTGTTCATCGCATTAACATTCCCGGCTGCGGCGGCTTTCTCGTACCACTGCCGCGCCTGCTGGTAATCCTGCGCAACCCCGTTCCCGTGCGCATATAAAGCACCGAGGTTGTTCATCGCATCACCAACCCCGGCTGCGGCAGCTTTCTCGTACCACTGCCGCGCCTGCTGGTAATCCTGCGCAACCCCGTAACCTTTATGATAATAAACACCGAGGTCGTACATCGCATCACCAACCCCGGCTGCGGCGGCTTTCTCGTACCACTGGCGCGCCTGCTGGTAATCCTGCGCAACTCCGTGACCGTTCCCATAATAATCACCGAGGTTGCTCATCGCATCACCAACCCCGGCTGCGGCAGCTTTCTCGTACCACTGCCGCGCCTGCTGGTAATCCTGCGCAACCCCTTGCCCGTTCTGATACAACACACCGAGGTCGTACATCGCCGCGGCGTTTCCGGCGGTTGCCGCTCGCTCAAAGTTTGGGAGCGCCTGGGCGTACTGCTGCTTGTTATAGAGGGCACTTGCTACCCGCAAGCTTGTACCGCCAGTGATAGCTATGTCGCGCAACCAGGGAATGCTGAAAAAGAATCCGGCGACCAACAGAAAGAACGAGCCGGATGCCAACCAACGCAGTCGCCGTTCCGGCAGCAGACGAAAGCCGGCAATCATGGATACAGCAGCTAATAGAATAAGAAAGAGAGGTAATATCGGCTGGGCCAGCCAGCTGTGCCAATAACCGAAGATATCGGATCGGAATTCGCCCCGGACTACGCCACCAATATTGAATAAGACGAGAAGGGCCAGCAGGATTGCAGGCCCGCACAGGGCGGCAGTCTTTTTCAGCCCAACTCCCCCGATCGTGTCCATATCGCCCCGCGGCCTTCCCCATTCCCTTAGAGGAAATGCACAGAGTACTATAAGCAAGCCACTGACCGCTGATTTCAGCCCGGTTGACAGGTTTTCTATTCCGGCACCAACGGCGCCCACGACCGTCACGACCCGACAATCACATACAACGAGGCTAGCATAGTGCCCCATTTGGAGTCCTGTTCCGACAAGCTAGATGAACCTTGACCTGAGAGCTGCCGCTCGCGCTCCCAGGCGCCCCAAAGCCGCGGAACCAAAAAGACTAAGAGTAACATCTGTATAAAAGAATAGGTGCCAGGATCTTTTAAGTTTCCACCTAAGGCAGCTAAGAATAAGAATAAGGCGGTCAGCCAGCAGACTCCATATGGTATCCATGCGCGTTTTCTCCCCGGCTTGTATAGCAAGAACACTTTCCGCATAGCGGCCCAGATGCTTTGCCAAAGCTTCTTTGGCAAGGGCACCACTGCGACAGCCGATTCGGGTTCCGGTCCTCGCGGTGAGTCAAGCTGTTCGGGCGAGTAGCCGAGCGAATCGATGATAAAAGCACGGATCGGCTCTACGTAGTCCCCCGGGAGGAGCGCGTCGGTGGTCAGAGGTACGCCTTTGCCAGAGGCGTCAAACGCCATGACCGCCCCCACTCCGGGGTCGCTTGGGATCTCATATCCCAGCCTCGTTAGATTCTCCGCGAAACCAAGCCAAGTGTCGGGGCGACGGACCGCGTTCAGCCAGATGAGGAGGTTGGCAAGCCAGTTCGTTTTAGCAATGAGAGGACGCGTTATAACGAAAAGCTTTTGCTGGAGGCCTTCCTGGCGCAGATATTCCAATTCCCATCTCAGGTTGTCAGAACTCGCCACCTCTGCCACGATGCAAGAGGATCTTCCGGCAAGTCGCTTGACATGCTCTTTCCAATCGGTGTCCTGTACATACGTGCGGACGGCGCCCTCGGGCGGCGTGTAGTCCTCGGGGTTGCCGAGGCCGAAGAATGGCCCGATTCGGGCGGTCAGGGCCGGACCAAGATATTCCTCGAACCTGATACTGACGATCGGATCGGGATTAGCATCGTTGTCGCCTACAAACCAATATTCACCACGGGTCATGAGGAATCGCTGGACGCCCCTAACGTAATCGCCATAGCGGGATTTCGGACCCCACACAAACGCAGACCGTTCCTGATTGAAAGGACGAAGGTAGAGTACCGGCGCGCGAAGGTCGTTGCGCGCGATCTCTTCAATTGAAGCAGCCGCCTTAAAGCGACGGCTAAGAGAAATAAGATAAGCACCAAAGAGGCTACAGGTGACCCAGAGCTGAATGGATTTTCCTAGCGGATTCGAATCCGAATCATTCGGCTTGCCCATTGTCACCCACCAAACGAAAATCACCAGTATCGCTGGGAGCCCACTGAGTGCCCAACCTACTGCGGCAAAGGGAAAGTGCGGGCGCCGCGGTCCGGACACACGAGGGTTACGGCGTGGCCCAAGCCAAATGAAAAGTGTTGTCGTGACGGAGGCGACAAGCACCGGAACCCAGAAAATTGCAAAGAAAATACGGACGTCCTTTTCGTCCGACGGCAATGCGCTGACGACAATATATCCCGAGACGATTCCCAGAGCGGACCCAGCGAGCAGGACAAGAGTCGCGCCAGGTGCGCGATAGCCTTTCCTGCGGATTCGAAAGTAACCTGCAATGGATAGAAGAGCTACCGCGGGACCCAGTAGGATTATGCTGATGATGATGATGAGCAGGACAAACATACCCGCACCTCACGCACCGTGAGAGCGTAGGGAGACTCGCAAACAACCGCAAGCATTTCCTCCGGCGCGGAAATGACGATGAAATAGTCGCCAGATGAAGCATCTCCTCTGAATCAACGTTTGTGAGAACGCGACCTGATAGTTGATCCGCAATCTTCAACTCGCGATGTGCCGCGTCCGCGGTAGAAAAGTGAAGCTTTTTCACCGCTAGATCCGGGTGGGTTGCCCAACGACGAGCAAAACCTTGTCCAAAGCCGCCTGTCTTGCCCGATGGCCCGCGTCTCATCGTAATCGAATTGGCCGTCTGGTAATCGGATGATAGTCATCAGCAGCTATGCAACCGACGACCGCTGTTACGCCTTCGTGTACGCTTCGGCACGTTTTTCGACAAACTCCAAACGATCTCGGAAAGCCGGCTACGGCGGGTAGACTCCTCTCGGAGAGCGGACAGTTCCGGAGCGCAGATTGGGTTTCATTTGTTGCTTAGTCGAAAAACGCACGGGCTTTCCTCAACACCTCGTCGGGAAGATTTGGGGTCAGGTCTTTTTTAAGATTTGAGATTTCGATGCAGAGAGAATTGGGCGGCACGGCTCCTTATACGTGCGGAAATTTGGAGATGGCGCTGAGCGGGCCAGACGTTTCTCGCACGGTCGTAATTGGGATGAAATTACGACCCCGAAATGAAACAGCTCTTGCTGTGAGATGGTTTCCAGTTTCCCCCTGGTAAATTTTGTCGTCTGCGTCGCGACGGGAGATTGACCCTGAATTGCGCGATGGCTAAGAAAGGACATGCCAATTACCGCCTTCAACAGTTTTACCGATGGCCTTCAGCCAAGTCAGAGAAGCCGCGAACACTTCATCACCAACACGAATCTCGACGACGAACATCTGTGGGTTCCGTACGCGAAAGGTATCTGGTTCCAACCCTGCTGTTTCAATGTCACCTCTGGCGGGTTCAGTCTCATCCTGAAAGGTCTCCCGGGCTCGATGGTGGGAACGCATTACCATGTTGCGGGCGTGCATGGCTACACGATTCGCGGTAAGTGGCGATATCTGGAGCACGACTGGATTGCAGAGCCCGGCACATACATTTATGAGCCTGCCGGCGAAGCGCACACGCTGGTGATTACCGAAGATTCGCCAGAGCCGATGATCGCGTTTTTCGTAGTCGCAGGCGGTCTCATTTATCTGGATAAGGCCGAAAACGGTAGTGTTGTTGCGTACGAGGACGGATTCACTCTTCTCGAGCTGACGCGAAAGCATTATGGCGAGGCGGGTCTCGATGCGCGCAAACTCGACCTGCTGGTACGATAACCGATATGACGTTGGGAATGTGGGTGGACCTCGCTCAAATTATCAGCGCGTTGGCGGTAACGCTGACGTTGCTCGCGGTAATAGCAACCATTCGGCAGAACACAAGATCGCAAAAGGCGTTGGCCGTAGATTCTCTCGCCGCCGCGATCACCTCGATCAACGTTCCGGCAATGAAGTCACACGTGCTCGGCTCTGCGTTGTCGAAGGCGACTGCGGATTGGGGTTCCGCCAGCCAGGAAGAACGGATCATCGCGCATTATTTTCTGTTTTCCTTTTTCAAGCTGTTAGAGAACGCCTGGTATCAGCAGAAAGCGGGAATCCTCGATCAGGCACAGTGGGTCGGATGGGAGACGCTGCTTCGAAAGTATTACCATGCCGAGGGTGTGCGTCGCGTGTGGTGGCCAGGTCGCAAGGACGCGTACTCCCCGGAATTTCAAAAATTTCTTTCTGGGACAAAGCCGCCTGACGAGCTTGGCAGCTTAAACGAATTGTTCGATTACGCTGAACGTAATGCCTGAAACTCATCAGTTGTTCGCATTAAAAAATTTGGCGTCACTGAATAGGATTTGGTTTAACCCCATGCGTCATCCGCAAGCCAAAGCATAACGAAAGGAAGATTACCAACGACGCCCCAACCTTTTCCGCGCCAGTTTCGAGTGCAGCTGCGGACCGCCGTCTACACCTTCATCGTCTGCTTGGGCTCAGGCTGCGGTTCATGGACCTGCGGCGCAGGCATTTTTTCTTTTCGACCCGCGAAGAGCCGCTCGATGACATAAAACGTTACTGGGATAAGAAAGATTGCGATTGCCGACGCGGCGATCATTCCGCCAATCACGGTTGAGCCCAGGACACGGCGGGCGACGGCGCCTGAACCGCTGGCAAACCAAAGCGGCAGAAGGCCGAAGATGAAAGCAAAGGAAGTCATCAGGATCGGGCGAAGACGCAGGCGCGCGCCTTCAAGCGCGGCGTCGAGGAGCGGTTTGCCTTTCTCATACTCGTCCTTGGCGAATTCGACGATAAGGATCGCGTTCTTCGCTGCCAGGCCGATTAGCATGATCAGACCAATTTGCGCGTAAATATTGTTTTGCATTCCGCGCAACCAAAGCGTCGCAAACGCGCCGAACACTGCGACCGGCGTGCCAAGTAGCACACTAAAAGGAAGGGACCAGCTTTCATAAAGCGCAGCGAGGATCAGAAACACGAAAATGAGCGACATTCCGAACACCACAGTCGGGGATACACCCTGCTGCGCTTTCTTTTCCTGAAACGACAGGCCAAGATAGTCGTAGCCCATCTCGTTAGGCATTGTTTGGCGAAAAGTTTCTTCGAGCGCGTTCATCGCCTGGTATGAGCTATAACCAGGCGCGGCAGAACCGTTGATTTGTGCCGAGCGATATTCGTTGTAACGCAACGTGAATTCCGGACCGGCGATGTTCTGGATAGTTGAAATGGCATCGAGGGGGACTGGGTCGCCGTTGGCGTTGCGCACGAAGAATTGACCAACGTTTTTTGCGTCGGTGCGATAATCGCCTTCGGCCTCTATATATACCTGCCATGTTCGCCCGAACCGATTGAAGTAGTTCACAAAAAAACCGCCCATGAATGTCTGGAGCGTCTGATAGACCTGGCCGAGATCGATCCCTTGCTTGATGACTTTGTCGCGATCGACGTTGACGAAAACCTGCGGAACGTTCGGCAGAAACGTCGGAATAAGAGTGCCTAGTTCCGGCCGTTTATGCGCCGCGTCGAGAAACGTCTTCACATTTTGAGCGAGAAATGCGACGTCTTTGCCGGCGCGATCTTCCAAAATGAATTGGAATCCGCCGGAAGTGCCCACGCCCGGAATCGCCGGCGGTGGAAACGCGAAGGCGATACCTTCGGTAAGCCCGGCGAGCTGTTTGTTAATGTTCGCCTTGATGGCGTCGTATTGTTCTTCCGGCTTGGTCCGTTCGTTCCAGGGCTTGAACGTGACGAAGAAGAACGCGCTATAAGTATTTTGCACGAGGCTGAGCAAACTGAATCCGACCACGCTGGTCGTGTACTGGACGCCCGGAATTTTGCCGAGCATTTCTTCGATTTTGCGAGACGCGGCATCGGTTCGCTCAAGCGATGCGGCGTCCGGTAATTGCAACGCGAGAAATACGTAGCCCTGGTCTTCTTCCGGCAAAAAGCCGCTCGGCAATCGCGATCCAAACAGTCCCGCGCCGACCGCGAGCACCGCGAGCAGCGCGAAGCTGAGCACCGCTTTTCGAATGGCGAGGCGTGACCAGTTCACGTAACCGTGTGTCGCCATACCGAAGACGCGATTGAACCGATCGAAAAACCAGCCAACCGGACCACGCGTTTTCTTTCGCGGGCGGAGCAGCATGGCTGAAAGTGCCGGGCTCAGCGAGAGCGCGTTGAACGCGGAGAAAATGACGGAGATAGCAATCGTGAGGGCGAACTGCTGATACAACCTGCCGGTGATACCAGGAAGAAATGCGGTAGGAATAAACACGGCCGAAAGTACGAGTGCAACGCCGATTACCACTCCTGAAACTTCGCGCATCGCCTGCAGCGTCGCGTCACGCGGCGACATTCCTTCTTCGATGTGACGCTCAACTGCTTCGACAACGACAATCGCGTCATCCACAACAAGCCCGATGGCAAGCACAAGTCCGAAAAGCGAAAGCGTGTTGATCGAGAATCCGAACAACGGGAACACCACAAACGTGCCGAGCAACGACACCGGCACCGCGCACAATGGAATGAGCGTGGCGCGCCAGCCTTGCAAAAAAATGAATACGACGATGACGACCAACACGAGCGCCTCGAACAACGTTTTAACGATGTCGCTCAATCCTTCAGTAACCGAGAGGGTTTGATCCAGCGAGACGACGAAATCCATGTCCGCCGGAAAACGTTGCTTTGCTTCCGCCATCAGCTTGCGCACGCCTTCCGCGGCTTTAACGGCGTTGGTTCCGGGCAACTGATACACAGCGAGAATCGCCGAGGGTTGTCCGTTGAGCCTGCCTCTTAAGTTGTAAGTTTGCGCGCCGAGATCAATGCGCGCGATATCTTTCACCCTAACGAATGAACCGTCCGCGTTCGCCCTAACGACAATCTCCCCAAATTCCTCCGGCGTTTGTAGTCGTCCCTGAGCGCGCACGGCATAAGTGAATTTTTGTCCGCTTGGAATTGGTTCGCCGCCGATCTGGCCGGCGGGATTCACCGTGTTCTGCTTTTGCACTGCGGTGATGATGTCCGGCACGGTGATGCCAAGCTTCGCAAGCTGGTCCGGCTTGACCCACAGGCGCATCGCGTATTGGCCAGCGCCGAAAATCTGCACATTCCCAATTCCCGGCACGCGTGTCAGTGGATCGAAGATATTAATGTAGCCGTAATTGGCGAGAAAGGTTCCGTCGTAGCTGCCTTTGGGCGAATATAGCGCGATCAGCATCAGTGGTGCTGTCGTCGATTTTTTAACGGTGATGCCGTAGTTATTAACGTCGACGGGCAATTGCGATTGCGCTTGCGCGACCCGAAGCTGCGTCAGGACTTGATCGATGTTCGGATCGGTTGCGACGTCGAAATTCACGATCAATCGAATGTCGCCACTGTTCGAGTTGATCGAGTACATGTAGTTCATGTTGTCCACGCCGCTCATCTGCTGCTCGATCGGCGCCGCGACCGATTGCTCGATCGTCAACGCATCCGCCCCGGTGTAGTGCGTTTGCACCTGAATCTCCGGTGGCGCGATTTTCGGATACTGCGCGATCGGCAACGCCAGAATGCACACGCCGCCGATGAGCGTCATCAGAATCGCGATTACGATCGCGACGATAGGCCGCCTGACGAAAAACTCGGACATTTGTCAGGGCTTGTTTTGCTGGTCCGCTTTTGAAACCAACGCGTCGGGGGGAGGGGTCCAGTCTTTTGCGGTGACTGTCGACCCTTCGCGCGCTTTTTGGAGTCCCTGCACAACAACTTGGTCGCCGGGCTTCAGTCCCTCGGTAACTTCCCACATCGCGCCGATGCGTTCGCCCATTTTCACCGGACGAATGCTGACCTTGTTGTTCTGATCGACAACGGCGACCTGATAACTGCCCTGCAACTCGTTTACCGCTTCCTGCGGAATCACCATTGCACCCTTTTTGATGTCCGCTACGAACCGCACTTTCCCGAACTGTCCGGGCCGCAAAATATTTCCTGGATTTGGAAACGTCACCTCATACCGGATCGAGCCGGTCTTGGGATCGAGATTACGATCGAGCGCATAAAATTTTCCTTTCTGCGGATAGACGCTGCCGTTACCGAGGATCAATTCGAACTGGAGGGTCTTCACATAATCGGCACGCTCAGTGGGATCGGGGTGGCGAGTAATGAAATCCGTGAAAGGCGCTTCACCCGCGGTGACAACAGCCTTGATCGGGTCAAGTTGAGAAACCGTCGTTAGCGTTCCGGTGCTGGGTCCGACAAGATCGCCTACCTGCGCAGTAGCGATGGCAGCGACGCCATCGATTGGCGAAATGACCCGTGTGTAGCCTAGATTTAGCTCGGCTTGCTTCACGGCCGCTTCGTCGGCTTCGATGTTTGCTCTGCCCGCCTGGGCGGCGGCGATGGCAGTATCGCGCTCCTGGTCGCTGATGACTGTTTTCTTAAACAAATCCAATGCGCGCTTTTCGTCTGCGTCTGCTTTTACCTGGTTGGCTTTGTCTTTTGCCAGAGTTCCCTTGGCCTGCGCCAACGCGGCTTCGAACGGGCGGGAATCGATCTGAAAAAGTAGGTCACCTTTTTTTACGACGCCGCCTTCCTGGTAGTCGCGCGAAACGATGTAGCCTTGAACCTGCGCGTTGATGTTGGCGTTGATAAAGCCGTCCAATGTCGCGACGCGTTCGAGCACGCGCGGCACATCCTGCGGTTTCACGGTTGTCACCAAAACTTCCGGCGGAGGCGGAGCAGTTTGCGCCGGCTTGCGTGAACAAGCGACAAACCACGAGCTACAAACCAGCACGGCGCTGACGAGAACAATTCGCCTCATACTTTTCTTATCGCCGCTGACGTTTAGATGTCGAGCGGGAACATGAGGTTGCGCCATCTGTCTTTCGAGGGATTGATGATCCTGATCGGCTTCGCATTGAGATGGCGAAGGTGCGAACATCGTTTCCATTCCCCGCCAGAAGAGCCAGTGTCATGCAGGTGGCGATGAAACTTTTGAAAAGATTCGAATCCGGCTCATTCCGAGTACAATCGTCCGGATAGATTTGCGGCGGTCGCGAAGGGCCGCTACAGAACGAGCATGAAAATTTCGTGCTTGCTACTCGCGATCTCTTTCCCCGCCGCGACGTGGCTCTTTGGAAGTGACGAATTAAAGGAGCGTTTGCAGCCGGCGCTTAAGGCGATC
This sequence comes from uncultured Verrucomicrobiae bacterium, assembly GCA_963828355.1. GTDB lineage: Bacteria > Verrucomicrobiota > Verrucomicrobiia > Chthoniobacterales > UBA10450 > Udaeobacter. The sequence continues at coordinate 59,451 of CAWHFD010000012.1, read as the reverse complement.
ACGCCGGACGGTCTGCTTGCACGCATCAAAGTTCTCGCGTCGGACGAATTCGAGGGGCGCGCGCCGGGGACAAAAGGCGAAGAACTTTCGGTCAAATACATCACCGGTCAGTTCAAAAAGATCGGGTTAAAGCCGGGGAATCCCGACGGGACATACGTTCAGGAAGTTCCCCTCGCCGGGATCGAAAGCGAACCGCAAATGTCCTTTATCGTTGGCGATAAAACGATTGATCTAAAATATCCAGATGATTTCGTTGCTTCATCGGCGCGGCTCCAGCCGGAGATCAAGATCGAGAAGTCAGATCTGGTCTTTGTCGGATATGGCGTTGTCGCGCCGGAGTACGGTTGGGACGATTACAAAAATGTCAATGTACGCGGCAAAACGCTGCTGATGTTAATCGGCGATCCACCGGTTCCCGATCCAAAAGATCCGTCAAAACTCGATGACAAAATGTTTAAGGGTAAGGCCATGACGTATTACGGTCGGTGGACTTACAAATACGAAATCGCAGCGCAAAAAGGCGCGGCTGCTGCGATCATCATCCACGAGACCGAACCCGCGGCCTATCCGTGGCAAGTGGTGAGATCGAGTTGGGGCAAAGAAAACGTTGAGCTCGACAATCCGAACAAGAACATGGACGCCGTGTCCGCGCGGTCGTGGATCACTTTGGAGGTTGCCAGGAAATTATTCGCCGACTCCGGCCAGGATTTCGATGCCCTCAAGAAATCTGCGATCACCAAAGATTTTCGACCCGTGGTCCTGAATGCCAAAGCCAACATTCACATCCAACAGCAGATTCGAGCGATCAAATCGCACAATGTTATCGGCAAACTCGAAGGCAGCGATCCAAAATTAAACAGTGAATACGTTATCTACACCGCGCACTGGGATCATCTTGGACGACATCCCGAATTGCAGGGCGATCAGATTTTCAACGGTGCGATCGACAATGCATCAGGTGTTGCGTCCGTCATCGAACTCGCGGCTGCCTTCATGAAAGTAAATCCGCCGCCGAAACGCTCGGTGTTGTTCATGGCAACGACAGCCGAAGAAGCGGGATTGCTCGGTGCTAAATTTTATGCGGAGCACCCGCTCTATCCCCTGGAGAAAACATTGGCGGACATCAACCTCGATAGCATGAACGTCTGGGGAAAAGCGCGCGATATTGAGGATGTCAGCTTTGGTTTTTCTATGCTCGACGATCTTCTCGCCGCCGCGGCCAAACAGCAGGGTCGCAGCGCGATCCCGGACAGCCGTCCTGACAAAGGCAAGATTTATCGCGCTGACAATTTCGAATTCTCGAAGGCCGGCCTGCCCTCGCTTTACATCGGCAAAGGTGAACATCTTCTCTCCCGTCCCGAGACCGCGCCACTCCGTTCCGACGAATTTGACTCGACAGATTACCACCAACCGTCCGACGAAGTTCGTCCCGATTGGGACCTCTCTGGCGCCGTGCAAGATGTTCAACTTTTATTCGAAGTCGGTTACGAAGTAGCCAATGGCGATAAGTTTCCTGAATGGAAATCAGAAAGCGAATTCCGCGTAAAAGGCTCCGCCTCACGCGGTCATTAGGGTTAGAGCAAAGAAATGTTTACGCCTGAACCGCGTGAGGGGAACCCTTTTACGCGAAAGCAGCGATCGGATTAAGCCGCGTATTCAAATGCAATTGCCATGAGCCAACTTATGCGGTTTCCAAGTGCGGTTAAGCGAGATCCAGCGATCGAGGTCTGGATGCACAAACATTCCGGTCAATTGGGAGGGATCGCACAGCGCTGGTTTGAGGTCATGCGCGCCTGCGGAGACGACGTTCGAGAGCTATTGCATGACGGTCATCCGACTGCGTGTGTAGCTGATGCGGCATTCGGCTACGTCAATGTGTTCAAAGCTCACGTCAATGTCGGGTTCTTTCGGGGCGCTGAGATTGCCGACCCCCATCATATAATGGAGGGTAATGGCAAGTTTATGCGCCATGTAAAACTCAGGCCCGAACATGGTGTCGAGATCGCCGCGCTTGGGAAGCTAATCGAAACTGCATACACCGACATGAAGAGACGCTTGAAAACGGGATTGTAGGTCGAAACGCCGTCTAGTTAAATGATGACACCAGGCAAATGAACAAAAGCTCGATTCATTTCAAAGCAAGGCTCTCCCGGCCGGCAGAGAGCAAGAAGGGCGAGTCTTGGACCTTTCTCATCCTGCCCAAGAGCGCCAGCGCGAAGCTTCCTTCGCGGGGCATGACGGCGATCGAAGGCACCATCAATGGCTACGCTTTTCAAGCGATGCTCGAGCCAGACGGCCAAAAAAGCCACTGGCTTAAAGTGGACCGAAAGATGTCCAAAGCCGCAGGCGCAGACGCAGGCGATGTTGTCACCCTCGAGATCGCGCCCGCATCAGAGGAACCGGAACCCACGGTGCCGGCAGAACTGAGAAAAGCTCTCGCGGCCGCCGTCCCGAAGGCGATAAAATTGTGGTCGGACATCACGCCCATCGCGCGCAGGGATTGGATCCACTGGATCACCTCCGCTAAGCAGGAAGAGACGCGCGCACGCCGGATCAAAAATGCCTGCTCGAAGCTAGCTGCTGGGAAGCGACGCCCTTGCTGCTTCGATAGGTCCGGGTTCTACGGCAAAAGCCTGAGCGCTCCGAAAGCGGTGACCTAGACGAATACCAATTTGTCACGTTAAGCTGCCAACAGTCACCAGCTGATCTGTAACTACCCTCCGTCACAAGATTCTCGCCTCAACGGGAAGCTATTTCTCTTTCGGCAGCGGCGCGTTCGCGTGGTGGCTTTCCCACCCGTTACTCCGCTTCTGGTTCCAGAACTTGCGCACAGTCGGAATGTAGCTCGACACGCCGGGCTGTTCATTGGTCGGAGCAAAAACCTGCGCGCGCCAATTCAGGACATCGGCGACGAATAATCTGCCGTCAGGATCAAAAGCGAGGAAGTGCGCCCAAGCGAATTGCCCCGGGGCGTGACCCGGTTCGCCGATCGCGCCGATGATGTTGCCGTTCTCATCCAGCTCTACGATTCGATCATAACCGCCGTCGGCCATCCAGATGTGTCCATTGGGCCCGAAGCAGAGACCGTACGGATAGCCGACGCCGGTCCATTGCTTCAGAAACTTGCCGTCCGCGTCGAAAATCTGGATGCGCTTGTTCTCGCGGTCGCCGACGTACACCCGCTCGTCTTTGTCGATGAGGATCGTGTGTGGCAGGTCGAACTGCCCTGGCTTATCGCCATAGCTGCCCCACTGTTTCAGGAACTGCCCGGTGCGATCGAACTTCATCACGCGTGAATTTCCGTAGCCGTCGGAGACATAGATGTTGCCAGCTTTGTCGAACGCGACATCGGTCGGCTCGTTAAAGAGCCAGTTAGCCTCAGCCGCGACGCCTTTTCGTCCCAGAACCAGAAGTGGCCGGCCATCGTGATTCAATTTTAGTACCAAATGGCTGCCGTCATCCGTCGTCCAAATGTTATCCTGTGCGTCGATGCGCAACCCATGTGGATGAGTGAATAGACCGGCCCCGATCTCGCGCACAAACTTCCCATTCGTATCGAACTCGGAGAGCATCGGCGCGGCGCGCTGAAAGACGAAGATGTGGCGCTGCGAATCGATCGCCACGCCGGAGACCTCGCCGAAATGCCATTCGTTAGGCAACTGGAAGAAATTCGGCACAACGCGATAAGGCAACGCCAAGACTTCTGTGCGCCGAGCGGCGTTTTGCGCATTCGCGATAACCGACAACAGCAAAAATGCCAAAGGCGCCGCGAAACTGCGTGAGATCATCGGCGCGATCTTTTGTCAGGTCGGTCCTTCTGTCAATTGAGTCGAGTAAATCGAAGTTGCGGGCGCAGAGGCAGGAGATGTCGTCATTCTCGAATCGATTCAATTATCTTCGCGATCCTATCACTTATTGAAGGCGAAGAACTGGGGACCGTCGAGTCTTTGACTCGGTTCACGATCGAAGTTGGTCAACGCCGCTCGGGGATGGCGTGTTGTTCTTCGAAGCAGGATTTCAGTTTGTCGAGATTAACGGGAACACGCGCGTGCGCGTCTCCCGACGCGGCGCGGAGATATTGCACCGGCCATGAAACCGATTGCCGAAGTTCCTGCGCGGCGCGCAAGGGCCAGTACGGCTCTCGCAGAAATTCGCGCGCCATCAGAATCGCGTCGGCTTGCCCAGTGTTGATGATGTGTTCGGCTTGCGCGGGCGAGGTGATCATGCCGACGGCGCCGGTGAGAATTTCAGCTTCTTCGCGAATGCGCTGCGCGAACGGTGTTTGATAACCGGCGCCAACGGGGATTTTCGCATGCGGCACGCTGCCGCCGGACGAACAATCGATCAGATCGACACCAAGTTGTTTCAGCTCGCGGGCGAGCGCGATCGATTGTTCCAAATCCCAGCCGCGTTCGACCCAATCTGTCGCAGAAATGCGCACGAACAACGGCGCACCTTTCGGCCAGGCGCCGCGCACGGTCTGCACGAGCTCGCGCACCATGCGTGTGCGATTTTCAAACGAGCCGCCGTAGTCGTCGTTGCGTTGATTGCTTAGCGGCGAAAGAAATTCGTGAATAAGATAGCCATGCGCGGCGTGTATCTCGATTACGCGAAAACCGGCATCGCAAGCGCGACGCGCCGCCGCGGCAAAGGCATTGACGATTTCGCCAATGCCACCGCGCGTGAGCGCCTGCGGCTTGGGATAATTTTCGGTGAACGGAATCGCGCTCGGCGCCACAACGTTTTTCCAGCCGCCTTCGCTCTCCGGAACCGCACCGTCACTTTCCCACGGCCGGCGCGTGCTTGCCTTACGCCCCGCGTGCGCCAGTTGCATCCCCGCAATGCTGCCTTGCTCGTGAATGAAACGAACAATGCGCCGCAACGGCTCGACGTGATCGTCGCTCCAGATGCCGAGGTCTTGCGGACTAATGCGGCCTTCGGACAAAACCGCGGTCGCTTCTGTCATGACCAGTCCCGCGCCACCGACCGAGCGGCTGCCGAGATGCACAAGATGCCAGTCGTTAGCCAGCCCGTCAGTGCTCGAGTATTGACACATCGGCGAGACAAAGACGCGGTTGGCAAATTCGACATCGCGAATCGTGAGCGGATCGAAGAGGTGAGCCATGCGAGCACTCTCGCTTAGCATATCGCGCGTGGCGACAATTTAGTCCTTAGCGCACGCTGCGAGGACGGGGGCGAACCGATTAACCGAAGATCGACAATGCAACGAACGTGTTCTTCCACGACTTCACTGCGCCGTTCGCGCTTCCAGATCCGCAGTGTTCGTCATCTGTTCCAACGTCTTGCCTTTTGTCTCGCAAACAGTAAGCCAAACAAAGGGGAGCGAGATCGCTGCGGCTATCGCGTAGAAAGCGTAAGCGCCGGTCAAACCAACTGCCTTCAGCAGCGGTAAAAAACTAACGGTGACGACAAAATTCACCACCCAATTGGTGGCGCCAGAAATGGCAAGAGCAGCTCCCCGAATTTCGTTGGGAAACATTTCGCCTAACAACACCCACATCACCGGGCCCCATGACACGGCGAACGCAACGATGTACAGATTTGCCGCCGTAAGTCCGGCCACGGCGGCGATGTGACTTAGCACTGGCTTGCCGTCAGGGCCTGTACCGGCGGTCGCGAATACAGCCGCCATTGCACCGAGCGTCAGAGTCATTCCCACTGATCCTACCAGCAGCAACGGTTTCCGTCCGGTCCGATCAATGAGCATGATGGCCGGGATCGTGGCGAGGATGTTTACCAAGCCGGTGAGCACGTTAATGCGCAGAGCCCACTGTTCAGTTGCGCCCGCTGCTTTCCACAAAATCTCACCGAAATAAAAAATAATGTTGATACCAACCAATTGCTGGAAAGCAGCCAAACCTATTCCTACCCACAGCACCGGCGCGATACGCCTCGTTCCGGGAATAATAAGATCCGACAGCCGTGGGCGGCGTTCGGCCTCGAGGCTTTGTTCGACCTGCCGTACCAGTTCATCGGCATCGCCACCAATTCGTGTGAAGATCTTTCGTGCTCGCTTGTGTTTGCCGACGAAGACCAGATAGCGCGGCGACTCGGGAATTGTCATGCTACCTAACAAGAATGCGACAGCCGGCGCTGCTTCCATCCAAAACATCCAGCGCCATGTCGGCGCCCCGAACCAAAGGATCTCACTAGCTCCGCCAGCAACCCTGGCGAGAATCGCATTGCTGAGAAAGGCACTAAACAGCCCCACTACAATGGCCATTTGCTGCAGCGAGGCCAGCCGGCCACGCATATGCGCCGGAGCGACCTCCGCGATGTACATCGGCGCCAATACGCTGGCGCCGCCGATGGCCATACCGGCTGTGATCCGCGCCGCGATGAAGAATGCAGGGGAGTTAGCGGCACCTGTCGCCACAGCGGTCACGAGAAACAGGATCGCATTCAAGAGCATCGTCGGTCGCCGTCCGAGAGAGTCAGCCAGCCTGCCTGCGCCAAAGGCGCCAACTGCGCAGCCCAGCAACACTGATGCAACGGCGAAGCCTGTCCCAGCCGCATCAGTGCCGAAGGCTTTTGCCAGGGCATCAACGGTGCCGTTAATCACGCCGCTGTCGAACCCGAAGAGGAAGCCTCCGATCGCAGCTACGCAGCATAGCGCGATCACATAAACAGACCTGCGTCGCGCGACGTGGACGCTCATCCACTCTGCTCGGGTTCTCCGTGTTGCCTCGTCCATGCCCGGTCGAACACGCCACGGGCGATCACGACCCTGGCTGTTTTCATCTCATCGGTTTATGACAGTTCCTGAGATTTCCAACTGAGCCGGCACTATTTCGCTCGAAGGAATTAGTTGTGGCCACGCCTTTTGGTGACGTCCTTCGGTGGCGGATCAACCCTGACTCCCAGCATGGTCCAAATCAAGCCGAAAAAGGCAAATGAGAAGGCCGCACAATATTAATACTGCAATCATTGTCATTGTTCCTATGCGTTGAGGTGAGAAGTAATTCTGAAACAGGCGCCAACTCCAGACGGAGCTTCTGTAACGCGTGACCCGACGCGGTTTCGACAGCAGTTTGCCATCGTGCGCAAAAATTCATCACGCCACCGCAGCTTTCCGCCCGTAGTAATTCTCGAATGGGCAGATTCATTCGATCGGCGTTTGTATATTTCATAATCTCTGCGCCCTTGCGTCGCTTGGCAGGTTGGATGGTCGTTCGTTCGAGAGTAACACCTGCGGCCCGCCAAACGACCGAGTTGCTTGCTCGAGTAAGTGAGCACGTTCATCAAATTTGACCTGGTCGAAAATCATGGCCTGGGTGGCAATCAGCCAGATCGTGAAACAAACCATGAGCGTGCGAACAGGGAACGGCTTCCGAGTCGCGACGGCTGCTGCAACAGGGCCCCTCGGTGAGTTCCCAGCTCTCGAAACGCGATTGCTTATGATGCGATCTGCCTCTGTGATGCGGCGCGCGTCACTTGGCATAGACGGCAAGGTGCACGCTTCAGAGTTGCCTCCATGCTCATTGGCTTTCATGCCAAAGTTTCGCGCCCCTGACAGGGTGCCGCTATTTCGCCTTGGCGAGATTTTCCGTTGCCACTCCAGAGGTTGTTCACGATCCCTCGTTCGAGATGCGGTCCAAAGTCTCAAGCGTGCGCAAGTGTGCGCGTGGCTCCCTGATTCGCCGCGCTTGAGGTCGTTGCGTTTAGCGTGGCATCGAAGTTCGACCTCGGAGCGTCGATTCCAGCTCCATAAGGCAGGCCAATTTTTCACCCGCTTAGCACGATCATTAGTCTGATCAATTCAATTGCGGCGCACAAGAAACGCGAATGATGCGATCGCAGCTGATCACTCCACCAGAGCGACGGTTGTAGCAAACGTGCTGGCTAAACCTGGGAGTAGTAAACGGCGCGTTCGCGCTTCCGCCAATGCCGAAGCGTAAGATAAGCGCCCATCATCCCGCCAAGATGCGCAAAGTGTGCGACGCCTTGGTCAGTTCCGAAAACTCCGCTGAACAGTTCAAGAAGGGCGTAAAGAATCACGAAGACGATCGCCGGCATCGGAATTGGCGGAATCAGCAGGACGATGGTGCGGCGCGGAAAAAGCATGCCGAACGCCAGCAGAATTCCGAAGATCGCGCCGGAGGCGCCGACGGTGGGATAAACACCCGTACTTGTCATCATCGATACCACTCCCAACTGAGTCGCGCTCGAAGAAAGCAGAGAAGCAAAATAGAGTATCAGATAGTGCCGTGGGCCAATAGCGCGTTCAACATCAGAGCCGAACATCCAGAGCGCGTACATGTTAATCGCCAGATGAAGGAAATTCGCATGAAGAAAGCCGCACGTGATCAACTGCCACAGCCTGAACCCGACGGGACCGTCGAACTGGGCTACAATAAAATGGCCAACGGGCCAGAGCGCGAACCTGGCAAGGAACCCTGGGCCGGATATCGCTTCCAAGGCGAAAACAGTAACGTTTGCGCCGATCAGCAATCTTGTCAGTCGCGACATAAAAACAGCCTAACCGCATCTGTCAATTTGCACACGAAGATCACAAAGGATCATGACGGACACAATGTTGCGGAGGGGTCCGGTTACCACAAGAATGCAGAGCCCATGCAGCGAAAGAACGAAACAAAGTCTTTGCGATTTGTGGGACTTCGCCGGTGAATCCGAAAGAGTTTCCTGCGTTCCTTGCTTTCCTGAGACATTTGGCGTGACAATGAGGCAAAAACTTCCACGCGGAATCGGAACGCTCGGCCTCGTTTTTGTTCTCTTCTTTTCCACGTCAGGCGGCCCGTACACCACCGAGACGTTGATCCACTCAGTCGGGCCCGGGTTGGGCCTGCTGATTTTGGCGTTGGTTCCCCTGGTATGGTCTGTGCCGGAAGCGCTTATTGTGGGCGAGCTCGCGAGCATGTTGCCGGAAGAAGGGGGTTATTACCGCTGGGTCGATCGCGCGTTCGGGCGCTTCTGGGCTTTTCAAAATGGCTGGCTCACGTGGATGTATTCGCTAGTGGACATGGCGATCTATCCCGTGCTGTTCAATCAATATCTTCGCTACTTCATCCCCGGATTGGACGCGCGAGTGGAATGGCTCATCTCGCTTGCGATTATTTGGGGCGCAGCATGGATCAACGTCCGCGGATCGGTGAACGTGAGTCGCACTTCAATCATCGCCGGCTGCTTCATCATGCTCGGCTTTCTCGCCTTGTCAGTCGCGAGTGCACGGCGCATCACTCACATTCCGTGGCAACCGTTTGCATCGGAACACGCTCACGGACTCGGCGGTTTGGCCGTTGGTATCTCGGTTGCGCTCTGGAATTATATCGGCTGGGATAACCCGTCGACTGTCCAGGGCGAAGTAAAAGATCCGTCACGCACGTATCCGCGCGCGCTCGCATTCGCGCTGCCGCTTGTCACGCTCGGCTACTTCGTTCCATTGCTCACCACGCTCGGTGCAAGCGATTGGATCACGTGGACTGAAGGAGGTTGGCCGCAGATCGCCGCCTCGGCGGCCGGTAACTGCCGGCCGATGGATCGCAATCTGGATCGGACTTGGCGGAATGGTCAGCGCGCTTGCACTATTCAATGCGCTGCTGCTTGGCTACTCACGAATTCCATTCGTGCTCGCGGGCGATGGTTTGCTGCCGAAAACTCTGGCGAAGCTGGACGTGCACGGTACGCCGCGAACGGCTGTCATTGTGTCAGCCGTTTTCTACTCGCTTTTTGCTCTTGTCGCTTTCAGCAAACTCGTCGTTGCGGATGTGCTCCTGTATTCGCTGGCGCTTTTTCTCGAGTTCGGCGCCCTGGTTCAACTTCGCAAAACCCAACCGTCACTGCGCGGCGTGTTCCGAATTCCGCTGGGCCGCACAGGTGTGGCAGTCCTCGCTGCACTGCCAATGCTGGTGTTAGTGGGCGTGATCGGTGTTTCATTCGCCGACGCTGAATACGGTTTGCCAGCAGTTATCGGCGCCGCTGTGGCTATTGCTACGGGACCTTTAATGTATCGACTCGCACAGCGCAGAAGTACTGGTTAGGCAAACCAATCGATGTGAAAATGCTGTTCCATGGCCATCGTTAAGGGCACACTTCACAAAAGTCGTGAGGAATGCATTGGAATCAGATGGCGATGATATTGAAGTAAACCGGGCAACCCGATGGTTGTTTGTATCGGCTGTAATTGTTTTTGTCTGTGGCGGTCTGGCGATTGTGCTGCCTCTCACATTTTCGCTCGGAGTCGCAGCGTTCTTGGGTTGGCTTTTTATCTTCGCGGCTGTTGCTCATGTTATCTTTGGAATTCATTTCGGAAGCGGCACGCTTGCCTGGCATACATTCATCGCCGGGTTGTACGCCGTGGCTGCAATCAGTTTATTGGTGAATCCTCTGCTCGGAGTGGTCCTTCTCGCCCTCGTAGTAGGGGTGGTTCTCATTGCCGAAGGGCTCATCGAGATTGTTCTCTTTTTCGCGCTCCGCGATTATCGGCACGCAGTCTGGATTCTGATCGATGGAATGGTCACGTTTGTGCTCGGGATTGTGGCGTGCGCACACTGGCCACCAGCTAGCCTTGAGCTTGTCCAATACCTGGTGGGGATCAGTTTCATTTCGAGCGGTATTTCCCGCCTGTTGCTGGGGTTCGCAATTCGCGTCGTCGGGTCAACAGGAACGCAGGTTACATGAAGGAAAACTGAGCCGTGCGAGCAGACTTGCCAGTCGCGGGCCAAGGCCGTTACCAGTAGCGATTTGGACCCTTGGCTTGGTCTCGCTCTTGATCGGTTTTGCGCATTGTCGCCTTCCGTTGCCGGCCTGCTCAGATGGAGTGAGGTTGCGCCACACTGGCCGACATTGGTGAACTGAGGGCCCGACGCATCGCGGTTTCCGATTCGTGTTTGTGCAGCGCGATCTCGATCGCCGCTTTCAATTCCGGCAAGGTGTAAGGCTTCAGCAAATACCCGAAGGCGCCTGATTCGACTGCGTGCGATACCGTTTCCGCAGATCCGTGCGCGGTCAGAAAGACAACCGGAATATCAGGGTGCCCGCGGATTGCGGCAGCGGCTGCAATACCACTGATCCCACCATCCAATTGAATATCCATGAGGACAAGATCGACGCGATTGTCTTCTGCGGCCCGGAGCGCGTCGGCAGCAGTGCTCGCGTCGCCGGCAATTTCGTAGCCGAGCTCAGTGAGATCGTGTTTGAGCGCTAACACCGTCAGCGCTTCGTCTTCAACGATCAGAATACGTTTTTTTGACATAATGTAGTAGGTTAGAGTTACAGATTAACGGTTGCCTTTTGGCGCGACATTTTTGCTTGAAAAAGAAATGGTTGCACACGTTCCACCCGCAGGCATGCGGTTGATGACGAACTCGCCGCCAAGTTGGCGTGACATTGCCTTGACGAGGTTTAGGCCGGTTCCGCGTTGCTCTTGAATACCGGCCAGCGTTGGAACAAATCCGTTGCCATCATCGCGGATTGTTAACGTTACTCGATCGCGACTCGTGCGCAGTTCAGCATCGACGCTTCCTACAGCGCGGCCATGGAATGCGTGCTTTAGAGAATTGACCAGCAATTCGTTGGCGATCAGGCTGAGCAAAATGCTTTGGTCGAGATCGAGCGGAACGTGATCGGCGCGAAGCTTGACCGCGAGTTTGCAGCCCGCGGGTTTGTGCGAGCGCAATAGCATTTCTGCCAGCTCACGCAAATGCGGCGCGAAATCAAGGTATGATTGCCCCAGCTCGTTGTAGAGCTGTTCGTGAAGACGAGCCATCGCGTTGATGCGATCGCGACATTCCGCAAAAACCTCGCAAACAGCGGGATCAGCGAACTTGGCAGATTGGAGCCGGAGCAAGCTGGATACGATTTGCAGATTGTTCTTCACCCTGTGGTGAATTTCTGTAAGCGAAACAGTCTTTAGCGCGAGTAGCTCCTTGAGGCGTTCGTGTGCGCGACGCAGCGAAATTACGAGTTCAGCCAGAGCGGCCGATGCAAGTACGAGTATGCCGGCGTTAATGTAGGAAAGCGCAATGATACGTCCGCTGTGGGGCACCATTAAGTCGGCTATGAGCACTGTCGCTCCGCAAAGTAGCGCGATAAACCAACCTGCTTTGCGTCCTGCCCGCCATGTCGCCAGCACTACTGGCACGAAATAGAAAACCGTCATGGCGAAGTCGGTAGTCTGGTAATCGATCCAACCAATCAGCATCATCATCAGCGCGGACTCGATTACTGCTGCCGTGGATGAGCACAGGAAACCGAAAATGAAACGAACCGATTTATGTGTGCCGGCAAACTGTTGCCGCGGGTCGTAGATCGGCGGATTGACCTGCTGCTGTAGCTGGAGCGCAGCCGCTCGCATCCCCCGGTTCCGTTGCATCAGCACTAAGTGTAAGACCGCTGGATAATCCGAATCGTTTAAAAATACGTCGGATTTGCGGCTTCCTCTTACAGGAGGTGCGGCGCTCCTTGCTACCGCTTACTAATTGCTCATCGCCTTAAGGTGGATAACAGATGCAGCACATCATGGGTCAAACATTTCGCGCAGTGATCTTCGATCTCGATGGCGTGCTCGCCGATTCCGAGCCGTGGTGGAATCAGATCGATGCGAAATTGCTCGCTGAGTACGGCGTCACCTATCGCGGCGAATACCACCGCAGCGTCCTCGGTGTCAGCTACCGTCTGGCGGTCGAGTTTTACAAAAATGCTTTTTGTCTCTCCGCGTCCGTTGAGGAATTGATGCGGCGCCGTGGCCAGATCGCGACAGAATTTTTCGCAAACCGGGTGGGCCTGTTTCCTTCCGCGAAAGCAACTCTGGAAGAACTGCGGCGGATGAAGCTGCGCCTCGCGGTGGCAACAAGTTCGGTGAGCGCGTCAGCGCGTCCATTCCTCGAGCGTACCGGAATTAGAAGTTCGTTTGAGGTTATTGTCACCGGTGACGAAATCCAACGCGGAAAGCCACATCCCGATATTTACCTGTGTGCCGCGGCAAAACTTGGCGTAGCTGCCGACACATGCCTGGTCATTGAGGACGCGCTGGCTGGCGTAGCTGCGGCCAAAGAGGCAAACATGCGAGTCGCCGCGATTCCCGATGCGCGTTTTGTGGATGCGCGCGAATACGAGGAGAAGGCTAATTATGTGCTCGGCAGTCTTTCGGAAATTCCGACCCTCGTCCGCCGTGTCGGCGCCGCGGAATGAATTCTTGCGTTACAGCGCAAGACTGTGCCGATCGGCGCTCACGAGAGCATTTGGCAGGCGACGCGCCTGCCCTACAGTAGGAGCATTCGTGTTTTTTCCTGAATCCCTGATTAGATCTTGAGCTATGACTGAGAAACAGCATTTCCGGGTATTTGCCACGTCGCGCATCGGCGATGAGGCGGAGAATCTTCTGCGTAAGCGCGGTTACGATCTTGAGGTGTTCGAAGGACCCGAGGCGCCGCCGAAGAAATTAATGATCGAGAAAGTGAGAAGCGGCGTTGACGGACTGATCACGACACTGCGCGATCCCATTGATGCGGAAGTCTTCGAAGCAGGGAAGGGGACGCTCAGGGTTGTCGCGCAGATCGCAGTCGGCTTCGACAATATCAATCGCGCTGACGCGAATAAATATAAAATCCCATTTACGAACACAGCCGACGTGCTGACCGAGGCCACGGCCGAGTTCGCGTTTTTCATGATGGGAATGCTTGCGAGAAAAATGTGGCAGAGCGAAAGGCTGGTGCGTGAACAGAAATGGCCGTCGTGGCATCCGTTCCTGCCGTTCCTCGGCGATGAAGTCACCGGCAAAACCATCGCCGTAATTGGCACGGGGCGAATCGGCCTGGCGATGATCAAGAAGTGCTCGGGGTTCGATATGAATATTCTTTGCTACGACCCGGCGTATCAGAATCATGAATTCATCAAAGCGATTCAGGATTTGATGGACCTGCGGCACGCGCGCGGCATTCAAAAAGAAAAGACCTGGATCAAATACGTCGCGTTCGAGGACGCCCTGCGCAACGCCGATTACGTCAGTCTGCACGTGCCGTTGTTGAGGGAAGGCGAGGCAGACAAACCGACGTATCACCTTATCAACGCGACCACTCTTAGGCTGATGAAACCGACCGCCTATTTGATAAACAGCTCGCGCGGTCCGGTTGTAGACGAAAAAGCGCTGGCGAAAGCTTTGAAACAAAAAATCATTGCGGGCGCCGCGCTCGACGTATTTGAGAAGGAGCCGCTCCCGTCCGATTCACCGCTGCTCGATCCCGAGATTGCCGATCGCTCTCGCATGTTCCATCATTTCGCCAGCGGGGGGCAGATCACGCGCTTGGATGTTGATCCCGAGAAAGGCATGGCTGGGCGCTGCGCCCAGGGACTCATCGACGTTTTGGACGGAAATTATGGCGGCGATCCGACCAAAATGCCGTACGTCGTGAACAAGGAAGCGTTTACCCGGTGAGATCGCCTCGACCGTGGGGCTTCTTTAACTTGTAACAAAAAAATGTTTGCACGTTGCAATAACTTCGCTAAATAGTTAACCAGATGGTTAAATATTCTTCGAGAACGCTGAACCAAACTTTCGCCGCACTGGCTGATCCAACCCGCCGCCGAATCCTGGCCCATCTGGCCCGGGGCGACCGGCGCGTCACCGATCTCGCGCGACCGCACGCCATGTCCCTGCCGGCGGTCTCGAAACATCTTCGCGTTCTTGAAAAGGCTGGACTACTACGCCGCCGCCGTTACGGCCGGGTGCACGAAATGCAGTTGGACGCCAAACCGCTCAAACAAGCGGCGCAATGGGTCGAAGAATATCGCAAATTCTGGGAAGGCTCTCTCGATCGGCTCGCCGCCTATCTGGAAAAAACAAGCAGGGAAGGAAAGAAGGGAGTCCGAAAATAATCATGTGCCCGGTGTGTATCGGAAATTTGGCATTGCTGGTGGCGGCCGTGAGCTCGACTAGCGGATTCACGGCATTCGTCGCCCGGAGATTCTTGAAAAGAAAACAAATAAACAGGAGAAAATAAAATGAAAACTGGAGAAATGAAGTTGAACCGTGAAGTGGTTTCGGAAGCTGAGTGGCTTGTTTCCCGAAAGGATTTGCTGACGCGAGAAAAGGAGTTCACCCGTCAGCGGGACGCTCTTAGCGCTGCGCGTCGGCAATTGCCGATGGTGAAAGTCGAGAAGGACTACACTTTTGATGGCCCCAAAGGTAAGGAAACATTGTCCGATCTGTTCGACGGCTGCAGCCAGCTAATCGTTTACCATTTTATGTTCGGTCCGGATTGGGAGGAAGGCTGCAAAAGCTGTACATATCTGGCGGATCACTTCGACGGCGCAAACTGGCATCTACCGCATCGCGACGTGAGCTTCGTCGCGATCTCGCGCGCTCCACTCTCAAAGCTGCAGGCCTACAAAGAGCGCATGGGCTGGGGTTTTAAATGGGTTTCGTCCCAAAAGAACGATTTCAATTTTGATTATCACGTTTCGTTTAGAGCGGAGGACGAGAAGAAAAACAAGGCTTACTACAACTACGCCGAGAGCGAATACATCAATGACGAGCTGCCTGGCCTGAGTGTTTTCTACAAAGACGACGCGGGCGACCTTTACCACACCTATTCGACGTATGCGCGCGGGCTCGACATTTTCGCCGGCGCTTACAATTTTCTCGATCTCGTGCCGAAAGGCCGCGACGAGGACCATCTCGAGTTTTCGATGGAGTGGGTGCACCGACATGACGACTATTGAGGCGGGCACCGATTCAAAGTGATTAAACCGACATGAATACAACAAGCGATTTGACGGAGACAATCATTGTGGAGCGCATTTTCAAGGCTCCGGTCGAGCGAGTTTGGACCGCGCTCACCGATGTGAATGAAATGCGGCAATGGTATTTCGACCTGGAGGGATTTAAGCCGGAAATCGGATTTGAATTTGAATTCGTGGTCGAGCATGAAGGCAATACTTATCATCACGTTTGCAAAATCACCGAAGTGATTCCTCAAAAGAGAATCGCCTACACCTGGCGATATAAAGGCGAACCGGGCGATTCGCTGGTAACCTTTGAATTATTCCCCGATGGTACGAAGACGCGGCTGAAGCTAACGCATAGCGGGATCGAAACGTTTCCGAAAACGCCGGCGTATGCGCGGAAGAATTTCGAGGCCGGCTGGACTGCGATTATCGGTTCAGAACTGAAGCAATTCGTTGAGAGCGCGAAAGGAAAATCATGAACGAGAAAACCGCAGAGAAGACATCGCTCGAGATCACAAGGTTTATCAACGCGACGCCAGCTCGCGTTTACGCTGCGTGGACCGATCCTGCGCAATTAAAAGAATGGTTTGGACCAGAAGGCGTGCGTACGCGGAGCATCGCTGCGGACGTGCAGGTCGGTGGCAAATATCGCTGGGACCTGATCACTCAGGAGGGAGAAGACTGGGCGGCATTCGGCGAATATCGCGAGCTGGTTCCGGGAAAGAAAATTGTGTTCACATGGCAATGGGATAACGATCAAGCGTGGGAGAACCAGACCAGTGTCGTCACAGTCGAACTCTTCGATCGCCGCGGCGGAACGGAATTGCGTTTGAGGCACGAGCAATTGCCGGGCGAAGAATCGCGGGATCGCCACAATGAGGGCTGGAACAGTCTTCTCAATCGCCTCGAAAAATTCTTATTGTAGGGCCTTTCTGTGACCGAAAGCATTCGGGGGTGGGACAGATACCCTACAGTCTGTTAGTACATGATCAACAACCCAAACAAAGGAGGCCAAAATGACTACCGAAGAAGTAGCTAAGAAAGTCGTGGAATTAACTCGCAAACAAGCCTGGTACGAAGCGCTCGACGCGCTTTACGATGACGACATCGTTAGCCTGGAAGCATTCAGCATGGGAGGCGGCTCGCCGGAGACGCGCGGAAAAGAAGGCGTTCGCGGCAAAGTCGATTGGTGGGTCAACGCGATGGAAGTCCATAGCTTCGATGCCCATGGACCTTTCGTCGGGCACGATCGATTCGTCATTCAATTCGACGCTGACGTTTCGGATAAAAAAACAAAAGAGCGCAGGAAACTTTCCGAAGTAGGTGTTTATACGGTGAAGAACGGCAAGATCGTCCGCGAAGAGTTCTTGCCGCGTATGAATTAACATTCACGCGTGGCGAACGTCAGACCGGGTTACAGGAAAGGCGCAAGCCTCTCGCGGCCGAACCTGCGTTAACGGTTGGCCGCGTATTTGTCGATCAGCGCCTGAAAGCGCGGATCTTTGCGTAACGGATCCCAAGCTGGATCGAGCTTGAGAACGTGAACCGTTATGCCGCTGGGTATCTGTAGTAAATGATCGAGCAGGCGGAATGCTTCATCAGAGTCGCCAGTTAAGGCATAAATTTGTGCTAGCGAAGCAGTGCATCGCGGCCCGTCAAAGGCGTCCTGAGATTCGGGCAGCAGGTCGACCGCACGCTTGCCTTCGGCGATCGCTTCCTGTTTTCGACCGAGGGCTGCCAGGATCAGACCGTGTTGCGCGTGTCTTGCGGGGTCCTCGGGCGCTTCGCGCAGCAACTTTTCGGAGACCGCGCGCGCGTCTTCGAACTCCGCCTGTGCCTTTGCCATGTCGCCCTGGAGCGAATGAATGATGCCTTCCAGTAAGGACTTCGGCGCAGGCGCAGTCGTCTCAGTGATCAATATATCGCCGGGAAATTCTTGCACGACTGCGAGAGCTTCTGGAAATTGGCGCTGTAACATCAGGATCCAAAAGCGCGCCCATGTCATCACTCCATTCTGGTCGTTCTCAGCTGGAATGGAGAAAAATTGCTTTTCAAGCGTGTTAAAATCCCCTTTCCATTCAAAGGCCAGATATCCTTTCAGCGCCAGCGTCTCGAACGATTGAGGCGCTATAGCGACCAAGCGATCGACAATTTGCTGCGATCCTTCGAAATTGCGCAAAGCGATATAACTATAAGCAAGGTTTGCCAGAATACTCGCGTTTTTCGGATCGAGCGCTGCAGCTCTTTCCAAATTCGCCGTGGACTCCGTCCACTTCCCCTGTCGTCGCTGGATTGCGCCAATTGCGAGGTATGCCTGCGCGTTATTTGGCAGACCTGACTTCGCGATTTCAAATTGAGCGAGAGCGCGCTCGTAATCGTGGTCGCCATAGTAATAAGAGAACCCCAGCGCCAGATGGCCCTCGGGCAGATCTGGTTGCAATCGCAGCGCTTCATCCGCGTTCAAACGCGCTTTCTCGCGCCGGGTCGCTGTCGGGTCCGCGCTGTGATATAGCCAACTCTCCACCATCGAAAGACCTGCAAACGCCAGAGCAAAGTTCGGATCGAGATTGATAGCTTGTTCGAAAAGTGGCACCGCTTTTAACGACTTGTTATGAGCTACGTCCATCCGGTTGGCGTAATCGTGCGCTTGAAGAAAAAGCAAGTAAGCATCAGAATTTTGCGTCGGCCGGCGATCAAGTCGTGTTTTTTCATTCGGGGAGAGCTTCGCTTGAAGAGACGAGGCAATTTTTTGCGCTAGATCGGTTTGAATCGCAAAGACATCGGTCAAATCGCGGTCGTAATCTTCTGCCCAGATGTGCACATCGTTGTTCGCGTTGATCAACTGAACGTTCACACGGACGCGGTTGCCCAGACGGCGGACGCTCCCTTCCAGCAGTGTGCCTACACCGAGCGCTTTGCCGATTTCTCGCGCATTGCGCGCTCCGTCGCGATATGACATGACCGACGTGCGCGAGATAACCTTCAAATCACCGATTTTTGAGAGATTGGTCAGGATATCGTCCTGTATACCGTCGGCGAAATAGGCGTTTTCCTTCTCATCGCTCAAATTTTGAAATGGCAGAACGGCGATCGACTTATCGATTTTGCGCGCAGACACTCGAGGCAAAAGGAAGAAACCTGCTCCAGCGGAGATGATCAGGCCGGTCGCTATTAGCATTATCAAATTCCGGCGACGATGCGATCCGGGCTGTCGTTGGTGCCGGAGTTGTACGGATACCTTGGGGAGTGACGTCATACACCCAGGCGAGAGCGAGCGCGACGGGAAACCCAATTAGCAACAGCGCGATGACAACCCGAATCATCGAGTTCGAAATATCGAAAACCGGAAGAACCTGAGCCAGACCTTGAGCGAGCGCCCAACTCACAACGATGTATGCGATCGCCACGCGATAAACTTTTCGCCGCTTCAATTCTTCGAAGAAGCTGCTCATAACGAGATGAGATTGTAACCGATGCATGATCGCCCAAAAGCTCTACTCGTCCAGGCGCGCTCAAAAAGGGTCTGCGCTTTGCCGCGTGAACTCACGTATGACCCTGGAAATGCACGATGGTGAGTCATCGGGACTCACGGTCTTTGTCCTGGGCCAACGATTCAGCGGCTTGGTTGCGATCCGACCGGGGCACACGCTCACGACCATCGGTGTCTATCGAGTCATCCGTCACCCCAGCTAATCTTTATCGCGGAAAAAGTGGGCTGGGGAAAACGCCCGAAGTGGCTCTTGTTCCATTCTGACAAGCTCCAGAAATTCCACCAGCAGAACATGCATCAACAATAGGAGGCAAAAATGAAAAAACTAATTGTCACGCTCGGCTGTGTGGTGATTGCGACGCTGGCATTCGCCCAACCGGGTTCGACGGATAACAAACAAGTAACAACTACGACGGAACCGATAAACGTAACCGGAAGGATCATCAAGACGACAACCGAGGAAGGTGCGGCTGCCAGTTATCAGCCGGCCAAAACGCTCGTTGTTCGCGAGGACCGTTCGAATAACCCGGTTCGTTACGTTCTCAACGGACGTGGTCACGTTGTGAACAAGGCAGGGGAAGTCGTCCAAACTGCGATCAAACCTGGCACGCGCGTACGCGTTTATTACGCGGACATGGGCGATTTGCGTATGATCGATCACGTGGTCGTTATAGACTGAATCAACGCGCGGTCTGAAGTATTAGGATACGAGCCGCAGGGTTCCAGCGAACCCTGTGGCTCTTTTTTTACCGGTCTTACGCGTAAGAGCAAATTTGCGTGACATCCAACGAGACGTTCGAGCAAAATTGCTGCGGTGGATCTTTCGACGGTTGCAAACATCGCAACGGCCCTCACGGTATTGACGGCTGTCGTTTTCGGATTGATTGAGATGCGCCGAGCGCGCAAAGAGCGAGAGGAACGCGCAGCCTTTGTAGCTGTCCAGGCGATTCTAACGCCAGCGTGGATGCAATCGATGAGTTTAGTTCAAGCAATTTCCGACGGTACAAAGCCCGCACAAATCGAGGGCGATCCACGTCTTTTTCAGGCGGCGCAATCGATAGCCTGCATTCTTGAGTCCCTTGGTTATGCGGTCTTTGCGCACATGGTTCCGTTGAACGTAGTCGACGAACTGCTGGGCGGTACCGTGCGCGTCGCCTGGCGCAAATTGCGTGGCTACGTCGAATACGAACGCGAGCGTGCAGGTTCGCAAAAAAATTGGGAGTGGTTTCAGTGGCTCGCCGAACAGATCGACCGGCATAGCAAAGCCCGAACCAGTCTCACGCTCGGTGCGCACGAGGCTTACCGTGACTGGCGTCCGTCATTTAGATCCTTGCTGTGTTTCTCGAGTGCCAATGCGAGTTTTACCAGGCTTTCTCGAACCTGCGTTGGCGTCCAGGCTGCAAAACCGAAGACGAGCGCTGGCTTTAGCTTTGCCTTGATGCAAAAAAATGAGAGCGCGGAAGGCCTCACACCAATTTCAAGTGTGATACGCCTGATCATGGGAAAGTTTTCCTCGCGCTTCAGCCACGCGACGATGTTCAAGCCCGCTTCCGGGACCTGCAAAATGAAATGATCACGAAGCAATTCGTTAAATTGTTTGATGAAGAAATCACGTCTCTCCGCGTAGATTTTCCGCATCCGTTTGATGTGACTTAGAAAAAAACCCTCGGTGATAAAACGCGCCAGCGTAGCCTGATCAATCGGAGAGGAGTGTTGATCCGTCGCGCTGCGAATCTTAATTAACGAATCAACCAGCGGCTCTGGCGCAACGATATAACCGAGACGCAAAGAGGGAAAAAGAATCTTGCTTACCGTCCCAGCGTAAATCACTCGATTGGCGTTGTCGATGCCTTGCAACGAAGGGAGCGGTGGCCCGGTAAAGCGGAACTCCGCGTCGTAGTCGTCCTCGAAAATGAATGCGTTGTGAGCGCGCGCAAAATCGAGCAGGCTGGTCCTACGCTGGAAAGTCATGGTAACCCCCAGAGGGAATTGATGCGAGGGCGTTACGTAAATGATCCTCGGCAGTAGTTCTTTTGTCGATCGAGCAATCACAATTCCTTGCTTGTCGACTGGCTTGGGAACTATTTTGACGCCGGCCAATGTGAGTACCCTCCGGGTCTGCTGATAACAGGGGTCTTCGATCCACGCGACTTCACCCGGATTTAGTGCAGCCATTGCGGTGATCAGCATCGCTTGCTGCATACCAGCCACGATTACGATCTGATCAGCATGGCACCGCGCTGCCCTAAAGTCGCACAAGTACGCTGCAATTGCCTTGCGCAGGTCGGCGTCGCCACGATTCGACGCATAGCGCAACAGATTGACTCCCTTTTTTGCCAGGATCTGCGCTCTAAGACGTTCCCACACAGCCATCGGAAATTCGTCCACTGCGGGAATGCTTGGAACCAGCGAGACGCCTGCCCCTGCACCCGTCGCTCCGAGGTCAAACTGATTTCCGACCCGCGCATCCGGAATTGCTCTCGCGCGATCGGAGACGCGAATTGGACGGTGAATCGTTTGATACGTTTTCGGCTGGTCCGCGGTCAAAAACGTCTCCGGCAGAAGGTTCGCAACAAAGGTTCCGGAGCCGGGCTTTGAGCGCAGGTAACCTTCAGCATGAAGCTTTGAAAGTGCGAGTCTAACCGTTGATCTGGAGATTCGACGATCTGCAGCCAGAACCCGTGAGGAGGGAATTCTCGATGAGACCTCGCTGAACTTTCCCGACTTCAACTCATCACGAATTTGACGGTAAAGCTGTTCGTGGAGAGGCTCCGTCGCCGACCGGTCAAGCTGAATCATGTCAAATGCTATAATCGAACGCCGGCGGCGCTTTTGCGTGCGCGATTTCCTCTCAGGCATGCTAATGATGTTACGTTTCGTGCCGCTTACTGTTCCATCCTCGGTCGTATTCTCAATCCCCGAACTGCCTGTCGTGAAGAATTCGACGGAACGCAGTCAGGCATGGCGTACTGGCGCAGAATATGGTGAACTTCCGGAGGGAGTGAGAATTCCGATCGGGGCAGAGCCTTCAGCAGTGAAATCCGCTGTCAAAAGAGGCACGCGCCCTGTAGTGCTGAAACGTTGTGTGATGCCAGCAGAATCCTTGATCACTACATTTCTTGAAATGCGTTCGCCGAACCAGTTGCGGCCTAAGCGCGCGGACCCGCGATTTCAAGTCCGTGAAAAGACGGAACGCGACTGGCGGTTCAATCGTGAGCTTTATCTTTGCGTCGGCGAGCAATGGGACTGGATCGACAGACAAAGATGGACCGCTGACCAATGGAAGGAATACGCTACTGCGCCGGAGTTGCGGACGTTCGCAGGATATTACGATGAGGCGCTTGCGGGCTATTACGAACTGCGTCGGGACACGGAAGGCGGAATCGAGATCGCATACTTTGGTTTGCTGCCCGAATTTATCGGCCGCGGTTTAGGCGGGGCGTTGCTCACCAGCGCGATCGAAGAAGGGTGGTCACCCCGTGGCGGAATTGCACCGACACGCGTGTGGGTGCATACCTGCAATCGAGATCATCCGCAGGCATTCGCGAATTATCAGGCACGCGGGATGGTCGTTTTCAAGGTCGAGGAAACTGCTGCGTGAGCACACCAACTGGAGAAGCAGTTTACTCCTGTACCGAATTGGGCGCCTCGGACGGAAAGTAGATCATCGGCTGTCCCAATACGTCTTTGTTTTGCGCCATGCCATTTCGAAAATCTGGCTGAGGAAAAGCCTCTTTCGGAGCGAAGCCGAAATCAGACGTGGCAGGATGTGCTCCCGAGACGAGTTCGTTCGCACAAATCACTGCGCGCATTCTTCAAAGGCCTCTGGTTCGCCACGCAAGCACGCGAGCATTTCGCCGGCGAAATGGAGCGAGCCGGTGATCAGAATGGGATTTGGATGGGCGCGTGCAAGCACCAATGCATCACCAACAGTTGGCGTGATGGAGCAGGGGAGTGCTGGCGTGATATCGGATACGACTTTTGCCAGTTCTTCCGGTGGGGCTGCGCGTTCGCTGCGAATCCCGGGTAGGATTACCGAGCCCGCAATCGGTGCGAGCGCTTCGCAGATACTGCGCAAATCTTTGTCCGAAAGGACCGCGAGGACGAGCGTTGTCTTTTGATCGCCAAAAACTTCGCGCCACGTCCGCGTCAGAACCCGTGCGGCGCCCGGGTTATGTGCGCCGTCGATGACGGTGCGCTCGTCCCACTTCTGAAAACGCGCCGGCCATTCAATCGCCGCGAGACCGCGAACAATCGCGCCTTCATCGACGTGAATATTTGCGGCTTGAATCGCGGTGATTGCCACGGCCGCATTATTTTTTTGGTGCCGGCCACTCAAAGCAACGGGCGACCGGCTGTAAGCTTCATTTACAAATCGCAAACGCGCGCCGCATTCGGCCGCCCGGAACCGAATGACTTTGTTTGCTTCCGGTTGCTGCGGCGCAGAAACAACCGGAACGCCTGCTTTGATAATTCCCGCCTTTTCACCTGCGATGTCAGCCAATGTATTTCCCAACCACTTTTCATGGTCGAAATCGATCGGAGTTATGACTGAAACATCGGGTTGGATCGCGTTTGTCGCATCGAGTCTGCCGCCAAGGCCCGTTTCAAGAACAACAACATCAATTTTGCTTTCGCAAAAATATCTTAATGCGAGCGCGGTGGTAATTTCGAAAAATGTCGGAAGCGGATCCCAATCGCCGATTAGATCGCGCATGGTTGCCAGACCATCCGCAACCGCATCCTCGGAGATGAGTTCACCGTTTACGCGAATCCGTTCTCGGAAGGTCACGAGGTGAGGGGATATAAACAGGCCGGTGCGATATCCTTGCGCTCGACAGATGGACTCGATCATGGCGCATACTGAGCCTTTGCCATTCGTTCCGGCGACGTGAATGACTTTGCAAGGAGCGGCGGCTTGCAAGCGGCCGAGGCCGAACTGGAGATCGTTCCTCCTTGATAATTCATTGAGCAGCCGCCTGATGTTTTCGAGACCAAGCTTAATTCCGAAACGTTGAAGGCCGTACAACCAGGCGAGCACTTCTTTGTAGGAAATCCGTCGGCTCGGAATGCCAGGGATATCGCCATGCGATGTCTTGCGAACGCCTTCGGGACCGCGCGGCGTGTTTACCGGAGAACCCGATTGGTCCCCGAAACTCGCATTCACGGCCCTACGCCAAAGTAACCAAGCAATCGACTGATTTCGTCCCGCAGTTTTCTTCGAGGCACGATCATATCGATCAAGCCGTGTTCCTGGAGAAACTCAGCGGTTTGAAATCGTTCGGGCAAATCCTGGTGAGTCGTTTCCTTAATCACGCGCGGTCCGGCGAAACCGATCATGCTTTTTGGTTCGGCAATGATCACGTCGCCTAACGAAGCAAAGCTGGCCATCACGCCGGCAGTGGTCGGGTTCGTGAGAACCGAAATGTATGGCAGCTTCTCTTCTGCGTGACGCGCCAGGGCGCCGCTGGTTTTCGCCATCTGCATCAGGCTCAACATTCCCTCGTACATGCGGGCACCGCCGGATGCTGCGATGATGATGACTGCGCAGCGCTGCGCGGTGCCGTATTCAATCGTCCGCGTGATTTTCTCGCCAACCACCGAGCCCATGGTCGCAGCGAGAAATCCAAAATCCATCACCGCGATTGCTACCTTGTAACCGTCAAGAATGCCGTATCCGCTGATCACTGCATCGATTAAACCCGTATTCTCCTGATATTTTTTGAGCCGGTCCTTGTATGTCGCCACGCCCTGAAACCGCAGCACGTCCACCGACCTCAAGTCGGCATCCATCTCTACAAATGTGTCCGGATCGAGCAGACTCTGGATTCGCTCCATGGCAGGCTGCGCATGGTGATGGTCGCAGCGCGGACAGACACGTTGATTTTGCGCCAGCTCAATTTCGGGCACGACTTGCCCGCACCCGGGACATTTCTGAAAAACCCCGCGTGGCATCTCACGCTTTTTGCCTTCGGCCTTGATTGACGGTTTTTTGAAAATTGCCATGGTCTACGCGCGGGCTGCGGTGGCAGCATGAACGGATATTGCGCCGGCACGTTTCAAGACCCGTGCGCACTCGCTCAAGGTCGAGCCGGTTGTCAGCACATCATCAATTAACAACACGCGTAAGCCTCGCACGTCCGCGTTTTTTCGTAAACGGAATGCATTGTGCAAATTTTCCATGCGCTCGGACCGGTCGAGCGCGGTTTGTGTTGTGGTATAACGAATCCGTTCAAGCACCGGCCTGGAAGGAATTGCAGCCTCCGCGCTGAGCGATTCCGCAAGCAAGCTAGCCTGATTAAAGCCGCGTTCGCGTTGTCGCGCAGGATGTAACGGCACAGGCACAATGAGGTCGAAAGAAATATCGCGCAACCGTTCATCCTCCAGCGCAGCGCGAAGCCAGCGCGCTACGAGATTACGGAGATGGATCTGCCGGGCGTATTTAAATTCGTGGATGATTTCGCGAACAATACCGCGGCCGCGATATGCCGCGACCGCCGCGTCGAAGTAGATCGCGCGATGCGCACAGTTCGCGCAGGTAAAGGCGCCGGTGATCGAACCTTCGAAGGGTTCTGAGCAGGTTTTGCAAAATGGCGGCTCGATGCGGACGATCTTTCCTTCGCACACATTGCAAAGGTAGGTGCCGGCTCGGATGTTTTTCCCGCAAATGGTGCATGTCGGCGGGTACAGCAGCGATATGGCTGCCTGAAATAGCTCAGACTTGTGAAGCGCGATCATGTTTCAACCAGAGCCGCATCAGTATCCATGTTATTGCAGCCAGGCACAGCGGTACAATTCCGACGAGGAGGTTTTTTCCCATCCACGGAAAGGCCGCAATTTGCCGGCGCGCCAACCAACTGAACGTGCCGCTCGCGAAAATCCATCCGGCATGAAGACCAATCGACAGCCATAATGAATTCGTAAGCACACGCCCATCAGCGAGAATACAGCCGATCAGAAATAAGGTGGCAAACGCGGACGCCACCATGATCAGGTCTCCGAATCCGGCGAACGCCTGGGCGATCAACTGGAAACCGGAAGTCCACGTCACAATCGTGGCCGCGCGGTCCGGGCCTTTTAAAAAGTGCACCACTGCGAACAAGGCGGAGACCGCGATAATTGGCAGGAATTTTCGACTTGTCCTGAGTAAAAGGCCCAGAACAATCCCCCGAAAGAAGGTCTCCTCGATCAACGGGACGCTTATCACTGCAAGCAGCACTTTCCACAATCGCGGCCAGACCAAAACGTGGCGAAACGAATAAGTGTGAAACTTGATGAGGAAATAGCCGCAAACGAGCAGGGGAATGGTTGAGAGCAGTGCGCCGGCGCAGAGATCGCGTACCCAATGCGGGTTGTGGACAAGACCGAGATCACTCAACGCTCGAACATGGCTGGCGCGGAGCAGCGGCCAAAGCAAGAGCACAGCCGCGATGAGGACGGCGCGACGAAAGAAAGTGTCGAAGTCGTATTTAGCCAAAAAAGGAAACACGCCGTGTACTGCAAGCGACTGAGCCGACCAGAAAAGCACCGGAGCAAGGAGTGCTCCGAGAAGAACGATCGCGATAAAATAAACTGTCAATCTGGCTGCGTATTTCACGTTGTGTAAGGAATATGATCCTGCGGTTTGTGCGCCCAGCGGATGAACCCTGCTGAATCACGCTCAGCGGTCAACATGTCTGCTGAGCGCACAAGCAAAATGCTTATGCCCGGCATGGCTGCTAATGGTAAGGTCTTCGCGCCATGCCGAGCCAACACGTATGGAAAGAGAGGACCGGCGACGGAACTAAACGCGAAGTGCGCGCCACAAAATTCGGCGGTGTCTGGCAGTTGCAAGCGAAAGCAGCAGGCGATCTCGATTGGACCTATTATGAACAACCGTTGCTGGATGACTTGCTGTCTTTGAAAAAAGTCCTGCTGCGAAAATATCAGCGACGCCGTGCTTCAGCCGAAGACGTGGCATCCATCGAGCGATTGATCGCTGACCAAAGCGATTTACACAGGCCGCGTCAACCTATGCCGCCTATCCAGGCCACCGACATTAGCACGCTGTGACTGAAAAGAAGCTGGTGGATTAATGCAAAATGTTGCTGGTTAGCATTGTATAATCGTTATTACTGGTGTCACTTTAAAACTATTGGAAGAATTTGTTTACCTGACTCCGCCGCCTTCTTGAGTCTGACAAGGAGTGCAAATGCCGAAAAGGTTTCGACTTGATCAACTCCTCGTTATGAGAGGATTTTTCCCGAGCCGCGAGCAGGCAAGACGCGCCATTATGGCCGGGTATGTAAGCGTTGGCACCCGGATCGCAGCGAAGCCGTCGGAGCTTCTGGATGAGGAAACAGCAGTCGGAGTAAAACCAACTCGAAAATATGTCGGCCGCGGCGCACTGAAGCTGGAGGGTGCGCTCGATCATTTTCAAATTGATGTAGAGGGAAAAACTGCGGTGGATATTGGCGCTTCAACCGGTGGGTTCACCGATTGCCTGTTACAACGGGGCGCCGAAAAGGTTTACGCGGTCGACGTCGGTTACGGACAATTGCACTGGAAACTCCGCACCGACCCTCGGGTCATTGTTCTCGAGAAATTGAATGCGCGATTCCTCACTCGCGAGCAACTTTCAGAGCTTGTCGATCTTTGCGTCATCGACGTTTCGTTCATTTCGCTAACTCTGATCCTGCCGAACGCGTTGGCCCTGGTGGAACCAGATGCGGTGATCCTCGCGCTGATAAAACCGCAGTTCGAGCTGCAGCGCTCGGACGTGCGAAAAGGCGGAATTGTTCGCGATCCCTGCTTGCACCACAAGGCACAAGACAAGATCGTCGCCTTCGTGAGTGATCTAGGCCATGTTGTGGCTGGGATCGTGCCAGCCGGCATCAAAGGCGCGGACGGCAACCAGGAATTCTTTGCATGCATACGAAAACGATCGGTTTAATCGCTCACACCGGAAAACGCGGCGTGGCCGAGCTGGTCAACGCCATTGCCGAGGAATTCGAGCGGTTCTCGATTTCGATCCTCTTCGAAAAAGAAACGGCGCGTGTCGCTGGAAAATCATTGGGCTATCCTGTGGCGGAGCTTGGAACTCTGACGGATCTGTTGGTTGTAGCCGGTGGCGACGGCTCAATTCTCCGCGTCATCGGCCAACTCGGCGAGACGATCAAGCCGATCTTCGGCATCAACGTCGGCTCGCTTGGTTTCCTGACATGCGTGAGTTCGTCGAACTATCGCGAAGCTGTCGAATGCATCGCCAAGGATCGGATAAACTTCAGTCACCGGGCGCTGCTCGAGGCAAGGGTGACATTGGGCGACAAGAGGACCGGCAAAATGCTCGCTCTGAACGATGCCGTCCTAAGCCGTGGCGAGCTTTCGCGCCTGGTGCTTCTGCGCACCCGCGTCAACGGCGAAGCTCTGACGGAGTTTAACGCCGACGGACTGGTTGTCGCCACCCCAACAGGCTCGACCGCTTACTCGCTTTCCGCGGGCGGACCGATTCTGGATCCCGAGTCCGGAGTATTCGTAATCACGCCGATTTGCCCGCACGTTCTCACCAACCGCTCGATCATTGTCGCGGATGGATCGATCATTGAAATCGAAGCAAGCGATCCCGATTATCCGGTTTACCTGACACTGGATGGCCGCAGGCCGATCCATGTCGAGCGTGGATCGGTCATGACTATCCGCAAGGCAAAGAAAAAGCTTCCACTGGCTTCGTTACCTGACACGTCATTCTTCAGCGTAGTTCGGCAGAAGCTCAAATGGAGCGGAAGCAACGTCTAGTTCGGGCTCTGTGTATCGGCGCATATCCTGGCACCAACTGCGCCGTAAAGCTCGACGTGTCCTAACAGGACATACCATCGCCAAGACCCGCGGCAGTTAAGCGGCACTAGTTAGGCCGGCGATGGAATAGTCAAGACCTGTGTATTGACGTGCCACGATGAGGTGGCAAAATCAGTTCGAGGAAGGGGAGCAAATTGTCGGAGCGATCACGAACCCTCGCTGACGATCCATTCAGCGGTCGACAACCCACCAGTCACGAACGGATGACGGGACTGGCCTGGGATACGTCGTACCACGACGGCCCCGCCCCTTGGGATATTGGCCGGCCGCAGCCAGCAATAGCGCGATTGGCCTCCAAAGGCGGATTCTTCGGAGCGGTGCTCGATGCGGGGTGCGGGACTGGAGAGAACGCTCTTCTCGTCGCCTCGCTGGGATTGTCTGTTCTGGGCGTTGACGTGGCTGAAACGGCACTGGCGATCGCGCGTCAGAAGGCCGACGACCGGGGGATCAAGGTTGAATTCGCTGCGGCTGATGCGTTCCAGCTGGCCCGGTTGGGGCGCAGGTTTCAGACCGTGCTGGATTGCGGACTGTTTCACACCTTCGACGGCGACGAGCGACCACGATACGCGGCGAGTCTGGCGTCGGTGACCGAACATGATGGAACTCTGTATGTGCTCTGTTTCAGTGACGATGGTCCCGATACTGGGCCGCACCCCATCAGTCAGGCAGAGCTCAAAGCGGCGTTCAACCCCAGCAATGGATGGAATGTCGCCGCCATCGAACCTGACCGGATTCAGACGAGATTCCACGACAACGGCGCGCCGGCCTGGTTGGCAACAATCAAACGAATCTAGACTGCGGAACTGATCGGCCCCGTGAGCGATCCCTCACACGCTTGGAACCCCGCCAGCCGTGCCCGCGCTGGCTTGGAAAGAAAATCGAGTAGCAGCGGTCACTACGACTGGGCTGGCATAAAGATAAAATGGTTCGCACTGGCCGTGTTTTACACAGGTCTTTTCTTTTATTCTGAAAAGCAATGAGGAGCCTTAAAACGCAGCCCCAATTAGAACCAACACCTCCAGACTTTATATGGATTTAATCGGGTGTGGGTTTTGCTGGCTTAAGTGTCATTTGCGTCGGTTTAACGCTGTGGCTCGCGGCCCCCGCCCCATTGGTTCTCCCAAGCTCGGGCCATGGGGTGATTCATCTCCTCTTCCTGTGCCTGCGCGACATGCTGCTGTGTACAGAGCTGCTGATAGCGTCGATGTTCCGGTTCTCCGCCGACATAGGCCACCCCGGCTTTCTCGTCTTTAAAGACATAGAACCCTTTGCCATTCACCGTGGCGTGCTCGAGTTTGTTGCTCGGAAGCGTGGCGTAGAGCTCCTTTTGCTTTGCGGTCTGTGGAGTGTGCACACGGAAGCCGGCTTCGGAGAGTAACGATTTGGTGTTGTCTGTCTCCATGCTGGCGCAGCCGGCAAAGAAAATGATGCCGCAGGCGGTCAAAATAAGAATCAGGCTCGAGTTAGTTATTCCGGTTTTCATGGTTTGTTACGGTGTTGATTGGCTGCGATTTGCAGTAGAGAGCGCGTCGGCCGCTGGCGTCAATAATATCTTTCGTCTGTCACGAAAATGTAACAATCTGTTTCGGCCTAGCCTTCGCCGGTCGGTAAAAGTTTGCCTGCCGTCAGGAAATCGCCTTGCAGCCGGAAGCGTCTCCCAGAATTTCAACATTAGAAGCGGTCACCCGCTGTAATCGTGGCCCAATTGCCTGGCCCAACTCCCGGTGAAGAAGTCATTCATTGGCTCTTCCGGTGCCGGCGCGACATGCTGCTCCATGCAGAGCTGCTGATACCGTCGATGTTCCGGTTCTCCGCCTACATATTCCACGCCGGCTTTCTCGTCTTTAAAGACGTAGAAGGCTTTGCCCTTCACGGTGCCCCGCTCAAGTTTGTTGCTTGGAAACGCGGCGTAGAGCTCCTTTTGCTTTGCGGTCTGTGGAGTGTGCACACGGAAGCCGGCTGTGGAGAGTAACGATGTGGTCTTATTTGTTTCCATGGTGGCACAGCCGACAAAGAAAATGATGGCGCAGCCGGCCAAGATGAGAATCAGCCTCAGGTCACTTATTCTGGTTTTCATGGTTCGTTGCGTGCTTGATTGGTTGCAACTTGCAGTAAAGCGCGAGTCAGTCGCTGGCGTCAATAAGTATCTCGCTTCTGTTTCCGAGGATGCTGAACGTCAGTACCTGGACTCACCGCGCTATGCATATCTGATCGCGGAACTGGAAGGGCGAATGGCAGGCTTCATTGCCATGCGCGACAACAAGCACCTCTTCCACTTGTTTGTCGCCGCGGCACATCAGCGCACCGGCATTGCCCGCGCGCTTTGGGAACAGGCGCGGCAACTGTCACTTCGAGCCGGGCCGATCGCCGAATTCACCGTGAATTCGAGCCTGAACGCAGTGCCCGTGTACCGTTCGTTCGGCTTCGTTCCTGCCGGTGTGGTCATGCAGGTGCACGGTATAGCCTTCCTGCCAATGCGCCTCACGCTGCACAATGCCGCCTAACCTTTCGTTGCACCAGACGTGCTACAGAGCGGGCTTTGCCCGCGTCGGCCCGCAGGTGAACTCAAACGTTAGATGATAGTGCGTGGCACCGCGAAGCAGTTGCTCGGCACGGCCGTGCCGTCCTTGGAGGGTGGTTAGCTGCGCTCGTTCTTTGCAGCGCCTTGTATCTTTTGGGCCTTCTCAACAACGCCAACCAATGGACGCGGGGCTGTTGTTTGGAGGCACGATAATGATGAGCTGGTTTATCGCGTGGTTTATAGTTCCCGTTTGGGTGCTTATTCTAATTCCACTTTACTTGCTCGTTCCGCAGCATTCCACATTGTGGCGGTGGCCTGTTTGCACCGCGTGTGGTGCCGTAGCGGGTTTTCGGCGGCATTCCGGGCTTTGGTCAGCTTTCATCTGGGGCGTGGGATTTCTATATTTTAGCCGCCGTCATTGGTGGGGTTACGTGTCTGATCGGTTCGTTAACGAAACAGACGTTCAAGCCAACCATCTAAGCAATCGATGAGCTAACGGCCCCACATTTATACGACATACAGTTTTTTGACGGAAATTTTTGGGCGTGGGTTTCGCCCCGAATCCCGGTTGACGTTCTGCAGCGTTTCCCTTCCAACTGCGC
This sequence comes from uncultured Verrucomicrobiae bacterium, assembly GCA_963828355.1. Classification (GTDB taxonomy): domain Bacteria; phylum Verrucomicrobiota; class Verrucomicrobiia; order Chthoniobacterales; family UBA10450; genus Udaeobacter. Next base: position 27,299 of record CAWHFD010000012.1, on the reverse strand, counting down.
TCTATGGAGTCAGAAATAGATTGCAGTCTAATTCTAGTTAGGTCACTGAACACCATCTCGGTTACTTAGACTAAGAGCGGCTGGAAAGCGCGGTACCTCTCAAACTGTAGGATCCGAGTTCCAAGCATGATCAATTCGTAGTATCGGGCATCGCGCCCATACAGTTACCGGCTAGGAAGTCAACTTTATCGGAAACCATACGCCAGCGCCCAATGCGTGCAGGGCTGCTGGCGATGCCTCCACGCTAACGATAATAAAGTAACTGCCTGTGGTTTTCGGAATGATGTGCGCAGCCGCAAAGTGGTCTTTCGCCCAACTGTCTGGTCGTTCCGCGAGTTCTCCGTCCGAATTATAAATATGAACGGACACCTTTGCATGATCGACTTCTGTTCCCAGCCAGAACCAATATTCATTCCCTTTAAACAATTGTTGCCGCATCGCTTTCCTTTCACCCGAAGCGAGGTCGCCTGCCCAGTAATCCTCGCGCACTTGAAATCCTTGTTTTACATAGGGTTCTGCCGCCAGAAGAGCAAATGCCCGCGCGTACACTGTGGTTGGGTCCACCGAGGCGAAAATCGCAGTCGGTAGAACAACTATGGCCGCCAACAGGGAGGTCGTGCAGAGAAGGACCTTTGCGAAAGGGTTCACCCGAAATTTCTCAGTCTTTTTTGATGATGTCGTTGCCGAGCCGCGTAGTGATCTCGTTGACCTTCTTAACTGAATCGGCAGAAATGCGAGCATTGATATTGATTAGAGGCTTTACCTCCACCAAGCCCATCCTGAATTTGATGAACGATCGGAAGGTTAAACTCGGACATCGCCTGCAATCTTGTTTGAAAATAGGTCAGCAGATCCGGCTGATGCAGAAGCTCAGCGCCGTCGTTCGAGAAATGCTGTTTCACCACAGAGGTCAATACTTCCGTGCCCCTAAGCCACCCGCCCAGACTAACGAGCTGCGACAGCTTTTCATCGTGCACTTCGTTCATTGCCTGTTGAACGCTGTTTTGAGTGCGATCCAGTTCCTGCCGCACATTTGCCCAATTGCGCTTGTCTGCCGCATCGATGATCGCCTTGGCGTGTGGCGTGATTGAATTTCCTACGCCGATCCCCTTGGCCAGTGCCAGGACGCGCTGGCCAATATCTTTTACTGCAGGCGCATCCTCCGCTTGCACCGCGATAAAGCCATCGGCAATCACTGTCCCAAGCAAGAGAGCGATACGCGGTCGCTCGGCGAAATTGGGTTCTTCATCGCTGCGGACATGTTCCTTCCAGTTTACCGCACCCAGCTTGTTCAGTGCCCCGAAAAGTTCGTTCGGTAACGGCACCACGACATCTTCTACAGTCGTGGACAATTGGTTAATATTGACGTGCTGCGGAGCCTGCGCACCATGCGCGCACAGGGCAAGGCCAAAGACCGCAGCTGCCATTGAGTTCAAACGTTTACTAAACAGCACCATTGAAAGCTTTGAATGTCGATTTCGAGTTCGTATTCAGGGATTTAGTAACCCAACCTAAGCAGAACCGCTGCCCTACACAAATCCCTTACCTCTTTCTTGTTTGCGTCGCCGCCGCTGCCTCCTGGATGATTTGTTCAGATGACATATAATATTTTCAGAAATTTTCGGGCGCGGGTTTCGGTGGACTAAATCTCATTTGCGTGATTCCGGTTTTTTCGGATCCTTCTCGAGGTGAGGAAGTGGATTAGACGGAATAATTCCATCTATATCTCGTTAGGCTACGAATGAGAACAGTCTTTCGCATTGAGACACCGTCGTTGGTGCTGCGGTCGCTCGTGCTTGGCGACACTCAGCGCATGCTCGAAATGAGCCAAGAGGACTGTGCTCGTCAGTGGTTGCCGAGTCAGATTTACCGAGACGAGCGGCATGCCCGCTCAGCGATCGAGTATCTGATCGGTCAGTTCAACTTGGACGCCAGCCCGACAACGAATGCGTTCGTCTTTGGGGTTGAGGAGAAGGCGACCGGTCGGCTGGTCGGACATGTCGGCCTGAGTCCTTGCTTCGACACCGTTGAGGTGGGTTTTGGCATTGCCACATCCGAGCAGAGGAAGGGTTACGCGACGGAGGGCGTTGCCAGGGTTTGTGCCTGGGGGCTGGAACGATTCTCACTCCCCGCTATCGTGGGAGTGACAGACGAGGTGAATGTGGCTTCGCAGCGAGTGCTGATCCGCTGCGGGTTCAGTCGAAAAGAGAAGAAGTCGATGCGCCTTCAGGGCGTGGATCGGCCAGCAGTCGTCTTTGAGTTAAGAAAGAAGGAGCCTCCGCCGCCACGCTGACTGCTTCCGCCCGCTTTTATGTGACATATAGTTTTTTACGGAAAGTTTTACGGAGCCCACTTTCGCGCCGGAATGGCGGTTGACGTTTTGTAGTGTTTCCCGGTAAACTGCCTGCATGGAGGCAGAAATAGATTGCACGTTGCAGTCTAATTCTAGTTGGGCGTCCAGAGCGGTTCGAGATATTTTGCGGGGCACGATTCAACGCGAAGAAGTGATATGAGCGTCACTCGGAGAGTTCTCGTCAGCGCGCCTAGGGACATCCGGTTGGATGGGCCTCGCATCAAAGTCAAGAGCGCGATCCTCGATGATATCAAACGACTCGGATATGAGCCGCAAGTCTTCCTTGATTCTACAGGGGGGACTGGGCTGGCGACTGGAGCAGGCTGGAGCCTTGAGGAAGTGGAAAGAGTGGCACGGCGCTGTGTGGGTGCAGCAATCATTGGCCTGCCGTTTTGGAAGACGACGCAGGAGGGCAGAGACTGTTGGCTTCCGACCGATTACTGCCAATATGAAGGTGCCATAGCGCACGCCTATAACCTTCCCATCCTCGCGATTGCGATAGGCATCGAGCAGCGAGTCGTCTTCGACCAACACGCCAGGCTCTACACCGTCTCTATTCCTCTCCAAGAGGATCTTTCATGGCTTCAAACCGAAGCCTTTTGTGGTCCGTTTCAGAACTGGAAGCGCGACATAGAGCAGCGGCGTGATGTGTTCCTGGGGTATTGTAGCAAGAGCGCAGGGACTGCCGCCGAGATTCAACTGCGTCTGGAAAGATTGGGAGCATCAGTCTTAAACTATGCCATGGACTTTAGATCCGGATCGTCCATCCTGGCCGAGATCGAAAGCGCGCGCTCTCGTTGCTCTTCGGGCGTCTTCCTGTTCAGCGAGGACGATCCTCCTGAGGGCACGTCCGGCGAAGCCGCCCCACGAGACAACGTCGTGTTTGAGGCTGGCTACTTCATCAGCGCCAAAGGCCCGGACCGTTGCCTTATCGTCAGGCGCGGGGAGGCGAAGATGCCAGCCGACGTTGGCGGAGCGATTTATGTCCCCCTAAGCAAGACCGCTGATGTCAGCTCTATTGAGGGTCGGCTAAGCGATTTCGTTGCGCAGAACCTGTAGTGAATCCGCAACGCAGGTCGTGCGATTTCGCGGGTTTAATCTGACATATAGTTTTTTGACGAAAATTTTCGGGATGCGTTTTGTCCCGGAATCGCGGTTGACGTCCGGCAGTGTTTTCCTGCAATCTGCCCTTTATCGAGTCAAAAAGGGATTTCAAGATGCGCCGACCGTACTGGCCGAAAGTGGCTTGCGTGGGTCTTGCTCTCTGCGGCTTCGGCGTGTTGGTCCTTCGTGTGTACTGTTACTGCCCGGGGTACTATCTGTTTTGGGCGGCTATCTGTTGCAGCGTTATTTTCGTGGGCCGCCGCTGGTGCTCCGGTTTGGCCTTGGTAGTCCTGGTGTTTGCGCTCGCGTACACAGTGCGCGACTACCGTGGCTTGCAAAAAGAGCAGGCGATCCCGGAAAAAAGTATTGCTGTGCTTCCGTTAAAAAATCTGAGCGAAGCAAAAGCAGATGCCGATTTCGCCGAGGAAGTTCAGCATGAGATTTTGACAAGATTAGCGAGCGTGGTCGATCTCAAGGTGATTTCACGCACTTCAGCGGCGAAGTACCAGAGCAGGCCCGGCAATCTGAAGAGGGTCGCACAGGAGCTCGGCGTTTCCACTATTCTCGAAGGTGCGGTGCAAAAGACTGGCGACAAAGTTCGAGTGAAGGTGCAGTTGATCGACGCACGCAACGGCAGGTATCTTTGGGCGGAAAGTCACGACCGAGACTTTAAAGATGTCTTAGGAGTTGAGAGCGAGGTTTCACAGGCCATTCTGGTTGAGTTCCGCAAGCATGTTTCCTTTGCATCGCCCACACCATGAAGCCGTCCGGCCTAACCACGCGCTCCAGCGAACAGAGGCTGGCGGAGGCATCTCTCATGGTGGTCAGGCCTGACTGCGCCAGCCTCTATCGCTGAGCTTGGAGGCATTAGACCGCACGGGCTGTGGCGGCTCCCACGCTTTAAATGACATATAGTTTTTACGGAAATTTTAGGGCAGGGGGGTGCGCGAGAATCGCGGTTGACGTCCTGCACTGTTTTCCGGCAAACTGCCTCTATGGAGGCAGAAATAGATTGCAGGTTGCACTGCTAATTCTAGTTAGGCCGTCGCTAATCAAACGACACAATGCAACCCGGGGACGATATCCGAATCTTGGCGCGTGAAACTGTGCTGAATGAAATCAGTTTCAGAATGGATAAGCTTTGGCGCATATTTTCGTGGACCAGGTACGGTTCTAGTTGCGATGATCGGCGGCACGATCGCGTTGCGTACCGGCAAGACTGATCTTTCCCTCGTACATCAGATCGTGTTGGCGGTGGCTGCCGGAGTGCTGGGACTCTACGCGGTAATTTGGTTGAGGCAGAATCTTCGTCTGGAGAGACGCGCTCGCGACGCGCTCGCAGCTCATGACCGAGCGCTGGGCATCGGTCCTTACGTTGAATCAATTGACGGCGCTTTGCCGCGGCCTGATCGAGGAATCGTTGTTGGCTACAGCCTCACTGTCGCGCTACTCTCCGCCGCCGCGATAGTAGCAGCGTTGATTCCGCTTCCGCACGGCCTAACAAGCGTGTGAAGCTGACGCGGCCTTGCGTCGCAAGCGGCCCGCGTGTGTGGTTTCGACAAAATGAATTCAAAAGCTCATGTCGATTTTGCCTGACATATAGTTTTATACCGAATTGTTAGGGTAGGGGATTGTGCCTTCGAAATCGCGGTTGACCTCCTGCAGTGTTTTCCGGCAAACTGTCTCTATGGAGGCAGAAATGGATTGCACGCTGCAGTCTAACTCTCGTTAGGGCCCATGCGTTTACTTCGCATGTCGCTTATGTACCCTGCATTGACCTGTTCCGGCTTCGCGGTCGCACCGAACCCGGTGCAGATCGATTCAATCACGCTCGAAAGAACTTCATGTTTCGGGACCTGCCCGGTCTACAAAGTCACCGTGCGGCGAGACGGCACCGTTACATACGACGGCAAGGGCTTCGTGAAGGTCACCGGCCATCGGTCGCGCAGAATACCTGCGGAGCAGTTTCAGGAACTAGTGCGCGAGATTCAGCGCATCGGTTTTTTCAGTTTCAAAGACGAATATTCCGCCAAATACAACCCGGATGGTTCAATTGAGGTCATTACCGACTGCTTCAGAGTTTTCGTCGCGCTCGGGCACAGCGTTTAACAAAGGCGCAAAACTCGAATCTTGCAAATGTTATCGCTGGCGATACAAATCTAGATCATGAACGTAGACAGGATCGAATACCATCTGGAATTTTACGGTGACGACGGCGAGCAAGTCCAACATTATGGCAACATGGGTAGCGCGTTTATTACACCACGGCAGGGCGAGCGGGTTTCGTTTCTTAGCAAAGAGCGAACGTTCGAGGTGACGCGAATTGTTCACGACTTCATTGAGTACGACGCGCCGTTCAGAATTGGCAACGTTACGAGGGTGTACGGGAAGGAAGTCCCATTTGAGTCCCACCGACTGCGCATTTCACACGGCAACTGACCCCAACACCCAGCGAGTTTATATGACATATAGTTTTTTACCGAATCTTGTGTGCGCATTTCACGCATCAGAAAATGGTTGCGGGCTTTTACGGCTCACGGCGTTCTGCGATTGAATTGCCCGGCGGCGTCAACGACAGTTCCTGCCATGAAAAAGTCGATTATTCTTGTTTCAGCGCTCTCTGTAGTGGTGATGGCGCTGGTTTCTTGCGCGAGCAATTCCGACGTTGATCCTTTCCGAGCTACTGGGCCAACGACGCCCGTCTACCACGAACCAGCGCCAGCGCACGATAACATCGGTGGAGTTGGTCTCTAACCCACAACCTCCCGCTGGCGGAAATTTGTACCCACTTCTCAGTGGTTGAGTCGCCCGCCTAACTAGACGATGCCGCCAAGCGTCGATCCACGTACGATACCCAGTAGATTCTAACCAGCCGCTGGAGGCAAACCGCCACCGGGCTCGACTCAGTATAACATATAGTTTTTGACGGAAATTTTCGCGGGGTGGGTTTTGTTCGGGGGTGACGCCAGGGGTGCGTGATTCCTGCTCCCTTGGGTATGGGATTGCCGCAGCTAAACCGTCGCTACAAATTCGGTTGCGGGTGCGGCACCGGGGAGCAGGGAACTCGACCGCACGGCGGGAATGGTCTCGGGCGCGGAGTCGGTGTCGGCCTAGTTTGCGCTGGAATAACGGCAGTGATGCTAATAGCTGCGATGAATAACAGCAAGCAGAGAATGAGTCGAAATCGTGAACGGTTAAATTTCATTCTTCGATTGGTGGTCGTCGAATCTTGAATACTGCCAAGGGCGCAAATACAAGTCAACGCCGCATAATAGTTTTATGTGACATATAGTTTTTTACGGAAATTTGGAGCACGCGCCTTTGGTCCCAAGGATCGCGCCAACGATCCGGATTCTAATTACGTGTTGTAAGCGCAGCGCGAGTCCGCTAAAACCGTCCGCATGTCGAAGATCATCCTTGGTTTGATCGCCGGTGTGGTATTTGGCGCTCTCGATGTCGGTTTGATGCTGCCGATGCCGTTTCCCGACAAGACAGCGGCTCTCCTTGGTGCATTCACCAGCCGATTCGCCATCGGCTTCGTCATTGGTTGCGTGCAGTTGCCGTCCTGGCCCGGCTGGTTAGTCGGGTTGCTGTTCGGGTTACTGATCAGTCTTCCGGACGCCATTATCACCCACAAGTATATTCCCATTCTCGTGCTGGGTGGAATTGGCGGCCTCGTCATAGGCGGGCTAATTCACGGTTGGAGAGTCCACATCTAGCCAGTGATTTTGCCTGACATATAGTTTTTTACCGAAATTTTTGGGCGCGGGTTTTGCCCCGAATTGCGGTTGACGTCCGACAATGTTTTCCGGCAAACTGCCCTCTATGGACGGCAGGAATAGATTGCAGGTTGCAGTCCAATTCGAGTTAGGCGTTCTCCGCGTCGTATGACTTCCAAACCTCAGAAACCGAAACGATGGTGGCGTATTCTTCGATGGCTTGGTTTCGCCGCACTCATCATCTTTGTCGGTATCTTCGTCGGTATCCCCACAGTTATCACTACTCCGGTACCTCGCTCAACCCCGTGACGTTGTAAGCGAAATTGCATCGGAGTTGCCGTCACTGATCTCGTGTTTTTATGACATATAGTTTTTTACGCAGTTATGGGGCGAGGGGCGTTGTCGGCACAAAACATGTGCTATCATCGGCGCCGTGATCGAAAAAGCGTGGGTCGTGGCGGGAATTTGCAGGATGAGCTCTCGGCAGCGGTCGAGTTCGCGGATCAAAGCTTCGGTGTCGAAAAGCCACGGGTCAGGCATTGCCTCAGGTGGTCTCTGATCGGGTGCCATTTGTGGAGATTTGCGGTCTTTACGGAAGGGCGTCCATACGAAAAATGTTAACTTTGTTAACAGAGCGTTTGGCATTGGGCGTGCTTTTGCGTTTCATCTTTACGAGGCAAACGGGCGTGGGCTCTGTGGACATCATAGCATAGCGATTTTATATGACATATATTGTCTGATGTTATTGAGGATGGGAGACTGTTTTGATTGGAATCTTCCAGCTCGTTCCCTGCGCTTTGTTCCCCTCCTCTTGACGTCGTGTCGCTAGATGGATAGCGTCGCCGAGTCTCCGTTTAGCCGTTACCGATGAAAATTCCGCGCAATTATCTAATCCAGTGTCTGATTTTAGGCGTTTCTGTTAGTTTGGGCTGTCTGCAACCCGCCCGCGCGGCGCGAGAAAAGATGTCCGATGACATTCAGCAGATAATGACCCCGGAGGAGTTCAAGGCCGCAGGCTTGAATAAGCTTTCGGCCGAAGAGCTGGCAAAGCTCAACGCCTGGCTGCAAGGTTATCGCCAGGTCACCGAACAAGCCGCCGAAAAGAAAGCCACGGCGCGCGCTGACCGAACGAAGCTGGATGTGCTCGTGAGTCGCGTGGACGGGGCCTTTTACGGGCTCACCGGGCGGACGATAATTCGCCTGGAAGACGGTACTGTCTGGAAACAAGCAAACGCCGACGACCGGTATCGGTCGAAAAACACGGATCACCCGGCCGCTGTGGTTATTCACGGCGTCTTCGGTTACAAAATGCAGCTTGAAGGTACCCAGGCGTTCTACGTCGATCCGGTGCGGAATCCGTAGTTGATCAAGCAACCGGCTGCGTCGCGGCCGTAGCCGGCAGCAGCCTGCCAAGGCCGAACTCCGCGTGGATCAAGCGCGCGGCGGCTTCTGCCTGTTTTTCATCGATGACCACGGCGATCTTTATCTCTGAGGTCGAAACCATTTGAATGTTAATTCCGGCGCGTCCCATGCATGCGAACATTCGCGCTGCGACGCCGGAATGTGAGCGCATTCCGATGCCGACGACGCTCAGCTTGGCTACGCCACTCGCGGTGTTTAAGCGTTTTGCGCCGAGCTCGCCCAGCACCGGCATTAAAATTTTGCGAGCGTTCTCGAGTTCGTCTTCGTGGATTGTAAAGGAAATGTCCGTTGTCCCGTCGATCGATGCGTTCTGCACGATCATGTCAACAATGATGTGCGCCGCTCCGATATCCGAGAAAATCCGGGCGACAATTCCAGGCTTATCAAGCGCGCCGGCAACGCTGAGTTTCGCCTGATGCCGGTCGATACTGATTCCGCGAACCAGAATGTCCTCCATGCTGGGAGTTTCTTCCCGCGCGAGCGTCCCGACACCCTGCTTAAAGCTCGATCGCACTTCGAATTCAACGCCGAATTTCTTCGCGAACTCCACGGCACGCGACTGCATCACTTTCGCGCCGCTGCCAGCCATCTCAAGTAGCTCATCATAAGCTACTTCGTCTAGTTTTTCCGCGTCTTTAACAATTCGTGGATCGCACGTGAAAACCCCATCGACGTCGGTGAAAATCTGACAGGCGTCGGCGTTCAACGCGCCCGCGAGCGCAATCGCCGTCAGGTCCGAGCCGCCACGGCCAAGCGTAGTTGTTTCTCCCTCCGGAGTCTGGCCCTGAAAGCCAGCCACAACAACGATGTAATCGTCCGCGAGCAGCTCGTGTATTTGCTTTGGACTGATGTTCGCGATTCGCGCCCTCGTGTGATTGGCGTCGGTTAAGATCCCGGCCTCCGCGCCGGTCAGAGAGATTGCCGTCCCCCCAAGGGCGTTTACCGCCATCACGGTTAAAGCAGCGGCAGCGCGCTCGCCGGTTGAAAGCAGAACGTCGAGCTCGCGTTTCGTTGGTTGCGGCGAGACTGCTTTTGCGAGTTTGATCAATTCATCAGTGACTCCAGCCATTGCGGAGACGACAGCCACTACACGGCAACCCTGCCGCTGCGTGTCAATGATTCGTTGCGCGACGTTGCGAATTCGCTCCGGCGTTCCAACCGAAGTGCCACCATATTTTTGAACCACCAAACGCATGCCAGGATGAAGACTACGCCGAAGGAAACACGAACGGCGATCCTTTTCGAATTTGAGCTACAGTCCAATTGCGCGGCGCACATCCGTTACCGTCGCAGCGACCGGCTTTAGTTCTCTCATTCTCTGAAGAACAACCTCCGGATCTTTCAATCCGTGTCCGGTGACCGTGCAAACAATCCGGCTGCTTTCCGGGATCTCTTGGAACGAGTATGTAGCGTGGTCTGAATCGCAGGATTTGAAAAGCCCCGCTATTGACGCCGCGCTGGCCGGCTCCACAAAAATTCCTTCCTGCTGTGCGAGCCATGTCTGCGCTGCCAGAATTTCGTCGTCGCTCACCACGTCGATGGCGCCATGCGATTCTACGATGGCGGTTTGGGCCTGTTGCCAGCCGGCTGGATTTCCGATTCGAATCGCCGAGGCAATAGTGTCGGGTTTGTCGATTACTCGCTGATGAAAAATCGGTGCCGCGCCGGCAGCCTGGAAGCCGATCATCGCCGGCAATTTCGTTGATTTTTTTTTGGCCAGAAATTCCCGGTAACCCGCCCAATAGGCAGTGATGTTCCCGGCGTTGCCCACGGGCAACAAATGGAAATCCGGCGCATCGCCCATTTCATCGATAATTTCGAACGCAGCGGTCTTTTGGCCCGCGATCCGGTCCGGATTAATTGAATTCACGATCGTAAAATCGCCGGTCGCGCCAAGCTTGCGCACGATTCGCAGCGCCTCATCAAAATTGCCGTCGATCGCGACGATCTTCGCTCCGTAGGCAAAAGCCTGGAGCAATTTCCCGGTGGCGATCTTTCCCGCTGGCAAAATCACCACGCATGAAATCCCGGCCCGCGCGGCGTACGCAGCTGCCGACGCTGAAGTGTTCCCGGTCGAAGCGCAGATGAGCGCTTTCGCGCCGTGTTCGATCGCTTTCGAAACCGCCACGGTCATCCCACGGTCCTTGAACGATCCTGTCGGGTTGACTCCTTCGTTCTTCACGAATACTTCGCAGCTGCGGCCGACGCGTTCGCCAAGTCGTGGACAACGGATCAGCGGAGTATTGCCCTCGCCGAGGGAAACAAGCGGCGTGCCAGCAGAAAGTGGAAGAAATTCGCGGTAAGATTCGATCACTCCCCTGCTCCGCCGTGATTTTGTTGTTGTCGAATTCATCCAGTTTTCTTATGCGAGGCGAGTCCGCACGATTGTCGATCGAGAACCGAGATGTAAAGTCAACCGTATGCCTGGCCTTAGCAAAAACGATAAGCTGCGGCTCTTAACGCTGATCGTGGAGAGTCGACACGCGGATTTGCGCGAACAGAATTTGATTCGGCAAGGCAAGGGACATTTTCACGTTTCAGGGATGGGCCACGAAGCGCTGGCCGCCGTTTCCATTCAGATGGAGCCGGATGATTACATCGTTTCGTACTATCGCGACCGTGGTCTTGTCCTTGGGCGCGGCATGACCACGCGTCAGCTCGGCCTTGAATATTTTGCGAAACGCAACACTGGAAGCGGCGGGCGCCAGATGCCCTCGCATTATAGCGATGCAGATCTCCACATCTGGAGCGTACCCACGCCAACCGGCTCACAGCTTCTTCCGGCATGCGGGATTGCCTGGGGCATCAAGCTGGATGGAAAGAAAAATCTTGTCGTCACCACAATCGGCGACGCCGCCACGCGGCAGGGGGATTTTTTCGAGGCGATCTGTTTCGCGAAAGAGAAGAAACTTCCAGTGCTCTTTCTGGTCGAAGACAACGCCTACGGCATCAGCATGCCCACGCGCAAAACGAATCCGCTCGCATTAAACATCCTTGAGCGTGACAACTGGCGGGAAGTCGAAGGACAAGACGTCCAGCAGGTTTACGATGCGGCAGCGGAAGCCTTCGAAAAAATTCGGGACGGGGACGGGCCCTTCTTTTTCTGGATGAACATGGAGCGTCTGTCGAGTCACACCAGTTCTGACGATCAGAAGCTTTATCGCGGCGCTGAAGAAATGGAGGAGCTTGAAAAATTCGACCCATTAAAGTGCTGGAGGGATCAACTGATTAAGGAAGGCGTTATCACTCAGCAGCAATACGCTGCGCTGGACAATGAAGTTAAGGAGCGCATTCGCCGCGAATACGCCGAGGCGGAAAAAGCTCAGGACCCTTCGCCTAACGAGCTGCTTGCCAACGTCACTAAAACGCCGCCCAAGGGCGACAAACAAATCCTGCCACCCGGCAAGTACCGCATCGGCGATACCGTAAACAAAACGTTGCGGGTCGGCCTGGAAGAAGATCCGCGGCGACTCCTTTTCGGCGAAGACATCGAAGATCCAAAAGGAGGCGTGTTCCGACTGACGCAGAAGCTTTCAACTGAATTTCCAAAACAGGTTTTCAACTCGCCGCTGGCCGAATCGACGATTCTCGGTGTCGCGTGCGGACTGGCTGCCTACGGAAAGCGACCTGTCTTCGAACTGCAATTCATCGATTTCATTTATCCCGGTTTTAACCAGCTTGTGACCAACATCTCGAACCTTCGATGGCGGTCGTTTGGGAATTGGAAATGTCCCGCGGTATTTTATGCGCCCTACGGCGCGTACCTGCCCGGTGGGAGTTTGTGGCACAGCCAGGCAAACGAATCGGCGCTGGCGCATTACCCGGGTTTGAGCGTGATCGTCCCGAGCACGCCCGCCGACGCCGCCGGATTGCTCTGGACAGCAATGCAGTGCGAAGACCCGGTGATGTTCCTCATTCCAAAACATCTTCTTTGGGCCGAGCACGAATCCGCAGAACCAATCCGCGCGGTGCCGCTGGGTAAGGCGCGCCAGGTGCGCGAAGGTTCCGATGTCACAGTGGTGGCGTGGGGCAACACCGTGGAGAAATCGCTCGAAACGCTCGACGCAATCGGCAATGAAATCAGCATCGAATTGATTGATCTGCGATCAATCGTCCCGTGGGACAAGGCTGCGATCGAGAATTCCGTGCGCAAAACTCGGCGGCTCGTCGTTGTCCAGGAAGACACAGAAAATTGCAGCGTGGGTCAGATGATTATCTCTCACGTCACCGGCGCACCCGAGCTTTGGAACGAACTGCTCAGTCCGCCCATTCTTGTTAGCAAACCGAATGTGATGATTGGTTACAATCCGATATACGAGTATGCCGCGTTGCCGGACGTGGAGCGGATCGTAGCCGCAATCAGACGCTGCGTCTCAGCGAAGCATGATCGCGCAGTTGTACCCACGGGCGTCGACCGCGACCACGTGCTGCCGGAACCAAAGTTTGGCAAGCCGAAGTCAGCGCCCGCCGCGAGGGGTGCAAGCGCTGATCGACAGGTACAAGCCATCACCGTTCCTGTGATGGGAGAAGGAATTCGCAGCGCGAAGATTGTTTCGCTCCTCAAACAACGCGGAGAACCGATCCAACTGGATGACGAATTGTGCGAAGTCGAAACCGATAAAGCTGTTTACCCGATTCAATCATCCTTTGCCGGAGTGATGGGCGAATGGAAAACCAAAGTCGGCGATACGGTCGAGATCGGCCAGGAATTGGGCACGATTTTTACCAGTGAGCCGGCGTTCGCAGAACAGTTCGAAGCCGCAGCAAAACAATCGGCAGATCGAGGGACTGTAGCGGCAGTCGTGTCGGCTGCAGAGCCTGATAACCACGGGCGACACGCCCGCCGTTACAATATCGAGCCTGCCCTTTCCCCCACGATTGCGCGCAGACTGAACCGCGTCATTCCCGCCAATCTGCAAATCGATGCCCGCTGGCAAGCAATCGAGAAAGCGCGCGAAGCGGCGAAAAAGAAAGACGGCGAGCGTGCTCCGTCCCCTTCCGTGATGATCGCGTGGTCAGTGGTGCGGGCGATGGAAAAACATGCGCCATTCCGCCGGTTAATCCTCGAAGACGATCAGATCGTGCAGCATGACGATTTCGATTTGGGTGTTGCGGTCGCGCTGGAAGGCGATCGTTTGGCTACGGCCGTGATTACGAATGCAAATCAAAAAAGCTGGCCGGAATTCGTGACAACCTATGACGAGACAGTCGCCGCGACACGCGCGGGTCGCGTTGACGCCGTGAATGCGCCGGTTGTGATTACAAGTCTCGGCGCGTTTGGCGTAAAAGCGGGGGCGCCGATTGTGGTGCCGCCGTCAGTCGGGACGCTGTTCGTCGGGACCGCGCATCGCGAATTGATTCCCAACAAAAACAGAAACGAAAGCGCGGAGGTCATCACGCTCTCGCTTACGTTCGATCATCGAGTTGTAAACGGCGCCGGCGCGGCCGCTTTTGCCAACGAGATCAGAAAACAAATCGAAGAATTCGAAATCCCGAAGCGGGAACCGACGGCTGTCTCGCGTTGAGCTACCTCTAAGACCGCTTCCGTTCTTTGGGTCGCTTGTGGTTGTTGAGTGAAGAAGCTGGGTTGATCAACAGAGAGTTGAGGTGATGTGGCCGCTCTTCCTGGTCGATTATGATTACATACGAGCCCCTCGTCCAGGCCAGACGTCAATCAGGCATTGGCGTTTCGCAGAAACGCCCTACAATTTTCTGTGCCCGAGCTTTATGACCACCGCCAACAAAATCACCCTTGTCCGGATTTTGATGATCCCCGCTTTCGTCACGATGGCGATTTATTATGGCGAGAGCGTTAAACGCGGCCAACCCCTTGAATGGCAGCGCTTCGCCGCGATCGCAATTTTCATCGTCGCTGCCGTGAGCGATGGTCTGGATGGTTACGTCGCGCGCCGTTACAACCAGCGCAGTTCACTTGGAATCATTCTCGATCCCATTGCTGATAAGGGATTGTTGCTGAGCGGCATAATCACGTTGAGCCTGACAAGTTGGAGTGAGGTCGAACCGGAGAGCGGAAAATTCTCGGTTTGGTTCCCGGTGCTGGTCATTTCCCGCGATGCCATTCTTCTGGTCGGGACACTCGTCCTGTACTTTCTCAACGGAAAAGTGCAGGTGAAACCACACTGGACAGGAAAAATCGCGACGGTGTTACAAATGTTCGCTATCGGGTGGTTGATGCTACAACTGCGTGTCGTTCCGCTGTTTTACGTTGTTCTTGCCGCCGGAGCTTTCACTTTAATCTCAGGGATCGTTTATGTCGCCGACGGCGTCCGGCAGTTGCAGGCCGAAGGCCATGCGCATCCGACGAAATCCTAGATCCGGATTGTTTTGGTGAATGGCGCAAACACGCTCCCAAACGTGGCAATCGTCGGGCGGCCGAACGTCGGAAAGTCCGCGCTGTTCAATCGCCTCATTGGCCGAAAGATTTCGATCGTCCACGGTCAGCCGGGGATCACACGCGACCGGCTTTCGGCAATCTGCACTCGGGCTGAGCATCCTTTCATATTGTGGGACACCGGCGGTATCCTCGGGGCTGGCGAAGCCGAGCTGACAAAGCAGGTGCGCCGCGCCGCGGATGAGGCGCTGCGGCAAAGCGACCTTTTCCTGTTTGTTGTCGACGCAAAGGAAGGCTTGTCGCCGATCGATAAGGAACTGGGGCGAATGCTGCGCAAATCGCGAAAACCAGTCGTGCTCGTGATTAACAAGATAGATACCGGGAAGCACGAGCAGTTGGCCGCGGATTTCGATTCGTTAGGCTTTGAGCAAATAAGTTCCGTGAGCGCAGAACATGACCGCGGGATTTCAGACTTGCTTGACACAATTGAGCAGCAGCTCCCCTCCCCCGCTGACCTCGCAGATCCAACACTTGTCCGCCGCAGTTTCGGCGAAGGCCGATCCACCCCCGAACGTCCAATCGCGATTGCCATCGTGGGCCGGCCGAACGTCGGTAAATCTTCGCTGATCAATTCAATCGTTCGCAACGAGCGCGCAATTGTGAGCGAGCTGCCCGGAACGACGCGTGACGCCATCGACATCGTTTACGAGCGCGACGGCCGAAAGTTCCTCTTTATCGACACAGCCGGAATTCGCCGGCGCGGAAAACATTCCAGCTCGGCTGAGGTTTTCAGCGTGATGCGCGCCGAACGCAGTATTCGCCGGGCTGATCTTTGCATTCTTACTATCGATCTTACCATGGGCGTCACTGCCCAGGACAAACGGATCGCGGGATTGATCCAAAAAGCGCGAAAGCCGGCAATCATTGTATTGAACAAATGGGATTTGGTTAAGCCGGCGCACAAAGAAAAACAGGTAACAAAGCAACTTGTTGATGAAGCGCGCGGCAGAATTTTCTTTCTCGAATACGCACCAGTGCTGATCGCTTCTGCCTCAACGGGCGAAAACGTTGATCGGCTATTTGCATCGATCGAACAACTTCAACATGCAGCGAGAAAGCGTTTCGGGACGGGTGTCCTCAATCGCTTGCTGCGCCAGGCATTTGAAGCCAATCCACCCCCGCTCATGAAAGGCCGGAGACTCAAACTCTTCTACGCCACGCAACCAGGGAGCGGCGGCCTCCGCGTGCGGCGCAGCCTCGGCGAAGGCGGCCAGTCCGCCGAAGTGACCACTGCGAAAGCGTCTCTGCCTGAAAAGTCCGTTTCACTTTTGGAGTTCGTCCTGTTCGTAAATGATCCCGGTTTGATTAACGAGGTGTACCGCCGTTACCTCGAAGGTCGTCTCCGCGCAGCCGAACCGTACCCCGGCTTGCCGATCGTATTAATGCTGCGTGCCCGCACTCAAAAGAAAAGAGGCGAGGCGTCTGCACCTCGAAGGCCTGCCACAACCAGAAGGTAACAGCCCCGCCGGTTAGTCTCGCTTTGATCGAACGTTCCCGCTGCCAAACGTGTCTGACCAGACCGTATGAAATCGACGCAGGAGATCACGCAGGAAGTACGAGAGCTGGGCCAGTGGATTCCAGGCCTTCGGCAACAGGTCGCTCACGTTGTTGTTGGGCAGAAGTATTTGGTAGATCGCCTTCTGCTCGGACTTCTGGCCAACGGTCATCTCCTGCTCGAAGGCGTCCCCGGTCTGGCCAAGACGCTCACGGTAAAAACGATGGCCGCGTGCATCCAGACTGGTTTTCAACGACTGCAGTTCACGCCCGATTTGTTGCCGGCAGATTTAATCGGAACGCTCATTTATAATCCGCGCAGTGGCGAATTCACAACCAAGCTCGGACCGATCTTTTCCAACTTGATCCTGGCCGACGAAATCAATCGCGCACCAGCCAAAGTTCAAAGCGCGTTATTAGAAGCGATGCAGGAGCGGCAAGTCACGATTGGCGAACAGACTTATCCCCTGCCGGATCCTTTCCTGGTTCTCGCCACTCAAAACCCAATCGAACAGGAAGGCACATACCAACTGCCGGAGGCGCAACTTGATCGCTTCATGCTGAAGTTGAACATTGGTTACCCGCAAAAGCGCGAGGAACGAACCATCCTTGATTTGATGGCGACTTCGAAACCCGACCTGCGAGTCGATCCTGTTGTTGACCCTAAGCAAATCATCGCCTCTCGCGAGGCCGTCAACAACATCTACATCGACGACCGCGTGAAAGACTACATCGTGGACGTGGTTTGGGCGACGCGCGAGCCGGGCGCGTACAATCTGCGACTCGAAGGATTAATTCGCTATGGCGCTTCGCCTCGAGCAACCATTTATCTCGCACTCGGTGCACGCGCCCACGCATTTCTGAATGGACGCGGTTATGTCACGCCGCAGGATGTAAAGAGCATCGGCCCCGACGTGTTGCGGCATCGCATCATCGTCAGCTACGAAGCCGAGGCGGAGGCGGTGACGAGTGAGACCATCGTCGAGCGAATTTTTGCGGGGCTGCCTGTGCCGTGATTCCGCCCCACCCTTCGACTCCTCGCGCGTCCGCAAAATCCGCTCGGAATGACGAGCGCGCTGAGAAAACAACCGAGATTCTCCGGAAGATCAGAACGCTTGAGATCAAGACCCGCGGCTTGGTCGAAACCGCTTTTGCTGGTGATTACCACAGCGTTTTCAAGGGGCGCGGAATGAACTTTGACGAGGTGCGCGAATATCAGCCGGGCGACGAAATTCGCACGATCGATTGGAACGTCACTGCGCGCATGGGAAGCGCGTTTGTGAAAAAATTTACCGAAGAACGCGAGCTGACTGTTATGCTGGTGGTGGATGTGAGTGCTTCTGGTAACTTTGGGAGCACAACGCAATCCAAACGCGAGCTCGCGGCGGAAGTGGCCTGCCTCCTCGCCTTTAGCGCGATCAGGAACAACGACAAGGTTGGTCTGCTACTTTTCACAGACCGAGTTGAGCTTTTTATCCCTCCGAAAAAAGGCCGTTCCCATACGCTGCGTATCATTCGCGAGATTTTGTTTTTCGAACCACAGGGACGCGGCACCGAACCCGGGCTGGCGCTGGACTACTTGAATAAAATCGTCACTCGACGCGCCGTTGTCTTTTTTATCTCGGACTTTCAAGCACCGGATTTTTCGCGGACGCTCGCGGTAAGCGGGCGGCGGCACGATTTCGTGGCGATTCAGATTCAGGACGAACGCGAAAGATCTTTGCCAAACGTCGGAATCATTACCCTGGAGGACGCCGAGACCGGAGACCAGATTGAGATCAATACGGCGGATCGCAAAACGCGGGCCTTATTCACGGACGCCGCCAACGAGCACGAAACAGAGCTTTCGCGCACGCTCCGGAAGAACAATATTGATGCGATCACGCTGCAAACCGGAAGGGACTATCTGCCGGCGTTGCGCTCGTTTTTTAAACAACGCGAGCGGCGCCTCGGAGTTCGATAAGGGGGGTGAAGTGTACCACGAAGTAATCCTGAGAGAAGCGCAGCGGAGTCGAAGCATCGCGAGAAATAGCTCAAGGGCGTCATCACGGGATTCCTCGACTTCCCTCGGAATGACGGTTCCTAAATGATGAATATGTGTTTACTAGCTGCCGAAGAATTCCACGACATCGCGCCGCCTGTGGATTATTCGCTGGTCCCTCCCTGGCTCGTTTTTGTGATCGCATTTGTTGTTCTGTCACTGCTCGGCCTGGCCGTGTGGTGGGTCGTGCGGCGACGAAAACCGGAATCGCCGCCCAAGTTGCCCCAGGAAATCACGCTTGATGAGCTGGAAGAAATTCGGCGCGAGATTGAAAGAATGAGCCCGTACCAGTTCAGCATTCGCGTGTCCGATATTTTGCGGCGCTACGTAACGCAGCAGTACGGGTTGCCGGCAATCCGACAGACTTCCATAGAATTTCTGAGTGCGGCAGCAAAGGCGCCTTCATTTTCTACCGATGAAAAATCGTTGCTCGAAGATTTTCTGAACCGTTGCGACCTGATTAAATTCGCAAGGTACGAAGCAGCCGTGTCGGATAGCGAGTTGCTGCTGGAGGAAGCGATTCGCTTTGTGAAAGGCGCTCAGCTTGCGGCTGTTTAAACGAGAGATGTCTCGACCTCGCTCGACATGACAAATCTATTTGGTTCGTGGTCTAACAGCGCATTGACGTTTGCGCATCCGTGGCTGCTCTTGTTGCTGCTGGCGATACCTTTGCTTGCGTGGTTGCGCGGGAAACGCGGGCCTGCTGCGGCGCTAACCTATTCGTCCACAGCGAGCCTGCGGGCGATAGGAAAACAAAGCGCGGCTCGTGCCGGAAAAATCTTGCGCACGCTAATGCTCGCTTCGCTTGCGATCTTTGTCATTGCCCTTGCGCGACCGCAACTCGGCAAGAGCCTCACCCAAATCGAGGCAAGCGGTATCGACATCATGCTTGTGTTGGACGTTTCGGGGTCAATGCTGACGAAGGATTTTACCATTGGGGGGCAGGAGGCCGCGCGCGTAGACGCGATTCGCGAAGTAACACGCAAATTTATCGAAGCCCGGCCAAATGATCGCATCGGGATCATTGCGTTCGCCGGCCGTCCTTACGTCGTGAGTCCGATGACGTTGGATCACGATTGGCTATTGCAAAATCTGGATCGAGTAAAGATCGGCCTCGTTGAGGACGGCACCGCGATTGGGTCGGCCATGGCCGCGGCCGCTAATCGTCTGAACGATAAACGTTCCAAAAGCCGGGTGCTGGTTCTCTTGACCGATGGCGAAAACAACGCCGGGAAGATTCCCCCGAACACTGCCGCCGAAGCGGTGAAAGCGCTAAAGATTCACCTTTATGCCATCGGCGCAGGGATAAATGGAATTGCGCCTGCGCCCATCTTTACCAGTCGCGGTCCATTGACGGACGCGTTAGGAAACATCCTCTATGAAAACCAGCCCGTGGAGTTTAACGAAACCGGTTTGAGGGAGGTCGCGAAAATCGCCGACGGCAAATTCTTTCGCGCGACTGACACCCAATCGCTGGAACAAATCTTTGACGATATCGACAAGCTGGAGAAGTCGACGGTCAGCGTGAAGAAATATCAGCAGTACCGCGATCTATTTCCGCTCTGTCTCATGGGCGGCTGCGGCCTGTTGCTGGCACAAATGCTTTTGTCACAGACGGTGTGGAAAAAATTGCCATGAGAAGTTCGTCGTCATTCCGAGCGAAGTCGAGGAATCCCGTGGCGTTGCCTTTGCTGCGGGTTCCCTCGACTCCGCTTCGCTTCGCTCAGGATGACAACGGCGCTGGGCCCTTTACGCTTCAAGCCTTTAACGTTTTAACGAATTCATGACCTTCGGTGCACCAGAATGGCTTTGGGGATTGTTGGTAATCCCGCTCTTGATTGCGTTTTTCTTCCGCGCGGAGTATCGGGGCCTGGAACGGTTGCAACAATTCGTTTCCGCGCGCCTTCTGCCACAACTCGCGGGGACGGTCAATCGGCCACGGCGCATCGTGAGATTTGGTTTGCAGTTACTTGGGCTTGCGCTGGCGATCGTTAGTCTGGCGCAACCGCGGTGGGGTTACACTTTCGAGGACGTAAAGCGTAAAGGAATCGATTTGCTCGTCGCCGTGGACACATCGCGCAGCATGCTGTCCAATGACGTCCAGCCAAACCGGCTCGAGCGCGTTAAACTGGCGATCCAGGATTTGGTTAACGAACTGCAAGGCGACCGCGTTGGCCTGATTGCGTTTGCCGGACGAGCTTTCTTGCAGGCACCGCTGACGATTGATTACGACGCCGTCGTTGAGGCGCTCAACGATTTGGACACAAAGACAATTCCCGAAGGCGGCACCAACATCTCCAGCGCCATCACGCTTGCTACTCAGAGCTTCGGCAAAAGCGCAGTGGGAAATCGCGCGCTGATCGTCTTCACTGACGGCGAAGAATTAAGCGGCGATGCGGTGAAAACGGCCAAAGAAGCGGCTGACGCCGGGGTCCGAATCTTCACCATCGGCGTCGGAACACCGCAAGGTTCACTCATTCCGATCACCGGCGACAGCGGCGAGACAGGCTTCGTAAAGGATTCAGCAGGTCAGGTCGTCAAATCAAAGCTGGATGACAAACGGCTGCGCGAGGTCGCGGAGGCGACGGGCGGGTTCTATGTGCATTTGGAGAACGGACCGCGCACAATGCAGCAAGTTCAAAATGAAGGTTTGGCAAAAATGCAGGCCGCCGAGATGGACGTGCGTTTGTCACGCAGGCCGATTGAGCGCTATGAGTGGCCGCTAGGCGCCGCGTTGATAGCCCTCGCTTTCTCCGTATTGATTCCTGAGCGCAAATCTGCAACTGCACGAGTTCGCCGTGGCGGACGTGTGCGTGACCGGGCGGCTTTTTCTGCGCCGACCAAGACAACAGCCGCAGTAGCTCTTCTGGTGTTGGTATGCACATCTGCTTTTGCGACTGCGCCGGGAGTTGAGGCATTTCAGCAGGGAAAATTTGAAGACGCTTATAAGGAATTTCAGGGAACTTTAAAATCCCACCCGCAGTCCCGCGCCGAAGACAAGCTCCAGTTCGATTCGGGTACAGCCGCTTACAAGTTAAAGGATTACAACAAAGCGCTTGAATCATTCAGCCAGGCGTTGCTCGCGCCTGACGCCGGCTTGCAGAGCAAGGGGCATTACAATCTCGGCAACACTCTGTATCAGCACGGCGAAATGCAGAAGAACGACGACAAGAAACTAAACGACTGGACAAATGCCCTCGACCATTACGAGCAAACTCTCAAGCTCGATCCACAGAACAAGGAGGCAAAGGACAACTACGAATATGTCAAAAGAAAAATCGACGAGTTAAAAAACAAGAAGCAAGAGCAACAACCCTCTCCCTCCCCAAGCCCGCCACAAAAGAATAACCAGAACAAACAAAATCAGCAGCAGAATCAGCAGAACCAGGACCAACAGCAACAACAGAAAGATCAGCAGCAGAAAGACCAAAAACAGGATCAACAACAGCAGCAGCAGCAGCAACAACAACAGCAGAGCAAAAGCCAGCAAAACCAAAAGGACCAGCAGCAGTCACAAAATCAGCAGGCACAAAACCAGTCGGGCAACGACAAAGAACAAAAAGAACGACAGCAAAAAGATCAGGCTCAGGCTAAGAACGAGCCCCAAAAGAAACAACAACCTGGTGAAACTCCATCTCCCTCGCCAGGCGCGGACCAGCAGCAGCAAAATCAAACTTCGCCTTCGCCGGGCGAACAGCAAGCTGAGCAATCACCCAGTCCCGGTGAAGGAGAAAATGACAAACCATCGCCATCGCCAGGAGAAGGCGAAAACGATAACGCGTCGCCTACGCCGGGGGCGTCGCCGCAGAAGAAATTCGCTGGCGAAGTCAAAGGCGCTGCAGGAGATACGTCACAAAAGCCCGGCGATAAGAACGAACAAATGGGAGAGGCCGAACAGGAGAAGGAGGGCCAGATGAGCGAACGCCAGGCGCTGGCGCTGCTTGAATCGATGAAGGACGAAGAGGCGCGGGTCCGACTTGATGAACGTAAAGTAAGGCGCCATGTCTATAACGACTGGTAGGAATATTTGTCATGTCGAGCGAAGTCGAGACATCCCGTGAATTTATTCCTCGGTTATGCCACGGGATTCCTTGCCTTCGCTCGAAATGACGAGCTAACGACACTTTACGATGTTTCAACGAATCTTAACCGCAGTTTTTGTAACACTGACGTGCGTGCAAGGTGCGTTTGCCGATCCGCCCAGCGTGACGGCGGTGTTGAGCAATTCGGACACCGCTGTAGGCGAAACGGTGGAGCTGCAAATCAAGGTCACGGGCCCGGGAGATGCGCGACCGCCGGAAGAGATTTCAATTGATGGTTTGGAGATCCACTCCACCGGAACATCACGACAATTCGAAATGCGCAACTTCGCGACCAGCTCGAGCGTGACCTACAACTACACGATCCTGCCGCTGAAAGCCGGACGATTCATCATTCCGCCGCAGACGGTTTTCGCAGGCGGCAAGACCCTCAGGACTCCTGAACTTGTCCTAAACGTCGCCGATTCGCCCGGGCGGCCGACTGCCACGCGGCCGAGTCGCGGTGCGCAAACCCAGTCCACTAACGCCGGCGATATGGTTTTCGCCGAGTTAATCGTCCCAAATAAGACCGCCTATGTGGGCGAGATCGTGCCCGTTCAAATCCGGATGGGATTTGATGCGCGTGTTCATCCCAGACTGGTCGAGCCGCCTGAAATTACGGGGCAAGGATTTACTGCTCAGAAACTGCAGCAATCGTCACAAAATCTGGAGACCATCAACGGCAGACCTTACGAAGTGGTCACGTTTAAAACGGCAATTACTGCGGCGCGAGCCGGGAAATTTGAAATCGGGCCGGCGAAGGCAAAAGCCCAGGTCGTCGTTCCGCGAAGACGAAACGCGCCCCGTTCGCGTTCGCCCTTCGATCTGTTCGATCAGGATGATCCATTTTCGGATCCGTTTTTTTCGAATCCATTTGCCCAACTCGGCGAGCGTCGGGACATACAAATCAGCAGCGAGCCCGTAGCCCTCGAGGTGAAGCCGTTGCCACCGAACGCGCCACCGAGTTTTTCAGGGGCAATTGGGAGCTTTACCATGGCAACCGACGCGAAGCCGAAGAACGTGCAAGTGGGTGATCCGATCACTGTCACAACGACGATCTCGGGACGCGGCAATTTCGATCGAGTCAATGCCCCCATGATCGAGGATGAGCGCGGCTGGCATAAATATCCTCCCTCCTCAAAGTTCACCCAGGATGATGAGGTCGGGATAAGCGGCACCAAAACGTTTGAAATGGTGCTTTCGCCTAACGAGAAAAAGCAAACTTTGCCAGTGCTCGCGTTCTCTTATTTTGATCCGGCGAAGGAGAAATATATGACGCTGCGCAGTGAATCGGTGGCAATAACTGTTGAGGGCGGTCAACCCGCGCCGAACATGGCCGCTCAGCCGCCGTTATCGCCGCCCGCTAGCGCAGCGCACGCGCGCCCGCCGGTCGCGACCGCAACCAGACCGCAGGATATTCTGTATCAACTAACAGCGCCGTCTCGCACAGTGGAATCGTTCGAGCCGATGTACACGCGTCACATCTTTTGGGCGGCGCAATCAGTTCCGCTGGCTGCGCTGCTCATCTTCGCGGGCTGGAAGATTCGGCGAGCGAGACTCGACAATCGTCAGGCGCGTCGGATCGCCGCGCTGCAACATGAAGCAGCCGAGTTGCTGCACAAATTGCGCCGTGATGACGCATCTCCGCGGGAATATTACGCCGAAGCGTCGCGAGTGGTTCGGCTAAAAGCCGCCCTCGCCTCCGGCAACCGTGGGATCGATCCAAACGTAGTGGACGCGGAGACCGCCGCCAATACTTTCAAGCTGGATACCGATTCGCGCGACCGTCTTCGCCGTTTATTCGAGCAAAACGATGAGTGGCAATACAGCGGAACGCATAACGGTCCGGGAAGAATCTCCCCGGAAAGCCGGCGCGACGTGCTGGAGTTGATTGAAAATTTGAAATGAACTCTTTTGCCGTCATTCCGAGAGGAGCCGAGGCTGCAACGCGGCGGACGAAGGCCGCGAGTCCCGGCTTTCAATCCCGTGGTCTTGCCGAAGGGTTTTTCTGCGGGATCCATCGACCCGGCTTTGCTTCGCTCGGGATGACGAGTAGGCGAACGAGTGCTCTGTTTTTCTGCCTGATTTTCGGGATCGCCTCGGTTGCGTTTGCGCAATTGGATCCGCAATTCGCCAAAGCGAACGAGGAATACGCCCAGGGACATTTCAAGGAAGCTACCGCCGGCTATGAGGCACTGGTTCACGCAGGTCAATGGAACGCGAATCTGTTCTACGACCTCGGCAATGCATATTTCCGGACGGAGAATTTTGGGCGCGCGATTTTGAATTACGAGCGTGCGCTTGCATTGGACCAACACCATCCGGAGGCCACAGCCAATTTGCAGATTGCACGTGACGAAGCGCGCGCGCTGGAGCTGCAACCAAGCCAGTGGGAGCGTTACCTCCGATTTGCGAGTGCCAACCAGTACAGCGTCGTGGCAGCTGCAGCCTTCTGGCTCATGATTTTTGCAGTTGCTGCGGTGATGTTCGCGCGCCGCCGATCGACGGCACTCATGGCGTTATCAACGTGTTGCCTGCTCGTGTGCGCTTTTGCCGTGTATGCGCTTTACACACTGGAGCACGGCAACGAGGGGCGCGCGCTGGCAATTGTCACGGGTAAGGATGTGCAGGCGCGCCTCGCTACAGCAGACACGGCCAACAGTGTTCTCGCGTTACCGCCGGGCAGCGAAATTAAAATTTTGAACACTCGCGGCAATTGGATATACGCCGCGCTGCCGAATGACTTGCGGGGTTGGATTCCGGCGAAGGACGCCGAACCAGTGCGGCTGTAACTCGCTTCCACGCCCCACGGAGCGGCGGTCTCCAGTCTGCCGATTTTGAAGGAATGGCGGTTTCCCATCTGTCAGCGTTTAAATCGATGGCTGCTCCCCGTTTTCGCGAAGGTTACGACGGACAGGCAAGGGGCCCGCTCCTGGAACAGCACCGCCGTTTGCAGCGGTTGCTAATTGATCTTAGAGAAATCATATGAATCCACAGATGGAGATCGGCACTGACGAGAAAGCCCTCCACATCAATTTGGATTCGTCCAGGTATGGGACCTTCGCAGAAATTGGGGCGGGTCAGGAAGTAGCACGCAGATTCTTTCGCGTCGGCGGCGCGGCGGGGACCATCGCCAAGACGATGTCCGCCTACGACATGACATTCAGCGACACGATTTATGGATCCGCGCAACGCTATGTCAGCCGTATTCGGCTACAGACAATGCTGGACCACGAATACACTCTTCTCATCGAACGGCTCGACCGGAAATTTGGGGCCGAAAAGACTTTTTTTGTCTTCGCAGACACGGTGGCCGCGCGAAATTTCAAAGAGCGCAATGAATCGCACGGATGGCTGGGCGTGCGGTTTCAATCCCAACCCCGTGGACAACCAAACCAGATCATTGTCCACGTCCGGTTACTCGACGAGGCAAACGTTGACCAACAGGAAGTTCTGGGCGTCATCGGTGTGAATCTTCTCCATGGCGCATTTTACAGTCGCCAGCCGGAAAAATTGATTTCATCGCTTCAGGAGAATCTCCCACCGGGGCGGATCGAAGTGGATATGATCAAATTTTCCGGGCCGGTATTTCAAAACGTAGACAATCGATTGATGAGTTTGCAGTTGGTCAGCCAGAGTCTGACCGATGCGGTGATGTTCATGGCGGACGGCGAAACTGTTCAGCCTGCCGAAGTTTTTCACAAAAAAGCAATCCTGGTCGAGCGTGGGAGTTTTCGGCCTGTCACACACGCCACGAATGATATGCTCGACGGCGCCCGCCGCGTATTTCTAACGCAATGCGATTGCTCGGACGATGAGGTTGTCCTCCTCATGGAAATGACGCTCGAGAATTTAGTGGCGAACGGCCAGGTTGATCACGCGGATTTTCTCGCTCGTGTGGACATTCTCCGTGCGCTGGGACGAACCGTCTTGATCTCGAAGTTCGGCGCGTATTATCGACTCGCAGGATATCTCTTTCGTTACACCAACCGCGCGATCGGCCTTGTCATGGGAGTGCCCAGTCTCATCGAAATTTTCAATGAGAAATATTATACGCACCTGGAAGGTGGAATTCTCGAAGCGCTGGGCAGGATGTTTAAAGGAGGATTAAAACTTTACGTCTATCCAATGGTCGATAACGCGACTGGAAAGGTCGTGACCGCAACACAGGTCAAAGTCGCCCGCAATCTTCGCTCGTTATTCCAGTATCTGATCGACAATCAATATGTCCAGGAGATCACCGAGTATCATCCCGAGTATTTGCAAATTCATCCGCCGGACGTGCTTGCGAAATTGCAATCCGGGGACATCAGATGGGAGCAGATGGTTCCACCGGAAGTGGCCCACATCATCAGGAAACGCGAATTTTTTGGCTACCGCCGTCCGATTGCTGCGTAACGATTCAAGAATCCTGTAGCCACCGGCCTGTGGCCGGTTTATCCCTGCATTTTGCGCTTCACAGCGCTTAGACGGCCCACGGGCCGTGGCTGCACCGCTCGCTGTTATATTTAACTGGCCGTAGCGGCACTCGCTGCGCGATATTTGTTATGATCAATGAAAGTCGCAGTCGCCCAAATTGTCTGTTCGCTCGGTGATCCGGAAGCGAATCTGTCCAAAGCTGATGAGTTTTCCCGGCGTGCCAAAGCAGCTGGCGCAGAGCTAATCGTTTTCCCGG
>CAWHFD010000011.1:0-240351 GCA_963828355.1 uncultured Verrucomicrobiae bacterium | reverse complement strand
AGGTGAAGGACAGGTGCCCTTACCCGTTGCGCTTTGTCTTCGTCACGAAAATGAGCGCGGCATTACGCTAGATGCGCTGCTGCATGGAGATGTCGACCTTGCGATCTTGTTTTCGTTTACCCGCTCTTATTTTCGGGTGGCGGTTGAATGTCCCAATCGGCTTGTGCGTTATCTTCAGCAATTGATGCCGCGGAAACGGTTGATTGATCTTTACAACGCCATCGGTTTTCATCGGCACGGTAAAACAGAATTTTACCGCGATTTTATCGCCCACCTGCGCAAGTCGAGCGATCGTTTCGTCATGGCCGAAGGAGCTCGCGGAATGGTAATGAGCGTCTTTACGCTACCGAGCTACGATGTCGTTTTTAAACTGATCAAAGATCGATTTGATTTGCCGAAAGATAGCACCCGCGAGGATGTGCGGCGGCGCTATCGATTGGTTTTCGAACATGACCGCGCGGGACGATTAGTCGAAGCGCACGAGTTCGAACATCTGCGCATTCCCGGGGCCCGGTTCGACCCTGAGCTACTGGCCGAGCTTATGCGCGATGCCGCTTCGGTTGTGAAGATGGAGGGCGGCGATGTCATCATCGTGCATGCCTATGTCGAGCGTCGTCTTCGTCCGCTCAATCTTTTTTTCCGGGAAAACGACGCGGAGGCAACCGCGGCTGCCGGGCGCGATTACGGGCAATCAATCAAGGACCTTGCTGCGTCCAATATTTTCCCAGGTGATCTGCTCACGAAAAATTTTGGCGTGACCCGGCACGGGCGCGTCGTCTTTTACGATTACGATGAGCTTTGTTTCCTTACCGATTGCAATTTTCGCAAACTGCCGGAAGCGCGGACTCAGGAGGAAGAAATCGCCGCTGAACCCTGGTTCTCGGTGCGTGAGAACGACGTTTTTCCAGAGGAATTTTTGCAATTCCTGTCTTTCCCAGAGCCGGCCTTGGCCGCGCTGCGGGAACATCACCGCGAGATTTTTGCGGCCGATTTCTGGCGCGCCATCCAGCACCAAATCAGGGGAGGCGAAATTCCAGAAGTGTTCCCTTACGGAGCGGAGCGACGCCTAGCGAATGACTGAGCATCTTTCTTCCAGTCTGCAAGGAAGTCATCGGTTGTTCCGGTTCCTGCTCACGAGAAGGTTGTCAAAAACAAGGCCGTAGCGGGACAGTTTTTCCGATTTCATGGGGGATGCGCCCGGCGGGGGTCGAACCCACAACCTTTGGCTCCGGAGGCCAACGATATGCTAGGCAGCATGGCTCTCGTTGCCGTTTTGTTGCCGCAAAATCACCTTCTTTTGGGATAGCAACGACATCTTGCCGCCAGGGGAGGGGGGAATTTCTAAAACAATTTCTAAAACTATTGGACAACTAATCCGTTAAGTGGTGAAGTGTTTCGTATGAAGCGGCCGAATGTCATACCAGTAAGCTTCAAGGCTCTCGTCAATCGCAAGATTCGCGAACGCCTTGAAGACGACCGCAGTCTTGCCGAGCATCGTATGACGAAGCATCAGCTTCAAGCGAGAAACTCATGCGTCGCGGATGCGCGAAGTTATCGCGTCGCTACTCGTCGATCTGCTTACGCGTACGTTTAAGTGCCGGCAAACGCCGACTTCAACATTTTAGCCGATGCTGAAGCTCTTTTGGAGCTTATCTACTCTAAAGCCACTGACCGGCTTGTCGTTGTAGCGGGACAAGCCGTCAATTTCTGGGCAGATAGATATTCAAAAGACGAGCCGAGGCTTGCGCCGTTGCGTCCCTTTACAAGCCGTGATCTGGATTTGTTCGGCACTATCGCGGATGCAATTCAGCTGGCAGAAAAAACACATGCGAAGGTCGAACAGCCCACCAAGCACAAAAGTGGTGCTTCACCCGTAGTCGCGAACGTTAAAGTCGAGACCGGGAATGTTATACGTTCAGTTCAGTTCTTGCGCGAGGTTCGCGGGGTGACCAACGATGAAATCACACGGAACGCCATTCCATTTACCGTCGGCGAGGTCACGGTTTATTTTGCCGATCCCATAACCACACTAAAGGCCAAACTTCACAATCTTGTTGAGTTGGAACAAGATGAGCGTAACGACGCGAGACATGTTCAGATTCTCAGGATTTGCGTCCCACGTTTTTTGGCCGCTCAACTGAGAGCCGCCGACGAAACCGACGCAGCCGCCAAGGAATCGTTTCGGAGCATTCAACGGGTTCTGAAGCTTAGTGAATCGCCAATAGCTAGTCGGATTCCCGCCGAAAGCCGCTTCGACTGGACAAAACTGATTCCGGTGGAGCGGCTTAAAAAGGTGCGACGGTCGCGGCTGAGGAATTTTTACGTCGGACGCCAATTTGAACAATGGCGTTCTCGCCTTGTAGGTTGTTGAAGGTGGCAGGGCAGGGACACACAATTCTTCCAGATCGCATAGATTGGGACCCAAAACGATTCCGCTTCCTAAATGCCGAGTAGTTCGGCGGGAAGTGACTTCGACCCGTAGACCAATTCCTCGCAAACGGCTGGCCGGTGTTTTTCCGAGGGCGGTCACCACACCTTTCGCGGCGAAAACTCCACTTGCCGCATTCGTCCGCGAGAATCGTCGGGAAATGCCCCGATACCAGCCGGAACATTACTGCCGTGGTCATGTTCTCCGTGCTCTTGGTAAACATGCGTAAACTAAAAATTGGCATTACAGAGGCCATGTTACCTAGTTAAACTGCATTTTCAGAGGGAATGCGCCCGGCGGGGGTCGAACCCACAACCTTTGGCTCCGGAGGCCAACGCTCTATCCAGTTGAGCTACGGGCGCCGACAGAATCGGAATTAGCCACAGATTCCACAGATTTTCACAGATAATTTCCGCATATTGTTCCGCTCGCGTAGGTGGTCCGTGCTCGTGCTCGGATGCTTTGGGATTTCGGGTTGCAAAACCCGTGCCTCTGAATGAGAGTGTGCGCCCGCAGCCGCGCGGCTGGCGAGTAGTTTATGAACCAGGTCATCGATACCATCGAGAAAGAGCAGCAGAAAAGCGATATTACCGCCTTTTCTGTTGGCGACAGTGTGCGAGTCCACACGCGAGTCGTGGAAGGCGACAAGGAACGAATCCAGATCTTTTCCGGCATAGTGATCGGCCGCAAGGGCCGCGGCCTCAATGAAAGTTTCACAGTGCGGCGGATCTCGTACAGCGAAGGCGTGGAGCGGGTGTTTCCGCTGCATTCGCCGCGGATTGCGAAACTGGAAGTGGAACAAAAAGGTCGTGCGCGTCGCGCGAAGCTCAATTACCTCCGCACTCGGAAAGGCAAGGAAGCGACAGCAGTTAGGGAGTGAAGCGCTTTTCGTTAGCGACGGCAGTCTTGGTGCCGTCCGTTCGGCGCGCACGGAGTGACGCGCCCTACCAGCATTTTTCCGGTCACTCGTCACATGTCACTTGTCACTTACGCAAATCTGACAATGATTTGCGGCGATGTATCGGCGGTGCGGATTTCGTTACGAGAAAAAGCTCCGCGTCACGGGAATCTTGCGCATCGCGGGAATTGACGAAGCCGGGCGGGGCGCGTTGGCCGGACCGGTCGTTGCTGCTGCTACAGTTCTCCCGGAAAAATTTCGGCACCGGCGTCTGAACGATTCCAAGCAGCTTGCGCCGGAATTACGCGAGGAAATCTATTGCGAGCTTGTTTCGACTCCTGAAATCAGATGGACCGTCGGAATTGTTGATTCTGTTGAGATTGATCGCGTCAATATCCTGCGCGCGAGCCATCGGGCCATGCGCCTGGCGATCGAAGCATTGCTCGAACCTCCTGATCACGTTTTAATCGATGGTCTGCCTGTGATTCCTTTTCCAGTGCCGCAGACGGCAATTATCGATGGCGATTGCATCAGCTTGAGCATCGCGGCGGCGAGCGTGATCGCGAAGGTCACGCGGGACCGGATCATGCGTGACTTTTGCGCGCAATTCCCGCACTATTGCTTCGGTCAGCACAAAGGTTACGGGACAGAACTACATCTGCTGAAGCTTCATGAATTCGGCCCTTGCCCGATCCATCGCCGGTCTTTCGAGCCGGTGGCGCAACCGTTTCTTGCCTTGGAAGAAATCGTCCAAATCAGGTCATCTCCGGCGCGGGGCGCGCGGCGAGAAATTAGCATGCCGATATCTGAGACGTAGCGGTTACAAAATCCTGTTCCGCAATTTCCGCGGACGCAGTGGCGGCGAGATCGACGTCGTCTGTCGCGATAACGACACGCTGGTGTTCGTCGAAGTGAAAACGCGCGCGCGCGAAGACTTCGGCAGACCCATATCGGCCGTTGATCGAGAAAAACAAAAGCGAATTTCGCGCGGCGCATTGGCGTGGTTGCGAATGATTGATAACCCGGACATTCTTTTCCGGTTCGATGTAGTGGAAGTGGTTGTTGCGGATGACGCGAAACCGCGCGTCGAACTCATCAAGAATGCATTTCCACTCTCTAAGCCTTATCTCTACTGATTTGCCAGCTACCAGCCTTCCTTGGAAATCGATGCATTAATTCAATATGTCGCCCTGGCTTCGGGACGAGAAGGGCGCGTCGAGGGTTGCATGGCAAGCGATCCACGCCGAAATCTCCTTGCAACTGAATTTTCGACTCTGGGATAATCCGCCAAAACTTTCGTGAACACTAAGATCAATCATCTGGCCGTTTGGATTCTCGTCATTGTTCATTTTCTCATCGGTTGGGGATGGTACGCCGTGTTCGGTGAGAAGTGGTTAAATCTGCACGCACGCACGATGACCGACATCGAGCGAACCCATAATGTCGGCGCATACGTGTTCGCAATTGTGACGGCGATCATCGTGAATTACGCGCTCGCGTGGCTGATCGGGCGACTGAATGCAACCGATGCAGTCGCCGGTCTGAAAATCGCACTCGCTTGCTGGTTCGCATTCTTGTTTGTGGAATTCTCCACGATCGCCGTGTTCTCCGCCTTTGAGACGAATCCCTGGCCGCTAATCTTGATCGACATGGGCCGGCCATTTATCGCTTTCTCGATCAGCGGCTTCGTTCTCGGCGCCTGGCGCAAACGAACAGCTTAACAATCGACACTTTATGCCTAACGAACCGATCCTCGTCGCACAATCGAATGAACCGATCTTTTTGCTGCCTAAAATGGCGAACCGCCACGGATTGATCGCCGGCGCCACGGGCACGGGGAAAACAGTCACGCTGCAAACGCTGGCGGAAAATTTCAGTGCGCGGGGCGTGCCGGTTTTCATGGCTGACGTCAAAGGCGATCTCGCTGGATTAAGCCAGCCTGGCGCAGACAATCCGAAGGTCGTCGAACGCGCGAAGGAACTTAAGATCGCCAATTTCACCGGCGAAGCCTGCCCCGTGGTGTTCTGGGATGTGTTCGGTGAGCAAGGCCACCCCGTTCGCGCGACTGTTTCAGAAATGGGGCCGCTGCTGCTCGGACGCTTACTCGAATTGAATGACACGCAGGCGGGTGTGCTCAACATGGTCTTTAAGATCGCCGACGATAATGGTTTGCTCCTTCTCGATCTCAAGGATCTGCGCGCAATGTTGCAGTACGTCGCGGACGACGCAGATCAATTCAAAACGCAGTACGGAAATGTCTCGGCTGCCAGCGCCGGAACGATCCAGCGCAACCTACTCGCGCTGGAATCGCAGGGAGCAGCCAAATTTTTCGGTGAGCCCGCGCTTAATCTCGAAGATTTGATGCAGACGCAAGATGGGCGCGGCGTCGTCAACATTCTCGCTGCTGATAAGCTGATGCAAAAATCGCCAAAAGTTTACGCGACGTTTCTGCTCTGGATGCTATCGGAGTTGTTCGAGAATCTTCCTGAAGTCGGCGATCCCGAAAAACCGAAGCTGGTCTTCTTTTTTGATGAAGCGCATTTGCTCTTCACTGACATCGCGCCTGCAGTCGAACAAAAAATCGAGCAGATGGTCCGGCTGATCCGCTCCAAAGGCGTGGGCGTTTATTTCGTCAGCCAAAATCCGCTCGATGTTCCAGAGGTGGTTCTTGGCCAACTCGGTAATCGCGTGCAACATGCTCTCCGCGCATTCACCCCACGCGATCAGAAGGCCGTAAAAGCCGCCGCCGAAACTTTTCGGCAAAATCCGAAGCTAAAGATTGAAACTGTGCTCATCGAGCTCGCTGTGGGCGAAGCGCTTGTATCGATGCTGGATGAAAATGGCAGTCCGCAAATTGTCGAGCGCGCCAAAATTGTTCCGCCACGAAGTCAGGTCGGCGCAATTACACCGGATCAGCGGCAGCAAATCATCAATTCCTCGGTGCTCGCCGGTCGCTACGAAAAGGCTATTGATCGGGAATCGGCTTACGAAAAATTGCTGGCGCGAGCAGGGGAGAAAACCCAAAGCGCCGGCGGGCCGGCGGTCACGGAAACGGAGTCGACGCCTGAACGGCCGCAATCGTCGGTGCTCGCGGAGGCTTTGGGAACTGTCACTGCTGCGTTTCAGCCCACTATCGGTCCGCGCGGCGCTGTTCATGATTCGCTTGCGACTTCGATGGCGAAGAGCGCGATGCGCGCCGCGAGCAGCTCAATCGGCCGGCAAATCGCTCGCGGCCTGCTCGGCGGAATTCTTGGCAGCAGCAGGCGGCGAAAATAGCTGTAGATACGGCCATGCTGGCCCTATCGGGACGTCGCACAGCGACGTGGCTACAACAATAATCGCCGGACACGCAAAGCGCATCCGGCAATTTAGTCGTTCTCAGTTTATGGCGTTGGCGCAGGCTTGGCTGCTTGTTTCTTCCCACCCTTGCCGGCTTTTACTTCAACCTCTGTGGCGCTCATCGTATAAGTGATAGTCACTTTCTCGCCGACCTTAAGGTCGCCTGTGACTTTCGTATTGGCGTCACGATTGATTTCCCAGCGGTCTTTTCCCTTCTGGACCGCAATCATTGAGTCGGTGACCTCGAGCACTGGTCCGGTCACTTGATAGGTTTTTGAACCCGCGGCAAAAGCGCTGCTGAGCGCCAGACTCGCTGCGGCCAACAAACTGAGTGGCAATCTTATTTTCATGTGTCGATTAGACTCCCTCCGGCTGTTTCTATTCAAGCGCTTTTCCAAATCCGATTCGGCACGATCCGAAGCGAAATGCGACACGGGCAGCGCCCGCTTGTTTCAGGTCGTTGGTACGCGCCGTATCTGGCGAGGCGCCGTCGCCGTCTCCCGATTCAATCGGGTTCACTTGATCTCAGATTGTTTTGCTTACCGCGCTCCCGATGCCGGCGTCGGGCTTGTCCCCCCCGGGCAAGGGCCTTCTTTCCTTTGCGCGTCAGGTGACTTACACTGGACGGTCACGGTAGAACCAGGCGAACACGTGCCGCTGACGGATGTGTCTCGTGTGCGTTGCACGATCCAGTAGTGTGTTCCTTCTTGGATGGTGATCTGTTTGCTATCGCATGAGCACACATTGCCTGCGATTGTGAGCGTTTGCCCGAATGCCATGCTGCCCAACATGCATCCGACAACGACTGTGCATGTGAAGATTTTTGCTTTCATCCTTCCATTAAATTCCCAAACACCGATCGAGCGCAAGCTTTTACTTCGCGGCCTCGTTAGGCTAGATTTTACTCCAGCGGCTACTGTGTTAAGCGTTCTGGTTGAACTTCGAGTTCGAACAGCATGAGTTTACATCACGGCGTGTCATTTACCCCAATACGCAACGTTAGTGGCCAGCTGACATTTCGCGTTTGGTCCGGAGTTCCCCACGCAGTGTGGAGCTCATCGCTAATTTCTTTCATCGGATCCTCACCTTTCGCGGCGATGAACCGCTGAGTCGATGACCACGTTAGAAGGTAGCCCACCAGTTGATCCAGATCCCATGATGCTGTCATTTCGAATTTCGGCGGATCGATCTCTCGAAACGGGAAGGAAAGATCGGCGAACTGCTCGATGAGCCTGCGTTCCGGCGGCCAGAAAGGTCCGACCACTTCATAGTAGTATCGATTTACCACCTCATCGATCGCCTGTTCAATGCGCAACAAGTTGTAAGCCGACGCAGCGAGGACGCCGTCAGGTTTTAATACTCGCCGCACTTCCGCGTAAAAGCGGCCCAGATCGAACCAGTGCAATGCTTGCGCGACCATGATCAGATCAATCGTCCCTGATTGGATGCCGCTGTTTTCTGAGGGGGCGACACGATACTCGACGCGCTCGTGCGGTTGGGCCTCTGAGATGTGTTTCTCACTTGCATCGGTCGCGATCACGCGGGCGAATACTGATGCCAATGCGACTGCCGCTTGTCCGTTTCCCGTACCGCAATCCCACGCGAGCTGACGACTCGGCGCGATCCTCCCGAGATAAGCGAATAGTTCCGGCGGGTAGCCTGGTCGAAATTTCGCGTAATCAGCGGCTTGCTTCGAAAAATGATCTATGAAGGTCATACCAGCCTCCGCTTTATGGCGGTCACTGCACTAGCCGGCGGTTCTCAGCGGCAAATGGAGCAATAGGGCCAGCCCGCCTCGGACGACGTTGCTATTGCTTCGGTGGTTCGGGCATCGTTCTCAGCCCGACGCGAGCGAGATATTCATCGGCTTGAAGCAAATCGTTCCCGGCGCGCTCGATGATCTTGAGCAGATTGTCCATCGACGAGACTTCCTCCAGCTGCTCGGTTAGGAACCACTGGAGAAAATTAATCGTGATGTAGTCGTTCTGCTTTCGGGCGAGTTCGACGAGCCCATTGATCTGCTGAGTGACGTGAATTTCCTGGTCGAGCGAAAGTTTCACCGCGTCACGCGGAGTCTTGAATTTTGATTTTGGCGCATCGATCGCCGGGATCACCACGCGACCGCCGGCATCGACAATGTATTTGATGAAGCGCAGTGCATGTCCTTTTTCTTCCTCGGCCTGCTGAAAAAAATGCTGGGACAATTGCGGCAGCGCCTCGGTCGCAAAATGCGCCCCGATCGCGTAATACTGCAGCTCCGCGCTGAATTCATACCCGATTTGCTCATTAATAGCATCGATCACTTTCTGACTCGTTAGCATACAGACAGCTTACCGAGGATTATGCGGATGCAAAACGACTGGGTTAGACTTCATTCACGGCGATACGGCCTCAAATGCCTCCGAGGTGAGCTCGAACTTCGTTAGTGAAAAGCCTCTGTCTGCAATTACGTTCCGTCGTATGAATAAGGAAGCTTTTGGAAGAACCCGCAAGCGAGTTGGCAGCGCGATGAGCCGACGACTGTTTCTTCGCGCAACTCTGGCGGGCGGAGCGTCGCTTCTGGCCGGAAGAGCGGCCACGGTCTTCGCGGCTGCAGCGCTCGGTGATAACTCCACTTTCAGCATCGGTGGCGATCTGAGGGTCAATCGACTCGGATTCGGTGCGATGCGTCTGACGGGCGAAGGAATCTGGGGCTGGCCGCCAGACCGCGAGAACGCGCTCAAAGTCTTGCGACGTGCGGTCGAACTTGGTGTGAACTTGATCGACACGGCGGATGCGTATGGACCCGAAACTGATGAATTACTCATTGCAGAAGCGCTGTATCCGTACCCAAAAGGACTCGTCATTGCGACAAAGGGAGGTAACACGCGACCCGGCCCTAACCAGTGGGTGCCAGACGGCCGGCCCGAATATCTCAAGCGATGTGTCGATAAAAGTCTGAAGCGTCTAAAACTCGAACGCCTCGATCTGTACCAACTCCATCGCGTCGATCCCAAGGTACCGATGGAAGAATCGCTAGGCGCGCTCAAGGAAATGCAGAGTGCCGGTAAGATCCGTCACATCGGATTATCCGAAGTGTCACCCGAGCAAGTCGAGCGCGCGCGCAAAATCGTGCCGATCGTAACCGTGCAGAACCGCTATAACAGCACCGACCGAAAATGGGACAACACCCTTTCATATTGCGAAAAAGAACAGATCGGCTTCATGCCTTGGGCGCCGGTTGGTGGGACCAGAGGAATGACCAGCGCCGCCTTGGAAAAGTTTGCGAAAGATCACGGCGTGACCATTTATCAACTGGGCCTGGCGTGGTTGTTGCATCGATCCCCGGTAATGCTGCCAATTCCGGGGACGTCCTCCCTCGTGCACTTGGAAGAAAACATGGCGGCGCGGAAAATACAGTTGAGCGCAGAAGAGTGGAAGGCGATTGACTCGCTCGCGAACCAAGCGTGACGAAAACAACGGTGCTGCTTGGATTGGCGGCTAGCGCTATGATTTTGGCGAAGATCCGCTGAGATCGGCGGTGCCGTTACGAAAGTGCTGAGTGTCCTCCAATCCCGCGGTAAGCCTAACGGGGCATTTACGGCTGATTGCGTCGATGCAACTAAAAACCCCACCGGGAAAACCGGCGGGGTTTTTACTCTGGCGACGTCCTACTCTCGCACGGCCTGTCGCCGTACTACCATCGGGGCTGCAGCGTTTCACTTCCGTGTTCGGAATGGAAACGGGTGGTGCCACTGCGCTATTGTCACCAGACCCAGCTACTTGAAAGCAAATGGCTGGGTCTGGCGGCGTGATTCGAGATTGGTTACGTTGTTACATCGCGAGACGGCGCCCAGCGCCGTGGCTGCAACGATTCGCGATTCACGTTTTGACGATTTACGATTTCTATCTTTCAAAGAACACCAGTTCCCTGGCATCTACATACAGGAAGAAGAACGTGATTCGAGATTCGTTACATCGTAAATCGGGAAATATTTCCGATTCACCATTCACGTTTTAGCGATTCACGCAACTTAACGAGC
The DNA here is from genome assembly GCA_963828355.1 of uncultured Verrucomicrobiae bacterium. Taxonomy (GTDB): domain Bacteria; phylum Verrucomicrobiota; class Verrucomicrobiia; order Chthoniobacterales; family UBA10450; genus Udaeobacter. The sequence continues at coordinate 229,664 of CAWHFD010000011.1, read as the reverse complement.
TTCGTTTTATTTGAGATCTTTTGTCTCCTCTGTTTGCTGCAATCCCGCGGCTGCGGGACTACAGCGTAACAGAAAAGTAAAAGATCAAGCCGAACGGGTTATTAGTACTCCTGAGCTGAACACATTACTGTGCTTGCACCCGGAGCCTATCAACGTGGTGGTCTACCACGACCCTTCAGGGAGATCTCATCTTGGGACAGGCTTGGCGCTTAGATGCTTTCAGCGCTTATCCTTTCCGAACATAGCTACCCAGCGCTGCCGTTGACACGACAACTGGAACACCAGCGGTTCGTCAGACCCGGTCCTCTCGTACTAAGGTCTGAACCCCTCAAATCTCCTGCGCCCACAGTGGATAAGGACCGAACTGTCTCGCGACGTTCTGAACCCAGCTCGCGTACCACTTTAACCGGCGAACAGCCGGACCCTTGGGACCTTCTCCAGCCCCAGGATGTGATGAGCCGACATCGAGGTGCCAAACCCTGCCGTCGATATGAGCTCTTGGGCAGGATCAGCCTGTTATCCCTAGCGTACCTTTTGTCCGTTGAGCGATGGCAATTCCACATTCAACCACCGGATCACTTGGACCTACTTTCGTATCTGCTCGAGGTGTGTCTCTCACAGTTAAGCTGGCTTATATCCATATACTCGACACCTGATTGCCAACCAGGTTGAGCCAACCTTGGTACCTCCTCCGTTACTCTTTGGGAGGATACCGCCCCAGTAAAACTAGCCGGCTGCCAGTGTCCCTCTCCCGGTTGTCGGGCCGAGGTTAGTCGTCCCAGTACCGAAGGGTGGTGTTTCATTGTCGACTCTGCGACCCCCAAAAGGGCCGCTTCAAAGTCTCCCACTTACGCTAAGCATCGAAACCGAAACGACAGTAACAGCGTGTAGTAAAGGTGCATAGGGTCTTTCCGTCCTACTGCGGGTAGGCGGCATCTTCACCGCCATTACAACTTCGCTGAGCTCCTCGTTGAGACAGCGGTCAACTCGTTACACGATTCGTGCAGGTCGGAACTTACCCGACAAGGAATTTCGCTACCTTAGGACCGTTATAGTTACGGCCGACATTCACGGGGACTTGGGCTCGCAGCTTCGAGGATTGCTCCTCTAACCGCTCACCGTAATCTTTCCGCATTGGTCACGTGTCACACCCTATACGTCGTCTTCACGACTTGGCAGAGTGCTGTGTTTTTGGTAAACAGTCGGTTGACCCATTTCACTGCGACCGGCTCCATTTCGGCGACTCTCTCTTGTCGACCGATGCTGGGGGACTCCGATTGTCGATGTTGGATCGAGGGTTTGACTGCTTCGCAGCCCAACCTCTTCACCGAATCACCGAAATGGAGCCGGCACCCCTTCTTCCGAAGTTACGGGGCTAGATTGCCGAGTTCCTTAACGAGGTTTCACTCACGCGCCTTGGCATATTTATGCCCACCCACCTGTGTCGGATTCCGGTACGGGCAACCATGGGAACACCCGGAAGTTTTTCTCGGTTCCTGCTTTAATGGATCCGCTTCAGCCGAGGCCTCCACGTCCTTGCCCTTGCGGGCAGACCGCCACTTTCAATCGGCGACCCATTTCCACAGAAACGTCACTTCCGAGCTTAACCACAGCCGGTGCAGGAATATTAAACCTGCTGTCCATCGTCTACGCCCTTCGGCCTCGACTTAGGTCCCGACTAACCCTGGGAGGACGAACCTTCCCCAGGAAACCTTGGGTTTACGGCGGACAGGAATTTTACCTGTCTTATCGCTACTCATGTCTGCATTCTCACTTCTTAACGCTCCACGCTCGGTTGCCCTTGCGCTTCGATGCATTAAGAACGCTCCCCTACCAATTCAACGGAACGAATTCCATTGAAGTCCAGAGCTTCGGTATACCGTTTATCGCCAATCATTATCGGCGCAAGATCGCTCGATGAGTCAGCTATTACGCACTGTTTAAATGATGGCTGCCTCTAAGCCAACATCCTCACTGTCTAAGCAACCTCACATCCTTTCCACTGAACGGTATTTGGGCACCTTAGCTGCTGGTCTGGCATGTTTGCCTCTCGCGCGTGAAGCTTATCCCTCACGCACTGACTCCCGTGTTACGCCCTGCGGTATTCGGAGTTTGATTGAGTTCGGTACCCTGGTATGGGCCCTAGTTCATCCAGTGCTCTACCTCCGCAGGTCAGCACACGAGGCTAGCCCTCAAGCTATTTCGGGGAGAACCAGCTATCACGGGGTTTGATTAGTCTTTCGCTCCTACCCACAAGTCATCCCAGACGTTTTCAACCGTCACGGGTTCGGACCTTCAGTTGCGGTTAAGCAACCTTCATCCTGCTCATGGGTAGATCACCTCCGCTTCGGGTCTACTACCAGCGACTAAAATCGCCCATTTCGGACTCGCTTTCGCTTCGCCTCCATTCCAGAAGAATTTAGGCTCGCCACTGATAGTAACTCGCAGACTCATTAAGCAAAAGGCACGCCATCACCCTTGCGGGCTCTGACACCTTGTAAGCACATCATTTCAGGTACTATTTCACTCCGCTCGCAGCGGTTCTTTTCACCTTTCCCTCGCGGTACTTGTTCACTATCGGTCGCCAATGAGTATTTAGGCTTACGCCGTGGTCGGCGCAGATTCATACGAAGTTTCACGTGCATCGTATTACTCAGGAAATCCCTAGGCGTGCTCGGGCTTTCGGTTACGGGTCTTTCACCCTCTATGGCGCAGCTTTCCAGAAGCTTCACCTAACCTTTGCACTACCACGTCGGGCTCCTACAACCCCGATCGATAAATCGACCGGTTTAGCCTGTTCCGCTTTCGCTCGCCACTACTGACGGAATCTCTTTCGATTTCTGTTCCTCCGGTTACTGAGATGTTTCACTTCGCCGGGTGTCGCGATGTTCCTGCTATGGATTCACAGGAACTCGAGCAGGTGTTATCCCGCTCAGGTTACCCCATTCGGAAATCTACGGGTCAAAGCGTGTTTGCCGCTTACCGTAGCTTATCGCAGCTTGCCACGTCCTTCATCGCCTATTGGCACCAAGGCATCCATGATGCGCTCTTTGTAGCTTGATCAATCTGATGATCCGGCAACTGCCGGATCAAATTTGATAAACTGAAACTCTCCTGCAGCCGACGGTCAGAGACCGCCGCTACAGCATTTCAGACTCAGCTCTTAAAGTTGTATTTTCTTACTACCCTGTATGTAGATGTCAAAGAACCAGTCCCTCCGTCCATTCGAGGCAAAAAAAACCTCAATTTTGATCGCTTATAGACCCGCCTTCGCTAAAGCTACGGCGGGCAAGCGGGACAAAATTGAGCCAATTTGCAGTCCCAAAATGTACGTAGAACGCACTCCCAAGTCTAGGAGTCTCGCTTCTCGCGGGATAAATAAATTAACTGGAAACGAATGCTCGTCAACACCCATTTTGGAAAATTATGGCGGAAGACGTTTGTCCGATATCCCCTTGCCACACTGTCGTTTGTGCGTGCGCTCTCCAATCCCATTGAAGTGGCGCTGCTTCCGCTGTTTCGTCATTGCGATTAGCGGCTATAATTAAGGCCTGTTTTGCATTGCCGATGGATTACGAGATTCGCCCGCTGACACCCCAAGACGAACCTATTCTCTGGGAGATGTTGCGTCAGGGGTTATCGTCTCCGACCAAGCACACAGTGCCTTCCCGGGAACTCGTGCGGTGTCCGGAAGTCTCCCGCTACGTCGAGGGTTGGGGCCGTAGCGGCGATACCGGATTCGTTGCGCATGATAAAAAAAATGGAGCTTTGCTGGGCGCAGTCTGGCTGCGACGGCAGACCGGAAAATCTGACGCATCGCCAGAGCTTGCACTAGCGGTCAGGTCGGAGCACCGGAGGCATGGCATTGGCACGGCTTTGCTGACGCAACTGGTTCGCGCCAATCCCGATCAATCGGCGATATCGATTGGCTTCGTTGCTGGGAAACCGGTGTTGCGTCTCTACGAACGATTCGGATTCAAGGTCGTTGAAGAACGGCCGGACGCGGTTGTGATGCACAGACAGGCTTAAGTGACAGTTCGGGAATTCGAGCACACGCTCGACGACTTCATACGCCGATTGACTGGCGCGATCCGAGCCTGCTCAAGGCGCAAAAATCAGGAGCACGAAAACGGCGAATAGCAGCAAATGAACGCACCCTTGTAAAACATTGGTTTTCCGGCTCGTGAACGTGACCACACTGACAGCCAATGTTAAGAGCAGCAGAGGCAGATTGCCGCCCGGCAGACCGAGTGTCACGGGCCGTTTCGTGAGCATTCCGATCATCAACACTGCCGGAATCGTCAGCCCGATCGTGGCCAGTACTGAGCCGAACAAAATGTTCATCGAACGCTGCAGTTGGTTTTCCAGACTGGCGGTGATACCTCCCAGCCCTTCCGGAGAGAGCACCAGCGCAGCGATGATGGCGCCGCCGAATGCCTGCGGCATTCCAAATTTTTCGATGCTGTTGTCCAAAGGAATGGCGAACTTCTCCGCGAGGAAAATTACCACGCCCAGATATGAAAGGAGCATCAGTGCATGAAAACCCGTGGAACGCGTCTGAAGTACGTGATGCAGCGAATGTCTGCCCGTGGTTTGCGTCGAATCCAAGAAATAGCCACGATGTCGCAGCGTCTGGATCAACAGAAAGATCCCGTAAAGTAACAGCGATACTGTGGTGAGAAAGACTTCCTGTTCCGTGGAAAACGTTGGTCCGCTGGTCGAAGTAGTGAAATTTGGCAACACCAAACCGAGTACAGCCAGAGCCATGATTACGTTGAGATACGCATTGACGCCCTGAATATTGTAATGCTGTTCACGATATCGCAGGCCGCCGAGCAACAACGATAACCCCACAAGCCCGTTGAGCGCGATCATGATGACGGCGAATACGGCGTCGCGCCCAAGCGTGGGATTGTTCGCGCCGTGCAACATTGCGGTGGAAATCATCACCACCTCAATGCTGATTGCGGAGAGCGTCAGAATCAAAGTGCCGTATGGCTCGCCTAGTTTGACCGCGAGACAGTCGGCGTGTCGCACTACCCAGATGGCCGACCAAAGGATCAGGGCAAAAAGCCAAACAAAGACGCCGACCAGCGGGAGCGTCTCTGTAGTGAGTTCGTTCAAATGACTCCCCAAAGCGAGAAAAATCCCGGCGGTCACTAAACCAATGAGCAGCGGAAATTCAGCAGTAATCGCGCTCCGGAGTTGCTGGGCATTTTTCGCCTTATGAAATGCCTCCCTTTTTGCAGACATGCGCCGGAGCATATCGATTGCGCGCGAAGCATGCAACGAAACCATGCGATCTGTCGAACACATGAAGAGCCCGACAGATCGGACTGCACTGCAAACGCGTTGTCTATCTACCCGCCGGCGATTGCACCGATGACCAGGAATGGTTCTGCCCCGTTTACAATCGCATGAGGCAGCGGCGCATCAGGCGATTCATGAGATAAATCTTCGCCGCAGGCAAAAAACCGGACCATAGGCCGCCGAGTTTGGGTTACATGATCGCGTATCGTCCCCCGCAGCATCGGATATTGGGATTCAACAGCGTCCAGCAGTGAGCGCTGAGTCACCGTTCTGTTGAGCTCAAGTTCGACTTCGCCATCGACGTGCGCGAGCGTACGCAGATGAGGCGGAAGAACAACGCGTATCATGGCAATGTCTGGACTTCGACCGACAGCACCGCGGGGAGGTCCCGGACGATGGGCTTCCACCTGTCGCCTGCATCAGCGGATGCGTAAACTTGTCCCCCGGTCGTTCCGAAATAGACGCCGCATGGCTCGAGCGAATCCACCGTCATTGCGTCGCGCAATACATTCACGTAGCAGTTGCGTTGCGGCAGTCCTTTCGTAAGCGCTTCCCATTCGTTCCCGCCTGTTCTGCTCCGATAAACCCGCAACCTGCCGCTCGGCGGATAATGCTCGGAGTCGCTCTTGATCGGGACGACGTAAACCGTTTCCGGTTCGTGCGCGTGAACGTCGATCGGGAATCCGAAATCGCTCGGCAGATTACCGCTGACCTCATGCCATAAACCGCCGGCGTCATCGCTTCGCATGACGTCCCAGTGCTTTTGCATGAACAACGTGTCCGGGCGCGATGAATGCATCGCGATGCGATGGACGCAATGGCCAACCTCCGCGTTTGGATCTGGAATGTATTGCGAGCGCAACCCGCGATTGATCGGTTTCCAAGTCTTTCCGCCATCGTCCGTGCGAAACGATCCGGCGGCCGAGATCGCGATGTAAATTCGCTGTGGGTCTTTTGGATCGAGAAGGATCGTGTGCAAACACATGCCCCCCGCGCCCGGCTGCCATTTCGGACCGGTGTCGCTGCCGCGCAAGCCGGCCAATTCATGCCACGATTTGCCGCCGTCTTTCGATTCGAAGATCGCAGCGTCTTCCACGCCCGCGTAGACGTGGTCAGGATCGTGAAGCGACGGTTCCAAATGCCAGACACGCTTGAATTCCCACGGATGTTGGCTGCCGTCGTACCACTGGTGCGTCGTGATTGGTCTTCCTGTTTCGGGTGAACTATCATAGACGAATTGGTTGCTCTCGCCCTTCGGCATGCCGTCGGAGCTTTGCAATTCATCGGGAGCGCTTCCGGGAATGCTCCACGATTTGCCGCCGTCCTCAGAGCGCTGAATGATCTGCCCGAACCAGCCACTGGTCTGCGACGCATAGATTCGATCGGGATCAACTGGCGACCCTTTCATGTGATAAATTTCCCAACCAGCGAAATGTGGGCCGCTTACCTTCCATCGTCTGCGCGCGCCATCCGATGTGAGGACAAACGCGCCTTTCCTCGTGCCAACCAAAACTCGAACTTTGCTCATATGTGAATTTGCTCACGAAACACACGAATGACGCGAATGGAAGAGAAACTTGTAGCGCATGTGTTAGTTTGGTATTTAGCGGCCAATTTGATCGACGCTGTCCAGGAAGGTCAGCGTTCGTAGACTTCCTTCAGTGTTTCGATGTCGATCTTCTACAAGAACGGAGTAATTTTTTGCATGCGAACTTATCTCGCTTCACGTCAGACTCTCAGCCAGCGAAATTTGGCGTTTCACAGAACGGAGCTGCCGGACGCCGAGCGACATAGATGGGAAACCCGAATGGGTGAGCGGGCTGGCGCGAGCGAATCAAACGTCCTACAGTGAGCCGATGCTAATCGACACCCACGCACATCTGGATTTTCCCGATTTTGAAAACGATCTTGAGGGTGTGCTTCGTCGCGCCGAGCAGGCCGATGTGAAACGCATCATCGCCATCGGTACATCAATCCAGAGCAGCCAGCGTGCGATCGAGCTCGCGGAACGCTACCCGTCTGTTTACGCGGCGATCGGCGTTCATCCCAGCCACGTTGAGAAGGCAGAAGACGACGTGATCACGCCTCTGCGGGAGCTGGCGAAGAGCCCGCGTGTTGTGGCGATTGGCGAGACAGGCCTGGATTATCATCATTTGCCAAGTGAAGAAGTGGCGAAGGAAGAGCAGGTGCAGGTTATGACTGCTCTGCGAAGCGAGACCGAGGAAGAAATCGAAGCGCAAATTCGCGAGGGCGCGTACAAATCAAAGCAAGCGAGTTTGTTTCAACAACAACTCGATTTGGCCGTCGAGCTTGGGCTAAACGTCGTGATTCATCAACGCGACGCGTGGGAGAACACGCTGGAAGCCCTGCGCCCTTATACCGGCAAGTTACGCGGCGTCTTTCATTGCTTCGGTGGCTCGCTCCATCAGGCGAATGAAGTTCTCGCTCTCGACCACCTCGTTTCGTTTACGGGAATTGTTACTTTCAAAAACGGCGTAGCTGTGCGAAAGGTCGCGGCAGAAATCCCGCTCTGGAAATTTATGGTCGAAACCGATTGCCCATTCCTGGCGCCGACGCCTTTTCGTGGAAAGCGCTGCGAACCAGCGCACGCGCGCATCGTAGCGGAAGTGATCGCAGCGGCACGAGGCGTTTCACTGAGCGAAATTGCTGAAACAACGACCGAAACTGCGGAGAAGTTTTTCAGGTTTAGTCGCGCATGAGGCTCAATGATGGTAGCCCGCGACCGCTGGGCGCGCCGAAAATCTGGGCCAAAATCGACGGCTCAGCCATCCGTCTCTACCTCCTGCTTCTCGCTGTCTTCCTCGCGTCCTGCGCGGCGCCAGATACACAGCATCAGATTGTCGTCAGCACGCGTGAACAAAAACTGGCGCTTCTTAATCGCGGCAACGTCGTGGCAATTTATCCAGTCTCTACGTCGAAGTTCGGATTGGGCGATTGGCGCGGCAGCCGTTTTACGCCATTGGGCAAACTGCAGATCGCCCAGAAAATCGGCGACAATGCGCCGTCCGGCGCCGTCTTTAAAGACCGACGCCGCACTGGTGAGATCGTTGCGCCGGATTCTCCTGGCCGCGACCCAATCGTTACGCGCATTCTCTGGCTGCGTGGACTGGAGGCTCAAAACGCTCATGCGTTCTCGCGAGATATTTACATCCATGGCACACCGGAGGAGCGGCGTATCGGAGCGCCAGCGAGCTACGGATGTATTCGAATGCGCTCCAGCGACATCATTCAGTTGTACAACATCGTAGGAGTTGGCGCGGGGGTCACGATCGTGAACACGCTGCTCACCAGCGCAGTCCCGGGTCTTGCTTCAGCTCACTCAATGTCGCCGGCAAATACGGCACCATTTGTAATGCGGTAAAGTGCTGTAAGCGGTGCGTGCGGGTGCCGCGCTGCGCGGCCAGAATACGCTGTTCATCGATGGAAAAGTCTCGTTTCGCCATCAACGTAAATCGTGCGGTTGACTCTCAAATAGCCAATACCTTTATTTGTTTCTTCCGTTTATGATTACAAAGCTCCGCAAGATACGTTCCGATCTTAGATGAAAGAATCCAAGAAAGTTGCCCTGATCACAGGAATCACTGGCCAGGACGGTTCCTATTTATCTGAATTGCTCCTGGAGAAAGAGTACACTGTGCATGGAATTGTGCGGCGCACGAGCAATCTGCTGCGATCGCGCATCGAGCATCTACGGCGCGATGAAAAAATTTACGGTCGACGCTTATTTCTCCACTATGGCGATCTCTCCGATGGCACGACCTTGCGTCGAATTCTCGGCGACGTTTGTCCGACAGAGCTGTATCATCTGGCCGGGCAAAGCCACGTCGGCCTGAGTTTCGAAATTCCCGAATCGACATGCGAGGAGACGGGCATGGCAACGTTGCGATTGCTGGAAATCGTGCGGGCACATCCTTCGCCGGTGAAATTTTATCATGCTTCGAGCGCGGAAATTTTTGGAGACGCATCCGCCTCGCCGCAAACTGAGAACACTCCGCTGCGTCCGACGAGCCCGTATGGTTGCGCCAAAGCGTTCGCGACACAATTGGCACGGGTTTATCGACAATCGTACGGACTGTTTGTTTGCAATGGTATTCTTTACAACCATGAGTCGCCACGCCGCGGGGAAAATTTCGTGACGCGCAAGATCGCACGCGCGGCCGCGCAGATCGCTCGGAATCGCGACGATAATCTTATCCTCGGAAACCTGGAGAGCCGAAGGGATTGGGGCCGTGCCCAAGATTACGTGCAGGCGATGTGGCTAATGTTGCAGCACGAGACAGCCGACGATTACGTGGTGGCGACCGGAGAGACACATACCGTACGTGAATTTGTCGAGGCAGCCTTCGCAGTTGTCGATCTTCCTTGGGAGAAATACGTAAAGCACGATCCTTCGTTCGATCGTCCTACCGAGCCGGTGCGCCTCGTCGGCTGTGCGGAGAAGATTCACAAAACACTTGGTTGGAAGCCGGCTGGAAGTTTCGCGCAACTGGTGCGCGAAATGGTTGAGGCGGAGCTCGCTGCAATCGATTCACGCCAGTAGACGCGACCGCTGGGCGCGACGACTCATGTGGCGTGGCAGAAGGGTTTGAGAAATTTTGCGTGAAATCCACCTGACCGCCCCTTAGCGTTGCGCACATCAAATCGGCCAATGCGTCGATGATAATGACGATGTAGGGGATCTTTCCCGGAATTCGGATGTCGTCCTTTGTCGCCGGCATCGCTGACGCCGGACCGGGGTCATAGCTCACGGCATCTGACCGAGATGTTTTCCTGATGTTTCACGAGAAAGCAATGCCATGTCCGCGTCAACCATGATGCGGACGAGCTCGTGAAATCGCACTTTTGGTTCCCAGCCGAGAACTTTTTTCGCTTTGGAGGGGTCACCAATCAGGAGATCTACTTCCGCCGGACGCTCATAACGTGGGTCGTGTTTGACGAATTCCCTCCAATCGAGATCGACCTGTGAAAAAGCCGTTTCGACAAACTCACGCACGGTGTGAGTTTCACCAGTGGCCAGCACAAAATCGTCCCCTTCTCCATGCTGAAGGATTCGCCACATCCCTTCCACGTACTCAGGTGCATATCCCCAATCTCGTTTTGCATCGAGAGTGCCGAGGAACAATTCCTTTTGCAGCCCGCGTTTGATCGCTGCGACTGCGCGCGTGATTTTACGTGTGACGAAGGTTTCGCCCCGACGCGGACTTTCGTGATTGAACAAAATTCCATTGCTCGCGCAAAGCCCGTAGCTCTCGCGGTAGTTTACCGTCGCCCAATAGGCGAACGCCTTCGCCACACCATACGGGCTGCGCGGCCAGAACGGCGTTTTCTCGGTTTGCGGTACTTGCTGTGCCTTGCCAAACATTTCGCTGCTTGATGCCTGATAGAAACGAGAACGCAAACCGGCTTCGCGGATTGCTTCCAAAATGCGGATGGTGCCCACACCAGTAACGTCGGAAGTGTATTCAGGAATGTCGAAACTCACGCGCACGTGGCTTTGTGCACCGAGATGATAAATCTCATCCGGTTTCAATTCATAAAGAAGCTTTACCAGATTGACCGAATCGCTGAGGTCTCCGTAATGCAGAAACAGTCGCACGCCGTTGACGTGGGGATCAGCGTAAAGATGGTCAATGCGCGAAGTGTTGAAGGTGCTGGCACGGCGAATAATTCCGTGGACTTCGTAGTCTTTCTCAAGGAGCAAATCAGCCAGATAACTTCCGTCTTGGCCGGTAATGCCTGTGATCAGCGCCCGTTTCATTTGTTGTAGTGTAGCGCATGCATCCCGCTTGCAATTCAAACTACGCGCAAGTGAGAGCCTTGCGCCACTTTACTCCGGTGGCGTTATCATAATCCGCGCCAGAACAGCCCGCTGGGCCCCAATGAGCGCGCTGATGCCGTTGCGACCAAGGGCGAGCATTTCATCCAGTTGCGAACCTGCAAAGGTCGCTTCTTCTCCCGAGCTCTGCACTTCTACAAACTCGCCGTCTTCGGTTGCCACGAGATTGAAATCAACTGAAACGAATCTGTCCTCCTCGTAATTGAGATCTACAATCGCTCGTCCATCGAGAATACCTGCGCTGACTGCAGCGACCAATTTTTGCATTGGTGGAGCATCGAGCTTTTTTTCTCTCACAAGTTTTCGGCACGCGATAGCCAGCGCCAGGCTCGCGCCAGTGATTGCGGTGGTACGCGTCCCGCCATCGGCTTGCAACACATCGCAATCCACCCAGATCGTGCGCGGTCCAAGTTTCTCCAAGTCCATTACCGCGCGCAACGACCGGCCAATCAATCGTTGAATCTCGACGCTCCGACCGTCGATGCGACCTTTTGTTATATCGCGAGGTTTGCGCGGCTGAGTGGAGTACGGCAGCATCGAATATTCCGCGGTTAGCCAGCCGCCGGTCACTGTCTGTTCTTTCATCCAGCGTGGCACAGCTTCTTCGATCGTGACGGCGCAGATAACGCGCGTGTTACCCATCGAGGCGAGCACCGAACCGCTTGCATGTGGCGCCACGTTCAACTCGAAATTCACCGGGCGAATCTCATCGAGTGCGCGGCCGTCATTTCGCTGCATCGATCTGGAACTTAAATCTGGAGCTTGACTCGCGCGACAAGGATTTTGCAGCAGTGGCCCAGCGGAGCAATCGGCTTGACGCGTCCAGCGGCGCGTCGTTCTATGAGGCCTTTGCGTGAAAAGTATTGGTGAAACCCAGACGGCGATTTGCATTGCCGGCGCGCACCGTTCAGGCACCAGCATGGTGACGCGGCTTCTTCATTGCTGCGGGTTGGAGCTCGGGCCGCGATCGGAGTTGATGCCGCCGCAAGCGGACAACCCAGAAGGGTTTTGGGAGCATTTAGGCTTTGTCGCACTAAACGACCAATTGCTGAGTGAGCTTGGCGGCGCATGGGACCTGCCGCCCGGAGCAGACGAGGACCTCACGAGCGCGCGACTCGATCCGCTGCGACTTAAAGCGCGGCTGCTTCTCGAAAAATTCGATTCGGCAAGTGTTTGGGGCTGGAAGGATCCTCGCAATAGCCTGACCCTGCCGTTCTGGCAGCAGCTGTTGCCCCGGCTCAAAACGATCGTCGTCGTGCGAAACCCGCTCGAAGTCGCGCACTCCATGCGGGAGCGAAACGGCAATTCCTATTCGTTTGGTTTGCGGCTCTGGGAAATCTACAACGGACGATTGCTTGAAGCAGCAACCGGGGAGGACCGCCTGATTACTCATTATGATTTCTTTTTCCAGGAACCGGAACTCGAACTGCGGCGAATCACGGATTTCATCGGTTTGCCCGATGCAAAAACAGCTGGCGCCGCGGCTCTGGTCGCAGCGCGAAGACGGCACACCCATTTTACAGTTGACCACTTGATTGATGCGCGCGTCGCCCCCGAGGTGATCGATCTTTATCGCGCTTTGACTGCTGAGGCCTCGGCTGGCGGAAGTAAGAAAGCAGGAGCGGCACCGACAACTCCGAAGGCTGCGAAATCTGGGGAGGCCGATTTGCTTCCAGGAGCGGTCAGCCGGCTGAATGCGTTCGTCCCAGAAAGGATTACACAGATTGAGCAACTTTATCGCGAGCTTCTTGCGCAAGCGGAAGCTCGCCACAAAAGGGAAGGAGATGAACTCAAAAGTCGTCTTGAGCAACTCAGCCTCCATCTTGCGCAAACAGAAACCCAGCATAAGGCGCAAGTTCGAGCAACTCAGCCTCCACATTGAGAGCATGAATCAGCTTCTCCGCGACCAAAGCGTTAGCCTGGCAGAGAGCGAAGCGCAGGGAGAAGACTTGCGAAACCGCCTGCGGCAGCAATTGAAAGCGACTCAGCGGCTTTCTCGACTTCTGGCCGAGGCAGGCCAAGCAGCAGCCCGCCTTCGCTCTTCGTCGCGCTGGCAGATTGCAAATCCGGTTGCTGCGTTAAAGGCAAAACTGTCTCCGCTGAAGTCGCATCACTTGTTAGGCTACGGGCATCTAGAAAAAATCGTGTCGACCTACGAAACCTGGCTGGCCACCCATCCCGAGGCTACGGCGATTGACGAGCAAATCCAGGCCCTGATTTCAGGCGCGAATTCGACGCTGTCGAAGAAAACATTAGCGGTCGAACCTCCCGCGCCTACGCGGCCGATTGAGTTTCCGATTCGCGAACGAGTCGAAATTTCAATCGTCATCCCGGTGTTTAACCAGTTTCATTTCACTCAAGCGTGTCTGGCTTCACTTCAGGAGCATCAGGGCACCGAACCCTTTGAGGTCATTGTGGTAGATGATTGCTCGACTGATGGCACTGCGGAATCTGTTCCGCGGATGCCCGGCGTCGTTTATCTTCGTAACGAGACGAATTCTGGTTTCATCGCCTCCTGCAATCGCGGTGCAGAAGCCGCACGCGGCAAATACCTCGTCTTCCTGAATAACGACACACTCGTTCAGCCAGGGTGGTTGAGCGCGTTGCTGGGTACTTTCGCCGAGGAGCCGCGCGCGGGCATCATTGGGTCAAAGCTTCTTTATCCGAATGGCCGATTGCAGGAAGCAGGTGGCATCATCTGGCGCGATGGATCGGGGTGGAACTATGGCAAATCTGATGATCCAGAAAAACCCGAGTACAATTATCTGCGCGAAGTTGATTATTGCTCAGCGGCAGCATTGATGATTCCAAAGGCGCTCTTTCACAGCGTGGGCGGATTCGATTCGCGTTATGCGCCCGCCTACTATGAGGATACCGATCTAGCCTTCAAAGTTCGGCAGGCCGGTTACAAGGTATTATATCAGCCGCTAAGCGAGGTAGTCCACTACGAGGGAGCAACTGGCGGAACAGATCTCACAACCGGCACAAAGAAACACCAGGACATAAACCGCTCAACATTTGTTGAGGCATGGGCCAGCCAATTGAGCGCAAGACCGGTGAATGGCGACGTAACATTTTTGTGGCGGGCACCACCTCATCACAAAAACATTTTGGTAATCGACCATCATCTTCCAATGTCCGATAAGGACGCGGGATCAGTCCGGATGTTCCATATTCTTAATATCCTTCATCAGTTAGGCCATCGCGTGACATTTGTTCCTGATAATCTCGCGAATATCTCGCCTTATGGGGACGAATTGCAGAAGCGTGGGATTGAAATCATTTACCACCCTTATTTCAAAAAGGTGCGTGATTATCTCATTTCGCATGGCCCCGAGTTCGACGTTGTGGTCTTAAGCCGATGCGACTTTGCTCGCAAACATATCGCGGATACTCGGCTGTACGCACCGCGAAGCCGCATCATTTTTGATACTGTCGATCTACATTTTGTTCGCATCGATCGAGAGGCCCAGATCACGAGCAATCCGGAGACGCGAGAAAAGGCGCGGCAGCAGGAAGAGCTGGAATACGATCTCATTGACCAAGCCGATGAGACCTGGGTGGTGAGCAGCGTGGAACAGAAGCTTCTCCGCGAAGCCAGGCCAGATAAATCGATTGAGATTGTCTCAACGATCGTCGAGGTCCCGGGATCGAAGACCCCATTCGCGCTGCGGCGAGATTGGCTTTTTATCGGCGGGTTCCAGCACAGACCAAACATCGACGCGGTTTTGTTTTTCGTGCAGGAGATTTTTCCCCTGGTGAGCGAACATCTGCGCGACGCCAGATTTTATATCATCGGCGACAAGGCCCCGCCGGAAGTCGCTGCGTTGGCAAACGAGAGGATCATCGTCGTAGGACTACAACGAGATCTTCGTCCGTTCTTTGATAGTGTAAAACTATCCGTTGCGCCGCTGCGATTTGGGGCAGGCGTGAAAGGCAAGATCAACCAAAGCATGGCTTTTGGTGTGCCAGTGGTTGCAACATCTATGGCTATCGAAGGCATGGAGCTTCAGGAGCGCGAAGACATTCTCGTCGCCGACGAGCCGAAAGAATTTGCCCGGGCATTAATCGAACTCTACAACTCGGAAGAACTTTGGAACCGTCTCTCAGAAAACGGTATCCGAAAAACACAAGCTCTGTATTCCACTGACGTCGCGCGGAAGAAGCTCGATTTTTTGTTTAGCGACGATCGCCTTGCAAGCTTGCGTGAAGCAGCAGCAATTGCAGAGGCAGAGACTGTTACCGCCGCGAAAAATTCGAAGTGTTGATGGCTAATGCTTATCTGGGCCACCATTAGGTGGAAGATCTCAAAACGACCTTTCCAAATTCACCTTGGTGGGGCGGAGGTAGTTTCTGGATGCGTCGCCGACCCGCAAAAGGAGGCCTGGAAAATTCAACCTGACGGCCTTGTCTCTACTCTTTAGAGCGCCCTCAAACACCAACAATCATCCAGGGCTCAAACCAAACTCCACTTTTTGCCACGGCTTAGAATCTGGTCAAAAATCGATCCTCTTTCGGCCGTCTGGGACAGGTCGCTCCTGCGAAATGCGGTTTTTGCCTTGTGAATGATGTAAAGAAATCGCAAAACGCGAATCTCAGAAATCAACAACGTAGAGCCCATCAGCATGATTTGTTCGAACAAAAGATTGGACAGAGCGCGGCGATTGGAAAAACGAGCATCAGCTGACTGGTAATCAGCGTGGTGCGCCCAACTCCAGTCCTCAATCACGTAGATACCACCAGGACTCAGCAATGGGAAGAGAAATTCGAAAGACGCTCTTGTTTCCTCATAGGTGTGAGATGCGTCGTCCACTACCAGATCCAGCTCATCCGCCAGCTCGCCCAAAACGATCTGCCTCAACCTATCACCATCGCGCTGCGAAGTAGCAAAATGAACAGACCGATTCTCGGTACGGGAGAGGTAGTCCAAAAGGGGCGCCACGGGCTTTGGGCTAATCTCGACTGCAGACATTCGGCAAGGTTTGAACAGCTTGTCCAGGAACACATAGCTGCCTCCCTGAAGAATCCCTAGTTCAAGAATTGATCTTGGTGAGAAGCCGGAAGCGAGGTCTTCGTAAACGCGAAGATACGGTTCGTTCTTCATTATCGTAAAGGCACCGGAGGTCGAGGGCCGCCGGTCTTTTGGAGGCACAGCGACCTCAATCACAAATTTCTCACCTCCCAAGGAGAACTCTCTACCTGACTCAATCTGGATCGGATTCATCAGGCGCACGGTATATCCGAAGTGAACTCCGAGAAATGCGAATTATGAGTCCGCTCCCAGCAGGCGACCGAAGTTGCCGCATCACCGCGGAGAGCACAAACATCCTGTGGCAAATATGCTCGAAGCTTGACTTCGCGTACAAAGACAATAACCGATAGGGGCTGAATGCAGCGTAGTATGAATAGGCCGATTTTTGTCGTGGGATCGCCACGCTCCGGAACCAGCATTCTCACATGGTGCCTGGGTCACCATCCCAACATCTTCCCAGTGCCGGAGTCAAATTGGATGGGGGATTTTTCGGTGAACGTTGCCATTGCCCACCAAATTGGTGCGGCACGCGGGATTTACTCGGTCTTGAGCGCGATGGACATTCGAGACGATGAATTGTTCGCCACGTTCGGTCGGAGCATCAACGACTTGATCCTGTACCACCGCAAGGATCTGGAAAGAAACCGCGAGACCAGTAGACAGTTGAAAATTGATCCGCGTTGGCTCGAAGCCGCCAGTACCGCAACGGGCCCAAAAGGACGCTGGGTGGATGGAACACCAGAATACTCGTTCTACATCTGTGGCCTCCGCAAGTTGTTTCCGGGCGCTCTCTTCATCCATATTTTCCGGAATGTCCGCACGGTCGTGCGCTCGATGCTGAATTTCCATCGCGTAGCAGGGAGTCAGTTGGTTGCCGATGAAGAGGAAGCTTACCGCTATTGGCTTCGAACCGTCAGCGCGTGCATCGAGGCTGAGCGAGCCTATGGACCAAAAGTCGTTTACCGCATTCGATACCAAGACTTGATCGATAATCCTGAATCGGCGATGCGTTCTTTGCTTGGGTTCCTCGGGGAAGCCTATACAGCCAGTTGCCTGGAGCCCCTCGCGCAACGAATCAATAGTTCCGATGTTCCGGCCGACCTTACAAGTGCTGCTGCTGCTGCCAATTCAGTCGTAGCCGAAAGTGCAATCCGGCTTTGCGCGGACTTGGAACGGAGTCCTCAGCCAGTCGAGGCTTCGTTCGCTGCGGCCGATGAAATGGAGGTTGCCTTTCGAGAACGGCTCAAATATGTGGCGGACTTGGATGGCGCGTATCAAAAGGCTCAGCAAATAATCAAGACGTTGGACGATTCGGGGCTGCCTTCAGGCTTGACCACTGAAGCAGCGCCTGAATTTACAAACTCTTGTGCCGCCATTTCGTCGCAGCGGTCGTAGAACTTGAGGAAATGTCTTCCTATCAGCACCGCGAACGTTGTATCGGTCCGGTGTTGGATGGACATTTGTTTGCCCTTACATCAAGCGCCGCTGAAGGTCGCGAACGCCACACTCGCCAGTGAATGAAGATCCTTCTGACACAAGCTCTTGCAAACAGTCCACAGCGCCCCTCCACTATCCAATTGAAATGGAAGAAGGAATAGGAAAACCGATTTTTATTGTTGGGTCACCTCGATCTGGAACCAGTATTCTTACTTGGTGTATCGGCCAACACCCGAACATTCTTCCACAGGAAGAATCAAATTGGCTCGGACCCTTCGCGATCGACGCAGCCGTCGGATACCAACGTGGCAGCGAACGTGGAAAACGTGGACAGCTCAGCGCAAATTTCATCGAGCGCGAAGAGTTTCTCGGACGCTTCGGTGAAACCATTGACCAGTTGATTCTGAGCCATCGAAAACAGTTCGAAAGCAGACAAGCCGGATCTACTGTCCCGCATTTCAAAGTTTCGCGTTCTTCCGAAGAGCCGAAATCCCGTTGGGTAGATGGAACACCGGAAAACTGTTTTTACATCTGTGGACTGCGCAAACTTTTTCCTAAAGCCCAGTTTGTTCATCTTGTTCGCGACGTTACCGATGTCGTGTCCTCATTGCTAAATTTCTTTCCCGACGGCGCGCACCGGTTGGTAAAGAACGAGCAGGCCGCCTATGAATATTGGCTCCGGACAGTCAATTGCTGTGTTCAGGCGGAGCAAGCGTATGGTCCCAGTGTCTTTTATCGATTGCGCTATTCAGATCTCATCGAACGGTCAGAGTCCGCCATGCGGGCATTGCTCACCTTTCTTGGCGAGCCCTACTCTTCGCAGTGTCTCGAGCCGCTGGCACTACGCGTTAACACTTTCAAGGTGCCGCCTGATTTCAACGAGCGTGATTCGGCAACTGACCCCATGGTCGTAGCGCGGGCTAGGAGATTGAGCGATGAATTGCAAAGACTCCCTCAGCCAGGCCAACCCTCTCTCGCTGCGGCCGATGAAATGGAGGCGGCCTTTCGAGAACGGGTCAAATATGTGGCGGACATGGATGGGGCGTATAAAAAAGCTCTGCAAATGCTAAAAAAGCAAAATGAACCTACCGCCGCCGGAGCAGAAAGAGTCGTCATGGAAGACAAAAAGAAGGGCGCCATTTTTCGGAATCTTCGCGCTAGCTGGAAGCATTTTAAATGGCTCGACCATCTCTTCGGGGCAGTGCCAAGAAACGTTTCAGCGCCGAAGCAAAAAGAGGAATGAGACTCATCCAAAGGACACCGGGCCTCGAGGAGTCTCGCGTCGAATAGTAATCAGTCTACGGACGTTGATTGGAGGGCTTAGTAACTTGTGGAAGGTTCAAGCAAAGACTGGCGATGATATTTTCTGCTTTGCTGTGAGTTTAGTGAAAAAATGAACGTGGCGATTGAGAAAGTTCTGCGTCGAACCAAGTTCGATAAGATTCTAGCCAGTCTGCGGCGTCCTCCACTTTTCGGAGTTTCTCGGGTCGCTCTAATTGTAACATGTCTTTGTGGAGTGGGGATTGTGGGATACGTCGACTATTTGACAGGATACGAACGTCCTCTTGCCTTGTTCTATCTTTTGCCGATCTGGTTGGCCACATGGTTTGTGTCATTCCGTATCGGTTTGGGAATCGCAGTCGTCAGTGTCGCAGTGTCAATGTTGTCCGACGTTGCGGCTGGAATCCCTGCTCTGCGTTTCTGGAACGCAGCGATGGCTTTTGTCTCTTATGCGCTGTTTGCCGGAGTACCTGTCCAAGCTGCGCACCCTGGTAGGCGAGTTGGATCGCCGCGTCCAGGATCGGACTGCTGCATTGCAACACGAGGTGGTTGAGCGACAGCGTCTGGACCAGGAAATTGCGCAGGTGGCAGATCGCGAACGCCGACGCCTGGGACAGGACCTTCACGACCGCCTGGGTCAGCACCTGACGGGAACGGCCCTTGCTGCTCAGGTACTGAAAGAAAAGCTTGCAGCCAAAGGCGCTCCAGAAGTAACTGAAGCAGGGAAGCTCGTGAATTACGTTGAAGAAGGAATCGACCTAACCCGCAACCTGGCACGCGGTTTCTTCTCGCCAGAACTTGAGGCGGACGGGCTAACCACAGCCATGGAGGGCCTGGCCGAGAACATAAGCGAACGGTTCGCAGTCAACTGCATTTTTCATGGAGAAGAATCTGTTCCAGTCTACGATTCTACGGTTGCAACACAGCTCTATCGGATTGCTCAGGAAGCCGCTACAAATGCCGCGAGACACGCTGCTGCCGAGCAGGTGGATATTCGCATTAGTGTAAAGGCTTCCGAACTTACCCTCGCAATTACAGATGATGGAGTTGGTTTTCCAGGTAACCTCTCAGATTCGAAAGGGCTAGGGCTGCGCCTGATGCGCCACGGCGCGGCGTTAATTGGCGGAACATTTAATGTCAGGCGAAATGGGCGGCGCGGAACGGTCGCGACATGCAAGGTAACAGTGTCAAACCACAACGAGATAAGTTTCCTACAATGAATTCAAATGCATCTGCCACTGCCGCGCGTAAGCATCGGGTTTTTCTTGTCGATGATCATCCGCTGGTACGCGAAGGGCTCACTAATCTCATCAACGAACAGAATGACCTGATTGTTTGCGGCGAAGCAGAGGATTCCGCTGGAGCCATGACGGAAATCCCAAAGACACGACCTGATGTGGTCCTTGTGGACATTTCGTTGAAGAATGAGTCTGGCTTGGAATTGGTCAAAAACTTGGAGAGCCAATTCCCGTTGGTCGCCCTAATCGTCCTTTCCATGCATGATGAAGCCCTTTACGCCGAGCGCGCCTTGCGCGCTGGCGCGCGCGGGTACGTCATGAAGCGAGAGAGCACAAAAAGCGTCCTCGCGTCCATTCGCCGAGTGCTGGAAGGCGGCGTTTATGTCAGTGAAAGGGTCGTTAACAGTATGGCTCGACGATTTAGCTCATCGCCCAAGGGGGCAGAAAGTTCTCCCGTGGAACGTTTAAGCGATCGCGAGCTTGAGATATTCCGGCTCCTTGGACAAGGAAGAACAACGGCGCAGATTGCCGAGGATTTGCATTTGAGTTTGAAAACTGTGCAAGCCTACTGCGCGCGCGCGAAGGAAAAATTCGGTGTTAGCTCACTGGGTGAACTACTCCGGGCGGCGATTCGCTGGGAAGATGCGACTCATCTAAAATAAGTCTGCTGCTCGCGCGCGGCGCGGAAGTAAGTGTAGGACTCAATCCTACGAAAAGAGTCGACAGCGTCTGTCTGTAAGAGTGCGAAGCTCTGCACGAGTGTTTTCACCGTGAAGCTACTGACATCTAGCCTACCTAAGCAGGCCTCGAAAATCACTGAATCACTTGGCAGATTTTTATTCGAACCCAACCCTGTGTCACAGGTTGACGGCAAGCCTGGCAATCCCCCAGGAAGAACATCATCGCTGCGGGAGCTTGCCCTTACTAAAGAGCAAGAGCTTTGGAAGACAAAGTTGGCATGCCGGACCAAGTCATTTTGGTACCCCTATGCCACCCTGCGAAATATCTCTGTATTGGAACCACTCCTCACTGGAGCCGGTGTTGATCTGCTTGAACTCTGTCGAGGGAAGTATAACCGCGTTGCTGACATCGGTGCTGCTGATGGAGATCTCGCTTTTTTCCTGGAGGACCTGGGATTCTCAGTAGACGTGATCGACAACGAATACACAAATTTTAATAGATTAGATGGAGCTCGAATTCTTAAGAAAGCGCTAAACTCGTCGGTCACTATTCGTTCAATCGACTTGGATTCGCAGTCCCAACTCTTTACTGAAAGGTACGACGCCGTCTTCTTGCTAGGAATCCTCTATCACCTTAAAAACCCTTTCGCGATTCTGGAAAGACTGGCTCATGCCACCAGGTACTGTTTTCTGAGCACGCGGATCGCTCGACAGACCACTGACGGCCTGCCGCTGTCAGGTTACCCTCTTGCCTATTTACTGGGACCTGAGGAATGCAATAACGACAAGACGAATTTCTGGATTTTTTCAGATGAAGGGCTAAGGCGACTGATCCATCGCACCGGTTGGAACATCGTGGCGTTCACCACAATTGGCGACACAAACAACTCAATGCCGGCAGATCCAAAGCACGACGAGCGCGCCGTGTGCATTTTGAAAAGCGACGCCGTATTCGAACTCAGCGCCTCTCCAAATCCGGTACCCGTCGGTAAAGCGATGGGCCAAACAATGATTCGGTGGAGCACTCCTGACATGTGCCCCGGCAAGGTCTACGTATCCACTGACGGACAAAAGGAGCTGTTGTTTGCAGGGGAACACAAGGGCGTTGCGACAGCAAACTGGATCCGAGGCGGACACACGTACGAGTTCCGCCTTTATGATTCAGATCACACGGAACTGCTGGCGAAAATAGCCGTTACAAGGGCAACGCAGTAACCTGCGCCGCAAGAACTTCAAACCAGTGTCGTGTTCCGGAGGCGGTTGACGCAGGCGCGCGTTTCACGGCGCTTTGCAGAATACAGGCTATCTCAGGATAAATCAGTGAGATTGACTTAAGCGCAAGGGCAATCCTTTCTCCTGTAGAAAATTCTGAAAAGGAATGCTATCGGTTTTGGCTTTCGGTCCTGCCACGGCATGCCGCGCTAGCGCCGCCGGTATACACTGAAACTCTGTGCTGGGCGCCCGCCACTTTTCCATAAGTTGTACTCTGCAGCAACTAGGGACAGCACAACCCAGCGGTCCTCCTGATTCTTGAGATCGTAGTTGCCGAAATAAACCGGATTAACTAAACGCCACAGGAAGCAGTTACCCCGCCACATCTCTATGGGATCAAAGTATCGCAATAGCAGCGACTCGATTTCCTCGCTCCGAATTCCTTCAAAACTATTAGCTGAGAAGTCCGTTTCGGGAACCGTAGAATCGACCCCGCGCGTAAACGCGTTCCGTCGGAAACGCTCCGGAAGGAGACGAGAATATCCAGATTAGCCGCGTCTAGCGCTTCAGGCCATAGCTGATTGCCATTGCGACCGATCGCTTCTCCAATAATCCAAAATTCGCCGTTTGGATCAAGTAGCTCAATGACTGTTTGAAGCACCTGCTCAATCTCCACGACATGATGCAGTCCCGACACGAACATCAGCGATGTCGAAAGTCAAGATCGCCGAATTGCTTCGACCGATATGACATTTACGTCACCGAGAACGCCTGATATTTGAGCGATGGAAGAAAGTGCGGCGGCTGCCGTTTCGCCATCAAATTTTCGTTAAGATCGAACAGCGTTATCTCTACGGGACAACGCCGCGTCAGCAATCAGTCCGCCGTTCTATGCCTGCGGCGCCCAGAACACAGCGATAGTATCCGAACCTGACGACTCTCGCGCTGATTGATCGATTGGATGCGCTTCGGAAAATTCGGAGGCTTCGTCGCAATGAGACTCTGCAATACCCTTTGGGCGTACTGAAATACGTTGTCGCCTTCCGCGACATTTGCCGATGGAAGATTCAGCAGACACTCTGCGGTAATCGGATCTTCGGACTTTGGCCTGGGCCCCGAAGGGATGTTCGCGAGCAATGAAAGGCTTGACGCACCCTCTAGTCGCCCATCAGCTTTACGACTGGCATACATGGCGTGGTCATAGGCTGCGTTGAAGCTTTTAAGTGTGGTCTTAATACGACGCGATGGATGTCGCCGTGCAGTCAGAAGGCTAATGCGGTCGTTCGGTGCCGCGACCCACTTAACAATCGCAAGCTTCGACTCCAAATCGAGACGGCTACCAGGGGAGAAACACCGGAAGCCCAGCCGTCCGCAGCGACTTCGCAATACAGACAAGTCGAGCGTGAAATTCGACTCCGTTTTGTCACGGCTTAACGGCGCTTCAAGCAATATGATTCTCGCTGACCCATCCTTAGGCTCAAAAAACGCCTGGAACGAAAAACCTTCGGCGTCCTTCTCGTCCATCTTCGATCCGAACTCGCACGTCATCGACATGTCGCGGTAAAACTCCATTAGAGGCCCTGTAAGCGTTTGTCCGACGCCAAGAGCAAGCGCCAAATGGAAGTTACCGTGTCTTTCTACAGACACCCAGAGGGGTTTCGCGACTAACGGAGAGTTGTCATTCTTGACGGCGAAGTTTGCAATGTCCTCGCTCAGAAAAAACTCATTCACCGCCTGAGTCATAATCATCGGTTTTTTCCTCAACGGAGTTACCAGTTTCCTCTGAACGCTAAAGCAAGCCAGGGGCAAGGCAATTACTTCAATGGTGACGCTTTTTCCGTTGAAGCGCTCTTTGTCTTCGGTCGGGCTCCGAACAGCACAGCGCGATCGGAGTTTGCGTGATTTCGTGGCTCGAACTCGTGCGTAAGAGGGTGTCCTGTAACTTACCGTCTAGCTCGCAATATTTAGGCAAGCTCCCGCTCATTTATGTGCTGCAGAGCGTACAGGTTGAACAGACGGTCTTTCCGGTTTCCGTACAGAGCGTGCCGAAGTGAAGGACGATATCAAACTCTTCTGGACGACTGAATGTCTCCACGCTGGCAATAAATGAATTGTGCGTTTATACCGGCGTTGAAAAAACGCCTCGTTTTCGCGTGCCGCCATGGCGTTATAAACGTTTCGATTTGCCATCGCATGCTTAGTGACAAGCTTTTTATCTTCTAACCCTCTATGCATTCGCTGCAGGTCTGCTCTTCGCCATCAATTCGACGCAACTGATTCAAACCACGCAGGCAGACTAAGCCATATCAACCTGCTGCCAGCAAAGCGCGCGTGGTAATGAAAAAAGTAGCCGATTTCGCGTAGGTGAGTAATCGCTCTAACCAATACTGATGGAAGATGCTGATGAATTGATTTGCCCTGCAATTACCCGGTCGATGCCCGAATACTGTTTGGACAGATTTCAGTAGAACGCAGAGCGACTTGAGCATCAACATTTTTCTTCTCACGTCCATCCCACAGGCTGTCGTCGATCCATTCGCGGATGGGATCAAATCCGCGCTATGTTGGTTGCGCTGCCGACATTGATTACCGAGAGTATGAGTCAACCTTAGCTCACGCGCGTCTCTCAGACTGAAGTTATGGAAACCATACCATATTTAGATCTTCAAGCACAGTACCGCGTCCTGCGCACTGAAGTATTGGCGGTGTTGGAGGAGATTTGCGAATCGGGCAAATTTGCTCAAGGACCAGCCACGTCAGACTTCGAGGCGGAATTCGCGGCATACTGCGGAGTTCATCATTGTGTGAGCCTGAATAGCGGCACGAGCGCGCTGCATCTGGCTCTGCGCTGCCTGGATGTCGGCCCAGGGGACGAAGTCGTCACGGTGTCGATGACTTTCATTGCCACTGCGTGGGCGATCAGTTACGTCGGCGCCAAACCAGTTTTTGTGGATATCGACCCTGTTCGCCGGACGTTAGATCCGGATAAACTTGAAGCAGCGATCACGCCACGGACAAAAGCAATAATCCCCGTTCATCTGTATGGAATGCCCGCGGAGATGGACCGCATCAATGCGATTGCTGAGCGGCACGGATTGCCTGTGATCGAAGATGCTGCGCAGGCGCATGGAGCAAGGTATCGCGGCAAGCGCGTAGGCCAGCTTGGAAAAATTGCGTGCTTTAGTTTTTATCCCGGCAAGAACCTTGGGGCATACGGCGAAGGTGGCGCTTTAATCACGAACGACGCATCCATTGCGCAACGCGCGGGTTCTCTGCGTGATCACGCGCAGAGCCAAAAATACTTTCATGATGAGATCGGGTACAACTATCGGATGGACAGCTTTCAGGCGGCTGTGCTCTCGATCAAACTAAAACATCTCGACGCTTGGAACGCGGCTCGTATTGATTGCGCCCGATACTACGCCGATTTACTCAAAGACTCGCGATACAAATTGCCGGCGCACTTTTCCGACTCAGAGTGCGTCTGGCATTGCTACGTGATTGAAACTCCTGAGCGCGATCGCGTCCGCTCTGCCTTGCAGGATGCCGGCATTCAGACTGCCGTTCACTATCCTTTGCCTGTTCACCTCCAAAAAGCCTACGCACATCTTGGGTACCGATCCGGCGACCTGCCCGTGACCGAAGCGTTGTGTGAACAATGTCTCTCACTTCCGATCTATCCCGAACTTTCAAAAGAAAAAATCTCCCGTGTCGCTTCCGTTCTCCTCGATCTTGAGAAGTCGCGGACACTTCAGGCATAGCTTCGACATCAAGAGAAAAGAGCGCGTTTGTAATCTTGCCCTAATCACTGACCATCAGGAATGGCAGCAGACCGCGATTACGTGCTCGGAACGCACGAGGAGGAATTGGCCAGACTCGGTTTGCAACATCGCGTCTGGCGGCCGGTTGCCTTGGATTGCTGGCAACGGGCCGGTATCACCGTCGGCAAACGTGTTCTGGACGTCGGAGCGGGGCCTGGTTATGCGGCCGTTGATTTGGCAGAGATCGTCGGGCCTGCTGGCGAAGTAGTCGCGCTCGAACGTTCGCGAAATTTCATAAACGCGTTTCGAGAAATGATGCGCACGCGTTCACTTGCCAACGTCCGGATTCACGAGATTGATTTGGTGACCGACGATTTGCCGGCCGGTGATTACGATTTCACCTGGTGCCGCTGGGTGGTCTCGTTTGTTAGCGATCCTGGCTTGTTCATTCAAAAACTCGGTCGCGTTATGCCAAAGGGTAGTTTGTCCATTTTTCATGAGTATGGGCATTACGAGACCTGGCGCTTCTTTCCGCGACTGCCAATGCAAGAGCGGTTCCGTGAGCATGTGATCGCGACATGGCGCGAATCCGGTGGCGAACCCGACGGCGCCGCTCAATTACCTGGGCTCCTTGCGGAAAATGGGTTTGTGATTCGCTCGACATCCCCCCACATTTTTTGCCTGCAGGCCCGCGACTACATGTGGCAGTGGCCTGCTACGTTCATCGAAACTTATCTTTCCCGGCTCATCGAAATGGGCCGAATCGACCAAAGATTCGCCAGCCAGGTTCGCGCCGATCTCGTGAGCGCGGAAAAAAATCCGAATGCTCGAATGCTGACACCGCTAGTGCTGGAAATTATCGCAGAGAAGCTATAGCTGGGCGTTCCCCGGCGTTCCTGCAAGGCCCAGACGCTCGGCATCTGATTTGAGGGCCGTAATGACTCCAACGATGACATCGTCGAGGGGCATGCCGAGTTGCTCGGCGCCATGGACGATGTCTTCACGGTTGACAGCTCGGGCAAAGGCTTTGTCTTTCATTTTCTTTTTTACGGCGCGCACATCCACATCGTGAATGCTTTTTGTCGGGCGGACGAGCGCGACAGCGACGACAAAACCGCTGAGTTCATCGACCGCATACAGAGTTCTCTCGAGAGGCGTTTCGCGTGAGACTCCTGAGTAATCGGCGTGCGAAAGAATCGCGTGACAGACTTCGTCTTTCCAACCGTTCTCGCGCAGCCAGGCAACGCCGACAAATGGGTGGCCTTCTGTCGCGCTGCGTTCGAGATTCGGATGCCGTTCATAATCCATGTCGTGCAATAATCCGACGGCTTCCCAAAGATCGGCGTCTTCGCCGCGTATTTGGGCAAAATGCTTCATCGAATCGGCGACGGCGCAGCAGTGTTTTCGCAGACTTTCGGACGGGACCCAGTCGTGCAAAATAGCCTGGGCGCGAGCGGCGAGCATGTCACTCATTGTTCAACTTAGTGAATGGAGACGTTATCGCCCGGTTTTATTTTTGTGGCAAGCCGGACAACGTCCCAGCTCGCCAACTAACTGTAACCATGGCTTGGAAAAAGCATTGCCCGAATCGGAGCGCTCACACGACATTACAACTTCCGAACTTGTGATATATTCTGCCGATGCAAACGCCAGAAATCACTGCATATCTAAAGACCTATTGTGGCTGGAGCGCCGGTGTCCGCGCTGTTTTGGCCAAATACAATCTGCCCTACACGGAGAAGGACATCATTCAGAATCCGGCGTGTCGCTGGGAAATGGAAACCAAGAGTGGACAACCGCTCTCGCCCTGTGTCGAGATTAACGGGCAGATGCTAGCCGATATCAGCGGCGAAGAAGTCGAACATTATCTCATCGAGAACAAACTGGTCCAAGCAAGCGATGCTCCGACCGATGTTCCAACCAATGCGGCATGCGCGACCGAGCAACACGAGGGCTCGGTGAAGCTGAATTTGTGATTCGTTAAGAAGGTTAAGACGCTAAACCGTTGACCGCTGAAAGGTAAAGAGTCAGAGAGGTTAAACCGCTTTAACCTTGTAACTCTTTTAACTTTTTTAACCTTTCGGTCATGAAATTGTTCGCTCGCCTTCGGCGATCAAAGAAAACGCGAGGCAACATTCTTTTTCGGTACGGCTGGAGGATCACGCTGCTTCTTTTGCTGGCGGGCGCCGTGTTCGCCGTTTTTCTCTTTTACGGCACCTGGGCGCAAACCTTCGACATGAAAAACGTCGGGGAAATGCCGGAGCGAAGCACCGTTTACGACGTCGACGGAAAAATTTACAGCCGCCTCGCCGGCGCGAATCGTCTTAAGGTTTCCCTGAGCGAAGTCTCTCCGTATTTCATTGCGGCGGTGCTGGCGCGCGAGGACACTCGATTCTACGAACACAAAGGCATCGATTGGCGCGGAGTCCTGCGCGCCTTGAGCCGAGACGTTGTGAGCATGTCGGCCAAGGAAGGCGCGAGCAGTCTTACGATGCAATTGGCGCGCAATAGTCTTCCGCTGGGTGGTCGCACGTTCAGCCGGAAATTACTGGAAGCAATGGTGGCGCTGCGCATCGAACGCGAGTTCACAAAACAACAGATTCTCGAGCTCTACGTAAACCGCATTTATTTCGGCAGTGGTTGTTACGGAGTCGAGACTGCTTCACAAGCTTATTTTGGCAAGAACGCCTTAAAGCTGAACCTTTCGGAGGCTGCGTTGCTGGCCGGCTTGATTCGGAGTCCAAATCGCTTTTCACCGCTGAAAAATCCTGCGGGGGCGGCGATTCAGCGCGATGCCGTCCTGGATCGCATGGTGGCACTGAAAAAAATCACCCCGGCGCAGGCCGGGCAGGCAAAAGAGGCAAAAGTTGTTACGCATCCCAAGCGAATGCCACAGATTCAGGAAAATTATGCGATGGACGCTGTGCAGCGCGGTTTGAGCCTGATCCTCACCCAAGATCAGATGGATGACGGCGGACTCTCGATTTACACCACGCTTGATCCCTCGGTGCAAAACAGCGCGCAGGACGCACTTGAGACGCAACTCACCAAGGTCGAACGCCAATCCAATTTTCATCATCCGACAAAATCGGATTACAGAGCGCCTGAGAACGGGGAAGGAGACGCGGCCATGCCGTACCTCGAGGGCGCTGTGGTCGTGATCGATAATGGCAGCGGTGGAATTCGCGCGCTCGTCGGCGGACGTGATTACGCGCAGAGCAAATTCAATCGCGCGCTGGCTCCGGCAAACCGGCAGGTTGGTTCCGCGTTCAAACCGTTTGTGTACACAATCGCGTTCAGCCATGGGTTGTTGCCGGGCGCGGCGATTAGCGATGAACCGATTCGGCCCGGTGAAATCGAAGGCGCCGGGAGTTGGTCACCCGCAAATTCCGACGGCACCTATGGCGGGGTCGAGCCTTGCTCCTACGGTCTCATTCATTCCCGCAACACGATGAGCGTGCGCGTCGGGCAGTTTGCCGGACTTGATGCAGTGCAAAAGGTCGCAAACGACCTCGGGATTGCTCAAAATATTCCGCACGGTCCCGCGATCTACATCGGTTCGTTTGAGACGAACCTG
Organism: uncultured Verrucomicrobiae bacterium; assembly: GCA_963828355.1. Taxonomy (GTDB): domain Bacteria; phylum Verrucomicrobiota; class Verrucomicrobiia; order Chthoniobacterales; family UBA10450; genus Udaeobacter. The sequence continues at coordinate 200,279 of CAWHFD010000011.1, read as the reverse complement.
AAAGATCTGACTGCCGCTTACTCTGTTTTTCCTAACGCCGGTGTGCGCAAGCAGGCGTACATCATCGAGCGCATCGATGATCAGCAACACAAACCGATTTATCTTGCCGCGCACATCACTTCGTCGGGGCTTGACCCCGGTGCGGCGTGGATGACTTCGCAATTGATGGAAGATGTTCTGACTAAAGGCACCGCTGCCAGCGCGCGCTCGTTAGGCTTCAAATTACCGGCAGCAGGCAAGACAGGCACGACCAATGATTACAAGGACGCCTGGTTTGTCGGCTACACGAGCACGCTCACCTCCGGTGTTTGGGTCGGGTTCGATCAGCCGAAAACGATTGTTCCGCACGGTTACGGCGCTGCTCTGGCGTTACCGGTCTGGACTCAGGTGATGAACAAAGCCTCGCGGCATTATCCGGCGCAGCCGTTCCAACCAACCATGCCAATCCAACGTGCGACGGTCTGCTCGATTTCCAATCAACTCGCCACCACTGGTTGCACGGCGGCCGGAACCGCGTACGAAATCGATCTCCCCGTGACCAAGATACCAACTGCCGCGTGTCAGGTGCACGGTGGTTCGCAGTGGCCGTTCGCGCAGCAGGCGCCGAATGTGCCTCCAAAGGCAGGCGATTTCCCAAATCGCGTGTTCAGATCTTTCAGGAGACTTTTCGGCGGAAGATAGGTAACCCGTTCATGTCTGTTTCTGTAGGGCGTCTGTGTCAGACGCCGAGAATCTGTGTGCGCAAGGAGAACGCCCAACGCTCAACGTCGAACGCCCAACGTCCAGTGAAGAGCCAGCGGGTGAAGGGAATCGAACCCTCGTGTGCAGCTTGGGAAGCTGCCGTTCTGCCATTGAACTACACCCGCGAGGAGATTTTCGATCTTAGATTTGGGACTGCCGATTGCAACTAAAACAAATCGGCAGTTTACATCGGACGCTACAACACAAGACGCAAACGAATTGCAATCACTGCCACGAAATCACGTCGTCGGCTGCAACACCGGCATTCTTATCTGCCGAGCCAACGCCACCCAATTGATCACTGCCCAAGGATAACGCGACGACACCTAACTGAAGGGGATTCGCCCCGGCGTTGGCCGTGTAGGGATTGGTTACTTGGTTGTTATAGTCGCCATCTATGCGGATGACGTAATTTGTACCCCAAGGATCAAAATATTGCCCGATGTTACCTCCCACAGTAGTTCCGATTCCGGATCTCGGGCTTGCAGAGTTCTTCACGTCCGGTGGCGAAATGAAAACAATTTGACGTGTGTTGATGGTAGTAGCAGCGGGACAGGATCCTGCGGCTGCGGTGCATCCGCGAAGCTCGGTAAACAGTGTCTGGTTCGTAGCCGGCGTCCCGCCTGGGCCGAACGTTGTATCGAGAGTTGTTGAAATTGGATATTTTCCGTACTCCGTATAGAACGCGTTCACTGCGTTCACGATTTGGGTGAGATCATTTTTTGCCTGTGTTTGTCGGGCTTGGTTTTGGACTGCTTTGAAAGCGGGGAAGAGCAGGCCAACCAAAATTGCAATGATCGCGATGACGACCAGCAACTCGATGAGAGTGAACGCGCGACGTCTTTTGGCGAGGGCAGGCGCTCGTCGGAAAAAGGCAAATATCAGGCACAAGTGCCCTGCGGTTCTGGGGTGCATTGCCATGATAGTATGCGCGCTAAATAATTTTGCACAATCTTTACTTAAAGCGTCTTTCAAAAACGACAGTTTGGCCAGCCGTCGCATAGAAGTGACGGCTGGAAAGCCAATACCGGTTGAAGGTGCCCGCCGCTTCAACGCTTCAACGTTTTAGCGTTTTTAACTCACACCCACTTTGGCATCTGCTCCGGGAACGGACATTGCGCGCAATCGGAATTGTCCCGCATGCAAAAATCTTCGTAGATCTGTAGCAAACCCTGTTGGTGCGCGACGGTGCGCAAAAGCTCTTTCCGGCGAGGATCATTTCCAAAGAGACGTGTCGCAGCGGTCTCGAGTCGGCGGTTCGACAATTGCGCCGGAAGCTTCACGTACTCTGTCCAAAGGCGGGTGTTCGGTGAATTCGCAGCTTTGATTTCATGCGCCACCCAAAATGGAAACAGCACGTTGGCCAGGATGTCTGCGACACGCGTCTCGCCGATCAGCGCCATCTGCTTCGGTGACGCTTCAGAGGTCAGTGTGTAATGGAAATTCCAAAACGGATGCTCGAGCATTTGAAAGAAATCCTTAGCCGCAGCGACGCTGCTTTTACCCGACGCTCGCTGAAGACGCGGCCATTCGCGCGCCAGAACTGCCAGCGCAGCGAGGCGTCGTTGCGGATGATTTAGCGGACGCGTGCCGCTGGTGTGCCAGGCTTTGGCTGGCAAAATCAATCGCTGCAGATCGTCGCGATACGGCCACCAACGGTCCCACAGTTGCCGCACGTATTCGCGCGCGGATTTATCGTAGCTGTCGAGATCGGGCGTCTCTATGAAACCCGCCGCACCGAAGAGCAAAGCTTCGCAATCCGCAACGTTTTCGCGCAGCAGCCGCAGCGGCAAGCGCTGGGTGAGAAGCGTGAATGGCAACTTGTTTTCCTTATAACCGAGCGCGGTCGCGATCTCCTGAAAAAGCGTTTCGTCGCGTCCGTGCGCGTCGATCTTGTTGCGAATACGGGTGCCTTTTTGTCGCAAACGGAATTGTGCCGCGGCGTCGAGCACACTGGAGGCACGTTCTTCCGGCAAATTTTTCAGCGGCGCCTGACACCGCCCCGGCCGTGCCAGGGGGATATTTGCGTTAGACGCCTCCGGCAAACTGGCCGGATCGACGCAGACCTGCGGCACATTCCGGTTCGACTGTGTGCGCGTGAAAAACGCGCGGTCGCTTCTTTCGACAAATACGTGAAGCACGGTCGCTTCAAAGGCGGGATTGGTCGCGTGACCGTGTGTTTCCCAGCTGCGATCCAGCAGATCAATCTCAATGCATCCGGGAATTGCTTCGGTGCCGTTGATCCGGATTGCAGCGTGGCAAAAATCCGGACCGGCTTCACGGTTCCAAACACCGAACTGGACAATGTCGATTTTATCGCCAGTCGTGCTGACAAAATGTTTTCCGAAATCGCCGGCAAACCAGCGCGCTTGCAGGTCCAGCTCTGATGGGATCCGTGGCCAGACGAACAGCGCGCTCTCACAAACCCGAGTGGCGTTGCGCATTTGCGTATAGCGCTCTGCCAGCGTGCTCATGCGTGGATTATGAAAAGAGCGCATGCAAATGTCACGCACCCTTCCGGGTAGCGCACGCGTTTCGCGTGCTGGTTTCGGCGTCCCGCCGAAACAATCTTTCCTTAACGTGTTGGGTCGAGCTTAAGGTGAAGCCGGAATGAAAGCTCGCGATCGCGAGGACGCGCTCGCCAGCACGCGAGACGCGTGCGCTTCCCTATGGCTGACTGGAGACCACCGCTCCTTGTTCTTGCTCGCTAAAAACAGGTTCGCGCAACAGCTCACGCAACTCGTGTACGATTCGCTCAACGAGTGCTGCATCGGAACGCGGAAACATGAATGAATACCGTGGACCTTTCCCGGCAGCGGGTGAAATAACGAGGTTTTCGAATAAAAATCGCGGCTCATGATCCACGACTGAGCCTTCCAGATCGATCGTGCGCGCTAACTTGCGAGTTACGAAGATGAGTTTGCGCGGTTCTTCTTTTGTCGCGACGAGCGCGCCGAAAACATTTGCCGGAATTTGTGGGCCGCGCCCGCTGATGCACCCGGCTGTCCAGGCAATTGTTTCGCCCAAAACATTTTCATGGTTGAACACAGAGGCGAGCCGGGACGGCAGTGCGATCGATAATTGCACCGGCACATTGCGGTCCGCTGGTCCGTTTAATTTTTTCCAGGCAAACCAGATCTTCGCCTTGACGGTGCGCAAAATTCTCGGCGCAAAATAGAAGAACGCACCGATGCCAGTTAGAAAGATGATCAACGCAAGCAGGGGATTGAAATGCACGAGAGCGAGGCCGGACAACACCGCCGCATCTTCACCAACACTTAAGGCGATGTTTGAAAACGGTTCCGGAGACGTGTTGCTGGCAAGCCGCGTAGCTGCTTTCGCAGTGTGGGCAATCAGAGTGGTGCCGCCCGCCAGCAGTGCAATAATTACCGTAAACGAAGGACTGGGATGGCCCAGCACCTGAATCGCGAGCAGAGCACCGCCGATCGGGCGAATCACAGTATGCACGGCGTCCCAGATGGAATCGATCCACGGAACTTTATCGGCGAAGAATTCGAGGAAATAGAAAACACCGGCAATGCTAATGATCCACGGGTTACTGAGGACTTCGAGCGACTGATACTGCGGCGCGAGAGTGATCCAATGGAAATGAATGGCGAGCCCAGTGGCAAAAACGGTGAGGTAAAGATTGACACCTGCGAGCGCAGCCAGGCCGAGCGCGACAGCGAGCAGATCAAGTCTTTCCACGTGGAAAAGTATCGACCCGAGAGAGGGTAGCGCAAGCCTTTGACTTGCTATTTGAACCCGACGCGAGTGAGACGCATGTGCTACACTGCGAGCCATGCTTGATATCCGTTTGATCCGCGAGAAACCGGATTTTGTTCGCGAGCATCTCGCGACACGCGGAGGCGCCGATGAGGTCAAGATCGATGAAGTATTGCGAATCGATGCAGAACGGCGGAAGACCGAGACGGACGTGCAACGACTGCAGGCCGAGCGCAATCGACTGAGTAAAGAGATCGGCGCAAGACGTTCGCGTAAAGAACCGAGCGAAGAATTTGAATCCGAAGTCAGAGAAATTGGTGAGCAGATTGCCGTGTTAACGCAGCGCGCGAACGCCTTGGAAGTAGAGCAGCGCAATTTGCTTTTGGAAATTCCCAATCTTCCGCATGACAGCGTTCCAATTGGCAAGGACGCTGGAGCAAATCGAGTTGTACGCAGTTGGGGCGAGAAACCGCGATTAGTCGACCCTGAAGATCATGTAGCGCTTGGTACAAGACTGAATCTTTTCAATCCCGACTGGGCAGCAAAACTGAGCGGGAGCGGTTTCATTTGTTTTACCGGCGCAGGCGCGAAGCTGGAGCGCGCGTTGATCCATTTCATGCTCGACCTGCACACCCGCGAGCATGGTTACATTGAAGTCGGTCCGCCGTGCCTGGTAAGGCGCGACTGCATGATCGGCACCTCGCAACTGCCGAAGTTCGAGCCTGACATGTACGGGTTGGAAGATAACCAGCTTTTCCTCGCGCCAACGGCGGAGGTCCAATTAACAAATCTCCACCGCGAGGAGATCCTGAGCGTTGCCGCGCTACCGAAAAAATTCACTGCCTATACACCCTGTTTCCGGCGCGAGGCGGGCGCGGCGGGGCGCGAGACGCGCGGAATTATTCGGGTGCACCAGTTTGATAAAGTAGAGCTGGTGAAGATCACAACGCCGGAAAAATCCTACGAAGAACTCGAAGCATTGACTGTCAATGCAGAACGAGTGTTGCAACTGCTTGGTTTGCATTACCGGGTAGTCGAGCTTTGCACTGGGGATTTAGGGTTTGGCTCGGCCAAAACGTACGACATCGAAGTTTGGTCACCGGGGCAGAACGCGTTTCTTGAGGTGTCGAGCTGCTCGAACTTTGAAGATTTTCAGGCGCGTCGGATGCAGCTGCGGTTCAAAGATCGCGATGGAAAGAACCGCCTTTGCCACACATTGAACGGTTCAGGTCTGGCGTTACCGAGATTGTTTGCTGCCCTGATTGAAAGTTATCAGCAACCCAACGGTTCGGTGCGCGTTCCTGAAAAGTTACAACCGTACTTCGGCGCCACGGAGATCAGAGAGTTGTAGCGTCCGCTGTCCTCAGCGGAACGCACTCTACAACATTCAGATTGCTCCATTATTGCAGCCCCGGTATTCCCAAGCCGCCGAGTCCGCCGGTGATTTTCGTCATCTCGGATTGCGCCAGCGCCTTGCCCTGCTCGATTGCTTGTTTCACTGCGCTTAACACCATTTCCTCGAGAAATTCCACATCATTCGGATCGACAACTTCCTTGTCGATCTTGATCGCAAGGACGTCACCCGCGCCGTTGGCCGTCACTTTCACCTTATCGCCGCCGGCGCTCACTTCGACGGTTTTCTCCTCGAGTTCGGCCTGCGTTTTGGCCATTTGCTCTTGCATCTTCTGAGCCTGCTTCATCAATTTGTTTAGATTCATGTGATCAAAGGGATGTCATTCGGAGCGAAGTCGAGGAAGCCCGTTGCCAGACCGCTGAGCTACAACTCTGGGATCCTTCGGACTCCGTTGTGCTCCACTCATAATCAGGAAAAATTGGTAACACGGAGTTCACGATCTTATTTTGGCATTGAACAGTTCGATCGCTTCATGGATGAGCGGATCGTCTTTAAACGACTCCGGCGGATTTGCTGCGTCAGCAGTTCTTGGAAGAATCCCATCTTTTGCCAGGAATCTCACACTCCAATCGCGCCCGCTCGCTTCGCGCAGGAGCGTTTCCAACTGCCGAAGATAGTTTGGGCTGGCAACGGCAATCGTTGATTTGTCCTCCGGCGAATGTCCGAGCAAAAAGTTGCGGCCGTCGGTTCCGACCGGGCGAACCATCTCACTTAGTGTTCGCAAAAAACCTTTCGTCGGAATTTTCGCGAGCACGTCCTGCCAAACTTTTTCGTGGTCAACGCTCGCAGCTTTCTCTTCGACGCGCGCCTTGCCGTAGCCGGGGTCGTTGATGCCAGCCTTTTGCGCCCACGATCTCACCTGGCCGTGGTCACCGGCCCCGCCTACGGGTGGCGTGGACGGCGCGCCCGGCGGTTGCGCACTGCCGGCATCGCGAAGTTCGCCCAATTTCTTGATCACCTCATCGAGCGTCGCCTGTCCAAGGCTCTGGATCGCTTTGATGATCGCAACTTCGAAGTGAAGCTTCTTGTTGGGCGCCCATTTCATCCGGCCTTCAGCGGCGGCAAACTGATCGAGCAGCTCGAGCAAACGATCTGTGGAAATCAGCTTCGCATACGCGGCCAGCGATTTTTGCGCGTCGGCATCGACATCTTCCTTCAGTGCGTCCGGTTTGGCTTTGAACACAAGCAGATCGCGCACGTAAGCAATTAGATCGGCCATTAGCCGCATCATGTCCTTGCCGCTTTCGCTTTGCTGATGAAGTAAATCTATCGCCGCGGGTGTTTCGCCGCGCAAAATCCGCCCCGTGAGATCGATTACCGTTTGTTCGCTGGTAAACCCGAAAACGTTGAGCACATCGCTCTCGGTGATTTTTTCTCCGCAAAAGGCAACGAGCTGGTCGAGCATCGATTCCGCGTCGCGCAAGCCGCCTTCCGCGCCGCGCGCGATGGCATGAGCAGCAGCAGCCTCGAGCGTGATCTTCTCTTTCTTCGCGATTAATTGCAGGTGCTGCGCGATCAGATTTGCCGGGATACGATGTAGATCGAACCGCTGACAACGGCTCAAGATCGTCGGCAGAACCTTCCGGGGCTCAGTCGTTGCGAAAATAAATTTCACATGTTCGGGCGGCTCTTCCAATGTTTTCAGGAGCGCGTTGAAGGCCGCCGTAGAAAGCATGTGCACTTCGTCGATCAAATAGATTTTGTAACGCCCTTTCGCTGGCATGTACCGAACGTTCTCGCGCAACTGACGCACGTCCTCGACGCTGTTGTTGCTCGCGCCATCGATCTCGATCACGTCGAGACTGTTGCCTCCGGCAATCTCGCGGCAATTGTCGCATTCGCCACATGGTGTAACCGTTGGGCCTTTGATGCAGTTAAGCGACTTTGCCAAAATTCGCGCCGTCGAAGTCTTGCCAACACCGCGCGGGCCGACAAACAGATATGCATGGGCAAGCCGATTCTGCGCCACCGCATTTTTCAGGGTGCGTGAGACATGCGTTTGTCCAACCAAATCGTCGAAGGTCTGCGGCCGATATTTTCTGGCGAAAACCTCGTAACTCACTTGGTTACTCTAAAAGCTTTCTCAAAAATGTCATTCTGAGCGATGCGAAGCCTACCTGGCATCGCCATGACGAACAAATAAAGAGGCCCCGCCAGTTTCCCGGCGGGGCCCTTTGTCAAACTGCCCGAATTATCGGGTCATTGTCATGCAGCAAGCCGCGGGGCAGCAGGCCCCGCCACCACAGCAGCCCGCGTCGCTCGATGAGATCGAGGTCGCGGCCGTCAGCGTGATTAGTGCTGCAATCAAAAGCAGATATTTCATGATTTTCTCCCGTTGAGATTTTCGTGAAACCTCGGCAACGTGAACGCGCAGCGCGCGTGTTTTCGCGCCGAGCCGGAGTGTGAAAGAGAATCAGATTCGCGGCGGCGGAATCGGCGGCCGTTCTATTCGCTCCAAAGCAGTCGGATCGCTAATAGAAAAGACGTGGCCGCTAAAGCGGGGAATCGAGAAAGCATCTGAGGTTGGGCAAAAAAGAATCAGTGTCGAGCACGAAACCGTGCAGCAACTGCGCGGCTGTGATTGATCTCCTGCGCATCCCTTGTGCGACTGCGAGGTTTGCTTATCCGCCATTTTGCACGCGTGTGCTTTCGAGCAGCAAACAGGCGGCTTTGCTGCCGCGATCACGTTCGGTTTGTCAACCGCAGGGCATAGAAAAGCGAAGAGGCAAACGATCAACAACGCACCCACGCCAGCTTTGCGCATGACAAGGTGAGCTTAAGACCGGACTTCATTGAAATCAAAGCGTGCTTTGGGAAGTCGCTGGATTGGTTTAGATAAACGTTGGTTGATGCAAAAACGAATCTGCACCCTGTTAGGCCTGATGCTTCTTTTAGGGCTCGAGCTTTGGGGACGCGAGCCGATTAAATCACCGCCGCCGGTAAAGCAACCCACCCAGGTTCAAGTTGTTCGTGCGCGCGATCTCGGCGTTCCGTTTGAAGGCACGCCGGGAAAGTTGAACTCCATCACGGATGTCCCCGGTGTGGAGGTGGGCTACACGACATTGATCAGCGGCGAAGGAAAACTTGAAGTTGGCAAAGGCCCTGTGCGCACCGGCGTTACCGCAATCATTCCGCGAGGGCACGATTCGCTCAACGACCCGGTTTACGCTGGATATTTCAGCCTGAACGGCAACGGCGAGATGACCGGCACAGCGTGGGTGGACGAAAGCGGGTTCCTGGAAGGACCAATCGTGATTACGAATACCCACAGCGTCGGCGTCGCGCGCGACGCTGTGATTGCGTGGCGAATTAAACACGGCGCGCCGGACACGACTGGCTATTGGTGGAGTTTGCCCGTCGTTGCAGAAACGTGGGACGGCTGGCTCAACGACATCAACGGATTCCATGTGAAGCCGGATGACGTGTTTCATGCGCTCGACACTGCGCACGGCGGCGCGATTGAAGAGGGGAGCGTCGGTGGGGGTACCGGAATGATCTGCTACGAATTCAAAGGCGGGGACGGGACGGCCTCGCGCCAGATCGATATTCGCGTTTCCAAAGATGCTCTGGCGCGGACGTTTGTTGTTGGGGTATTTCTACAGGCGAACTTCGGTCGGCGTTCACAGCTTGTGGTCGCCGGTGTACCGGTCGGCAAAGAAATCCCCGGGGAAGTTTACAAACAAGAGAGCGGCTCGTGTATCGCTGTTATCGCAACGGATGCGCCTCTGTTGCCTAACCAATTGAAACGGCTCGCCCGACGCTTGTCGCTGGGTCTTGCGCGAACGGGAACGATTTCCGGTAACGGGTCAGGCGATTTGTTCATCGCCTTTTCGACTGCGAATTCTAACGTTGCCAATCCGAATCAAATCACACATAGCGTGGAAACGATCCCAAATGACTTGCTCGATCCGCTTTTTGCAGGCGTGGTGCAAGCCACTGAGGAAGCGGTCGTGAATGCGCTGGTGGATAATCATTCCATGACCGGTCGCGACAATCATTACGTCCCGGCTTTACCGCACGATCATTTACGACAGCTGCTCAAAAAACATCGTCGACAGGAATAGTTTCGCGGAGACCACTCCGTCGGCGCCGAAAAGCCGCCGGTTCGTGGCCGCGTTATTTCATTGCCTGCTGCAATGAGGTGGGGTCGTCGAGCAAAATCCATTCGATGACCGAAACCGGCAGGCTGCCATTCTTGATTAGGTCATCATGAAATTGCCCCAGTCGGAAATTTCCGCCTTGTTGATCTTTGTAGCGGCCCAGCAGATCCATGATCTGCCATTTGCCGATTATGTAGCTAATCTTTTGTGTCGGACTTGAAGCTGCGCCAGCCGCTTCGCCTTCGGCCGCTTCGCGATCCAGTCCACCGGCGTCCATGAAGTATTTAACCGCCTGCTCAAAGTTCCAGCGGCCGGTGTGCAGGTTCACGTCCACGCCGATCCGCGCGGCACGATAGCGCGACAGGCGCAAAATTTGTCCCTGTGCTGGCGAGTTGTTAGGATAAAGGCCGGTGCGCATCAACATCTCCTCGCCGTACAAGGCCCAGCCTTCTATGAATACCGTGTCCTCGTGCTGACGCCGGATTTCGTCGTTCAAATGATTTGCGATCGAGAGCTGAAGAAAATGTCCTGGAATACCTTCGTGCCCAAGGATTGGCCTCGGGTCTTCGATCGCCGCGCGGATATAAAAGTTTTTCGATTCCGGATTATAGGTCGGAATGAAATAGAATCCTGTTGGGTCTTTGTCGTATACGCCAGGAGGATTCATGAAGCCGCCGGGGCTGGTAGGCTTGAACGCGTCCGGTAATTGTCGAATTTCGAATGCCCCGAGATAGCTGGGCAAGGTGACGAGATTGTGCTCCTTCAAGAAGCTGATCATTTCTGCTTCGCGGCTTTCGTACGCTTTTAAGAATGATTCCTGATCGGGTGGAATGTTCGTTGCGCGCTTCGGGTCGGGATCGGCAAGTTTTGGATCGGGCAGGAGCGCTTCCAGCGCGCGATAGCGTGCCAACTCAGCGCGCCCGATCATTTCCACCTGGTCGGCATCAAGCGGCAGAAGCAAAATGTGCTTGAGATAGTAATTGTAATTTGCTTCGCCCATTGGCGTGAAATCGGCCATCTTCGGAAGCCGCTTCTCCAGTTCGTCGGCAAAGTCATGCAAGGCAGCCAGCGCCGCATCGCGAGACTTCCCCAGTTCGTCATGTTCGTTAGGTGGAAGGTCCACATCCAGCGCCATCAGGCTGTTGTTCAAAAGCGGGTCGATCGAGTGGGCCGACTGGATGGCGAGCTGCGCGTAAAGCTTCACCGGGTTTTTCAAATTGCTCAGCCCTTGTTTTAACAACGCCGGCATTTGCTTCAGACGTGCAGTGGCGGCTATCGCCCGTTTCCTGGGCGTGTCGTATTCCTTCTTTAACAATGAGAAGATCGCATTCGTGCATTCGCCTGTGTAAACCTGCGGATCCGTGCGCTCGGACTTTAGGACGCGATCGCCGAATTCGACATTCTCCAGTTGCGCCCGAAAAAGAATCCAATCGATGCGCTCTTCCTTGAGCCAGTTGTCGGTCTTCATAGCGCGCACCTTTTCGAGCAGCGAGTGCACGCGCTGTGCGCGCTCGGTAATTTTAGGCGGCGAATAATCGGTCAGCCGATCGTCCCAGGTATGCAGTCCGGCCTCGCTGCTGCGGACAGGATAATTTTCATTCCGCCACGCGTAATAATCGTCAGCCAATTTATGCAGCGTTGCAGTTGCCGCGGTCACGCGCTGATCCTTGAAAGCTTTTGTGTCGATGCCTGGTGTTGATTTTGTGATCAACGCCTTGTTCGAAACGTCTGGATTACGCTGGGCCGGCGATTGCGCTTCAGCGCTATTGTGAAACAAGACGATAAACGCATAAGCGAACAGAGATGACTTCGTCCCACGCATGAGGCGAAGTGTAATTGCTGCTCGTGAAACGCAAAGCGCAAACGCGGTGTAGCCAGGGATCGGTGATGCGGCTTGTTTCAATCCTTCTCCTCCAGTTCCCGCAGCAATTGCTTCTTCAAATGCCGGCGCGCGGCCTTTTTGATCGCGCGCCGCTCTGCGGCTACGCCTTGTTTTTCTGCCTGGCGCGCGTGCCGTGTTCGCGCTTCCAGAGATTGCGGGACATGCCGGATCTTCGGCCGCTGCGGACCGATGTTGCGCTCTTTCGGTTTTGCGTACGGATCCACGAAAATCAGCGTTGTCTGTTCGCGACGAAAATAACTGGAATCGCGGCAAGCTGAGAAATCATGGAAAAAAGCGCCACCGCTAGGACGGATTTCTCGTAAAGCAATCCCATCGCCACGCTCCCGACAAACCATGCGACGCCGAATCCGGTGTCGAACAAGCCGAAAGCTGTGCTCCGTTTTTCCGATGGAATCACGCCAGTAAGCATCGCTTGAAACAATGAGTTTTGCGCGCTCATCCCTACTCCCAAGAAAATCATGCCGATCAACGCAAGACCAAATGTTCCAAGAAAAACAAGAGGCGCAGCTGCAGCGGAAATAAAGAACGCGAACAGGGAAACATTCGCGCCGAATCTGTCGAAGAGCCGGCCTAACGGGATTGATGAGAGAGCGCCGCTCGCCATGGCGACGGCATAGAAAAGCGGAATCAAACCTCTCGGTATCGCATCGGCTTTTTGAAAATGAAACCCGATCAACGCGAAATCCGCGAAGCCTGTCGCGATCAGCGCGCCCGCTGCGAAATAGATCCAGTAGACTCGTGTAAGATTCGGAGGTGTAACAGTATGTTCGGCGCTCTGCTCGAGTTCGTGCGGCCGCGGATGCAGCAAGCGGGCTACGAGCAACATCCCGAGACAAAACAAGGCCGGGATGAGCAGCACCGCGAAGCCGATCCGGAATCCGCCGGTCAGATAAAGAATCAGCGCCATCAGCAATGGCCCGAGCGTGGCGCCGGTCTGATCGAGGGCTTCATTTAAACCGAATACCCAGCCGGCGCCGATCGATTTGCCCGCATACGAAAGCATTGCGTCCACGGTCGGTTTGCGAATGCCGCGCCCGGTGCGCTCCGCTACAACAAGCCCGGAGGCAAACGGCCAGCCTCCGGCAAGAGCCAGTGCGGGAACGGCGAGCATGTTGACCGCGTATCCCATGAAAGCGAACACCCAATGACGGTGAAGTTTGTCGGCAAAATATCCCGAGACCGAACGCAACGCATAGCCCATGAGTTCCCCCAGGCCTGCTACAAATCCGATGATCGCCGCGCTTGCGCCTAACGAGCCAAGAAAGGGCCCAACAATCCCCCGCGCGCCTTCGTACGTGAAATCGGCGAAGAAATTTACGATGCCGATGATCAGGACGAACTGGAGAGCCGATCTGTTTTTCATTTAACCACGAATCCGCCTTCGCTAAAGCTACGGCGAGACAAGTTGGACACGAATTCAGAAAATGACGAAATCCGAATGACGAATGCCAAAGGAATGACTGAATTACGAATGGCTAAACCGGCGCGCAAATTCAACTTGTAATTCTGGCTTCGTCAGGAATTCGTCATTCGACATTCGTGCTTCCGCATTTCAGAGTTCGATTTCTTCGCATCAGATGAAAACTCTCGGAATCATCGGCGGGCTCGGGCCCGAAAGCACACTCGATTATTACCGGCGCATCATCGCGCTCTATCTCGAGCGCATGCGCGATGGGCATTATCCGGAGCTCATCATCGTCAGTGTTGATCTCAGGAAGGGACTCGATTTTATGGACGCAAACGATCTGAGCGGCATGGGTGATTTTTTGCTCGAGGCAATTGGCAAGCTGTCGCGGGCAGGTGCAGAGTTTGGGATAATCTCCGCAAATACACCCCACATCGTGTTCGATGAGGTCGCACCACGCTCACCGATTCCCCTGATCAGCATCGTCGAAGCAACCTGCGCCGCGGCCAAAGCACAGAACCTGAACCGGCTAGCACTGTTTGGAACGCGCTACACCATGCAGGCAGATTTTTATCCCAAGGTTTTCAAGCGCGAAGGAATCGAACTGCACGCGCCGAATACGCGCGACAAGGATTACATCCATGAGAAATACTTTAGCGAACTGGTCCCCGGGAAATTTTTGGCCGAAACCCGAGCCGGGCTACTTGCCATTGTTGACCGCATGAAAGCAACGAGCAACATCGACGGCGTCATTCTCGCCGGTACCGAACTGCCGCTGATCCTGCGCGATCCCCATCACAAAGGCATCCCGTTTCTCGATACGACAAAGATCCATATCGAAGCAGCAGTCGACGAGATGCTCTCGTGAGGTGTTCGATTGCAAATTGCAAATCGGCAATTTGCAATCTGCAATGGGAAACTGGGCGGTGAAGGGTTCGAACCTCCGACCCTCTCGGTGTAAACGAGACGCTCTACCTCTGAGCTAACCGCCCGTAATCTTTGAAGAGGCGCTGTTTAAGGTGTAGAATTCAGTCTGCATTTCAACTGGGGCCCACCCGTTTTGCCCCCCTGATGATTTTCGGAAAGTCCACTTCTGTCCAGAAAAGTCACGGCTGAACGATGTGAGAATCGATGCATGTGTCATCTCAAAGCGCTCAACTGCGAGGGAAAAGTATCCGGGTGGAGCGGGATTCATCAAGCGAAAGGGCGAGAACTGTCCAATTCCCCTTCCCAAATGCCGAACAATTCGGCACAATTCCCGCCATGCAGCTTTTGCGCTCTTCTCCCTGGGAAGGCCAGGAAATAGATTGCAAGATGCAGTCTAATTCTCGTCAGGTCTTATGTTAAATCTTCATTGAATGTTGAAACTCATCCCATGTCCATCACTGGTGCTGGTAGCGCTTCTACTCGGGGTTTGCCGGGCGAGTCTGGGGCAAGGCGACGCCATTTTAGAAGCACCGGGTTTGGCACCTGTTGCTACTACTTTGGCTAGCGGCAACGTCACGCTCTTTCAGAATGTCCGCATCTTCGACGGTAAGACTGCTGTGCTCTCGGCCCCTTCCAACGTGCTGGTTCGAGACAACAAGATTGAGCGAATTTCTCTGGATCCGATCGCCGTCGATACAAATGCCAATGTCCGCGTTATTCCGGGGAATGGACGCGTGCTGATGCCTGGTCTTATCGACGCGCATTGGCATATGTTTATGGCGGCGACGCCCCAGACGCTTGTTATGACCGCCGATTTTTCTTACCTTCATCTGTTGGCTGCGCGACAGGCTGAGGCGACACTGATGAGGGGTTTCACCACGGTGCGTGATTTGGGTGGGCCTGTGTTCGGCCTCAAGCGCGCCATTGACGAAGGTGTCATGGTTGGTCCGCGCATCTATCCTTGTGGGGCCATGATTTCGCAAACCTCGGGACACGGAGATTTTCGGTTCCCCTTCGAGGTTCCGCGGACGCTTGGCGGCCCTTTGAGCCACTCCGAGGTCGAAGGCATCGCAGCCATTGCTGACAGCCCCGATGAGGTCCGCCTGCGGGCCAGAGAACAGTTGAGAGCGGGCGCGAGTCAGCTCAAGCTGATGGCAGGTGGTGGCGTCAGCTCGCCTCTCAATCCGATCGAATCAACCCAGTATACTGAAGCGGAGATTCGTGCGGCGGTCGAGGCCGCCGAAAATTGGGGCACCTATGTGACCGTACACGCATATACGCCGCGTGCGATCCGGCAAGCGGTGGCCGCCGGCGTCAAGTGCATCGAGCATGGTCATCTGATCGACGAGCCAACCGCCAAGTTGCTGGCGGATAAGGGCATCTGGTGGAGCTTGCAACCCTTAACGTATGAAGAAGGCGTATTTGCGCGAATGTCGCCCGTGTCGCAGAAAAAAGCGCTGGTGGTGTGGGCCGGAACGGAGAACGCCTACAAGCTGGCGAAGAAGTACAAGGTTAAAACGGCTTGGGGTGCGGATATCCTCTTCGATGCTGGGGCAGCCAGCCGACAGGGAGCTTATCTCGCTAAGATGGTGAAATGGTACACGCCTGCCGAGGCGCTCAAGATGGCCACGGCCGACAATGGCGAGTTAATGGCACTCTCCGGATTTATCAATCCCTATCCCGGCAAGGTTGGTGTTGTGGAAGAAGGCGCCCTTGCCGATCTGCTGTTGGTCGATGGAAATCCGTTGGAAAATATCAAGCTCGTCGAAGATCCCGACAAAAACTTTCTGATCATTATGAAGGATGGCAGGATCTACAAGAATACGTTGCCCCGCGACACTCATGCGCCCTAACCAAATTATGAAACCAACGGCCCTTTGCGAAGCAACTTCAGCGTGTTTGCCACGACACCCTGCCGTGGCTTATCTCTTTCTCGTTAGGCGTTATGGCACGTTATGAGGACCGAGCTATGGCTCTTAGTCGCGAGCGTCATCCTTGGTCTTGTTCATCTCATAGCGGCTTCGCACCTGATTAGCTTTCAGTATGGTTACCGCTGGACCGCCAGCAGCCGAGAGGAGTCAGTTCCGCCTCTGCGCGGTCTCGCGAATCGGGTGGACCAAGCAACAACCAATTTTTTGGAAACCTTTCCCTTCTTTGCCGCTCTGGTTTTAGTGGCGCATGTCACTCAACATCACAGCTTACTCACCTTCTATGGTGCGCACCTGTATTTCTGGGCACGCTTAGGATATTTGCTCGCTGCGGCGGCCGGATATGCTTTGCTGCGTTCGCTTGTTTTCTGGAACACCGCGCTGATAGGTATTGCCTTCTTTATCATCGCGCTTTTCCAGTAACGTGCTGGCAACGTGATTGAGACGCACGAGCACGCGGGCGATTTCCGCGAAGCGTCCTAAGCGCTTGGGATTTTCATGCTTGACCCTTCGCTTGCTTTTCGATTAAAGAACCGGACCCGGGGCTGCCTCAGGTGACCCGGCCAATGGTTCACCGACGCTACGGTCAAAACAAAACCTATGAAACGAACTTTCGCTCTTATTCTCGCCGGCTTGGCTGCAGCCGCCCTGTTCGCTGGGCTTGTGCATGCCGTGCTGGTGGCCGCGCACGTTTCCGAGCCAGCCGCCACTACGGTTTACGGCCTGACCCCCCGGCGACTCTGGGCCACCACGGCCGATGTGCTGGCGCTGGTCGGCGTGGTCATCGGTGGGCTGGCTCTGCGCCGATCATCCGCCGGTCGTATCGGCAACGGTAACGGGAGAATGGGGGCCACTGTGGCCCTGGTGGCGGGGCTGATCGCCGTGGTCAACGGCGGGCTGAATTTGGCCATCGCCAACGGTGGTCCCGGCACCGGCAACGGAGTAATCGGTGGAGCCGCGGCCCTGGTGCTGGGGCTGATCGCCATGGCCCTCGGTGGGCTGGCTCTGGCCCGATCCGGCCGCACCGGCTGAGGAAGCTTCAATAAACAGAATTTTCATGATCGTCCCGATTGACGGGTCTAACCTATCGATAAAGCCAGCGGCCCCTGCTCGAAATAACCTCAGCGTGTTTGCCACGATACCCTGCCGTGGCTTATCTCTGTCGCGTTAGGTCTGATCAGATGACTGTTACACTCCGCGAAGTGACCGAGAGAGATCTGCCGATTTTTTTTGAACATCAGCTGGATGCCGAGGCGACGCGTATGGCGGCGTTCCCAAGCCGCGACCGCGACGCCTTTATGACGCACTGGGCCAGAATCATGAGTAAGGAGACCAACGAGACGGGAATCCTAAACACCATCCTCGCGGACGGCACCGTGGCTGGCAACGTCGTCTATTGGCAAGCGGCGGGGGAGCCGAACATCGCCTACTGGCTCGGCAAGACACATTGGGGGAAGGGGATTGCTAGTGCGGCCCTGGCTCAATTCTTGACCAAGATAGAGGCGCGACCAGTTTACGCGCATGTGGCAAAGCACAATTTCGCTTCGATACGTGTCTTGCAAAAATGCGGATTCCAACTTGCACGAGAGGATATGTGCGATGGCGAAGAACTTGTTATGGAGCTGCGCTCCGATCGTTGCGCCACGGCCGCCAATAAACCCACAAAGACCTAACCCCTATGAAGGGTGTCAACGGTAAGTGTTAAGATGGTGGTTACATAGGCTTGTTAGGTTTGCGGTTGGTGGTGATTTCGGAACGCTTCCGCTTCCACTGCTCGCTTTTCGGTTCTTCAGCGGCTGTTCTCTCTAGAACACAAAACCGCGGAGGAGATGCGAGGGCGCGTTGCCATTAACCTTCTTCGCGGCTTTTGTTTTCGCGACTTCGAGCAACCCCATCCATCTTGTTTTACGCCCGGCGAGGTGGAAAGTTTGCGTTGTGAAATCACTGTTCGCTGTGTCGGTGCTTGCGTCTGCGGGTTTGACGGCGGTGTGCAATAAAGGGACATGAAAAAGACGTTTCTTCTCTTTTTCCTGGCCTTGGTTGCGAGGGCTTATGCCGCCCAAAGCGATCTCTCTCCTCTTTACACAGTCATTGTCGATTCTCACCGCTGCTTGGTTTTGGAACCGGACCATTTGCCCCAGAATGCGCCTCTCGTCGTTTTGCTCCATGGAGCTCACGGCTCAGCCACGAGCCTTATTTACCTTTGGTCCGAACTGCATCTACCGCCCGGCCGGGTCGTATGCCCGGACGGCCGTCTTTTCCTCGAGGGGAAGGGGTTTGGCTGGTATCACAAGGAGAATCAAAGCGATATCGTCCAAAGCCGCGACTATCTCTTGAAACTGGTCCAGCGGTTAGGCCCGAAAAGGCCGGTGATCTTTGCTGGATTTTCTCAAGGCGGGGTCATGTCCATCGCAACGGGGCTTCATTGCCCGAACAAGGTCCTCGCCATCGTTTCCGTAAGCGGCTATGTCCCGAATCCGGCGGAAAATCTGAGAGACCTTAAAGCGCCAAGATCGGTTCCGATCTTGATGGTACATGGGCAAATGGACGAAACCATCCCCATAGCCGACGCCCGTTTTGGAGAGACAAGTTTGAATGCCCAAGGCTATCACCCGGTCTTCAAGACCCTTTCCATGGGACATAGGACGTCCCAAGCGGCTTTAAATAGTGTTCGTGATTTTTTAGCCCAGGTCCTGCCGAAGAACTAGCGGGTCAGAAGAAAGATCTGACGGGTGCGGAGGACTACGGTAAGAGGAAGAAGGCGGCCTACAGCCATGAAGGACCACCTTGAGCGACTTAGGCGACTTGGCGTTGAGGCAATTCAGGACTTGTTGACATGCATCGCGGCGACAGAAAGCGTTACGTTGCGCACTCGGAGGAAAAGCTGACTGCGTTTCTGGAACTGGAAGCGGCGAGTCGCGCTAGTCAGCAATCACTAATCACCGTTGCTACGGGCGAGGTAGCGGGGTAGGTCGAGGCCTTGGTGTTGGCGACAGCCGCCTTGGTGTTGGACTTGGGCAGGGTCGCGGGAAATAGATATAGCTTTGTCCGCCAGTCGCCTCACCACCCGAGCCGTTGCAGAAATACTGACTAACGAAGGTGTTGTCTCTCTGCACTCCCGCTGTTGCGCTGGTGTTGCCCTGATCCACCGTACAGTAGATCACATCAAAGCGACTCTGCCCCTCCTCGTACAATCTCAGCTCGTGGTTGGCATGCTGGCTAGTGTTGTTGTTATAGACGGCGCGCCATTCGATGTTCAAGATTCGATGCGGCGCAATGCCGGAAACCGAGGTGTAGATGCCACAGGTGCCACCGGGGTAAGCCGAGCAGCCCGGGTTTGCATCTGTGCGCTGGTCGTCCCAGTACGGGAAGATCGTGAAGTTGTGGCTGAGCCACGGCAGGCAAACGTTAGTCCCGGCGTTATCCGTTGTCGTAAACTGCGCATCGCCATTGGACGACAGATTGATCGAGTTGAACGTCTGGTCGTACAAGGTGTAAGGGAATGGCAGCGCAACGGTGGTGACCGTATCATCTCCGTGATTGCCGATGTCGGTTTCCCCTGGCACGCAACTGTCCTCTATCGGAAATATCAAATATTTGCCGATGCAAGGTGTCGCTGTTGGGGTTGGGCTGCCTGCAGCGGGATAGAGGCCACGCGCCACATACGCGTTCTGGTTGCCGTCCGATCTGATGTCGGTCCGGCTTGTCGAGGCGATGCAAGAGTAATCGCCTGTGAAGGTGGATGAGCCGGGGCCGCTGTCGTTTGTGTTGGTGACGGTTATCGTCGTCGCGTGCACTGGAATTGCCGTTGCGTAGAGCAGCAGCACGCCAATCGCAGACGTTGTGGCCCGCCTCACTAGGTCATCTCCGTTCCTGACCTTGAGTGTCGCGCACCAGCCAATCTTGAATGCTCGCTGGTGATGTGCCGTGGGATTGTGGACTGCCATTGTGAGTTCGATTTCGGTTTTGCGATAGCGACGCGTAACTTTAATTAACTGCATCTTCGCGAATTGTGCCGAATCATTCGGCATTTAGGAAGCGGAATCGTTTAAGAGCGCCGAAAGTCAGTCATCATGATTTCATGATAACAGAAATCACTCAGCACCAATGATATGGAAAGCTTCTGGAAATCCTTCCGAGAGAGCGCGCGGCGCTATCTGGGGACCCGCTCAGCGCTTCAAAACCACGCGGCGGGGTCAATAGAGCGGGCACGAACCACTCTCGCAGCCAGCTCAAACCCGTAAATCGCAGCTCGCCGCGCTCTCGCATTTCCGCGCAATCGCTCATACGCATTGAGTTGCGCTTACTCGTTAGGCCGTCTGATAGTGAAATCGGATAGTGCGGCTCGATATTTCGGAACATGTGCGATAACGTGATTGAGGCTCTCGGCGCAGCGGTTTCCCCTCTGAAAACCGCTCTCTGCGCTCGATCACGAGGGTAATGCGCGAGTCGCTCGAAAAGCGCTCAAATCATCGTGTAAACGAGACGCTTTATCACTGAGCTAACCGCCCGCCTGCACCGAAACTACGGCCTGGCAAGTCTGACTCAAGAGAGTGATAACTGATGAGTGATCGGTGATCAGTCAAGCAAGCATTTCTGTTTTTTTCGAACGCGAACAATTTGGAATCGCCTGACGCACATCGCGGTGACGGGAAGCGTTATGTTGTGGCATTCCGACGACAAACTGACTGCGTTTCTGGAACTAGGATCGGCGATTGGGTGCTGAAATTGGGCGCACGAGCAGAAAGTTGCCTGGCTCCGTATAAGGCAGTACCCTGCGTAACAATCAGGCGACGCCTGACTTCACGAATTCGTATATGTTCCCCTAAAAAAGGGCTTCACATTAAACGGATCTGAATCAGACGGAGGGCTTTCCCTGCTGGGTTCTCCGCCTCTTTCAGACCCTGCGATTCCAGCAAAACAATAGCGGGGAAAGAAAGGAAGAACCGATATGGCAGCTGGAAAGAGTTATCTTGCCGTGTGGCGGACGGGCAGCGGCGCTCAGTGGTGGGTCACCGGCCTGGGTTATCGCGATTTCAAAGCGAAGGATAAGCAATACTTCGATCAGGGCTTGCGCTTGATCACTCTTCGCATCCGCAACGGCAATTACACAGCCGTGTGGCACCCAGGGTCGGGCACCCAGTGGTGGGTCTCGGGTCTCTCTTATGACGATTTTAAGGCCAAGGACAAGGGGTATTTCGACCAGGGACTTCGCCTTGTCGACATTGAAATCGGTGGCGGCAAATTCGCCGGCGTCTGGCGACCTGGCAGCGGCGCTCAGTGGTGGGTTACGGGTTTCTCATACGATGATTTCAAAGCTAAGGACAAAGCTTACTTCAACGAAGGCCTGCGCTTGGTCTGTCTTCGCGTGGTCGACGGTAAATTTACGGGTGTTTGGCATCCGGGAAGCGGCGCCCAGTGGTGGGTGACAGGGCTCTCTTACGAAGATTTCAAGGCCAAGGATAAAGCTCACTTCGACGGAGGCCTGCGGCTACACGACATCGAAATCCACAACGGCTTGTTCACCGCATTCTGGCGGCCTGGCTCGGGCGCGCAGCGGTGGTACTACGGAGACGACTACGAGATGTTAGCCGGACACGACCGCCACTATTTCGATACTGGCTTGCGCCTGATCAAGGTATTCCCTTACACGGGCGCGTGTGACAGCAGTTGCCTCAACCAAGTGGTCATGCCCACAGGCACCTACAACTACGCCATTACCGGCCACCCGGACGTGTATCATTGGCCCTGCTATACCAACGACGGAAGTATCCGAGTCGCCCGCATGAGCGCCCTCCAGTGCTCCGACGCGGGGATTTTCACACTGCCCTTCAACGACATGTCGGTAAAGCAGCGTGGGCCGTGGCTCTACAGCCCCGGCAGTTGGCATCATGCCATCGACTTCAGCCGCGACGACACCGCGTCATTTCCGGTTCGAGCCGCTGCTCCAGGTAAAGTCATCTTCATCGGGTGGGATTCCTGGTCCGGCAATACGATGGTCCTCTGTCACGATTCCGCCGGCGTGAAGGATGCCTTCCGAACCATCTACATGCACCTTCGCAACGGTCCCACGAACGATGCCGACAATGCCTGGAACGTCACTGTTCCAACTCTCAGCGAACCGCGACTTACGCAATACAAGAACTACCTGAAGCAAACCGGATGTCCCAAAGGCGGACCTTACAACCCGGATTCGAACTTCTGGGGGACCGACGCGGACAAGATCGACATGACCCTCCTCAACAAGCAGGTTGCCGCAGGCGCTACTATTGCTCATGTGGGCTGCACCGGGCCGGGCGGTTGTGGCTGCACCGACGATGAGGTGACTTGGACGTGGGGCGGCGGCGTCAATACTCACCTCCATCTGTTCAGTGTTCGCCGCGATCCGACGGACAACGAGTGGTACTTCATCGATCCCTACGGCATTTACGCATCAGGAAGTTGCTACCCTGCTTTCAAGACGCCGGTTAACTCACCTTGTGCGCGTTATCCGGTGATGTGGAAAGGCGGGAAAGCCCAGTACCCATAGCGATGCGAAAATGCGGCGTTTCCATTCCTTGTCATTGAGGATTGTACCAACGCCCAGGTGGTGTATAATTCTCTGAAAGCGTGCGTCGACACGGCGGCTTGTGAACAAGCCTCCCGCGCGGAGGCGCCCGATTCCCGCGCTGTTATACGATGCTTTTTACTAAAAAGCACGCAAACACGTCAAGCTGTGATTCCGGTTCCGTAATGCGGGAACGTCACCACCACATCGTCGAACGGGTCGAGGTGCCAGCCACATATCCCTTATCCGGTGTATTGAGGCTCAATCAGTGTCGCCGATGGAACCGTCAGCCGCACTTTACCGTCGATGTAAAGACGAAACGCGGATCGACCGCTACGGCACGACCGTAAGCGTAAGATCGTTTCCGTCGCCGCCCTCATAACTTACCTGAAAGGTATTGCTGCCGACGGTGAACGTTGATCCGTCGGGCAGGTTGCTGAAGGTGCCGGTGATCGGATTCGGCGACCTGTTGTTGATCACGGTGAAAACCGTGCTTTGCGCGAGCGTCTGATTGCCCAAAGCAACAAAGAAGAAAATGGCGCCGCTGTTGATCGTCACGCCTTTCGCTGTGACCTTGTCGGCTTTCGCTCTGCCTGTATCGAGCTTGCAACTGTAAGTGCCGTCGGCATTAAATATGAGGGTGCTTTGAGTAGTTAGGCCTGCTGTCCCATTCACTCCGGGAGCCAAAAATGCCCCCGGCCCGGTGCCGCTGCCAATAGTGATTGCTCCTGACATCTTTCCCCTGCCGGCCAAGGTGCCGGAGTAAACTTGTATTGGTCCTGTGCCTGTGGCTGAAGCGTTCTTCGTCTGCGCCAGGAGCGTGCCTGCCTCAATCGTCGTTCCGCCGGTGTACGTGTTAGGTCCGCTTAGAGCCAGCGTGCCAGTGCCGATCTTTGTTAGCGCCCCGGTCGTGCCTTCACTGTTTTCTTCGATAAGTCCCGAGAATCTGGTGGTACGGTTGTTACTACCTACAGATAGATTGACTCCTCCCAGGAATACAAGACCATCTCCTTCCAGAGAGCCGATCGTTAACTCAGGGCTAGGGTGTCCTCGTAAGTCGAGAAAACCATTTCCATAGAGCTCAAGCCGCGCCTCGGCGCCTGCAGAGCTATCCTGAAACACGATCCCGCCACCCGCGCCTTCTCCGGTTGCAACTCCACCTGTGGCGATGAGTGTGGCTGTAGCCGCTGTCGGGCTTTCGATGGTAAATGTCACCCGGCCGCCAAATGCTCCGTCAACCGTAGTTCCATTGGCATAAAAGGTGCCATTCTCTGCTGATGAAGAGCCAGTTATGTAGATAACTCCTCCCCCTGCGCCTAGCACCTGCCCGTTGTTGGCGATAAACGTGCCGTTACCTGCGCTTGAATTCCCGATGAAGTCCATGGAAGCGTATCCAAAGAAGCTAGTAAGGGAGCCATTGACGATGAACAGGCCGTCACCTGCGGTGGAGGTATCGTAGAAATAGGTATATGTTCCTCCAGTGTAGTAGTCCGCCCCTTCGTTGACGATCGTCGCGGTTCCCGCGGTTGAGTTGCCGTAGAACAAAATGCTGCTCCCAAAAGCAGGCTCATTGGTAATGGTCGCGTGATCTGCCGTGCTGTTGTCATAGAAGGTAAGCCTGCCAGAAGCGGACACTTCATTGGTGAATACCGCCTCCCCTGCGCTCGCCTGATCGCGGAAATTAATCTCTGTAAAATGCTGGCAACATGCTACGCCGGTATTTCGAAAGGTGCCGTTGGCGGCGGTCGAATTTCCTTGAAACTCGATATGGCCACCGAGGGCAAAGCCACCCCCAGCCATGTTGAGGAATTGCGCACTACCGGCGCTAGAATTATTCTCGAATTGAATGAGCGGGAAGATCGTTCCGCTGCGTTCCACCGTCTGATTAGTGTAAGTGACCGAGTCTCCGGCCGTCGCGCTATTGGTGAAGTACAGCTGCCCGGCACTCCTGGGGCTCTCCTCATTCACGAAATTCTGAAGCACACCGGAGTTGTTAGTGATGCCGGCGCCCCGGATGGTCAGCACCACTCTCGGGATATTGGTGATTGTGAACGCGTCCGCGCCCACGTCAAAGACGATGCCGTCCAACTGTACCAACGCCGAAATCGAAACGTCGGTCACACCCGAGGAGGCAAACGTAGCCGTATCGGAAGGCCCATTCGGCACTGTAGCGGGGGTCCAATTGGCCGGGTTGCTCCAGTCGCCATCGACTGGATGCACGTTCCACGTGGCGCTGTCGGCGTAGACGGCGCTCACTGCAAGCAAAAGCGTTGCAATTATGGCACAGGACACAAGGAGAGATTTCATTGTGGCAAGTATGCCGATAGCGCTCTTTAAAAGGCAAGCGGGTTCGTGAACGTCGCCGCGTGATTGCAACCGCTCATTATCATTTTGTCATTGCGATGTGGAGAGCAAAAGAGGCAGAATCTCGCGCATATGAAAACGACAACTCTCCCATTAAAGAATTCGATGAACCGCTCGTCTTACCCGTTCGTTTTGCTGCTTATTCCACTCGCCCTCGCCTGCTTCGCGCTTTCGCCGCAAGCGCAAAGCGAGCGACGCGATCCTATCGCTCAAGCCGGTGACGTTCTGCTACAAGCACGACCTTGATCCTGCTGGCATCGCACAATTCGGTCTCGCGGCGGAGGAAGTCGAAAAGGTAAATCCCGATCTAGTAGCTCGTGACGAGCAAGGCAAGCCTTACACCGTGCGCTACGAAGCCGTGAACGCGATGTTGCTCAACGAGTTCCTCAAAGAGCATCGCAAAGTCGAGCAGCTAGAGAAGCAAGTCGAAGCATTGACTGCGGGACTACAAAAAGTGAGCGCCAACTCGAACTGAACAATTCGGCACCGCAAATGGTTCTAAACAATCGCTAAAGCGGCGAAGCAGCAGACGATTTGACGTAGTCCCCATAGCACTAGATGTCGTCCTGATCGCGTCAGGACCATCTTTGCTAAGACTTTTGCGTTGGCAACTCGCGGCGCGGGTGCCCGACAAAGATTTGACGTGGGCGCGTGATTTTTTGTTCCGGGTCAGTGACCATCTCCTGCCATTGCGCGAGCCAGCCTACCGTGCGCGGGATCGCGAACATCACGGGAAACATAGCGACCGGTAAACCCATGGCCTGATAGATGATGCCGGAATAAAAATCGACATTGGGATAAAGTTTGCGAGAGATGAAGTATTCGTCCTCCAGCGCGATACGCTCCAGTTCCAGCGCCATGTCGAGCAACCGATTGCGCCCGGTCACCTCGAATACCTCCTCTGCCACCCGTTTGATGATGCGTGCGCGGGGATCATAATTTTTGTAGACGCGATGCCCGAACCCCATCAGCCGGCCTTCGCCGTTTTTAACGCGCTGGATGAAGTCGGGAATATTGCGTGTTTCGCCGATGCGCGAGAGCATCTTGAGCACTTCTTCATTCGCGCCCCCGTGCAGTGGACCATATAGCGCGGCTGCCGCGCCAGCCGTAGCGCTGTAGGGATCGACCCGGCTTGAGCCAATCGCGCGCATCGCATTGGCGCTGCAATTCTGTTCGTGGTCAGCGTGCAAAATGAAAAGCACATCCAGCGCGCGTTCCAATGCCGCGTTCGGCGTGTATTTGGTCTCTGTCATCTTGAACATCATGTTCAAAAAATTGCCCGTGTAGGTCAGGTCATTGTCGGGATAGACGTAACGCAAGCCACGATTGTGCCGAAAAGTGTAGGCGGCGATCGTCGGCACTTTGGCGATAAGGCGCTTGATCTGCGCCAGGCGATTCTGGGCATCGTTCAGTTGATTCGCTTCGGGATAAAACGTTGAGAGCGCCGCGACGGTGCTGATGAACATTCCCATCGGATGCGCGTCGTACCGAAAGGCCTGCATTAGCGTCTTGATGTTTTCGTGGACGAACGTGTGATGCGTGATGTCGTAGGTCCACGCCGACAGTTCCTTGTCGTCAGGCAACTCGCCAGAGAGAATCAAGTAGGCGACTTGCAAAAAGTTGCATCTCTCCGCGAGTTGTTCGACCGGGTAGCCGCGATACTCCAGAATCCCTTTGTTGCCGTCAATGAACGTGATCGCGCTTTTGGTGGACGCGGTGTTCATCAAAGCGGGGTCATACGTCATCAGCCCGAAATCGTCTGCGTCCGTTTTGATCTGACGCAAGTCCATCGCGCGCACCGTCCCGTCCGCGATGGGCAGCGTGTACGATTTGCCGGTGCGATTGTCCGTGATTGCTAACGTTTGTTCAGACATTTCGTTTTCCTCTCAACAAATTAATACTGCTGAGCACACAATTGTCACACCCCTTCGATTTCGCAGGCGCTATTCGGTCTTGATAAAGCTGATGTCTCCGCTGCGTTCGAGCCGCGCAACTTGTATTTTTGACAGGTTCGCCGGTTTTCGCCTCGAGCCGCATATTCTCCTCGAGATCATATTTCCAGTATGACTGGGTTGCATATCTGCGGTCGGATCGCAGTTTGGCGAGGCGAAGGCGGAAAATGTAAAGATCGGCAGCGCAAATCGCCGAGTCGCAATCTGGTCAAGAAATTAACGTGGCGCCGTTACTAGCGGCACCCAGCTACAACGCGACGTGGTTGAGAACGCTTTGCAGCTCTTGGAAGTTAATGGGTTTGACCAGGTGAAAATCGAATCCTGCTTCTTTGGAACGCTGCAGGTCTTTCTCCGTGCCGAAGCCGGTGAGCGCGATTGCTTTGATTCCTCCGTTTGCCCGCGCTTGTGCAGCCACCTCGTAACCACTTCCATCAGGCAGACCGATGTCACACAAAACGACATCCATCTTGTCCGAGGCCATAAGGTCCATCGCCCCCTCTACGTTATCTGCAGTTACAACATTGTGACCAAAATGGGTGAGTAAACGCGACAAGGTGCGCCGTGTGTCCTGGTGATCTTCCACGAGCAGTATGCGCAATGGTTTTAATGTCTTGCCGCCGACGCGATGGTTCAGGTCACTCGCTGCGGATCCCTGCGGTAGAGTGTCCAGCGTAATCTTGAATGTCGCGCCAAAACTTCGGCCACGGCTCTCTGCTTCAATTCTGCCATGGTGGAGATCGACCAGACGTTTGGAAATCGCGAGCCCGAGACCGAGCCCGCCAAACTGTCGGGTTACCGAAGGATCAGCCTGCTCAAATGGCTGAAACAACGAAGCCAGCCGCTGCGGTTCAATTCCGATTCCGGTATCGGCAATTTCGAAACGAAAACGTTTAGCTTTGTCGTTGAATGTGCGGATGGTGATCTGTCCGCCTTGCGAGGTGAATTTCACTGCGTTGTTGATCAAGTTCCAAAACACTTGCTGAAGCCGGATGCAATCAGCCAGGATGTGATACTCTTTCGCCTCAAGCCTGGTTGAGACGTTTAATTGTTTCGCCGCGATCGCTGAATGTGCCGTCTCGAGCGCGTTCTCAATGATCGTGTGCGCGTCGCAATCTTCCAGTTCGAGATGAAGCTTGCCCCGTGCGATTCGAGTGAGGTCGAGCAGGTCGTCGATCAAGCGCGCCTGCAGTTGCACGTTGCGTTTTATAATTTCGATGTCCTCCGCGAACTCTGGCGAAAGCTTTTCCGCGTTGTCTTGTAGATATGTCGCCGCCGCCAGGGCAGGCGTCAGCGGTGTGCGCAGTTCATGACTAAGCGCTGCCAGAAAGTCGTCCTTCGCCTTATTCGCCTTTTGCGCTGCAATTTTTTCCGCTTCAAATTCCCGGCTTCGGACCTGGTCGGTGATGTCGCGTGTGACCTTTGAAAAACCGCGAATTTCGCCGGTCTCGTCACGAAGCGCAGTGATCACTACTTCGGCTTCAAAGGTGGATCCGTCTTTTCGGACGCGCAGACCCTGATCACGAATCGATCCGCGACGGCTAGCTTCGCGCAGGTTGCGTTGTGGTTTGCCTGCGGCGACGTCGTCTGCCGTGTAGAATGAGGCGAAGTTTTTCCCGATGATTTCCTCCGCCGAGTAGCCTTTGATTTTCTGTGCGCCTGTGTTCCACGTAATGACGTTGCCGTCCGGGTCCAGCAGGTAAATGGCGTACTCCTCGACGCTATCCACAAGGATGTGGAACTGCTCGGCAGTTTCTTGTAATGCGGTGCTACTGGAGCAGTTCTTAGGCATTGGCTGCGACGGCAATTGTCGTACACGATTCGAAGCATCCCGCTGATCTGGTTCCCTTGCCACTAACAGATTTTATCGAAGATTCGGAGTCTTACGCAAGTCGCAGGTTCGCCTGCTGAGCAAGCAACTCCGCAATATGCGCGTTTGATAGCACACTTCAGGTTCGTTTTCGCGTACCTGTAATGGCTTTGAGGACGCCAATTGCCTCATCGCGTGCGGCCTGTTTCTGTGGCCGGTTCGATTCCAATCATGATGGCAGAAACGGCGGAAGAACTTTCTAAACGACCCGAAATTCGCAAAGAGCTCGAGCGGGCGACGGACCAAAAACATCACGAAAAGATCGAAACTCGTAGCCGCGACAAATTCTGGGTCGTTGGCTATGCCGTTGTTCTTGCCATCTGCGCGGTTATTTACTTTCTCATTGGCTCGAAAGTCGTTCCACTGCCGGAGGGTATGCTTGGGTTTGCACAGCGAATTTTGCGCGGCGCAGCATTGATAGCCATTGTGCTGGCTGTCGCGCGCGCGATTTCCTTTTACGGAATCTTTCGAATCGAGGATGCTGCCACTCGTTTCACGCTCGAGCGCATTGCGCGCCTGACTGTTGCTCTCGCGGTAGCGGTCATTGTCGTCTCTGTTATTTTTGTAAACTGGTACGCAGCGGTGGCTGCGTTCGGTATTGGCTCGATCATCATCGGACTGGCTGTGCAGACGCCAATGAAAAGTTTCATCGCCTGGATTTACATTTTGGTTCGCCAGCCCTTTCGCGTTGGGGACCGCATCAAGATAGGCGACGCCGCTGGCGACGTGATCGACGTTGGGTATCTGGACACGACTTTGTAGGAATTCGGCGGCCAATATCTCTCCGGCGATCATCCAAGCGGCCGTATCATCAAGTTCCCGAATGGAAAAGTACTCGACGAACTCGTTTACAACTATTCGTGGCCACTTTTCCCTTACATTTGGAACGAGGTGAAATTCCAGGTCGCATACAATGCCGATCTGGAGTTCATCTCCAGCACCATGCAGAAAATCACCGAGGAAGAGCTCGGCCGGGAAATGCTGGAACGCGTGCAAACTTTTCGCGACTTGCTGGCGCGGACACCCGTGGACGAATTGGATGTGCACGAGCATCCGCGTGTTATCTTTCGGGTAAGCGAAAACACATGGCTGGAAGCAATCGTCCGGTATTTGGTTGCTCCGCGTGAAGCGGGGCGCGTCAAGACTCGGCTGATCAAAAAACTTCTCGCTGCGCTTAGTGCCGCGCCTGAGAGAGTGATGTTCCCGGCGGGGGCAAATCGTTGAGGTTGCTCCGACTATCTCAGCGTGAACGGTCACGCCGAGACGCGCGATGGTTGGCGTGGGCAGAAGGGTGCCCTGAGCCACGGTCGCCGAGGACGTTGCGGAGTTTCGAGTTAAAAACCAAACACGGCGCTGGCCTCGGCCAGCTTTGGGATTGAGTAGGTCGCGCATTTTTCTCTTTGCGCGGCTCTTGGTTTCAGGTCGCGGGCTTCAGCAAAATTTTTCGTTAGTAAGATCGTGACGTCTTAAAATTCCAACCTGGCAATCCCTCAGATGAGTCCGCGTCCTTTCCAAAGAAAGATCGGACGTTTTCGCACAGTGGTCCGCCTTGCGCGGCATGGCGTCCAGTGATGCGTTCTGTCCATCTTGGCGAAGAATTATGTGAGGGGAGTTTTGGCGTGGCCAAATTGCCATTCGGTGCGTAATTGGCTTCGAATGGATCGGGTTGTTGGAATAGAAACGGAGTACGGTTGTCTTCTAAGCAAAGACGAACCGCATGTGAACTTCGAGCTCTGGCCGGCGAAGGTAAAAAATTATCTTTTCCGCAAGGCCGACGCCGGCACGATCGATTTGCATTATCGCGATTACGAGGAACCGCCGGGCAACGGCGGATTTCTGCTTAACGGCGGGCGTCTTTACCTGGATATGGGCCACATCGAGTACGCGTCACCGGAGTGTCTGCATCTGCACGATCTGGTGGCCTACGAGCTCGCCGGAGACGACTTGCTGCGATCGGCGCTCGTCGCTCTCGGCGCGGACGACCGCGTCGCGTTCATCAAGAACAATGTGGACCATCACACCGGCGCCACGTTTGGCTGCCACGAAAATTATCTGATGCGGCGCGAAGCGCAGTTTACGCCGCCGATTCTTGGAACGCTGCTGACCTTTCTAGCGACGCGGCAAATCTTTACCGGCGCGGGCCGCGTCGGGCAGTCGAACCCGCTGGCGTTCGATTTCGAGCCGCCGCAACCGGAAGGCCAGGTGAATTTTCAGCTTAGCCAGCGCGCCGATCACATCGTCAACGACATTTATCAATGGGTGCAATTTAATCGCGCCATTATCAACGCGCGCGACGAACCGCTGGCAGATTACCGGAAATACCGCCGGCTCCATTTGCTCATCGGCGATTCGAACATGAGCCCATATGCCACCGCGCTAAAGATCGGAACAACGGCGTGCGTTTTGTCGTTGTTGGAGGAAGGTCATTTGCCGCGAAACCTTGTCCTGGCCGACGCCGTGCAGAGCACGCGCGACATCTCACGCGATCCAACTGAACAATGGATCGTTCGGCTCGAGAACGGAATCACTGCCAGCGCGCTCGATGTGCAATGGGAATTTCATCACCTCGCGCAGAAGCATCTGCGACATAGCAGCGCGGAAACCAACTGGCTCTTGGAAAACTGGGGATTCGTGCTCGAAGCAATCACGCACAACCGGCACGCGCTGATCGGTGGCGTTGACTGGATTACCAAGAAATGGTTACTGGAAGCGTTTGTCGAAGCGGAAGGACTAGGCTGGGACGATCCCTGGCTGCAAAGCATCGATCTGGAATACCACAACATTGATTCCCGCCGAGGATTGTTCTTCAGCGTAACGCCGGGCAAACGAATTGCGGAGTGGAACAACAGTGTCCGCCGTCAGAGCGCGACTCAGGTTCCTCCCTCAAACACCCGCGCATCCGGTCGTGCGCGCGCCGTTAGCTTTTTCCAGAAATGCAATTTCCCATACGTAATCAACTGGGATTCGATCGCGTGCGACAGCCGTGACTTCCTCGTTATGGGCGACCCATTCGATACATACGATGACGAAGTAGACCGGTTTCTGGAAAAACCGCGCACAACACCTGACACGACAGAGCAATAGGTAATCATAGTTAGGCTAAATTCTGGCAAGGATGAAAGACATGCCCAGTGCGTGCGGCCCACAGCAGCGCGACGTGTTATGCAGCGGGACGAGGATGTTCATTTTTTTGTGTCTTCCGTCGTTTGCGTTCGCGCTCGGCTTCTTTGTATCGCCTGGATTGAAAATGGTTTTGTGGACGTTGTCACTCGGGTTCATGGGCACAGTATGTTTGCTAAATGCATCCCGGTGCGGCCGCGTTCACTGTTACTTCACCGGCCCGTTTTTCCTTGTCGGTGCTGTTACCTCCGTGGGATATGGTATTGGGCTTCTACCGTTTGGTCCGTCGGGGTGGAAATGGATTGGTGACATAACAATCATTGGCGCGATCGTGCTCGGTTGCATTCCGGAACTCGTTCTCGGCCGGTATCGGCGAAATGGACCAGGTGTGGCCTAACCTATAGAGGCGTCGATCTCGATCTGTTTGGATCTTCCGATAATTGAAAGGCCCTCGGTTAGATGCAAGGCTTTATGCGATGCTTTGCCGCAAACAGACTCTCGCTGTGTTGCTGGTGCTGATTGCTGTTTCGTTTTTTGGGAGCCTTGGCGTGGCTGCGTGGATGTTTCCCCACAATTACGACTGGCGCTATCGGGTGATTTCCAATTTGCTCTCGCCGCGGGATAATCCCGTCCACTACTGGTTGCCAGCTTGCGGGATCATTCTGGCTGCGCTGTTGATGCTGCCGTTTGTTGCATACTTATATCGGAGCTTAACGACGGTCTCGCCGCACGCTGCGCGTCTGAGTGCCAGTGCTTTCATAGCCGGGATCATAGCACTGATTTGTGCCTGCCTTGTTGCGCCGCAACATGTGCACGAGGTCCTGGGAATCCGGCGGCTGCATGAATTTATTGCTCGTTCCGCTGCCGGATTCATCGCGATCGGCATGTTAGCTGCCTCTCGGTGCGCTTGGATAGGGTATAGGAAGCATCTGCTGGATGGACGCTTGTTCCGGATTTGGTCTTTAGTAACATTGCTGCCTCTGGCTGGGATTTTCTTTAGCGAATCTTTGTTAGTTCTCACGCGATTGAAACCGGAATGGGCGATGCCGATCCGAAATGTGCTGCGGCATTCTGTGTTCTGGCACCTTGGTTTTTGGGAATGGTCGGGTTCAGCAGCCGTGTTCGTATTTCTTTGCGCAGCGCTGCTTTTAGAGCCATCGCGAACATCGACGCTCGCGTTTTCGCCGATGAAGCAGGAATCCCGCAGCAAGCACACAATAAAACATCTTGTGTAGTTCTAGCTCACTGAATTAGGTTTACGACGCACCCCCCAGAGCCGTGCCGCAAAACATCGACAACATTCTCGACGCCGCGGAGCAGCAGCAGGCGAGTGATGTCTTCCTTCAGGAGAACGAGGTGCCACGGCTTAAGATCAACGAACAAATCGTTGTGTTCGGCGAGGAGCCCATGTCGCTCACGCAAATGACCGCTTTCTGGCAGACCTGCGGCGCGAACGTGCAGGGCGACGGCGACATGGATCGCGACAGCGGCTTCATCTCGCGCACTCATACGCGCTACCGCGTAAACCTGCACCGCACCATGGGCCGCCTCGGCGCGGTCCTTCGACGTATCAAGACCAGCATGCCCGGCTTGAAAGCCCTGGGAGCACCCGAGTGGCTGCTCACCCGTTGGGGCGCTCGGGAGCATGGCCTGATTCTTGTGACGGGACCAACCGGCTCAGGGAAATCCACCACCATCGCCTCCCTCCTTCAATGGATGAACGAGAACCTGGTGCGGCATATCGTGACGATCGAAGATCCAGTCGAGTATCAGTTCACGAGCAATCGTTGTCATTTCACGCAGCGACAGGTCGGACGTGACACCGGCACTTTTGCGGCCGGATTACGGAGCGCGCTTCGTCAGGCGCCGGATGTCATTTTTGTTGGCGAGATCCGGGATTACGAGACGGCGTTGACAGCCCTCCAAGCTTCGGAGACCGGACACCTCGTTCTTTCGACTCTGCATTCGGAGAAGGTTGCGGACACGATGGAGCGCTATCTGAATCTTTTCCCAGCCGATGACGCGAAGCATGGCACGAACCTTCTGGCAAACCAACTCTCTGGAGTCCTGTGTCAGAAGCTCGTCGAATCTGCCGATGGAGCTTTGCATTTGCTGGTGGAACACGTCGAAAATGCGGGGGCCATGCGCGACTGGATCGCCAGACGCGAGTTGCAGAACATTGATCAATATATCGCCCGCGGATCGGACCCTGCCGCCGTTTCATTTTTGCAGTCGACGCTCAAAGCTCTCCAGGCCAAGATCATCACGGAAGCGACTGCCATGGCTTCTGTTAGCAATGAATCTGAGTTGCGTCGCGCCATGAGGGGAATCGGCTAGACGAGGCCTCCGCGCCTGTTTGAATTTTATGAACAAGCATGACTTGATCGATTTTCTGGTGCTTACCACCCAACAGGGAGCTTCTGATCTTCATTTGACACCTGGGGCGCCCCCGATGATGCGGGTCGCTGGTGTCATCCAACCCTTGACGGAAGAGGCGCTGTCCGCGGAGGATACAAGGAGACTGGTGGTCGAAACCTTGAAGGAGGGACAGCGGGCGAAGCTGGAAAATGACTGGCAGCTTGATTTCGCGTTGCAGGTCGATGGTGTCGGTCGGTTTCGCGGAAATGCATGCTATGTGTCGGGTGCGATTGAGGCCAATTTTCGACGTATCGCTTCTGAGATCGGCGATTTAAAATCATTGGGACATTCTCCTGTGGTGGATCGCTGGTGTGACGAGCGAGCAGGTCTGATACTAGTTACTGGCTCGAGCGGTTCAGGCAAGAGCACAACGCTGGCGAGTATGGCCCAAACAATGGCGAGACGGCGTTCGCTCAACATCATCAGTATTGAGGACCCCATCGAATTTGTTTATTCGCAGGGGCGAAGCCTGGTGAACCAGCGTGAGGTTGGTTCCGATGCGCGCGACTTCGCGTCAGCGCTCAAGAACGCGTTGAGACAGGATGCGGACGTCATTCTTGTGGGCGAGTTGCGGGACATGGAGACGATCCAAACGGCGATTACAGCCGCGGAAACGGGTCATCTTGTCATTGGCACCATGCACACGAACGATGCGCCAACGGCCGTTGGGCGATTTCTTGATGCCTTTCCAAAGGAGCGCCAGCAGTTCGTCGGTTCCCAACTTGCGTGGTCGCTTTTGGGAGTGCTGTGTCAATATCTCCTGCCGCGCAGCGATCAGTCAGGCCTGGTTTTGGCCACGGAATTGATGACCGTGAACTCGGGAATCGAGGCGTGTATCCGCGACCGGCGGCTTTCGCAGATACCCGGACTGATTCAAATCGGAGGTGCGGAAGGCATGCATACCGTGGATGATAGTCTCATCGAGTTGCTTCTGGCTGACCGCATCAGTCTCATGGACGCTATGGCTCACGCTAGGGATCCTAATTTTGTGAAGGAGCAGTTCCAGCAAGCTTTGAAGACCCAGAGAAAAGGGTGGTTTGCGGGAATTTTCAGCAAATGAAACGCCGGTCTCCTCCGCGCGAGCAATGCAGTTCATCTCGCTTGCTGCGCGGGAGAATCAATTCTCGGAACTTTACGGCGAAGACCGGATATTACTGCAAGCCGCGCCACATTTTGGGCTGAAAGGCATAAGCGTGGATTGACGCCTCACGGGGTTGGAAGTTTTCCGCGCAGAACGGTGAGCGAATACGGGGGCAAGTCGTAAAATGATGCTACTTCCCGTGTAAAATGCGCGGGAGGGAGGCTTCGACTCGGGTGCCCGTTTGGGCCGTCGGCGTGCCAAACATATTGCTGTCGTGAAAATTGGATTATCTCAATCTGGCCGACAAAACTCACCGGCTGCTTGGCGCCCGGAATATTGACCTCGACGTTGAGTCGCGCGACGCGCTTCGGACTTTTGTTGATTGCAAGCAGCGACCACTGATTATCGGGTCGGTGCACGGCATACACGGCAACGGCAGATAATTCCTTCGGTTTGGCAGGGCGCGTCACTTTGTGCGCGCCGTCTTTCGTTTCGGTGATGGTTACAGGAAAGATCTCGTGCGGTTCGGTTACGGGTTGCATCCATTCTTTAGTGATGAGCTGAGCGGCGTAGTACGCGGACAAACGATTCACTTCGTCGTTTTTCGGATTCAACTGAAGCATCATAAGATTGCCCCATGAACATTTTAGCTCGTCCTGAAGATAGTTCGGCTCATAGCCATACAGATATGATTTGGCGCCGCCGAGCGTCAGAAAGGTGCCAACCGTGTCGGCATTGAAAATGGCGCCTTCAATGTCGACTTCGGGCCGTCCGGCAAAAACTGAGTAGCCGTATTCGGTCATCAGCCACGGGATATCCGAAGGCACCCCATCACCGCGCAAGCTGGCGAGCATGTCATTCAAACGTTTTGGAATCTGCAACAGCTGCGGCGCCGCGTTGGCGCAGATGTTGTCGAACGGATAAAACTCGAAGGAAAAGAAATCGAACGGGACTTTTGCGCTTCGAACGTATTTTAGGAAGCGATTCATCCAGGAACGATTACCGGATGCATCTGCCCACGTGAGCAGTTCGTCCTCAAAATTTTGCAGGCTTGGTCCTCCGAGTTTTAAGCGCGGATTAAGGGAGATGAGCCGGCGCGCGACTCCGCTGTAGAGCGCGGCGTAATCCTCCGGAGTTGCCCATTGTCCATCGGGTTCTTCGCCCAGTTCGATTCCTTCCAGACTATAATTTCGCCGCAGCAAATAATTGATTTCCGCGGCAGCATTGTCTGGCGTGTCGTACAACACACCTACCGGCACGAGCACTGGCAAGTTATTCGAGAGCTTGCTGCGCAAAATGAAATCCAGGCCGGGCTGCTCAGTGCTGGGATCAAGATCTTCGGCGCGATGCCAGGGATCGGTGGACGAGACGTAAACGATTGTCTGGCGATGCCGATCGGGCGCGTGACGGACATGGTCACGAAAACGACCGCGCTTACCTGGCGCGCCGGCGTGGCGCGAAGGCGGCTCGATGTTGCCGAGCTCGATCTCTCGAATCGCGAAGCCTAACGAGTCGTGAATGTCATTCGAGGCTTGCGCGCTCGTGTGCGAACTATTACTCATTACGATTCTCACGAACTGAACCGAGCGCGGGCGTTCAGCGAGTCGGATCAGTTCATCGCCGCCTTGCGCATTCTCGATGTTTCCATGTGCGAATGGTTGCCAAACGTCGTCATCATCTGGCTGCAAGTGCATCGGATCGTCGCCCGGCCAGTATTCCACTTTGTATTGCTTCGCGTACGGCGTTGCCCAGCGAATGCGAATAGCATTGACTGGCTTGCGTGCGCCGAAATCGATCACAATCCACTGGGGATGAGCATCGGCCGGTTCACCGGTAAAATGTGAATCCAGATACGGATTACTTTTCCAAAATGAATTCGGATCGCCGTCCGCTATGCGAGAGTAACCGTCATCGTTTGCCTGATCGATCGTGTCTCCGCGTCGTGGCAAACCATAGCCGTAAGAAACGTTGATCGGTTCGCCGAGCGAATCGTCAGAGGTCCAATAGCCGCATTTGTGAACCGGATCGCTCCACGCGCCGCGCGGGTTCCAATGCCAGACTTCGCACCCAAGTTCGGTCCGCAGTCGATAAGTCAACGGACCCAATCCGGCTGATAGCATTTCCGTGACGTTTTTGTCCGTGAACATCCTGGCGCATTCGCCCTTCTCGTGACCGTCTACGCCCGCGCCCAATGCCTGAGTTGGCACGCAACGGTTTACGGGATGATCGGCGGCGACAACGACGGAAACCATCAGCGGTTTCTCGCGAGCCAGTGCTCCCGTGGCCCATGTCGATGTTGACAGGAGAGCCGCTGAAAACGTTGCGGCGCTGCGGAACCACGCGCTAATCACAGCGTGGTATGTAAACGCGTATCGCTATCAATGAAAGCTATGCGGGGAAGCCTCGCGCCTGCAAAGCTGTGGTGGATAGGATAAATCGGAAGCAGTCGTATTAAGGAAGCGGATGCCGTTAAATCGAATGTTACAGCGGCGTCGAATTCGCCACGACGAGTCCCTCCTGTGGCGGACACTGTCCTCGCGTCCTGAACTTTTCTGCGTGACCAGTGGTGCTGCCAGCGGACGAGACCTGGGAATTGATAGCTTAGCAGCTTTACTGGATCGCTTTCGACCCTGGTCGCAGCTAGCACGGCAAAATACGATCCCTATTTGCCAAAAATTGGTTAGCAGCGCGTTCAAGAGACCGGAGATACTTCAAGAACAAAAACTGAATCAACAAGACAGAAAGAAAAGGAACCTTTATGAAAACGACACCCCTACATTCACTAAACCGATCGCAGTTGCGGCGCGGTTCTTTTCTCATTGCGCTCGGCCGACGCCTGGCGTTGCCCTTGTTTTTCTTGTGTGCGGCGCTACTGCTGCAACCATGTGCCGCTACCCCATTTCAATGGGAGCCGACCGGCAGTCTCAATACTGCTCGGGAGGGCCACACCGCGACGTTGCTGCCCGATGGCAGGGTGCTCGTCGTGGGTGGTCTGGACTCGAACAACTCCGCTCTCGCGAGCGCGGAACTATACGATCCGGCGACTGGGATGTGGGCGGAAACCGGCAGCATGACCGCTGCACGCTCGTGGCACACAGCGACGTTGCTGCCGAATGGGCAGGTGCTAGTAGCCGGCG
This sequence comes from uncultured Verrucomicrobiae bacterium, assembly GCA_963828355.1. Lineage (GTDB taxonomy): Bacteria > Verrucomicrobiota > Verrucomicrobiia > Chthoniobacterales > UBA10450 > Udaeobacter. The sequence continues at coordinate 161,649 of CAWHFD010000011.1, read as the reverse complement.
GTTGGAACAACGCTTCTTTCGAGTTAGCAAGCGCGGAACTATACGATCCGGCGACTGGGGTGTGGAGGGCGACAGGCAGCATGGCCACTGTACGCGAGGATCACACGGCGACGTTGCTGCCGAATGGGCAGGTGCTGGTGGCCGGCGGTATTGGCACCTTTGGCGACATCCTAGCAAGCGCGGAACTATACGATCCGGCGACTAGGAGGTGGACGCCGACCGGCAGCATGGCCAATGGACGCTACAATCACACGGCGACGTTGCTGCCGAATGGGCAGGTGCTGGTGGTCGGCGGCTACGGCTACGGCGCCACCCCGTTCATCGCGGAACTATACGATCCGGTGACTGGGATGTGGACGGCGAGCGGCTGGATGTCCAGTCCACGCGCCCTCCACACGGCGACCTTGCTGCCCGATGGCAGAGTGCTGGCCGCAGGCGGGGATGATTTCTACGTTGATTGGAGCGCGGAACTCTACGATCCAGCCACGGGAAGTTGGACCTACACTGGCTTACTCAATGCTAAACGCGGTATCCACACCGCGACGTTGCTGCCGAATGGGCTGGTGTTGGTGGCCGGCGGTCAGGGCGTCGCTAGCGTCTTATCAAGCGCGGAACTTTATTACCCGGCGACTGGGGTGTGGACGGAGACCAGCAGCATGGCCGATGGACGTGATTATCACACGGCGACGTTGCTGCCGAATGGGCAGGTGTTGGTGGCCGGCGGTCAGGGCTTGGCTGGCGTCTTATCAAGCGCGGAACTTTATGATCCCGGAATCGGATTCGTCGCCACACTCACCTCAGCGGCTTCCAGACTCACGCACGGTAGCGCGGGAACCTTCGACATTAACATGCCGCTGACCGGCACGTCGGGAGTTGAAGACCGTAGCTCGAGCACTTACACCGCTGTCTTCACCTTCGACGCACCAGTGACCTCCGGTGAAGTCACAGTGACGAGCGGCACAGCTACTGTTGGTGCGATTACCTTCAGTGGTAACGAAATGCAAGCGGCCCTAACGGGTGTGACCGATATTCAAACTGTCGTTTTGCATACGCAAAACATCAATGGTGACGGACTGCCGCATGGTGACGTGCCGTTTGGCTTTCTCAAGGCCGATGTCAATGGCAACCGTGGAGTTGACCTGCCTGACAAGAGCCAGATCAGCGCCGATAGAAATCAGACGGTCAACGGCACCAACTTCCGCGACGATATTGATCTGAGCGGCGTGGTGGACAGGTCGGACCTCATGGCAGTTCAGGCTAACAGGGGCCATCGCCTCCCGTAATTCTGTACAGAAAACGCGCCCGCCGCTCGGCGCTCGGCGGGCACGTTGAGATCGAGGCAAGCTAAACCAAACGCCTGCTGTGACAGCTTCTATTTGTTGAGGGATTGTCGATTTTAGCGATGCGATCGTTGCTGGCGATGTTAGGGACCCGATCTTTGAGTGTCTGATAGGCGAGCCATCGCTCCTGTGAGCAACGCTTCAAGCTCGCGTTCGACAAAAGAAGACAATATCGGGCAAGCGATGAACAATCTTTGCCAAGAGATGGTTGGCCGATCACGCTTCCTCTGCCCAAGATTTTTTATTATGAAAACGACACCCCTACATTCACCAGACCGGTCGCAGTTGCGGCACTGTTCTTTTCTCATTGCGCTCGGTCAACGCGTGGCGTTGCCCTTGTTTTTGTTGTGCGCGGCGCTGTTCGTGCAACCGTGTGCCGCCACTCCGTTTCAATGGGAGTATACCGGTTACCTCAATAATACTCGGGCCTACCACACGGCGACGTTGCTGCCCAACGGCAAGGTGCTCGTCGCAGGCGGTGACGCCGGTTCCGGCTACAGCGCGGAACTCTACGACCCAGCCACGGGAAGTTGGACCTACACCGGCAGCCTCAATATTGCTCGGGAACTCTGGCACACGGCAACATTGCTTTCCGATGGTAGAGTGCTCGTCGTAGGTGGCCAATTCTTCGGCGGGCCCCTTCTCGCGAGCGCGGAACTCTATGATCCGGCCACCGGAAATTGGACCGTCACCGGCGGCCTCCATACTGCCCGCTCCGCACACTCCGCAACATTGCTCTCCGATGGCAGGGTGCTAGTCGTCGGTGGTTATGGCGGTGAAAGCAGCGCGGAACTGTACGATCCAGCCACCGGAGCTTGGACCGTCACCGGGCACCCCAAGACGGGTCACGTTTTCAATCCGGCGACGTTGCTGCCCGATGGCAAGGTGCTCGTCGCAGGCGGTTATAAAAACGGTCCCCTTTATATCGGGGCGGAACTCTACGATCCAGCGACCGGGACCTGGACCCTCACCGGCAGGCTCAATACTGGTCGGTTCCAACACACGGCGACGTTGCTGTCCGACGGCAGGGTCCTAGTCGCAGGTGGCACTAGCGGCGGCGACTTTCTCGCGAGCGCGGAACTGTACGATCCAGCCACCGGAACTTGGACCGTCACCGGCAGCCTCAATACTGGTCGATACGGCCACACGGCGACGTTGCTGCAGAACGGGCAGGTGCTGGTGGCTGGCGGCATTGGCCCGACCTTCGGCCTCGCGAGCGCGGAACTGTACGATCCAGCCGCCGGAATTTGGACCCTCACCGGCAGCCTCAATACTGGTCGATACTCCCACACGGCGACGTTACTCTCCGATGGCAGGGTGCTCGCGGCGGGAGGGATCGGTAATGTTTTTCTCTTCAGCGCGGAACTCTATGATCCAGGGATTGTCACGGCCATACACGTCGATGGCCGCGGTGCCTTCGATAATCAAGGGAATGAAGTCACCTTCAGGTTTCGCGTCACTCAGGCCGATGACGGCAGCAGACTCGGTCATTTTGCATTTTGCGATACCGCGGCCGGTGTCTGCACAATAAAGGGCATAACTCGAAGTCTCTCCATCACCGGGAATACCGCGGACTTCAGCGGTCAGGCTCGTTTGAACGACGGGAGCGTAGTCACCTTCAATGTAAATGCGACTGATAACGGGGAGCCGGGAACCTTGGACGCGATGTCGATCAGTCTCGGTACTGGTTACTCCGCAAGCGGGACCCTCACCAGTGGGGACGTCCGAATCTACTAGGGGAACTCACGGTTGTGATCGATCAGTTTCTTTAATTCGTTAGGAGGCGTCACGTTTACTTGCTATGCGTTCGCAGTGACGAATCGGGGCAAGATACGACCGGTATTTCCCAAAAACTGATAAGCAGCGCGTTCAGAGACCGGAGATACTCTGCAGGAAACAAAAAACTGACTCAACAAGACAGAAAGAAAAGAACCTCTATGAAAACAGCATACACTTCTCGATTAGCCTTCCGTAATCTACGCGTGTTAATCGGCTTTGCTCTTTACGCGGCTGGCCTCGTTTTGGCCTTCGGCGTCCTGAGCAGCGCGGACGCGGAAGACAATGCTGACATGGAGTTGAGTCAATCGGCGCCGGAACAGGCGCCCGGTAGGTGGAAAGTCACCGGCAGCATGGTCACTGCACGCGACCAGCACACGGCGACGTTGCTGCGGAATCGGCAGGTGCTGGTGGCCGGCGGCTTCGGCGGTAACGCAAGCGCGGAACTATACGATCCGGCGACTGGGATGTGGACGGCGACCGGCAGCATGGCCAATGCACGCGAAGACCACACGGCGACGTTGCTGCCGAACGGACAGGTGCTGGTGGCCGGTGGCAGCAACCTCACTGGCTACTTAGCAAGCGCTGAACTATACGATCCGGCGACTGGGATGTGGACGGCGACCGGCAGCATGGCCAATGCACGCTGGCAGCACACGGCGACGTTGCTGCCGAACGGGCAGGTGCTGGTGGCCGGCGGCATCGGCGACGGCTTCGTCTACTTAGCAAGCGCGGAGCTATACGATCCAGCGACTGGGATGTGGACGGCGACCGGCAGCATGGCCACTGCACGCTACGTTCATACGGCGACGTTGCTGCCGAACGGGCAGGTGCTAGTGGCTGGCGGCAGCAACCTCACTGGCTACTTAGCAAGCGCGGAGCTATACGATCCGGCGACCCGGATGTGGACGGCGACCGGCAGCCTCATCACTGCACGCAACCAGCACACGGCGACGTTGCTACTGAACGGGCAGGTGCTGGTGGTTGGCGGCGGCGGCGGCTACTATGGCCCCTTAGCAAGGGCGGAACTATACGATCCGGAGACTGGGATGTGGACCGCGACCCGCAGCATGGCCAGTGGACGCGAAGTACACACGGCGACATTGCTGTTGAACGGGCAGGTGCTGGTAGCTGGCGGTTCCGGACAACGGAACTACCTAGAAAGTGCTGAACTATACGATCCGGCGACCGGGTTGTGGACGGCGACCCAAGATTTTGTCCCCGGGCGATATAGCCATACCGCGACGTTGCTGCCGCTCGGACAGGTGCTTGTCTCAGGAGGGTCCGCCAAGATCGGCCTTCTTACGCGCGCGCAACTCTACAAAACGGCGCCAGAAGCGCTCGACATCCAATAGCACGGCATCGAGTTTTGCCAACAACAGCCGATTAGATTGGAGAACGACCGGAACCGCTTCAACAACCAAAACTGCACTAACAAGACAGAAAGAAAGAACCGCTATGAAAACACACTGCACTTCTCGATTAACCTTCCTCAATCCACGCGTCTTAATCGGCTTTGCTCTTTATGCGGCTGGCCTCGTTTTGGCCTTTGCGCCGATGAGCAGCGCGGCCGCGGCGGACAATGCCGCGGCAGAGCTGAATCAATCGGTACCGGCACAGGTGCCTGGTAAGTGGAGAGTCACCGGGAGCATGACCACTACACGCATCGGACATACGGCGACGTTGCTACGGAATGGGCAGGTGCTGGTGGCCGGCGGCGACATTTATGGGATCAACGCCTTAGCAAGCGCGGAACTATACGATCCGGCGACCGGGGTGTGGACGCCGACCGGCAGCATGGCCACTGCACGCTACTCACACACGGCAACGTTGCTGCCGAATGGAAAGGTGCTGGTAGCCGGCGGTGACGGCGTCTCTGACCTCTTAAGCGCGGAACTATACGATCCGGCGACCGGGGTGTGGACGGCGACCGGCAGCATGGCCACTGCGCGCTACTTACCCACGGCAACGTTGCTGCCGAATGGAAAGGTGCTGGTGGCCGGTGGATCAAACAACATCACTGGTGTCTTAGCAAGCGCGGAACTATACGATCCGGCGACTGGGGTGTGGACGCCGACCGGCAGCATGGCCGATGCACGCCGATTATCAACGGCGACGCTGCTGCCGAACGGGCAGGTGCTGGTGGCCGCTGGTGAAGGCGCTGGCATCATCTTGGCAAGCGCGGAACTATATGACCCGACAACTGGGATGTGGACGGCGACCGGCAGCCTGACCACTATACGCGAGGATCACACGGCAACGTTGCTGCCGAACGGGCAGGTGCTGGTGGCCGGCGGCTACAACGGCAACGCCTTAGCAAGCGCGGAACTCTATGACCCGGCCACTGGGATATGGACGGCGACCGGCAGCATGGCCACTGCACGCTACGACCACACAGCGACGTTGCTGCCGAGTGGGCAGGTGCTGGTGGCCGACGGCTCCGACTACCCCCACCCCACCACCGATCGAGCGGAACTGTACGATCCAGCGAGCGGCAACTGGACGGCCACCGCACGTCTTCGTCCCGCGCGCCTTCAACACACAGCGACGTTGCTGCGCAACGGCAGGGTACTTGTCTCAGGAGGAGCCTCCGTTGACGCCATCCTTGCGCGCGCGGACCTCTATAAATCGGCGCCAGAAGCGCTCGACATTCAATAGCGCGGCATCGGTCAAGGGTAAGTTCGTCGGTCGATGCGAAACCGCCGCACAGGCGACATGCGAGCTTTGATCGCTTTTACTTGCCCTAGCATCGCTTTTGGACGCGCAACCGCCGGACGCAGTGCGCATGTGATTTGTTACCAGAGAAAGCGAGTCACGGTTAGTGCTGTGCTTTCTCGAGCTGCTTCCGAACTTCGCCCTTCTCGCGACGAACATCGCTTAGGTGGCTCTGGAGAAGTGGTAGTTGAGGTGCGAGCGGGTTCGGCTGATGGCGCAGAGACTTACCTTCCCGGTATGCCGGTCCGGGTCGCTTGGCCTCACCGATTTGAACAAGCAACTGATCTTCCTGTTTCTGAAGCTCGGCGTAGCTTGTCTGCAAAGCTTGTGTGCGATTTGCGGCCCCTTGTTGCTGGGCTAACACAGCCTTGTTCTTTGCGTCCGCATCCTCTCGTTGACGTCGAGTCTCTTCCTGCTGTTTTTGATATGCTGCGTAGTTTGCGGCCTGCTCGGCAGAATATGAGGCAGCCTTTTCCGAGTCGTAATGAAAACGCTCTTGAACGCCTTTTGGGAGTTCGGCGAAATAAAGCTTCGTGACTCCTGATTTCGTCTTAACGACGATGCCATCGGGCTCGACGCGCGTGACAGCAGCGTCCTTGTATTCTTTTCCATTCAATGTTTTGAAGTCCTCCGCGAAAGCGGCTGATATCAAAGAGAGGATCAAGAACGTGACAACTTTTGTGCTCACTGGTTGTCTCATCTGGGGGTGAAGGTCTTTTCTCACAATAGGGATTTGGCGGTCAAGGAGAATTCCCTGGTCAATCCGCGGTCTGATAGCGTTGGCTAATTGTCGGTTGGGCCCTCCGGATCGCCCCGTTTTGTAAGCTGGTAAGGGTGAGGCGAGGAATCGGCACAGCTCCTCACTTCAATTCTCTCCCTTCCTGTGATGGGAGAGCCGGCAGAAGCCGCGCAGATCCCAAACTGACAAGCGCTGTCATGTTGAGCGAAGCGAAACATCTCTGGTCTAATTCAGCTGGAAGGCAGTCAAAATTGATCCGAGATTATTTGCTTCGTTCAGAATGACAGGGTGCGGTGGGATTAGTAACGTGTGGGGGCGTCACTCGGATTCCAGAGAAGTTGCCAAATCGAATGCATGCAGGCGTAGTTGTTAGGCCAACCGTTACACTGGTCGCATTGACCTTATTGCTGAGCGGGTGCCGCCGGCACATCGCGGTGCCTCACATCGATCCGAACGGTCCTGTGGAAGTGGCAATTCCCGATCACGGCGTTTATGCCGGTGCGTTTATGGATTTCGGGGATGCTGAGGACGATGTGACGCTTGAGACCATCGAAGATTTCGAGGAGATGGTGGGAAAACATCAGGCCATCATCGCGTCGTCGAGCTACTGGGGAGAACAAAATTTTCCGGTGGACAATCTGAATGTCATCTGGCGGCACGGCTCGCTGCCGCTGGTTTTTTGGTCGCCGTGGGACAAGCCTTACGAAGAAGATCATGGTCCGGACAAGTTCAGTTTAACTGAGATTCTCGCGGGTAAATGGGACGCATACATCGACAAATGGGGCGACGCGGCCCGAGATTTTGGGCATCCAATGATCGTCGTGTTCGGCGTCGAAATGAACGGAACATGGTTTCCGTGGTCTGGCGCTTACTACGGCGGTCGTCAATGGGAACCGGAGCACAATAACTGGAAAGGCCCGGAAACCTTTCGCCGCGCTTATCGGTACGTCGTGGACCGCGTCCGCGCGCGCGGCGCGTCAAACATCAAATGGATGTTTCACACCAACAACTACCCGTATCCGTACGAAACCTGGAATTCCGCGCCTGCCTATTATCCCGGATCCGACTACGTCGACTGGCTCGGCTTAAGCGTTTACGGGCAGCAATACAAGGACGAGCCAAACCCGGACATTCCATCGTTGGTTGACTGGCCGTATCAGGAAATAAGTCGCCTCGATCCGCATAAGCCCATCATGATCGCGGAGTGGGCGACCGGCGAATTCCCGCTCGCGACAGCGAAACCAGGCGCCATTCATAAACCGGCGTGGATCAAGCAAGGTTTGGAACTTTTCCGGACGCGGTATCCGCGAATTAAAGCGGCGCTTTACTGGCATGAGCGCTGGCAAAACGCCGACGGCTCTTACAGCAATCTCCGCGTGAATTCTTCTGTGGAATCGCTGCGAGCGTACCGCGAGGGAATGGCGCATCCGGACTGGCTTGGCGACCTGATCCTCCGCGCAATTCCAAAAAAGTGATACGGCGGAGCGCCATCGCGAGGCACGCCGCGGTGTTGTCCGCGCGCCCGCGAATTTTCTTTGGTGCGGCAGACAAAATCTGCGCTTGGCGGCGTCTTGAAAATAAAGACCGTGAAAAGGTCATGGAGCCCATTGCCAGCCATGAGAATTGGAAGGACTGCTTTTCTAAAGTTGCGCCCGGATTGCTTCTGTTCGCCCGTCAATGGGTGCACTCAGCGGCCGACGCGGAAGACGTTTTGCAGGAAGCATTCATCAAGTTCTGGCGGCGCAATCACAACATTGATAATCGCGCGTTGCTCTATTCGGCCGTTCGTTCCATCGCGCTCGATTTTGTCCGTCGCGACACGCGCCGCGCACGACGGGAGACGACAGCTTTCAGGGAAGCCGGGCCAGCAGTTGAGCCGCATTTTGAATTGGAAGATGACACGCAATCGGCGCTGGCGGCGGCCGTGGATGCTTTGTCGTGCGACCAGCGGGAGGTATTGGTATTGAAAATCTGGAATGATCTTACGTTTAGCGAAATTGCCGGCACACTCGGAATTTCTCAAAACACCGCGGCTTCACGGTACCGTTACGCTTTGAGCAATCTAAAAAAGAGCTTACAGCCCCAATGAACGATTTTTCCGAGCTTGAGAATGAACTCAGAAAGCTGCGACCCGCTCCGCCGTCGCCGGTTCTTTTTCAGCGGGTTGGGGAAGCTCTAGAAACTTGCAGGGCGGGCGCTTCGTCTGCCCGTCAACCGGAACGGTCGCCCTACAATTGGTGGTCGTTAGGCTTCGGATTCGCCGCCGCTGCAATTTTGGTTGTTTTTGCAGTAATCAGTTTCGAATCAACACACCAGCGACGAGAAAGAATCGCGGCGAGTTCGACTCCGCAACCCGAAACAAGAACGGTCCCGCGCGGAATAGAGCACTCCATGTCACCCGGGAGATTCGTTTCCGCCGGTGGCGCGCACGTCGTTTACAACGCGCGCGACGAAGGGCTGCAATTTGCCATCGGTTTAGAGCGACCCGTACGGCGCGTCCGCTACCACACCGAACAAACCTGGCGGTGGCGTAACCCGGAGACGGGTGCATCGCTTCGCGTGTCGTATCCCAGCGAGGAAATCGTGCTTATCCCAGTTTCAGGTCAATGATTTAACAAAACCAAAATTATGAAAATGAAATCCATGTTTGCAATCACAGTCACCGCGTTGCTGCCGCTGGCCGCACTCGCACAAACACCGCCCGCCCCGCCGCAGGCACCACAACTGCCTCCCCCGGCGCATCCGCCGGGAATGCCAGGTCATCACGAGAAAGCGCCGAAGGTTCCGGTCACATACCTTGGTGTCGAGACGTCACAGGTTCCAACTGTTGTCAGTGATCAGCTGGGCCTGGCGAAAGGCTTGGGGTTAGTTGTCGATTACGTGGAGCCGAACAGCCCAGCCGCTACGGCTGGCGTTCAACAGAACGACATTTTGAAGATGCTGAACGACCAGATCCTGATTGAGCCGAGTCAATTGCGAAAGCTTCTGCAGACTTTTTCCGAAGGCGCAGACGTGACGCTTACCATCTTGCGCAAGGGACAGGAACAAAAGCTCACTGCCAAACTTACCAAAAAGGAAGTCCCGCAGCGGCAGAATCTCTTTCCCGGGGGCAACCACAACTGGCACTGGGATTTCGATGAGACAGGCGATCTGGGCGAGCAAATGCAGGATTTAAAAGAACAACTCAAAGAGCAACTCGGCGATGCGCAACGCGGCATCATCCGTGGAGCGGTTGTGCAGGCTCACGAAGCGGCCAGGCGCGCGCGCGACGATGCCCGTCGTGCAGCGGACGAACTTCGCATCTTTTTTGAAGACAACGGCGCGCTGAAAGCCAGCAGGATCGATCTTGGTAAAGCTCAAATCGTCTTCTCCGATGAGAAGGGCGAGCTGAAATTGGAAAACGTGAACGGAAAAAAATTGCTAACCGCCAAGGATCCGCAGGGCAAACTGCTCTTTAGTGGCCCGGTCGAAACAAAGGAAGACCTCGATAAGATGCCCGCCGACGTGCGCGAGCGATATGAGAAGTTACGGCAAAGCGAGTTGCGAACAGTCGCGCCGCGATCTGAGGATAACGGGAATGACGCCGATACCGATGGCGCGGACGACGATGGCGATGATGAAGAAATTCCGGATTCATCGTCGCAGCAGGTTTTATTTCAATCATCCCCCGGCGAGATGGTTCCAAATTCAATCTCTTTTTGACGGGCAGAGGAGAAACTCCGCCGAGCATCTTAACCCGGGCCCTAGCCAGCCGCTCGGCGGAGTTTTCTTTTTGCGGTGGGCGCAGTTTTCTTCATTGCAGGCCTCACGATGGCGACCTGCATTCTGATCGCCGGCCGATGCCTTTCTCGTCGCAAAGGCTGCTCCTTTGCGCTCGCGGCATCGTGCATCGAATGCCTTTTTTGTTCCGTTTGGAACTATTCTCGGAGTGTTTACGATCGTTGTGCTTTCGCGGGAACCTGTAAGAGCGCTGTTCTCTGCCACCTGCCCTGATCGCTGTCGCATTCGCTCCTCAGGGGACCGCATCACGCTGAGCGTACCGCGCTGAGAAAACTCGCGAAACGCGCTTTGCAGCGCGTGAATTCGCTTACGGGTTGCTCGGAACGTCCATGCTCTTACCCTTATTCTTCGCCCGCTATTGCCGCCAACGTTTCGCGCGTAGCCGCTGAAGCAGCGTGGAAACAATGGCCCCCTCGGGCAGCGACCAAGATTCGTTAGATTGGTTTGCCGCAGGCGCTTAAGGCTGCGACCCGTTTCCAACAGCCCCCGGTAAGCTCTGTGGTCCCTGGGAGTTCTGCATTTGTGCCCGATGTAGCGCTTCGGCATTGCCTGTCTTGACGTTCAAAGCGCCGGTGGCGCTACTATTGTCGCCAACTTCGACCCAGCTCCCGCCTATATGACTCCCGGTGCTCGCGGGGACCCAGACCATGTGCTTTCCTTTCTTTTCCGCTGCATTTACTTGCACGGCCGGCAACGGTTTCAGATCGAAATTAAGTTGTGTCGTCTGGTTCGCCTTCGTTTTTGTATTCATGATGGACGCCTTGACTGCGCCATTGACTACCAGCGAAACGCGGTAAACGCCCGGTTGCAGGCCCTGTGAAATGTAGCGACCCTGTGCATCCGTCTTTACTGTATTGTACAGCTGTTTGCCATCTCTCGATGCAACCTGAACATTCGCGCCTTTAATCGGTTTTCCTTTTGCGTCCTTCACGATCCCCTGAATGCTTCCTGATCCCGCCCAGACGGTCGCGATACCGAGAAACAACCCCAGAAACCCAATCTGCAACGATTTAATAAACATAGATGAATTAAGCATAATGACTCAGTAGTTCCTACAGGAAACAGTAGGCGAAGTTCCAAAATAATTTGCTGAACGAGGGAAAAAGCGAAGTTCCCACGAACAGCTGTTGCTGTAGCCGCGCGTCAATGAGGAGCGCCCACGGCACACACGGCCGTGGATACGAATTAGAAGCGTGTTCTTAAAGCGAGGTCGCAAGTACGACCCCTGATGTTGGCCGTCACTTCGCCGTAGCCGTTTTCAAAAATTTACCAACTCTCAGCAGTGACTGTCTGAACGCTGGAGCCGGAATCCGCTTTTCCCTGGTCGTCGACTTCGACCCAATTACCGCCGAGATGAGTTCCGGTGCGACCTGGCATCCACACCATGTGCTTTCCGCCTTTTGCAGTCTTACTTGCTTGGGACATTGTCTTGAAATCGAAATTCAGGTGAGTCGGTTGATTCAACTTGGTCCGCGTGTTGGTGATCGACGCCTTCATCGCGCCATTCACAAGCAATGTTACCCGGTAAACGCCGGGTTGCAGTCCCTGGGAAACATAGCGGCCATTTGGATCGGTCTTAACTGTGCTAAACAGCTGTTTGCCGTCGCGCGATTCGATCCGAAGGTCTGCGCCTTTAACAGGTTCGCCTTTTGGATCTCTGACAAACCCCTGAATAGACGCCGGCCCGTCCGCTGTAACTTTGTTCGTTCGGAGACTGGCTTCCAACGGACGAGCACGCACACTGGTAGTGGATCCGCTCCCCTGAGGAGCAGCGGCCACGTCCCCTGTAATTTTGTTCGTTCGCAGAGCGGCTACCAATGCGTGATCGTGCGCATTGGTAGTGCCTCCCGTATCTGGAGGCGCAGCGACAGCGCGAGTGTCCGGGCGGCGCGCTTCGGAACCTTTCGGAGATGTGTAGTCGGAAACTATTAATGGATTAGATGGATTCTGTACAGGCATGCCATTGCCGATACTGCTTACTCCTGTTAGAGCAGTTACATCCGTGAAAAGTCGCTGTAGATAATCGTCGTATAGCCGATTGCCCGATTGTTTGTGGGCGGAAACTTCATTTGATTGTTCGAGGGCCGAAACTCGACCGGGTTGTTCACGAGCGGAAAGTTGGACGCCGAACTTGATCTTAATCGCTTCAACAATAGACCGGGCGATTTCGTCTTGGAGGGCAAACGCGCCGTTCAACTCGCGGTCATAAGCCTCCGTCCAAACACGAAAACCGTTTCGCGCGTCAATCAACTCGGCGGTCACACGAATTCGGTTACCTTCACGCCGCAGACTTCCCTCGAGTATATTGCCAACATTGAGCTTTTGTCCAACCTCGCTTGGGTTTGTGTTCTTGTCCTTAAATGAGAATGACGAGGTTCGGCCGGCTACGCGCAATCCTTGGAGTGTGCCGAGGGTATCAAGAATTTCGTCGCTTATGCCGTCACACAAATATTCCTGATCCTTCGTCTCGCTGGAATCGGTAAATGGTAGAACCGCAATACTTCTGTCCGGGGGATTAAAAGGCGACACTCGAAATAGTTCGCCGCGAAATAACCAAACCGCAGCCGCGCCTAACAGAAGACCGGCAGTCGCTGCTCCAACCAATTTCGGATTACGGCGCGACCATCGCCAGATCCGCGCTGCAGGTGACACGGGACGAGCAACGATCGGACGGCCATCGAGCCAACGTTCCAGATCCGCTGCGAGATCGCCAGCAGACTGGTAGCGCGCTTTTGGATTACGTTCGAGACAGCGTGCACAAATCGTCTCCACATCCCGATTGAGCGATGGTACCAGCGAGCGTAGTTTCGGCGCCTGCGTTTCGGACGCTTTGCGAATCACCGAAACCGGATTGGAGCCCAGAAACGGTGGACGTCCGGCAAGCAGGTTGAACAGAACTGCGCCGAGACTGTAAACATCACTCACTGGCGTAACATCGCCGGCTGCGCCATCGGCTTGTTCGGGAGCGATAAAACCTGCGGTTCCAAAGGTAGTCAGCGACCTTGTAAGATCGCTGCTCCCGTCCAGCAGTTTTGCCAGGCCAAAATCGCTTACCAGCGGTTCGCCACGATCATCGAGCAGAATGTTTCCCGGTTTGAGATCTCGATGGAATACTCCGCGGCCGTGCGCGTATTCGACGGCGCGGGCTACCTTCGCCATGAGTTCCACGCACTTGCGTGGCTGTTCGCGCAGAGAAGCCGTGTTCTCGCGCAAACTTCCCTTCTCCGCGAACTTCATGCTGAAAAACGGCAGGCCGTCTTCGCTTTCGTTTACTTCATAAATCGGAAGGATATTCGGGTGATCCAAACTGGCCACCGCCTGTGCTTCTCGCCGGAAACGCTCAAGCGCTCCGTGTGAATCAGCGCGATAGCTCAGGACGCGCTTTACCGCGACGATGCGCCGGGAATGTCGTTGCCTCGCGCGATAGATCACGCCCATGCCGCCGCAACCGATCTGACCGAGAATTTCGTAGTTTCCCAAGAACCAGGACTTTTGCGGCGCGTCCACCTCGGCCAGAACGCTTTGATAAAACGCCTCAGATATCTCCTCACCCTCTTTCACTCCCTCGCGCAGGAGACAACTCACGCAAACTCCGGTGTCGAGTTGCATGCTTGCTCCGCATTTCTCGCATTCTGCGCGCTCCTTGTTAGCGATTGGAAGCGGATCGGAACGTGGATCTGAATCTGTCATTGCAATTACTCAGTTCTTGTTGCGAGTGACGCGCACAGGTACCGGATCTCGTCGTCAACATCGGCTGGGTTTTCCACCGTTTGGGCCACTTCGGCGCGCAGCAGGCTACGATAACGCTGCCGCATAATGTGCAGGTGTTTTTTCACGTCTGTTTCTGCCATTCCCAGTTCCGCGGATAATTTGGCGTATGATACTTCGTCGCGTCCTTCGGTAAGATATGGGCTCAGGGCTTGGAAGAGCCAGAGCTTGCCTTTGCTTTCGCATTCTTCGCGCAGCCGTTGAAGTGCGTGTTCCACAACAGTCGTTGCCCAACTAAGATCGAAGATGCGCTCCGGTGATAATGAGCCGAGCGCTTGAGCTGGGAGCAATAATTGCGATGGCGCTTCGGCCATCCAATCGTCCCAGGAAACAAAATCCACGTCGCCGCCGCGTTTGCGGGCCTTTTTTTTGACAGCGGCATTAATGAGAAAATTTTGGAGCGATCTCAGCAAGAGCGAACGGAATCGGCCGCGATTACGATCGGCGTGTTGTAGCCAGTTATCTTTTAGAATCGTCACAAAAAAATCCTGGGTGAGGTCCTGCGCGTCCTCAATTGAATAGCCGCGTGCGCGGACAAAAGAAAATATGGGCCGCCAATAAGTCCGGCAAAGCTCCGCGATTGCGTCACGCGCTCTTTGCTCTTCGCTTCCCAACTTGGCGGCCGAGAGGATCAGGCTCCAACGGGTAGTTACAAACTCACGCGGTTCGCCTGCACCCTCGCGGCCGTTTTTCCCGTTCACAAATGAACATTGTGGGTCTCTCTTGTGCATACAAGCATAAAAATGCTGCAGATAGGAATCGCGTGCAGCTGCCCAAGCTCAAACGTCTAGCTTCGAATGATCAGATGCAATCCAAATCCTGCGTCACGATCGCAAGTCTATCGGCCGGGCTGCTTTCTTCTCGTTCAAGTCCGAGCCTCCGTGAGCGAACCCGAGGATTTTTTCGATTTTTCTGGGAGACGCACCAACTGAATTAGGGGTGCGGTGAACATCAAGTCTCGAGCATCGAATGTGAGACTGCCGGCGGAGGGGCTCGAACCCACACGGCCTTGCGGCCACTGGATTTTGAGTCCAGCGCGTCTGCCAATTCCGCCACGCCGGCAACTATCCACAGGTATGCATCTTACATTAAAAAATCTGTTTCCCAATACTTCATCGCCACTCGTTGCTATTGATTGCCGTGAGCACGGGAGTTTGATTGAGCGTCAGCTTTTCTCAGAGGTAGTGTGAAAAGGAAATCGCGTACGCGAAAAACCGTGTTGCGAATTTCACACCACTGCGGCTTGGCTGGTACTTCAACAATAACGATTCCCGGTTTATCGCCAGTCGCATCTTGAAGCGCGATGTGAAGATCGCCGTCTGCTCGACCCTCACGGCAACAACGCGACGCGTGAGAGCAAACCACTTGTTTTCAATTCCGGTACGCTCTGAACCTCGAGTGAAAGGCACGTCCGGCCCCGACCAACTGTAGATGTCGCTAGGTGTAACCGCTTGAATCGCGTTTGCATCCTCAGGTGGGACTGACGGATTAATCTTCACTGACCAGCGATGTTGGCCGTGATTGTCGCGATAGTCGCACGGTGAAATGAATGTGACAAGCGGCGCTGCCGCTATGCAAAGAAACGCAATTGCCGAAATCGTGACCGTGTCCCGCGTCATTGCGCCCGATCATATCATTTTGTCATCGTTGGCTCGGCACTCGCCGAATCCCGGGAACCGGCGAGCGTTCGCATTACGACTTGGAATCTTCAATGGTTCCCGAACGGATCGGCTAATGATGTGCCCGGAGAGCAACAAAACCAACGCATTAAGGCCCTGGCCTTGCTCTTGTGGAAACAGCGGAACCGAAATTAGCCGTTCTGCGTTTCCTATTTTAACGTAACTTCGCGCATGACCTTGTCGCCTACGATCTCGCGAATTTCCAAGCGTTGCGTGGCTGTAGCACGTTGTTGATCCGCCGTTCCCTCGATTTTTCTGGCAATCGGATCAAACTTTTCGCGTGCATTATCCAACGCGGCCATATTTTTCGATTCGACCATCAGCAGGATGTTGAAGTCTTGCGGGGTGGCCGCATCGCCGAGCAGGATCTTGTAATCCATCACGAGGCCTTGCTTTTTGGCTTCGTCTAATGTGCCTTTGAAGCTTTTGGCGAGACCTTTCAAATAGTCGTCGCCCATGCCATATTTGGCTTTGACCATTGTTATGGTCCAGACAGGTCCTTCGGTGTAGGGCGCGTCACTTTGTGCGCGGCAAAGTCCGGCAAACGAGGCTGAAATCGCAACGCTAAAAATCAGAAGCAAGAATCTTTTCATATATTGGACAAGGTTTATCTCTTCTACGGCATCGCCGAGCGAAAGTTCCTTTTTGCCGTTGAATAATGGCGACGCCAACTTGAGAAAAATCGGCACCTCAACAGCTCGGGAGACTGGGCGGTGGCAAGAAAAGGACGGTCAGCTTGGCCGAAAGAAAGAGGCGTAGGGAACGCCCATGAACTCGCTGGCCGTTGACACTACGTTGACCGTATCACTGTCGTTTTTGTTCTTTCTCGGTCACTAATGTTCGCGACTGTGCGAGGGAGCGAATTTACTGCGAAGGGTAAACTTCGGATTTTGAGTCCAGCGCGTCTGCCAATTCCGGCAGGCCGACGAGAAGAAGTGCTGAAGCCACGAAATCAAAAAACGAAGCTCGACCGCTTCAGACCTGTCGAATCGGGGCGCGCATCAAGAAATCCGCCCGCCTCTTACATGTCATCGCCGAGACTTTGACTCGATTCTGCAACCCGTCCTGAACGAAGAGTAAACCAGCAAAGCGGCTAAATTATTGCACTGGCGTAAGAAGAAAGGCGTGCGTTTGGCCGTGGATCGTGCCGTAACCTGCGATTTGGCCGACATCGTTAATTCCATTGGCTTGCCCTAAGACCCACCCGGTGTTTGGCGAAATAAGCCTGTTCAAGTCCTGCATTCTGCCGCCATTAACGGAAACGAACGCGTGATACTCGTTGCGGCGAGTGGTCGCGAACCCTACTACGATGCCGCTGTTGTTGATCGCCAGGCCCCAGGAACTCGATCCACCGAGCGAGCCCAGGTCTACCATTTGCCCGTCGCTGAGGCGGAACGCGTGCGCGGCACGGTTGCCGCGCGTGTAAGCCTGGCCGGCGATCTGGTTCTGGTCGTTGATCGCATACGCGATGCTCCAACTGCCGCCGAGCGTGCCGAGAGGAGTCATCGCGCCGTTCTGGTAGATAAAGCCCAGAAAGTCGCCCGAAGAGTTATACGAATAACCTACGATGATCCCCAGACTGTTGATGCCGTAGGCGTTGCTCGTGTCGCCGCCGAGCGTTCCGAGGTCGGTCATCTGTCCGTTGCTGTAGAGGAACGCGTGGTCCTGGCCGCCGAGATGCGCCGAATTGCCGACGACCTGGCCGGCATCATTCAAGGCGTAGGCAACACTGTAATCGGCGCCAAGCGTGCCGATGTCGAGCATTTGGCCGCCGGTGTAGATGAAGGCGCGATACGAACCAGTCGCAAGAGTAGAGTAACCGGCCATCTGCCCAGAGGTGTTGATCCCGCGCGGCTGGCCATATTCGCCACCGAGGGTACCGATATTGATCAGTTGACCATTGCTGTAAAGAAAAGCCGGGTCGCTCATCTGACTCGACGGCGCGCTGGATTCTCCCGCGACCTGACCGCTCGCGTTGATGCAGTAGGCGATGCTGTAACTTCCATTACTATTTGCGCCTAGCGTGCCGAGATCTGTAATCGTGTAGGTCTGGGCAAACACCGGCGTTGCGAGCAAGGTGAATGCGGCGAGCTTCACGAGTTGCCGGACGTAATTTTCATGGTTGATAGACAAGCTGGTTTTCATTGGTGGCTCCTTTCGCACAAGAAGCATTCGCGCGAGGGCCATCTATTGGCAGCTAAGGATTAGTAACAGTTTTGTTACTTTTGGTTATCAACCCACGCCGGCTATCATTTCCCATTTTCGCCGGCTGCGTCAGCGCCGTATCACCGCACGGACGCGTTTCACCCGCACCGGTCTTCGGTAATTCTGTAACGGATCCCTCAGTGGATTTCGCCTGCAGTGAGCATTGCTGAGTGCGTCAAGCGCTTCCGACTACATCGAGAGGCTGTAAACTCCGTGGCGGACCGAAAATCTCGCGGAGGATGATTGCTTTTCGCCGACCAGATTTCGATGCGAGCAGAACGGCAATGTCTGTTTCAAAATCTCCCTCTTTGGCGATTGGCCGAGAGGCGGCTGAGCCAGCTCCGACGCGCGTTTTGACAATAGCAGGCTCCTCAAGCTCAACCGCTAATGCTCCTTCGTGAACCTCGAACGCCGATGCAACGGGAGCCGGTACCGTCGGCGGAACGAATTCCACATGTCCTGGCGGTTCAGGCGGAGGAATTTCTTTCTGACTAATATCGCGTTTGGTTCGTTGTTGCCGGGGCAATCCCCATGCGCGTGGGATTACGGGAGGCGGTTGCACTGGCGCCAGAGGCCGAGGCGGAATATCGGTGCGATGCGCAACGGGTGGAGGCGGACTTGACGTTGGCGGTTGGCCGAGCGCTTCTAGAAATTTGCGAATCCGATCTGCGTCCGATTCTGTTGGCGCGCGTTGGAGTTGCGACAGTCTGGGTGGCGTCGGAGGTGTCGATGTTTTGTCCGGCTGGTTTTTGCCTGCTTTGGTCACTGCTTTCGATAGCAGCTGAAACAAAGCCGCCGCAGCAATCAGCAGTAAGAAAAGGAGATTATCGAGACTAACCGCAATCATTGGCTATTGCCTCGTTACATCGTTAATCGTTAAATTGTTGTTGAACGGAATTGTCATTCTGAGCGAAGCGAAGAATCTCTGATCAGCTCTTACGGCAAGGTTTAAGTCGAGCGGTGGGCTCAGCGCTTCAATCCTTGAATCCTTCAAACGCATCACCATCACGTCCCATCCGTGCGCGGTTTGTCTCCGCCGGCGATGGATTCGCGCATGGAGGTATCGGCCTGCACATTCTTCATCCGGTAATAATCCATGATTCCAAGATGCCCGGCGCGAAATGCCTCGGCCATTGCCTGTGGAACGAGCGCCTCCGCTTCGACCACTTTGGCGCGCATCTCCTGGGTCTTGGCGCGCATCTCCTGCTCGACCGCAACAGCCGCCGCTCTGCGCACCTCGGCTTTCGCTTGCGCGACGCGTTTGTCCGCCTCGGCTTGTTCGGTCTGCAATTTCGCGCCGATGTTATCGCCTACGTCCACGTCGGCGATGTCGATTGATAGAATCTCGAACGCGGTATTGCTGTCGAGACCCTTGGCGAGCACTGTCTTTGAGATGCGATCCGGGTTTTCCAGCACTTCCTTGTAGGAGTGTGCCGAACCGATCGCGCTCACGATGCCTTCGCCGACGCGCGCGATAATCGTCTCTTCAGTTGCGCCGCCGACGAATCGATCTAAATGCGAGCGCACGGTAACCCGCGCTTTGACTTTGACCCCGATGCCATCTTGTGCCACACCGTCGATGGTCGTTCGACCCATTGTTGGGTTAGGTGCATCAATTACCTTGGGATTGATGCTCGTGCGCACGGCTTCCAGAACAGTTTTGCCAGTCCCTTTGGTAGCGAGATCGATGGCGCACGCCCGGTTGAAATCGAGTGTGATACCTGCCTTGTCAGCGGCAATCAGGGCAAGCACCACGTGGCTCACATCGCCGCCCGCCAGATAATGCGCTTCAAGGGGGTCGCTGTGGACATCAATACCGGCTTTCACCGCGGTGATCCGGTTATCCACGATTAATCCGACCGGGACTTTGCGCAGCCGCATCCCGATCATTTTGCCCAGGCTCACCGGAGCATTTGCGATTCGCGCCCGAAGCCAAAGACCGAAAAAATTAAAAAGAACAATCGCGAGCACGAATGCGAGTAGCGCCAGCACCGCGATCCCGATGAGATAAAGCGAGTCCATGTTGCAGCGGAGAATACCTGAACAGAAACGGCGCGGAAAGCCTAATTGCCGCAGGTGGACCGCGCTGCCCTCAACGCGTTCGGTGCGCCCGCGTCAACGCTTGAACGAATGGATGATTTTGTAGGTGCGCAAGATTAATGTCCCAAAACGGCTCGGCAAATCCTGAAATTTTCGGGACTAAAAAGGCTGTGGAACGCGAATCGCGCCTGAACTTGCGCGGCAAGCTAGTCAGGTATCTGTCGAAATGTCCGTGATGCCTCTTGGTGGAATCGGCGGTTGCAACCGGTTTGCCGGGCCCGCGGCTCCGCGAGCCGCGACCTCCTTCGCCGACAAAAATTGGCAATCTGTACGCGATCGGGCAGGGAATGATTCGTATCGTTTGGGACCCCGCCGCCACTCGACGTTCGGCGATTGTCATGCTGATAGTTGCGATTGTGTGCTTTTCGTTGGTCCTTTTTTTCCTTTTACGGTGCGGCTAAATGGGCCAACGGGGTGTATCTTTTGCCATCGGATTCGCTGAATCATAGCGCACGCTGAGCGTCTGCCTTCCCTCGTCACACTCGGCGCCGGTGTTCTCGGACGACGTTCCGGCTAAAATAAGTTTTCAGAAAGATGCTGCCAAAGGATTTATGGCGTAGCGAGATTCCCTTCCTTGGTGTCGAGTTCGTCATTTTTGAAAGTGAAAAGCGCAAACTTGGGCCCTTCTTCGTAGCGATACGTCGTTTTCTTGAAAATCAACATATCCTTGGTCTCGCTGGTAGTGGGCGGCCCCATTATTCGCTCCACCTGCGCTTTCGACATGCCGGTAGCCACCTGGTCGTAATTGTTTACGGTTAACTTCGAACCGGTCAGCGCGTTTCGATTACAGCCCGCCGTGAACGCAACCAGCGCGGCACATAACAGAGCGACTAAAGTAATTCTTTTCATTGGATAAACAGCCGGCGCCGCGGTCTTAGCGAGCCTTCGACCTCTCGCTTCCAAGTGCGCGCCTTTTCTGTGGCACTTCGTAAGCGGAGACTATTGTTCGAAGACCTTCTTAACGTCGCCGATTTTGCGCTGCACTTTCCCGCCTGTTTTTTCGACCGTTCCCCGATCGCGCAGATCTGGATTTCCTGTCGCCTTTCCGGTCTCTTCTTTCACTTTGCCTTTCGCTTCCTTGAAAGCGCTCTCGATTTTATCCCGCGTGCTTGATTTCATAAAAGTTGAATCGCGCACCACGAGCGTGTCGGCTGTAGCTTGTTGTTTGACCGAGGTTACCCGAACGGCGCGGCGCACTGGAGGAGCGAAGGAACGATGGGGTCTGGTTTTTAGTATTAACTTCTTCGCAAACCTGCGATTTCTTCAGCAGCCCTGCATCGGGCGCCATGGTCCTGGGTTTCTACCGGGACTGATTCTAGACTGCGGAGAGGCACGATATGTTGGTCCCTTGCTTGCGCGAAACTTCCAGGGATACCGCCGTACTCATCAGAAATTACGATAAACCTACGGACGGGTATTCCGGCCAAGACGCCTACCAAAAACACTGGGAGAGAGAAATGCGGCTCCGGATTCTTTTCGTCGAAGACCACAACGATAGTCGTCAAACACCTGCGCGGTTAGTTGCATGCCAGACTTCTGCACTAGCGCTCACAGGCTTTGGAACGGAAGAAGACATCGACAACTTCAAAGCGGCGGGGGTCGACGCTTACCTTGCCAAGCCAGTGAACTTTCAGAAATTGGAAGCTGCTATCTGGCAATTGACAAGCGAGCGCGAACCGATGAACGCATAAGAGGTACCGACCGTGAGCCGCTTCTTTGATGTTCTGCTTCGTAGCCCGCCGCTATTTTTCGTTGGCATATCTTTTAAAATCTACTGGAAAGTGATTGCCGATCCCGTCGAAGAACTGCTACCGCCGGTCTGAATTTGCTGCATGTCATTCGCTTTATGAAAGAGTTAAAGTCATATCTAAACGATCATCTCGCCGGCTCGGTTGGAGCGCTGGAACTCCTTGCCCACTGGGCCCACCTGCACGAAGGCAAGCCGCTGGGCGCCTTTTTTTCCGATATCGAAGCGGATGTCCGCGCCGATCAAAGCAGACTGCGGGATTTGATGGATTCCTTGGGTATCGAAGAAAGCCATGTACGCAAGGCAGAAGCGTGGGCTGCAGAAAAAGCTGGCCGCGCGCGACTGATGATCGCAGGCGTCGAGCCGGGCAGCGTGGGTTTGGTGCTAACGTTGGAAGGGTTGATCTTGGGAGTTACAGGAAAGAAATTGCTGTGGCGTGCGCTGGCTGCGGCGAATTTGCCGAACAAATCCAGATGGGATTTTGAGGAACTCCAACGCCAAGCCGACCAACAAATTGAACGATTGGCAGCCGAACGGCTAAAGGCGGCGAAGGAGGCGTTTTCTGGCACAAGCGATCAGGCCTGATTTTGTCGATGGCTACCTCGAGGGGAACAGTTGCCGGAGCAAAGCTAAACGGCGCGGTTTCAGAGGAATTGCTTGCTGCTGCAAAAGAAGCCGGTTTGCAATACGTAAGCGATGAACGCCCCGGCTACACGCGTAAGCCGAAGGGCAAGCGCTTTGAATACTTCGATACCGAGGACAAACCAATTCGTGATGAGCAGCGTTTGGTGCGGATTAAGCATCTGGTGATTCCGCCCGCGTGGACAGACGTCTGGATTGGCCCGTCGCCAAACGGCCACGTCCAGGCGACCGGCCGGGACGCGCGTGACCGTAAGCAATACCGGTATCACGAGCGCTGGCGCGAGGTGCGCGATGAAAACAAGTTCGGCCGCGTCACGCAGTTTGCCAAAGTTCTGCCAAACATCCGACGGCGAGTTGCTCAGGATTTGAAGTTGCCGGGCCTCCCGCGGCGAAAAGTGCTCGCGACGATCGTGCGACTCCTGGAGCAAACGTTCATACGAATCGGAAACGAAGAATACGCTCGCGAAAACAAATCATTTGGTTTGACCACGCTGAAGAATCGCCATGTGAAGATCCGAGGGGCGCAAGTGCGATTTCGATTTCGCGGCAAAAGCGGGCGGCAGCATGAAGTAGACGTCACCAATCGCCGAGTGGCAAGGGTCATTGCGAAGTGCCAGGACTTACCGGGTCAGGATTTATTTCAATACGTCGATGAAGACGGAGAGGTACAAGAGGTTACGTCGCAGGACGTGAACGACTATTTGCGCCAAATCACGGGTGAAGATTTTACTGCGAAAGATTTCCGCACCTGGGGCGGAACGGTGCTGGCAGCAATAGCGCTAAGCAGGAAGGATGATTTCGAAACGAAGAAACAGGCAAAGGCGAACATCAAAACGGCGATTTCTGCAGTTGCGAAACTTCTCGGCAATACGGTTGCGGTTTGTCGCAAGTGCTACGTTCATCCTATAATCGTCGAAGCTTACCTGAACCGAACGCCTATTGCGGGTCTTAGCGGTGGCGGGAAAGGATTAAAGCAACCTGATGTGCGCGCCGCCGAGCGCGCAGTCCTAAAGTTCCTGCACGCGGGAGAACGTGCTTCCTAGCGCTGGAAAGACGCGCAGAGGGCCACGTTAAGCTTGTTACTCCGAGCGAAGTCGAGGAATCGACAGAGTCGGGGCGGGTTCAGAATCAAGGCATGTGCGACTGATGAAATTCATCGAAGCTTGCGCGCGCTTTGTTATTCACTCGTTGCTCAGCTAGCGCTGCTACTTGGATCGAATGCTTAGGCGGGCCGAGAACTTCAGCGGTTACTCAATTCCGTCGATGGGAGGGACGTCACGTAAGCGGCTGTTGCCTTCGGCTCGTTGCCGGATGCGCGCAAACTGTTGTTCCAGTTTCTTCAAATCCTCGTCGGAGGAATTTTCAACGCTGACCAGTTCGTTTCGCGCCTCCCGGACCGCGCGTATAATTTCGTCCAGTTTCAACTGAGTCGCTTTGGTGTCTCGATTTTGGGTGTTCTGAATCAGGAAGACCATCAGAAAGGTGACGATTGTTGTCCCGGTGTTAATAATCAACTGCCAGGTATCTGAATAATGAAAGGCCGGCCCGGTGACGATCCAAACTAGAATGATCAGCAGGGCGACAGCGAAGGCCCAGGCGCTACCTAAAACGACTGAGGCGCGGCGCGCAGCGACTCGGAAGGCATCGGTCACGGTGCAGAAAAAATCCTTGGATTTTTCAGGCTCTTTGAGTTTTTGCGTCTGAGTTTTCATGTCGCCAAGACTTGCATTCGCGGTGCCGCCGCTGCTTATGTGCAGCCGCGTATTAAAAAAATGATCAATAAAATGGGAATTGGTATACCCAGGAGCCACATTAAGATATAGCCGGCGGCGCCGACCTGTTGTATTGATTTCTTAAGTTTCATAAGCACGTTTGACGGTAAATCGTATCGATACGGGCTTTTGCGCGTGCCTTTGCGAAAGCATCGTTTGAACCTCTCTCCAAAAGGAGCTGTGGATTCGTCGCTAAGCTACCTTCGTAGTCGATAGCATAAAAACGAGGCTCGATGGAGGCAGTGGCTATTTGCGCTTTTTCGTCTGCTTTTTGACCAGCCGTTTTGCCGCAAGGGGACCCTTTGCGGCGGATTGGCTTGAATTTCTTGCCCCGTACGTCGTTGTACGAAACGAAGAAATGCTCGATCTCCTTTTCCACCTTTTTGAACGTCCAGCCCCGGTCGCGGCAACGATTTCCTTTCACTATGAAACTTGAAAATTTGAAAGATCTTTACATTCACGAGCTTAAAGACCTGCATAGCGCTGAAAAACAAATTACTAAGGCGCTGCCCAAAATGGCGAAGACGGCAGCTAATGATGAGCTAGCTACTGCTTTCCGTGAACATCTCGACCAAACTCACGAGCATATTTGGCGGCTGGAGAAAATTTTAGGGAGGCATGGTGAAAACCTGCGTGGTCCAAAATGCAAAGGCATGGAGGGATTACTCAAAGAAGGCGGCGAAATGATCGAGACAGACGCCGAGGATGAAGTGCGCGATGCCGGGCTAATCTCCGCGGCGCAGCGGGTAGAGCACTACGAAATCGCCGCCTATGGTTGCGCCCGGACCTATGCGGAGTTGCTCGGTGATGATGAAGGAATGGGTCTGCTAAAAGCAACTCTGACTGAAGAGAAGGAAACCGACGAAAAACTAACCGACTTGGCGCGCTCCATAAACGTTGACGCCGAAGTCGCCCCAGCCGGAGGAGAATGAATTATGCCAAGAGGAGATAAATCCAGTTACACTTCGAAGCAAAAAAGACAGGCTGAACATATCGAAGAGGGGTACGAACACCGTGGAACATCCAAGAAAGAGGCGGAGCGCCGCGCGTGGGCGACTGTTAATAAGCAGGACAAAGGCGGCAAAAAGAGCGGCAGCGGACGTGGGAAAAAGTCCAGCCACGCTAGTTCGCGTAAAGGTGGGCGCAAGGGCGGGAAAGCGAAGAAGAAATAGGCTTTAACAGCCTTAAGTACGCTGCTTCGCCAGGAGAAGCACTCTGAACAACTTCTAAGCATCGGTCTGAACACGGCGCTGCTGCCGCCAGCACTCAGAATGATTTTCCGCCTACGCGGGTGTGACATCGCGATTCAGCCTGCTGCGGTAGCGCCTCGAAAACGGTCCCGCAGCCTGCGCTTTCGCAATCCGTCGCGTTTCCGTCTGAGTGACAAACATTCCCGGCGCGATTGAAGCTGGCTGCCGGTAGTTTTCCCGGATCTCCAAGAAGGTACTATTACCCGCGGGCAAAAGCGGGAGGATGGCTCCGGCAAAAGAATCGCCGCCGATGTAAGTGGCGCCATACAGGTCCTGCTTGATCAAAGATTAGGCTGGCATAGCTCCCTGCGATCTGAAAGCCTGCTTAAAGGAGTCAGACATAACGTGCAATCCATTTTACGGGGTGCGATTGCAGTCGCAATGAGCGTTTATCTGATCTTTGACTTTCTTCCTTATGCATACCTGACAGCAGCTGAGGTTATCGCCAGGACGTCCAAAGTGCCTCGCGGCGACGAACGTAGTTCAGAAACGGAGAAACCATGAGCATGATTCTATTGATTATCCTGATCCTTTTGTTGGTCGGGGCGTTACCTGCGTGGCCGTATAGCTCGGGCTGGGGCTATTGGCCGAGCGGAGGACTTGGATTGATTCTTTTGATTTTAATAATTCTCGCTTTAACGGGATACCTGTGAGCCGGGACGCGTTTGGCTCACCCGCCCCTGCAGCAATTCGAGAGCGTTCGTTCCGAGGGCTTAATCTGTTTTGAGGGTTAATGGTCAGGATGACAACGGCAAGAAGGCTGAGACGCGTAGCGGCAAAGTGTCATCCGATTCAAGAACATAGATGGGTTTGCCGGCGCTAAAGGTCGAATCGCAAAGCGAGGTTTCCGATCACGAACGCGAAGCCGAGATAGTTGCATCGCGAGCCCGCTTACGCATCGCCGAGCTGTTGCATCGGCCTTTCAATATCCGATCAGTCGCTCTTACCGGGCTGTTTGTCCTGGCACTCTTCTACACCATGTACTTCATGCGCTCGATCTTGCTGCCGATCGTTCTTGCCTTGCTCCTCGGTTATCTGTTGAGGCCGATAGCTCGCGGATTGGCTCAATTGAAAATTCCGCTGCCGGTGAGCGCGGCGTTCATTCTTATCGGACTTTTTGCGGTTGTTGGGTACGGAATTTCATCGCTGGCCACGCCGGCGGTGGAATGGCTTCGGAAGGCGCCGCAAGGTTTGACGGCATTACAACACAAACTCCTGCCGGTAAAAAAATCCGTAGCGCAAGTGAGCCAGGCTACCGGTGAAATCGAGAAGCTTGCTTCAACTGATGCGGGAGCCAAAACCGTGGAAGTAAATCAGCATCCCATCATCGAGATGTTCTTCATGCGGACGCCGGAGTTTATCGCTAGCGCGGTTCTGTTATTCATATTGCTCTATTTCCTTCTCGTCTACGATCAGGTCTTCATCGCCAAGCTGGTCAAGTTGCTGCCGACGCTCTCAGATAAAAAGATGGCTGTCGCCATCGCGCACGACATCGAATCGCAGATCTCGCGTTATCTCTTCACTGTCACAGCCATTAATTCCTCCCTCGGATTGGCCGTCGGAACTGCGGTCGGCCTGCTCGGCCTGCACAACCCGGTGATGTGGGGTGTGATGGTCGCGGTGCTCAACTTTGTCCCTTATTTAGGCGCATTCACTGGCATTATCTGCATGACCATAGGTGCAGTTTTGAGTTTCGACAGCCTGGGGTACGCCTTAATTTTTCCGGCTGTCTATCTCGCTTTTGGCACGTTGGAGGGAAGTCTCATCACCCCCTGGGTTATGGGACGCTCGCTTAGTTTGAATCCCGTCATAATCTTGCTCTCACTCACCTTCTGGGGCTGGATGTGGGGAATCGTCGGCGTTATTTTGGCGGTACCGATCCTGGCCGCTTTCAAAATTTTCTGCGCGCATGTCAAGCCGATGGAGCCGCTGGCAGAATTTCTTAGCTAACGTAACACCAGGAAGAAGTGCACCATTGCGAATACCAATCTACGCCTTCGGCCACTGCTTGCGGCTCGCGTCGCCACGCGGCGCTTAATGACCTAATCGCTCCAGTTCGACCCGCGTTGAACCTCTCGACACCTCTGCGCTGGCCGGGTCACTCCCTACGGCGATCGACGCCCAACACTATGGTGGTTTTCCGCGCCGGAATAGGAATTCGTGAACAACCGTTTGCGCCGGCTCTATCAGCTGATCATGTTTGGAGTTTCGAAGAAATCGTGCGCCTGCTAAATTCATTGCGCGTTATCCCGCGATGGAAAGCTGGCGTGTCCGACCATGCTTGGTCTTTGGACGAGATAATCGCATTGCTTTAGAGCAACGGTCGCACACAGAAGCGATTGTCTGGAGGGGTTTGCCCTGGTCGGATGAGACATGCACAGAGGGCGCACACGATTCGGAAATACGGTTTCCGAGTTCCCACACAAACGTATCGCCGTTCGCTCGCTCGCTGGTTTTCAAATTTATATCATTACCTTTGGATGAGTTTATCGCGCTGCGATGATAAGCTTAGCAGTATGAGGAACAATCGTGCATATGACGCCAGGGTAGAAAGATGTCATGAAGCATGACACGCATTCGCTCCCTACGGAGCAGTATCGGAAGGGCAAATGTGCGATCTGTCTGCGGAAGATTCGAGTAATCAGACTGGACGAAACTCGCAGCCGTCTTGCCGTGCACGGTCAAAAATATCAGCCGTTCGTTCAATGTGCGGATTCAGGCATGCCATTTCAATAACGGTTCCGGATTGAGCGCTCATCGATTGATACCTCCGTTTGCGAACTAATCTGGCCAAATGTCGGCTCGGGTCCCTCGCGAGATAGATATCAACCCATTTTGGCCAAGTTGCTTTTGGCTGGACAAGTTGACACCGGCGCGATTCAGTTTTTGCGTCGTGTAAGTGCCTGATTTGCGCCTAATTCGGCTTCTTCCGCTTGCTTCCGCCTTTCGGGCGATTCGGGACAACTAGAGCGACTGCCAAAAATTATTTCCGAGTAGCGCACTGGGAAGCGACAGTGAAGGGATCGTCGATAAAGGCTTTGAGGGCGCTCAGTAGGCGCTCGGTCAATTGCTCGGGAGTGCGGGCGATGAAGTCGGTGAAATAGTCGGCTTTTAAGCGCAGCCAGAGTCGTTCGATGGGATTGAAGTCGGGGCTGTAGGTGGGCAGATACTCCCGCTCGAAATGGTGCCACTTCAAGCGCTCCGCTTTATGCCAGCTGGCGTTATCGATGAAAAGGATTCGGCGTTTGCCCGGCTCGGGAGGAATGGTCTCGGCCAATTGATCCAAAAAACACTGGAAGCAGTCGGTATTCATCGCGTCGAAGACCATGGCGAAGCTCTGGCCGGTGGCAGGGCAGACTGCGCCGACCACATTGGCCCGGATGTGATCGCCTAAGTAGGGCACGCGCGGGCGGCTGCCCCGTGCCGTCCAGCGCCGGCGCGGTCGCGGATCGCCTTCCACCCCGCACTCGTCGCCATACCACAGTTCGATGGTGGGATCCTGCCGCAGCTCCGCCAGGCGCTCGAGGAAAGCTTTGCGCTCAGCTTCATCCTGCCGCTCGGGCCAGCGCTGCGGGACGCGCAGGTTGTAATCGAGCTGATGCAAATAACGAATGAGGGTGCGATAGCCCAGTTCCAGACAGAGTTGCTCTTTTAACCAGCCGTGAAGCTTCACTCCGGTCCAGTGACGCTGGCCTGCTTTCCCCGGTTCTTCCAGCACCGGCACCAGCAGATCGCGCACCCGCTCCAACTTCACTTTGCGCGGCCGGCCCGGACGCGGCTTGCTCGCCAGGGCATCGATCCCGCCTGAATTGAAGGCTAAAATCCAGAGCCTCACCATCCGCTCGCTTCGACCAAAAACCTGCGCCACCTCCGCCCGCGGCCACCCCCGCAGCAGCGCCCGCATCGCTGCCAAGCGCCGGTAGCTGCGCTTGTTGGGTGCAGCTTCCATCGCCACGAGCAACTCCGCATCACTCGCGTTCTCTCCGTTAGGCTCCAGGCAATCGCTGCGCAACAACCAGCTTCACACCACAACATGCCAAATAGTACCAAGTACAAAATGTGGTAGCCGGAAACTTTTTTTGGCAGATGCTCTAGCCAGCGCACCGACATGGCTGTAGCTGCGCGAGGTAATTGTCCAAAATCGCGCGGCCAAATCCGAAATTTATCGAGTCAGCAGGATTCGGATCGCAAACGCGCCTCGAATTGCGCGGCGATCTAGACGATTTTTGATGGAAACCTTTGTCGCCTTTTCAGGCCGAATCCACCGTCTGCAATCGGTTCACCGGGCGACCGGTCCTTTAGCTTACTTCGTTCTTTGGCAACAAAAATTGGCAATCTGTACGTGACCGACAGGGCGTCGTAGTCGCTCGTTTTGTGGCGCGAGAGGCTTCTCGATCGGCTTAAAATCAAGCTCCACTGCCGCATAAATGTCTTCCTAGGTGATCGAATCGCGGCCCTGCTGCTGCGCGATATCAGCCGCGCTTTCGAGTGCTTCAGTGATCGCGCTGGCCTGTTTTTTCGCGGCTGCCATCGCATAGCCCATGAGCAGCTTCCATGATGCTTTGCTGCCTTCTGGATGGCGTGCTTTGGCGATTTCGAGCAGGTCGTCTTCCGAATGCGCTTCGGGCAGCAAAACCTTTCGGTTCAGGCGTCGCTTCAATTGATCATCGTCCCAAAGCGTGCGCCGCGCTAAAGCTCTTACCACTCGGAAAACTTCGGTCACGCCACAAGCGCGATCGGAGTTCCAGCGTCTAACGTCGTCTTGATCCATTGTATCCTCGATGGATGCCCTCTGACCTGATGTATTGCGGCCATGCAACTTGACTTTCGTTCATAACCAGCATCAGGCCACTCATCCGCAGAGCTTCTTCAACCCGTAGTTTTATTTGCTGACCGTTGTAAAAAGTGCCCCTGGCAACGCCAATCGATTCAGCGATCGCTGCGAAAAACGAGCGATCGTCGTTTGAAGAAGGGACCTCGACGTACCTAGCCAAACCGCGCTGCCGGCTCGCACCACGCCTTCGCTGTCTCTGTTTTTCCGATGCTAGCTTTTCCTTCGATCAAGAATCATACGGCGTCGTCGAAAACAGAAATCGAGTGCGGCTGTCGATTTGCCGGGTAGCTTCCGTGTCAGCCACGGAACCGCTCCCTATCTGCCCATGAATCTTCGCTCCAGTTGTTTCAGTGCGCCTACCAAGATCATCAAAGTA
This sequence comes from uncultured Verrucomicrobiae bacterium, assembly GCA_963828355.1. GTDB lineage: Bacteria > Verrucomicrobiota > Verrucomicrobiia > Chthoniobacterales > UBA10450 > Udaeobacter. The sequence goes on along the minus strand of CAWHFD010000011.1, from coordinate 130,926 downwards.
CCAGATCGCTGCCACTGCTATTCGAGGTCGTCCAACTCGTGGTCGTTAGCTACGTCACCTTCGATTCCCGGATCGACACACATACGCATCAGATGCTCGTGTACAGCTTCGTTTGCTGCGCCAAACTTGCTGATAAAATCGTCGCTCCGGCTAGAATTCCGTCGCATTCTGATCGGTAATATCCAACCTGCTCCGCACGTCTTTTCATCATCACGGGTCAGTGCGAAATCATCGACCGTTCGGAAGTTCGCTGCGGATCTTCACGATTTTGTCACGTGATAGCTTTTTTCCTACGGCTTCAGGCGCAAGCCCCGCTCGTCGAGTTCTTTGCCGCTCAGGAAACGTTGTTGATGAGTTCTTTAGCTAAATGACGCAGACCCCGTGGTTTGCAGCGAGCGCCATTGCATAAACCACAGAAGCTCCTGCATCGCTCGATCAGTGATCATAGCGATTCGCTTCGCAGCCAAAAGCGCACTGACTGAAGTGCTAAAATCTGGATCAGAAGCCCAGCGGTGCTGTCGCAGTTCTCCGTCATCAGGCGCGTACCGTGTACTGCTCATTTTGTTTTCTCCTCGACTTTGCGAAGCTTGCGCGACTCCGCGATCAGATCTGCGCCTTGCGCTGTTCGGTTGATAAATTTCGCAGCGCGCTGCGTTGAATTCTTGCAGCCCTGAATTCGTGAGAGCAGAGATGCGATTTTCCGAATCTTACTGCGAACGAGTTTTTCTTCTGCTTTTGCCTCTTGCGTGCCGGCTTCGATTCGTTCTCCAAGCGCAGCCGTCGTTTTGTCAACGATCAGCCTTCGGAATTCGTAACGGATCAGATGCTTCGAAATTAAACTGTAGCTCGTACGTGCGGCGCCATTGTGCGCTTCAATTTGCGCTGCGCTGGTGAGCATATTGCTCAGGCGAAGGATCGATCGCTGGTAGCGGTTCGAGCTTTGGAACAGCAAATGGGCCTGCTGTTTTCTTATCGATGCTCGTCAGTGCGATGCTGCTCAGGTCTTCCGGATTTACCCACACCCACATGCGTTCGCCCATGAAGCGCCCGGTTACGTCGTTGCAGTAAGTGCCACCGCCAAGTGATAGTCTCAGCGTAATGCCGTTGCGTTGTACTTTCATCGTCAGTCTGTGGTGCGCGAGTAGATACCGCGCTTCGCTCCCTAAATTCACTTGCGGCTCGCTACCTTGGAATCGATTCCAAGCTTCAATCGGCGATAAGCCTTTCAAACTTCCTTGTTGTCGTTCTGCGTTGTACGTTCACAAAAACGATGATTCGATTCCCATTCTGTTTTGCTCATAAAATAGTGCGATGGCTCTTCGCGCCCACTTTCGCAAAGCCGCTTTTGCTCCTGGAGGCGTTCAAACTTGTCGTTGATCTCGTCACGCTCTCCACGTAGCCGGGGAGGCCGTCCATGCGTTTTGATGAGCCCTATCACTCGCTCGATCACTTTCCCTCGGGCAGTTTTGCGTGAACGAATTTCACTCCGAATTCGAGCTATCCGAGTTCGGTGTGGTTGAGCGAAAGCTCATCTCCGCCTGTTAGAATTCGTGAGCTTTTCCAGATCCCGCGCTCGAAATAGAAACCGGCTTACGTGGCAAACCATACACGTCATGGACGCGCGTAATTAGCGCGCGAATAATTCGGGCGTTATAGTTGTTCTCGCTGTGCAGCGCAAATCCAAGCGCGAGCCGCGAGCGTTCATCAATCATCAGTAGCGTTGCCCCCTGAATGATCCGAATACCGCTTACCCGGATCAGCCTCCCAGTAGTAAACCGGGCATGTTGCGTCGTCCGCCTGGTAACTGTCACCCGCGAATAAGTTGGAATAATCTCGCGAGTTGTAAGCGCCTCGCAGCTGATGTTCTCGTGGCCCATGATGAATCGCCATGAGTCGTTTCACTTCTGGCGTGACAAGCTCGTCGAATGCACGTCGGCACTCGCGATTTTGATAGCGGATTAGCTGATAAAACGTTGGCATGTCTCAGCGCTAAGTTCTACCTTCGCCATGCAGTTCTCTCCATGCTTGGCTCACACGGCCTCCGCGATCCAGTGAGCGAGCTACCAGTTTGCGGAAATCATGCCTCTGGAATTGCTTCCACCAGTTTAGCGATTGCATCGAAACGTAAGTGAGCGGCCATCTTTCGGCAACTTCGTGATCGTTCGCTAAATATAGCTGTCCCATTTTCGGTTCGAGTGTTTTTGCAATCGCTTGCTGGCTGGTTTCTTCCGAGACTGCTATCCGCTATGTAAGACAGCGAACCAAATCGCGCTTTGGCTCGCTTCAATTCAGCTCCCGCGTCGATCTGCGCTTGCAATTCGTCGCACGTTTTCGTCCAGAGAGCCGATTCTGCTCAACGGTAAGATGCGTCGCTCCCTCGATGTTTGTCAGAGCTCTTCTAAGAATTTTCAAACCACGTTCGCGCGCCGCCGTAGGCGATCGCCGCTCCGTGTCACGCTCGGCGATTCTCTTCGCGGTAAATTTCGAGGCGCTCCCATTCCTGGGCACCGCCATCTCGTTCTATCGTCCGATCGAAAAGCGTGCGCCAATGAGCACCTGCTGATGGCGAAGCCAAACTCACGCTCGTATGCTTCCACTCCGCGATTCGCCAGATCCGCATGCGTTGATAGTCGATATTGTTTCTTAGCTACAAGTATTGGTCGCAACGCTGCCGCGGAGTTTGCGTGCACTTTTTCCTGACCGCTCCGTGCAATCTCGTGCCAGACGCGAATCTCCAAGCTCGTATCGATCAGACGGTGTTCGCAAGAGATCTGCAATCGTGCGATATCGTTTCGCTTCCGCTTTCTTAGAGAGTTGTCCGGTATCAGCGTTGTCGGTAGCGAGTCAATGCGCCAGGCTTTCGCAAGATTCCCGTTCGTTAGTTGTTCAGCATCAGCCGGCATGTCTTTTAGCCGTTGATGAACGTTTTGCTTTGAACAACCGAGAGCTCGCGCGATCTTGTCTGCACGAAAAAGCTGATTGCTTCGGTCTGAAACTCCGATTCGTGTTGGCTCTGCGCTAATCACGTTCATTGGCGATGGCCCCGTATCAGCACGGCGTTGCTACTGCGCTGTTAATTTTTTCTATCAGCATAAAATTTGATCGAAGTGCGGTCAGCACCGACGTATATTGTTAACGTCCTTACCAGATTCTTATTGTCCTTCCTGAGTCAGATTCGTCGCGAGTCAGCAGATACAGCGCACGCATCACCCTCTCCGCCTCTATTGGAATGAGGTTTGTGCGATTGATGCAGAAATGATATTCGGCGAGCAACCGCTTAACATCGAGCCTTCCGTCGCGAATAAGCATGGGTTCAATCAGCTCTTTGATAGAATTCAGCCCAGGCCAGCGCTGCGCTCGTTCACGTTTTTCCGAATCCTGTTTCCGATAATATGCAGCCGTTTTTTCTTCTGCTTTCGCTAGATTCCGTGCGTTGCACCAAAACGATTTTCGTTAGCGCAACCGTCCACTTACGGATTTGAGCGGTCTCCATTGTTACAGCCCTAAGTCGATGCTGCGGCCGCGCACTGTGTCTACGATGATTTTTTGGCCTTGCTGCGTGGACACTGCTTTGAGCATGGCCTTTGGATCCGTGAAATTGTTTACGTGGATCACGGGACGACTGGCGCCCCCGCCGCCGACACTCGCTAACGAGCCGCCGCTATGGAAACGCGTAACCGTCCGATCGAGCCGCCAGAGTGGTGCGGTTTGAAGCTGAAGCCCGCGTGGAGCTGTTGTGAGGTTCCGTGCCAGATGGATCGAGCCATCCGCCGATAGGAACGGCCATGCGCACGTTGCCGACGCCCTGTTCGTTGACCCAGAAGTGTTCAGCTCGTCGGTCCAAAGAAGAGCGCCGGAAGACGGCGACGTGCCGAAGCCGTCAGAGAGCTGAGGAAACGCGCGGCATGAGCTGTCTATGCCGAGCTCGTTGCGCTCGTAGCCGCTGCGATCAGTGAGCGTGATGACCTGCACCGCCATGATCTGAGATCCTTCGTATTTTTCGTTGTAATTCCGATAGTCGCCTATCGAGCTTTCGTTCGGGAACGGCAGGTTCTCGGCGATGAGAGTAAAATCGCCTACAAGCGGATTGAATTTGTTTCCGCCTTCGTGCATTCGTCTGATCCCGCCGCCGCTATGAAAGCATCCCGGCATTAAGCGCCCCCAGGATGTCCATCATGTCTGGCGATTGCGCGACGCTGCGCTGGATCATGAATTCGCCTTCCTGTGCGATGATGGGGACTTCATCCGCAGCGAGGCCGCCTCTGTGCATCCGGCGGCGCCGGACGTTGCCGCCTTCGTGCAAGGTCGTCGCCGCGCCGCCGAGAGCGCTAGAAGCAACGCCGGCTGCCGCGCCAGAAGCTATCGCCGCAAGAAATGCGGCGAGACCCACGCCGGCAGCGACACCCTAGTCGGCAGTGCTCGCTGCGATCGCAGCCGGCTCCCACGCCGCGTAAGCTCCACTCGCTTGTGCATTGGCCGTGCTGCCTTCCTGCTGGCTGAATGCTCTGTTAATGACGAACATTAACGTCCGCGAGATAACAAATTGCAGTGCGATTCGTATCAGATCCGCGACGATTGATTCCGCCGACTGCGCTACCGTTTGCCTCCAATTACCGGTTTGAAAAATCAATCCGGTAAGCGCCTGGCTTACGCCGCCGATCGCTCTCCCCAGACTATTGGTCAGAGCGGTTCCTGCCTGGTGGGCGGCTGCGCCGTATTGGTTTGCCCATTTGGACTAGATTTCAGTTGCGAACTCAGGAGCTTTGATGCCGGCGATTTTCAGGCCTAATCTCATTGACTGTCAACATGAGGCTTCTGATATTTTTGTTTCGCTTGCTCAACGCTGAACTGGATCCAAGCCGCCGCCGCTGTATCAGCTGCTTTTAGCTTTTATCGATCTCAGTGTTGAGCGACTTGCATTTCCTGCTGGCGTATTGTCTGCAGGAGCAGCTTCTGCTTTTCTGATCGGCAGACAGGAACGGGTTGATTGCTGAATTAGCTCATGTTGCTGACTTCGAATCCCCTCGAGGTGGAGTATTCAGCTGCGAATTGCTTCGCTAAGATCCATTTGCGTATCGTTGCTTGCCCTTTGCGCTGTCCTCGGCACTATGGGCTTGATTTAATTCGCCGGTGAATCTAGATAACCTGCCGAATAGCGGCCTCGAGTTCCCTGAACTGCTTCGACGCCTTCCTTAGTGGAAGTGTTAATCGTCGTCTAGCGCAGCGAGCGCGTCCGCGAATAGAGGCGTAACCCATGTCGAGCAGCGATTTGTTCGCGCCGACGAGCGATTTCTTGTAAGGCGTCGATTTTCTGAGCTTGCTCGGCGCCGATGAGGTTAACGCGCTGCCACTGTTCTCGTGAGGCGCTGGACCTCGCTCACTACCTGCTGATGTTTTTGCCTGATCGCGTCGAGTTGCCCAACGGCGATCTCTAGTTCGTGGTTGAGCTGCATCCAGAGCGTAAGGATTGTGGCATTAGCGAACGGGTCTTTTATGTCCGCGATGCGTTGCCTGATCCGATCCAGTTCCGCCCCCGCATCAACGAGACCAGCGGTGAACGGCTCGGTGCGGATTCTTCTCCCACTCGTCAGCGGTCTGCTTTGCAATCTCGTAGAGTTGCCGCGCCTGTTCGAGTTGCCTGTCGCTGTCATGGGCTTCAGGCGCTGCGGCAGCGTTTTGCTCTATTGTAGGCACGTTTTCGTCGGTGAGGCCTGAGGCTAACTCTCTCAGCGTAAGGTTAAGGGCGTCCTTGAACTGGCTCCAGGCGCTTAGCTGTCGCGTTCCTGAACTGATCCAGCTTCTGCTGAGATTCGAGGAGATCCTTGCTCAGCGCATCGCCTACGTCTTGAAGAGTTTGGAAATATCGAAGCTGCTCTGCCGCCATGCCTTCGAGGCTGAAGTTTCGCTCGCTCGAAGCCTGAGCTGATTTTGTCGACTTCTTGTTGCAGCTTATCGGCGTTCTGCAGGACTTCGTAGATCCCTTTCCCCAGAACGATTGCACCGATGCCCAAGAACATGAGATTGGTCCCAAACGATCCGAAAAGTGCGCCGAGCGTTCGCGCGTTTACGGAGCCAGTGGCAAGCTCGCGGGCTAGCACCGTGGCTTCGCCTTTCGCTTTGTTTAGCTGCGCGCCTGCAAAGATGCCCCATGTCGCCGATGCTTTTGGTGGCGCTGAGCGGCGTCCTTGCTGAATCTTTTGCGTGATCGATTTGAACGAATTCGAGAGCGGATCGAAATAAGCGCCGCTGGCTGCGAGCTGCGCGGCGATATCGGAATTTATCTTCGACACTTCCGCGCCAACGGCCTGCAGGCCGGAGAGATCAGCCGTCGTTTTTACATCGATCTGTAGTGTTTGATCAGGCATCGCTCGTTAGGTCATTGCTATGAGGAGGCATCCTGGCGGAGAAGTGACGAGTATTGCATGAAAAAAATTATGCGGGCACGGGCGACCTTGTACCCAGCAAAGTCGTTTCCCCCGCACCCGCGCTTTCGCCATAGAAGCACGCACGCATAGGCTTGCGCCTATCCGCGCGAGGAAGGAGTCTCAGGAGCTTCATGGTTAAAAGTGTCCGAGCGTATTTTTGCCGCCGCTGCTTCGCTTTACTGAGATGCGATTATCAATCCCGCGCGACTGTCGCCGACTGCAGCGCCGAGCATCACCTCGGGTCTCCATTCGGCATAATTGCCTTGCAGATTGATGTACTGAACGAGCAACACGCTCAGCCCTCCGGGAGCGGTAACGGTCGTCACCGAGCCGGGCACCATTGCGTCCACGGCCGTGGTGATGTCCTGCGGCAAACGCGACTTCAGCACCGCGGCCGCCCTGTGATAGGCCAAGCCGACTCGATTGCTCGAACTCGGGAACCACGGCGCGTTCAACGGCATGAGGCCCTGCAATTTCGGCAGGTCCGGTCCGTGATAATGTCCGGTGCGCGCATCGCTGCGAAGAAAGAATTAAAAGCCGGATCGGACGAGAGCCGCGTGTAATATGCCGAATTCAGCAGAATGCCGCGACCCTGCTGGGGCACCATCGCCGCATCGAACGCCGCCGCGATCTGTCCGAGTGAAGCCATGTTGAAGTCAGACAAGTCGAGATGTAGGTCGCGTATGTCGTCGGGATCGGCAGGGCCGCTCCGGAGTCATCGAACCCAGGACCCAGAATCAGCGCCACACCCGTGTTACTGGCCTTGGCTTTCTGAGTCATCACGAAGTGGGTCGAATCTGTGATCGACGCCACGTAGGTGTTCAACGGAACGTTCGTATTGCCGACTGTCTAAGACAGCTTGCCCTGGATACATCTGCGTGGTGTCTCCGGTCGTTACCGTGACCGAAGCGCTTCCGCTAACCGTGGTAACAGCCGTGACGGCCGTTCCAGCATAGGCGTTGTAATGCGCCGAGGTGAAGAGCGCTGCGAGCTTTTTCACGAAGTAACCGCCGAGCGCGTAGATCGCTTGTGGAGCGGTTTCCTCGAACAACGCTCGCATCGTCTTCGCCAGAGTGTCGGTGCCAAAAACTATTGGAACGCCGATGTACTCGTTGAGCGTTACGCTCACATCGACCGTTTGCGCGGGGCTAACCGTGGACCAGCCTTTCGGCCGTCCAGTGCTATCGGTGGTGGTGTCGTAGGTTTGCACTGCCGGTTTCACCACGATGCGCGTCGTTTCGGTCTGCTTATAGAGCCCAGGCATGTCGCTGAAGTCGGTTGTCACCGAAGAGAGGACCGGATACTCGAACTGAAGCACGGGTAAGGCCCTTTGCAGCACGAGCGTGCCAGCCAGGACGCCGACCGAAGTGTCGGTCACATCAGCGGCGACGATCATTTCATCGACCGTCATGCCGGCCATCACATCGTTTTTCTCGATGTCTTTGGCGAAGATGGCAGCCGCTTCACGGGCCAATTGACCTTTTCGCCTCGCGGTTTCAGGCGAGAGCCGGATCGCCGCATTCTGTTTGATACAGTCGTGGAACGCTCCGATTATCGCCTTGCTTGATTCAGCGACGACACTCAGTCGTCCCGTTAGTAAGTTACTCATTGTTTTCCTTTTCTTGTTTTTGGTTGGTTTTGTGCAGAGCGGCGCGTTGTGCGCGGCTCAAATCTTTGGGAAAAGTCTTTCATTCGATCGAGTGCGAGGAAATTTTGCGGTTCTTGGCGCTCTGACTTTCCTCAGGCGGGATCTCCACAACGAAGGTCACCGGCTTCACGAACGTGATCGTTCTACCGCGCCGTGTAATGACACCTCCAAGTTCAGCTACGGCATCGAGCGCCTCTTTCTTGGTCTGGAATTCAATCTGCATACCCCACGACGATGGGACATGGAGATAACGCTCGGTAGGTCGCAGACCCCAAAGCTCGACCTGAAGTGCGTTGACGATCGCCCGGTGTACCTTCACGCTGACGCATGTGTTCGAGAGCGCCGCGTGGACGGTCGCTAGCGACAATCCTGTTTGTGTGGCGACATCGGCAAAGGTCTTTCTCTGCCTCAACATTGCTATTCGGGCTTGCCGTCGCGCTTCAGTCATCTCGTCAGGTTCAATCTAAATTCGGACATATTTATATACAGCTAAAAATTTAGCGCAATCTTTTTTTGGAACCAATTTTCATGGCTGCGTACTTGTGCCGGATCGAGATAAATTAAGGGCGTGGCATTGACGGCGGAGGAAATTGCAGTCGGCAAGCGAATCCTATTCGCGAGGAAGGAATACGGCTTAATTCGTCGAGCTGCGGCAGCCAGAATGTGGTTGAGCTATCATCAGCTCAACCGAATCGAGCGCGGAGAGGTTGCTGCGCCGTTTTTGCCCGCGCTTCTTTTCTGCGAGTTTGCAGACTTAAATCCCCTGTGGCTCGCGTTCGGAGAGACGGAAAGCAAATTTGGATTCTTCGTCTATCAGGGCGCCGATCTGCAGAAGGATCTCAACGAGCATAGGAGCGCCACTTTCTTCGAAATTCTCTGGAGACACCGAAGGGATTTCGGAGCGGTCGGCAGTGGGCTGGTTCGCAGTTATCGTAGGAACGAATCGCCCGAAACCTTGCGGATATTTCAGTCGCTGTATCTGGAGTCGCCCCCGCCAACAGAGGGAAAATATCAGGAATTACGACCAGTGGAACTCAGCATCCGATGTGGGACAGAAAGAAAACCTAATGCCTCTCAGACCTCGAACAATATAAATGACTTGTTGACAATCCAGTTGCAGTTTGGAAAAGTTGGCTCGATGAAACTGGGAAAGGCGTCGTTGTGGCCGACATTGCGCGAACGAGTCCTCAGGCTTGTTCGCCAGCGCGGCATGAAGTCAGTGCTTGCTCGCGATATCGGCGTCAGCCGACAGGCGATCAACGCTCTTCTCAGCCGGAAAGGCACCCACGGTCCTTCCGCAGAATACACGCTCCGGCTCTCTAAATGGGTCGAGATAGCTGAAGCCCAACAAAAACAAAGCGCCGGTAGTGCTGTAACACGACCGGCGCGTAAGACCCAAAAAAGCAAATCCAAGCAATATGAAAAAGCCAAATCAAGCCAGAAGAAATAGTAAGAGGGCGCCGGTATCCGCGCAACAAAAACAATCGCGACCGAGGCGGACGATCCGAGTGCGAGTATCGGCGAAGGTCAGGCGTGCAATTGAAGAAGGTGCGAAGCTAGAGGGCGTCACGATCTTTCAATTCGTGGAGAACGCGATTCGCGATGTGCTAGATCAAATCGAGGAGCAGCAATGAACCGCATTGCTGTTTGCAGAGAAGTGAAGGTCCTCACGGTTCGCGAAGCGCCGTTCCGCTCTAGGCACGGGAGCGCGGCCGATTCACCACAACGAATCGTCGATCTGTGGCGGCTGGTTGTCAGTAAATCAGCCTGGTATCACGATGAAAAAGAACACCTCGTATGCTTTTGTCTCGATGGACGGTTTAGATTGAAAAGTTTCTCGCTGATCAGCATGGGGGTGCTGGGTGAGTGTCTGGCACACCCCCGCGAAATCTTCCGTCCTGCGATCGCCGATTCAGCTCATAGCATCGTAGTAGGGCACAATCATCCTTCCGGAGATCCAAGTCCGAGTGGCGTAGACCTGTCTTTGACACGGCGACTTTATTTGGTTGCGGATCTGCTACAGATTCCGCTTCAAGATCACGTTATTGTCGGGGGTGAAAGCTATTTCAGTTTCCGGGAGGCCCATGGGCTATGGCCGGAAAACGAGCAGGATGCTTTCAGACTGAGAAACATGTTGGCAAAAGATTTTCGCCGGTCGGCGCGGCGGATGCCAGCACGACGGGCCAAACTTAATCACCGTCGCAAAGGCAGTGGGCCGAAGCGACACAGCACGAAAAGAACGTAAACGTGGTTCCAACGCAGCTTGATGATATGGACGATGGTAAAATCATTCCGTTCGGCGGTGAGAAGCAGTCTACCTCGTGGGGAGATCTCTATCGTTTCATGTTCAATCTTGAACTGGCGGCGCCTTCCGTAAGAAAACCGGAAGCTGCATTCCTGGCCATTTGGATCTACGCCGATTCAGACGAATCGGCGATGAGCAAAGCACGCGTCATCGTTCAGCAATTACCGTATAGCATCGCTGACCTCCTTGCCGTTGCATGGGCGTCTTATCCCGACCTGGTGAACGACGACTCGCACTCGCCTAGCTTGACTACGCAAATGGGTGAACACGAAGCAATGGCGAGCAGATTCGGCTTCTCTTTCATGTTTTGCGTTCGCGTGCCCGAGCTAGAGCATTGACAGACTGCCGAATCCTCGGTGATAAACGGGCCGGCTGTAATACATGAAACAAATCCATCGCGGGGTAATACTTTCGCTCCTACTGGCAACTTCGGCTTTGATTTCCCGGCTCCCCGACGCCGGCGCCGGGGAAATCGCCGCCGCGCAAGCCGGCTGCAAAAAGCTCGATGAGTCCGATAAACCTCCGTTCGTGGGCATGACAAAAGCACAGGCGCTCGCAAGATACGGGAAACCAAAACAAAAAACCTCAACCGAGCAAGGCGAGCAATGGACCTACGTTCTCAACATGGGCGAATTTATAGGAAAACACATGATCCCATTCTTTGTTAGCACGCAGGGCTTGCGCACCGGCGTTTTAATCTTCGGCGAAAATGGCCGCGTGAAAAAATTCAGGTGGGACACGCCCGAAGATTGACCACACCGAAAGTTGGAAATCTGTAAAAGTTACATTTCTGCGAATTTGGATTGTTGGCGCCGATTCGGCTTGACGCCCGACACTCCGATTTTTTAAGCCTTAAATCGGACGGACGCTTCAGACATCCAACGCCCATATCGGCTGGAGTGTATAGCGGCGTAATCGGACCCCAGCCGCTACGCTGCTCGTCCCATTAACTCCAAGTTGGCATGCCGATCAACTACTCTGAATTTCGAAGGGTTGTCCAGCGGGCTTCGAAGCGTGGTTTAATAACGCACCCGAAAAGAAAGACATGGGACGCGCGGGAAGAACAAACGCGCAAGCGCACCGGAAACAAGCGCGGTGATCCCTCTAATCTCCCGCGCGGTAAATATCGTTTGGCAATCTTCAAAACTGCCTGCCCCAGCGTGCGGCGCTCCTAAGGGCGAAGGCTGCAAACTGACGATCGGGTTCGCCGAAGAAGATGTTCCCGTGCATGCCTCACAAATTCACGCAGCCGAACGAACATGACGGCGAGCGTGCGGCGTAAAGATAAAGCATTGACAAAAACGAGGAGCACTGAGCACTATTGCGGAGGTGCTACCTCGGGTGAGGAAATAGCACATAGTAGTTTTCAGCATGTTAAGGCGCCCGATTCGGAAATGGCTCGCGCTTCCTTTTTCCGATTTCTCTCCAATCGGCACCAACACCCCGAAAGTTGGTAATCTGTAGGCGTTTAAAGCAGTTTTTCTCTATCGTCGAAACGAATCGTCTCGACAATTTCGCCGGCGCCACCGAGCACGCGGATCTCGCCCTGGCCAAACCCCTGGCGCGTCTTCGCGTAACCGATTGCGTTTTCGCGTCCGTTGGGATCAGGGAACTCCGGCTCACGCCTGGCACTTCAAATATCTTTCCAGCCGCCGCGAACAGGCTCACTTCGATGATCTTCATTGCTGACTGATTCAGGGTTTGAACGCCCCGCGAACGGCCGCAACACTCGGGCACACCGCGCGAAGCAGCAATCCCTATCCGCTCTCCGGCGTTGACAATCGCTATCGGATCTCCGCTTCAGAGTTCCTCTACGCTGCGCCCTGACTTGGACTCATCGCCGGAGAGATTGGGTTGGCGCCTGGGCCGTGCCCAGCGATAGAGCAGCGGTGCTCGAATGCCGAGCTCGGCCGCTACCTTGGCTGCGCTGCGACCACTGTTGCGCCATAACTCCAGCGCCTCTTTCTTGTATTCTTCGGTGTATCTCGCTTTGCTACGAGACGGCTTACTCAACTGTGTCTTCATGTGGGCTTCCTCTCGGGTTTTGACCCTTTGCCCACTGTCCGTAAATTCAATGCAACCCCAGCTTGACCCCCTCAGCCAATTCGGAAAACTTTGGCTTCGCACTTCGCACCTTTTCGCGGTGCTGATAATTTGTCCGCTTTTGTGCATCGCGGCCACGTCATCAAATAGGCTTCGGACCGGCGAATCGCAGAAAATTGGTAATCTGTAGGGGTTTTCGGGGTTGACGGTTGATACCCTTGGATTTCACGAGCTATTTGTGCGTTTTCACCGTTTGCGTACGGGAGAGGGGGTATCAACCCATTTTGGACAAGTACCTTTTGGCCGGACAACTCGATACTTGGCGCGGATTCACTTTTGCCATTCCTAAGTGGCTGATTTCCGCCTAATTCCGGCTTCTTCCGCTTGCTTCCGCCTTTCGGGTGATTTCGGGGCAACTAGCCAGTGCCCTGACATGGCTGGTCGATGATGGTGCTCGGGGCGGGACTTGAACCCGCAAGCCTTTCGGCATACGCCCCTCAAACGTACGTGTCTGCCAATTCCACCACCCGAGCCTTCGAGAGTCAGAAACTTTCCGCAGAGGAGAGCGACTGGCAAGTATCGTTTCACTTCTTGCTGCAGAATGAAATATTACCGATTCGCGATTAAATTGTGAGCACCGCCTTCGCACGGCTACGGCGGCCAGACCAGCAGGAGCATGAGTACGACGAACGAGAAGGATTGGATCAAAATCGATCTGCACATTCACACCCTGGATGATCCGAAGGACGCAATCGACTTCTCAGCGCATCAATTGTTAGAGCGGGCGCGCTCACGCGGATTCCGCGTCCTCGCAATCACGCTACACGACGCAGTATTTGATCGGAAGGAAGTGTTCGCTGATGCGGCGGAACTGGGCATTCTACTGATTCCCGCGGCCGAAGTGCGCTTGCTGGGCGCAGATGTGATCGTGCTGAATGTGACGCCCGAAGAAATCGCGGAGCTGAAAAATTTCGACGATCTGCGACGCCTTCGGTCGCGCCGCGGCGATTCTATTTACACGATCGCGCCGCACCCGTTCTATGTTTTGGGAGGCTCAATCGGATCGCGGCTTATGGTGGAAATCGATTGTTTCGATGCGGTCGAGTATTGCCATTTCCACATCGGGCTGGTGAATCCAAATCGCCGTGCAAAAAGAATAGCAGCGCAGTTTGGCAAACCTTTAATCGCCACTTCCGACGCGCATCGACTGCATGCCTTCGGCCGGCATTATACGAGTATGCCGATGCCACCTGCGCTTACGATCGAGAAGGTGTTTACAGGATTGCGTAGCGGACCGTTGCGACTGACGAGTCCTCCCTCGAGTTTCAGCGATCTTGTGAGCGCGATCTATTTCGTTTTCCTCAAGCATCCGTTTCGAGTATGGCGAAAGCTCGCTGGGAGGTAAAAACGTCTTTACTCGCGGAACGAACGTGGTGTCCTCAATGCGAAGGTGACTCCTGCGCAAGGTCGTAAATTGATCCCCAGTCGCCGGACGCTACGAGGAACGCCGTCGCTTCCCATGGGCGGCTGCTTGATTTGTAATTGGTTCGTTCGTCTTGACCCCAAAAAATATAACGCACCCCCAGGGCTTTTGCGGTGTCGCGCCAGTTTGCCGCCCCGTTCATCAACGCCGTCAACTCGTCGTTGGTCTTTCCGTAATCGAATCCTTCAGTCCACAGATGACCAGGGTAACCCAGGACAGCTTTGCGGCCTTGCAGCAACACTGGATGGTTATACGTCGGGTATGTGGCGAATCGGGCTTCCACCGGCAAAGGCCTGAGTGCGGTGCCGATGTGATCGAGTCTGGCCCGTTCGATCAAGCCAAAGCCGGGATGTCCGGCGGACAACCCGCCGAGCAACGTGATAAATCCCGAACCGAAGAGCAGCAGACATGTGGCCGCTCGTTCCGGGAACGCCCAGCGCCCAATGATGTCGCTCCACAAAAACGGCAGAATCATAAAGTAACCCCACACCATGAGCTTGAGGTTGTCCCAATCCCAAGGCGCGGTTTGGACGAAATAGCCGAAAGCAAAAATCACGACTGCCGCCAGCACGAATGCGATATCCGCCGGGGGTTTATCGCCCCAACGCCATTTGCCTTTCCAAATGCGCCAGCCACATAAGGCAACAAGCGCCAATGCCAGGGGAACCCACAAGCCGAAGTTGGGTAGCCAAAATTGGCAAAACGGCGCGATCACGCCATTCCATGTTTTTTGCAACAGCAAACCGAATGCGGTGGAGGATCCAAAATCCTTCGGCCCAAGTCGGAAATAAGGCGCTCCCAAATCGGTCGAATCCTGTGCCCACCCCGGGTGCCATTTTATCACCGACGCTGCGTGAAATTGGTCAGTCGTCAGCCAGACAAAAAACGTTGCCGGGACAAACGCCGCGATCAGCATCGTGGCGGCGTGTCTGCGAATCGGGGCGCCGCGGAAAATGTCGGGCCACATCTTCGGATGCGAAATCAGGCGGCCGACGCCACCGATTCCTTCACTGCGAGCGATGTTGGCGACGAATTTAAGTTCGCTTGCTCGTTCGAAAAACAAACCAACGATCAACACGATTGTCAGCGCGATGAACGTGTGCAGGTGGAACAATGGCATTGATGCGTAAACTGAAAGCTCAACCCAGAAGAGAAGGGGGCCTCGTGGACGAGGAGCGGCGGCCTTCAATCCTCCTTCCTCTTGCGAAGCGCCTTGCGGTTCGGACGGCGCCGCATCTTGACTGAAGAATTTCTCGCGCCATTGCCAGAGCAACAGCAAACCCGCCGGGATCGCGTAAAGCCAGCCCCGCTGCGTCACCAGCATGGACAGGGCAATACTTTTCCACGCAATCGGCTTGTGGGCGATATCCGCCGCGGTGCCCTGATAATCCAAAAATTTGAAGGTCCTCAAAAATTGGAAGCCGGCTATACCGCCGTTGAACAAGAACCCCGCAACGGCGAACGTGCCGCCCCAGCGGTAAAAGCCATAAAAGATCGCAAGCGAAGCGAGTAATCCGACCCAGACCAACCCCGTTAACAAATCGACGTGAACGAGTGACAGCAGCGCGTTGAAGAGATCGATCCCCGCCGGATACCTCAGTTTGCTAAAGGCGAAGATCGGATTGTCCGGCCAAATTGGGACGCCATTAGCGAAATTTTTAATCAGCGTCAGATGCAGTGAGAGATCGCCGAGATTGTTCGGGGATTGAATCTTTAGATCGCTGCCATCGATGTAAAGCAACCAGCAGAACGATCGCACGGCGAACATCGCAAAGCAGACTGCGACTGCCCAGAACCACACACGGCGATAGCGCAGCAGCGCTGATGGAATGGCCGCATTCCGTGTTTCTTCCAGCTCCGAAGATTTTCCAGGTTGTTGTCCCGATGCCGGGCGATCGATCGCCTTCTTTTGAACCGCGCTGTCTCGAGTCGCAAGAAAAGCGGCAATTGCAAATGCACCGCCGCATACGAGGGCGAGAGCTGCGCTCAGTGTGGTTAACCCTCTTCCTGCCAGCCCCAGGAAAAGTCCGCAGACCACCGAGAGATTAACAAATGTTACCCCGGCAGTTACCCACTTCATGGAGTCTTGGCTGGCGCCGGAGTGGATGCAGGCTTCTGTGCTCCGCCGACAAACTCCGGTTTTCTGCCAGGGAATAAGTCTTTAAACACTGTTGCGCTGAAGAAAATCTTCGACGGCTCTTGATAATTCCGCAGCGTCATCATGTCAGTGTAGTAGGTGCCCTTCAGTTTCGATTCGACGTCTTTGATTTTATCCTGCTGCACGAGGAGAAAATCGCCATCGAGATTCGCCGGCATATTTCCCCCTTCGTAGTAGCCGACCCGATCGAAATCTCCCAAAACCCACGGCAGCGGGTACACGCTGGAGCGAATCAGATGTCCTGTCAGATGATAATTTGACGGGTCGCGTTTCGCCAAAGTGAGAAGGGGTTTGGTCAACTTAAACATGTCGTTATAAGTCTGGACGTACGCGTACGGCTCATCCGGCGAAGAACACCTGAAATAATTCAGCCAGATGCTTGAGGCGAGGGATATGGCCAGCAACACGCCGATCGTTCGCTGTGCGAGGCGCAAATGTTTGGGACGAACCAACAAAATCGCCCCGCCTAAGACGAACAGAAATGGCCAGCCGAAACTGATAACGCACCACGGCGTCTTGTACTTGACGTAACTGTAAGCAACGAAGCTGCCCGCGCCGTATATCGCCAGGTATCGCAAATTGAGGTTTTTAAATTTCTGGCAAAACACACACAAAATAAGTCCGACCAACATGGGCAGTTCGTAACCGAAAAAGTCTGCCCGGCCGAATTCCCATGACGGCCCCATTATCTTGAGCCAGTAATCCCAGGCTTTCTCGTGACCGTGACCAGCCTCACCAGTCTCGGTCCACGCCTTGAACGCAAGGTATAGACCCTTGACACCGCTCCAGTTAAAGAAAGTTCCGGAATAGAAAAAAACGATTGCAAATCCGCCTACGATCAAAACCATGGCGAGGTCGATCCAGCTCCAGGTTTGCTTCGCAGGCCTGGCATCCGGAACGCGATTCAGCGCATAGGAAACGGCCAGAGTTGGAATCGCCAGCAGGGCGCAGGCAACATGAATGGCGTAAGTTTCCTTCGTGAGGATCATGCCGGTTAAGCCCATGCCGGCGTACCACAAGTAAGTCAGTGTGCCGCGTCTCCACAGGCCGAGGAGTCCCAAAATGAACATCATCGAGAAGAATTGCAGCCAGACCTCGTGAATGGCGTAGCGCCCGTAGAAAACGAACCCGGGCGATACTGCCATTGCCAGCGCGGCGATTCGGCTCACGTTTCGGCCCACCAGCGGCTCGAACTTCAGCGCCAGCCACA
The DNA here is from genome assembly GCA_963828355.1 of uncultured Verrucomicrobiae bacterium. Classification (GTDB taxonomy): domain Bacteria; phylum Verrucomicrobiota; class Verrucomicrobiia; order Chthoniobacterales; family UBA10450; genus Udaeobacter. The sequence continues at coordinate 113,654 of CAWHFD010000011.1, read as the reverse complement.
CACAAGCGATGCTCACTAGTACGACTGGCAGACGCAGCGCCCACACGTTTCGCCCAAACAAACTTTCAGACAGCAGGAGAACGTAAAAGTGCAGCGGGCCGTGATAATTAGTTGGGTCGTACCGATAGAACCCGTTCTTCATTACCTGATCCACGAACCAGCCGTTAATGCCCTCGTCGAAGTGCGGCGGCTTGATTCCCAACAGGAAAAAGCGCAGGAACGCTGCGAGCGCGAGGATCAGCCACGGCACCCAGTCCGTTCCCGCGAACCGGAGCTTCCACTGCTCCACGTAATGGCGGACTCGTGGCGTTGCGGGAGCAGATTCTGCTGGCGCGCTGCGGTCGGCACTGCTATTACGCGCTGCCATGCGCATTCTTGTCACCGGTGGCTGCGGATTCATCGGGAGCAACTTTATTCGATATATTTTGCAACATTACAAGCCCGCATACGTCACTAATGTCGATGTGCTCACTTATGCCGGTAATATCGCCAACCTTGATGGCGTGGTCGAAGAACATGGCGAGCGTTACGAATTTTTCAAAGCCGATATCGCCAATGGTGATCTGATGGACGCGCTGATGACCGAGCATCGGTTCTATGCCGTGATTAATTTCGCGGCAGAATCGCATGTCGATCGCAGCATCAACGACCCGCTCAACTTCATTCACACGAATGTCATCGGCACCAGCGTCCTGCTGGACTGTGCGCGTCGCCACGGCGTTCAACGATTCATCCAGATCTCGACGGACGAAGTATATGGATCGCTCGGTCCCGCGGGCAAATTCACCGAGCAATCGCCACTCGATCCCAGTTCGCCGTATTCAGCCAGCAAAGCCGGCGCTGATCTTCTCGTGCTTGCCTCGCACAGAACCTACGGCCAGGAAGTGCTGGTGACGCGGTGCTCGAACAATTACGGTCCGTATCAGTTCCCGGAAAAATTAATTCCGCTCATGATTATCAAGGCGCTCCGCGACGAGCCGCTCCCAGTGTATGGCGACGGCATGAATGTGCGCGACTGGATCCACGTGGACGATCATTGCGCCGGCATTGTGGCCGCGCTCTTCGAAGGCAAACCCGGAACGGTTTATAATTTCGGCGGCAACAGTGAGATGGTGAATCTCGAGCTCGTGAAAATGATTCTCGACAGGCTTGGCAAATCTCACAGTCTTATTTCATTCGTCCCCGATCGGCCTGGTCACGATCGCCGCTACGCCATCGATTCTTCATTTGCGCAACGGGAATTGGATTGGAAACCGCGCCGCAGTTTCAAGGAAGGACTCGATGAGACGATCCAGTGGTACACCGACAATTCATCCTGGTGGCAACCGCTTCTCGGCAGGACCGGGCGATATTGAACATGATCTTGAATTATGGCCTCCGTGAGGCCATAATGTAGTCATGCAATCGGTAAGCGTGGCCACGTTGAAGAGTAATCTCAGCCGCTATCTGGCGGCTGTAAGAAAGGGCAAGGAAATCGTTGTAACTTCCCATCGCCATCCAATCGCACGGCTTGTGCCTGCGGACAAAACGTTTGAGGAAGAACTCCGGATCATCCCTGCAAAGAAACCGGTGTCATCACTCAAGAAAATCAAAGGTATCAAGCTGTCATTCGATCCGGTGGACGTTCTGCTGGAAGACCGGCGACGGCGATGAACGTTTATATCGATTCCTCAATCGTGATGCGGCGGCTGCGGAGAGAAGCCGCGCCGGTGCGGGCGTGGGGCGAGTGGGATCGCGCTTACGCGAGCCTACTCCTGCGGGTGGAGATTTTCCGCGCGATCGATCGTATTCGCCTGGCCGGCCGGCTCGACGACCGCGGAATCGTCGAAATGCTGGGCGATGCACGGGGGATGCTTGAGTCAATCGCGTTGGTCCCGTTGAGTGATCCTATCCTGGAACGTGCATCGCAATCCTTCCTCACCGCGCTCGGCACGTTGGATGCGCTGCATCTGGCTACCGCCCTGCGTTTGGTGGAGTCAGGGGCAACTGAGCTGACGTTTCTCACCCATGACACTGAGCTGGCGACGGCTGCGCGCAGTATGAATTTCGAAGTCGAGGGCGTGTAACGTCGGACATTGCAGCCAAATGAAAATTGTAATTCTCGGCGCGGGTGGACGACTTGGCGCTGCGCTCGTCCGCCAATTTCGCGACAAATTCGAGGTCACGGGCTTCGATCATGCGCAGTTGGATCTATCGAATGTGAACGATATGCGCGCGAAACTCCGCGCGATGAGTTTCGATGTGCTGATCAATACCGCGGCGTTCACCAACGTTGATCTTTGCGAAACGCAGCGCGAGCGCGCGTTTTTGATAAATGCCGAAGCGCCGGGCGTGCTCGCGAATCTTTGCGGTGAAAAAAGTGCGAAGCTCATCCACTTCAGCACCGATTACGTTTTGGATGGGGAGAAACGCGCACCTTACACCGAAGAAGACGAAGCGAATCCGATCAGCGTTTACGGCGAATCAAAGCTGGCTGGAGAAAAGAACGTGCTCGCCGCTGACGAGCGACATCTCGTTGTGCGCGTCTCCTGGGTATTTGGCCCTGACCGGCCAAGTTTTATCGACGCAATGATCAAGCGCGCACAGGAAAATGAAAAAGTCGATGCGATAGCCGACAAATTTTCCGCGCCCACATACACGCAGGACATTGCGCGGATGTTGCCGCAATTTTTCGATCGCGATGTCGAAGGCGGCATTTTGCATTTTGCCAATGCAGGCAAATGCAGTTGGCAGGAATACGCGCAATGGGCGCTGGATTGCAGCCAGCGCGCTAACATTCCGTTGAAAGCGAAGACTGTCGGCGCAATTAAATTGAATGACATGAAGAGCTGGGTCGCGCGGCGCCCGGTTTATTCGGTACTTTCCACGGCCAAATGCACGGAGCTAGCCGGCACGCCACCTCGTGCTTGGCGAGAAGCGGTTGCTGATTATATTACGCACTTCTATTCCAAAAAATGAAAACACCACTCTTCGCTTTCACTCTGTCGATCATCACTTGTTTGAGCGTGCGCGCCGAACTGAAATGGGAACAGACCGCGGTCGAGCTGCACCCGGCTGCTGCCGACAAAACGGCGGTCGGCCATTTCAAATATCAGAACACTGGCAAGACACCGGTGCACTTCAAATCTGTTCATCCGTCTTGTGGTTGCACGACTGCGCAAACGCAGAAGGAAGTAGTGCCGCCTGGAGAAAAAGGCGAGATCACCGCCACATTCAATATCGGCGATCGGACCGGTACCCAGATTAAGACTGTGACGGTGGAAACCGATGAGGCGGCAAATCAAAAGACGGTGCTCACTCTCAAAGCCGTCATCCCACAGCAACTGGAGATTAGTCCTACGTTTGTCTTTTGGAAGCAGGGCGATAAGCCTGACCCGAAGCAGATTTCGGTGAAGGTCGGCAAGGAATTCACTGTGAAACACATCAAGGTCACGTCATCGACTCCGAATTTTCAGGCGAAGGTGGAGGACGCGGGTAAGGGCGAGTTCAAAATCGACGTGACACCGCAGGACACAAGCAAGCTGGTCGCTTCGATGCTGACGATTCAGGCGGAGGATTCACAGAAGACATTTTATGCCACGGCGCGGATCACCAACGCGCCAATTGCTCCACCAGTCGCTCCCGGCGGTTCGACTCCGCCGGCTCGTCCGCCTGCCCCGACTGATCAAACACATTGAAATTTTCACTGATACGCCAGGCTGCCGTAGTGGCAGCGCTGGCGCTTCTCCCGGGTGCGGGCGAGGCGGTCTATTTTCGCGATAAAATTTCGTGGCGCTCGGCGATTCCGCCGTCGGAATCGGTGACTGTGGAGCAGGCGCGCACCTGGGGAGAAAACGCCATGTGGCTGGATGCCCGGCCAGACGAGGAGTTCGCGCGCGATCACGTTCCCGGCGCGCTCTCGTTGAACGAGGACCGCTGGAACGAATTGCTGCCGCAATTTCTGGCGGTGTGGTCGCCCGGTAAAAAGATCGTCGTCTATTGCAGCAGCCTGAGTTGTAACGCCAGCCGCGAAGTTGCCCGCCGTCTGCGCAAGGAAGCACAGCTCCCCGATGTGTTCGTGCTCGAAGGTGGCTGGGAAGCGTGGCTGAAGAAGAGATGAACAAAACGCCCGACGCTCAACTCCCAACCTCGAACGCCGAACGGTCGGAACATTCAACATTGGGCGTTGGGCATTCAGCGTTGGACGTTGGGCGTTTTCTCTGGCGAATTCTCGACTTCGTGATCGCCGGAATCTTTATTTTCGCGGGGCTCACGAAGATCCTCGATTTGGATCACTTGATTGCTGACCTTCAGCATCTGCGCGTTGCCAACGCTTTCGCCGATCTTCGCCAGCTGTCACTCGTAAATCCCGCTGAATTCGCCAGCGACATCGATAATTTCAAAATTCTGCCGTGGGCTGTCAGTGTCGCGCTCGCGTTTTATCTTCCCTGGCTGGAAATTTTCTGTGGCCTCGGTCTTGTATTCCGATTGTTTTACCGCGGCGCGCTGTCGATTCTAACCGCGCTGATTCTGATTTTCACGCTCGGGATCATCGCAGCGAAAGTCCGAGGACTCGACATCACCTGCGGCTGTTTCGGTCACGCCAGCCAACACTGGAGTTTCCCGTCTCATCTTGCGACGAATCTCGCAATTCTCGCAGCGCTTCTCGCACTTGGATTTTCGAATCGGTCGAGGACCGCTTTGCAGGGCGGGCGCTCCGCCTCCCAGTCTTGATTCGGCAATCGAGGCCGCTGCCTTATAATTCAACGTGCGCGAGCTTCTGGCGCGCTGCGAGTATTGGGTGACGCGACAAGCGCAGGATTTACGTACGCGCACCGTACGGAGGAATATTCATGATCAGGAAACTGAAATCCGGCAAATATCGGCTGTATTCGCGGAAGAAAAATCCGAAGACAGGAAAGCGAAGAAATCTCGGGACGTTTAGGACAAAGACTGCTGCGAAGAAGCACCAACGCGCCATTCAGTATTTCAAACGGCATTAGATTGCGGCGCCGATTCCACATAGCAAGCCGAATGACGGCCACGTTTTGGCGTGCGGTGCTGTTGCGCCGCCCTCAAGATGCACAACATGAACATGTGTGCGTCAGCCAGGCCGAAACTATGCCCCCCGAATCGTAGCGCGGTTGAACTTTGCAGGCTTGATTAAACCGGGCTGCCGGAGGTTATACTGTTTAGCTCGTGATGATCCAGATTCGATTCGCACTTTGGATAGCGGCTTTTTTGAGTCTCGGAGAGACAACAGCTCGGGCTGCCGGTGAATCACTGTTTGCGCAGCAATCACAATCCATCCCGCCGGGCACGAGTAGCACTCGCTCGGCCATCTCGGAGTCAGTGACGCCTTCGCTTGAAACGAACATCGGACAGAGTGCGCCGTCCGAGTTAGCGTCATTCGAAACGAATGCGCGTCCGGCAGTGATTTGGGTGACGGCTTTTGATCCGAAAGGGAATTTGTTGCGCACGGAGAGCGGTTTTTTTGTCTCGGCAGATGGCAAATTCGTTTCCACCGCGCATGCGATTGAAGGCGCGGTCAACGCGGTCGCAAAAACGGCGGACGGCGGTATCTACAACGTAATTGGAGTTCTTGCAGTGTCGAAGCCGTTGGATTTAGCGGTGCTGAAGGCTGAAGTGAGGCCTCAAAAGCTTTTGAGGTTTCTTGAGCTCAACAAAAATGCCGATTTGTCAGTTGGCGCAAATGTCACAGTGGTTGGCAGCGCGCTGGCTGGCAGCGAAGGTAACGCTCGCGAAACGAAGGTTACCGGGCAATCCTCGGAACGTTTGGAAATTGCGGGAGCAACTCCTGCCAGTTTTGTTGGCGCACCCTTGGTAAACGAGAATGGCGACGTAGTTGGCGTTGTCACATCTGCTGGAGAAAAAACGATTGCGCGCCCTGTCACTACTCTGGAGTCGGTCTTATCTCACATCACGGCTGAAACTCACGCACGCTGGCCGGAGCCGGTCGAAGCGAGCCCTACGCCGCATGCCACGCCGAGGCCGCGATTGATTTATGCGCCTGCGCCATCGTTTCCTCCCGGCGCGTCTCTGCCAGGTCAATCAGGCACAGGGCGTTTCCGTTTAACTTTCGATGCAGCGGGAAACGTCACGGACATTCAAATCGTCGCATCCACAGGAAATCCGCACTTCGACCAGGCGGCAGTAAAAACGCTTCGCCAATGGAAGTCTGCTCCCAGCCAGGGGTGGCAAGCCACAGTCCCAGTGACGTTTAAAACAAGATGAAGCCGCAAACTGCCGCACCCGGGTTTCGAGTAAAATCCGCTTGGGCGGCTGTTGTGGTCCTGACGAAATCTGGGCCGATCGACGGCCAATGCTCGATCATGGCGCGTTAAGCAAAAGCTAGCTGGCCACGCTGCGTTATTTGCGCTTGCACAGAATTCGCCGCAAACGAAGCGGTTTCTCTACAATTTTGATTAGCATCTATGAAAATTCGTCCGTCCACTGAAGTAGATCACGACGCGATCTGGAATATTTTTCACCAAGTCGTGGCTGCTGCGGACACGTATGCGTTGGATCCGAAAATGTCGCGCGAGAATGCGTTTGCTTACTGGTTTGCGCCTGGCACGCGCACGTACGTGGCGGAAGTTGATGTAAAATCTCAGGGAGAATCCGTTCGCTTCCCGGGGACGTTGAGGCCCTCCCCAATAGCAGACGCGAGTCCCGTTGTGGTCGGCACATACATTCTTCGACCTAACCAGGCAGGAGGCGGGTCGCACGTCGCCAATGCTGCGTTCATGGTTTCAGCAAGCGTGCGCGGGCAGGCAATCGGCCGCGCGATGGCCGAGCATTGCTTGAGCGAAGCGCGGCGGCTCGGTTTTCGCGCGATGCAATTCAACTTCGTGATTTCCACCAACACGCCGGCGATTCGTCTTTGGCAGGAGCTTGGTTTTAATATCGTAGGCACGTTGCCCGCCGCGTTTCACCATCCGGAAAAAGGGTATGTCGATGTGTACGTGATGTATCGTTCACTGCTGGGTTTTTAGTCGTGTCCGGCGTGCCTCCATCGCACCGGTCAGCCTGGCTCGTCCCTGGCATTTAAAGAAACATTGCAAAGGGAGTGGTTTCCTGCTGAACCTGCGACTGTAATGCAAAGCGTGATTCAAGTCATCACAACGGGACGAGGATCGCTACGGGAAAAAATCATGAGCGATCCGCAACTTCGGCGATTTGGTTTAATTCCCACCGAACACCAGCGACCGGGCCGCCCGCACGGCTGGGCCAAGATTCATAGCGAAACAGCGCACGGTGCTATCAATCTGGAGTGGCACAGTCGCAGTCGCACATTGATTTGCTGGGTGGTCACGAAGTTGGGAAACAAGCCGAACTCTATCATTGGGGATTTTGTCGATTATTTGCTGGCGCGTCATCAAAGTAGAATTCTCGCGATCCATATCCTGCGACGATGAGTTCGAGCTGTGGCTTTGACGTGTTTGCGCGGCAGCGAATTATTCCACGGTCACGCTTTTGGCGAGATTGCGTGGTTTATCCACGTCGCGGCGCAGCTCGACCGCGAGATGATACGCCAGAAGCTGGAGCGGGATAACCGAAAGGATCGGCATGACGAAATCGGGCGCTTCCGGCAGCAGGACGATCTCGTTCGCGATTCCTTTGAGATGCTTCGCACCTTTGCCGCTTGTCAGCGCGATGATCGGCCCTTTACGAGCTTTGACTTGCTCAATGTTGTTCAGGTTTTTTGAAAACACCGAATCATCCGGCGCGATGAACACTGAGGGCAGATCAGAACGAATCAGCGCAATCACTCCATGTTTGAGCTCTGCACTCGGGTGGCCTTCGGCGAACAGGTATGTGATCTCCTTCATCTTGAGAGCGCCCTCGAGCGCGATCGGGAAGTTGAACTGCCGGCCGAAGAATAAAAACCCACTCGCGTCCGCGTATGTTCCAGCGATTTCCTTGATTTGATCATCCAGATTAAGGACCGCCTCAATCTGTTCGGGCAACGCCTGGAGCGCCTCGATGACGCGCGTCCCTTCCGCTGTCGAAAGATTGCGCATCCGTCCAAAAAGCAATCCGAGAAGCGTGAGAATAACGAGCTGCGACGTAAACGATTTGGTGGCCGCCACGCCGATCTCGAGTCCGGCGTGCATATAAACGCCGCCGTCGCTCTCACGCGCTATCGTGCTCGCGACGTTGTTGCAAATTCCCAAGGTGCGAAAACCTTTACGCCTGCTTTCGCGCAATGCACCAAGCGTGTCTGCGGTTTCTCCGCTCTGACTGATCGCGAAGACCAGCGTCTCAGGGGTCATGGGCGTGTTTCGGTGGCGAAACTCGCTGGCGTAATCGACTTCAGTGGGGATGCTCGCCAGTCGCTCGATCAAATATTCGCCGACTCTGGCCGCGTGCAGGGCAGTGCCGCATCCCATGAGAGCGATTCGGCCGACATCGCGCAATTGCGCCGCCGCCATGTTCAACCCGCCCAGCTTTGCGGTGCATTCCTCGGGGTTGAGACGCCCGCGCATCGCGTCGCGCACGGTGTTTGGTTGCTCAAAGATTTCTTTGAGCATGTAATGGGGATAATCACCCTTGCCGATATCTTCGGCTGTGAATTCGACTTTGCTGACCGGATGTTCCATGATGTCGCCGGCAAGCGAACTGATCTCGAATTTGTCCGGCCCAGCCGCGACGACATCAAAGTCATTCAAATAAACCGCGTCGCGGGTGTAGGCGACGATTGCGCTTACATCGCTGGCCAAAAAATTTTCGCCGTTGCCTACTCCGAGCACGAGGGGGCTTCCACGACGTGCGCCGATCATGAAATCCGGCACATCAGCGTGAACCAGGGCAATGCCGTACGTCCCGATCACCTGCCGGAGCGCCGTGCGAACAGCGTCAAAAAGTCGGACCTTTTTTCCGGCCGCGTCCACCGTGCTGGCGCACGAATCGTTGTAGAGTTTCCCAATCAGATGGGCGAGCACTTCGGTATCGGTATCGGAGCGAAAATTCGTATCGCCGCCGCGGATGAGTTCATCTTTCAACGCCTGATAATTTTCGATCACGCCGTTGTGAACCAGCGCCAGCTTGCCGCTGGCGTCGAAGTGCGGATGCGCATTTTCGTCGTTTACTTTGCCATGCGTGGCCCAGCGCGTATGGCTGATGCCCAGCGAGCCGGATACTGGCTGTTTTCTCACCAGTTTTGCAAGCGACGCGATGCGTCCCGCACATTTCCGCGTACCCAGTTCACCTCGATCGACGACAGCCAGACCTGCTGAGTCGTAGCCTCGGTATTCAAGGCGGCGCAATCCGTCGAGTAAAATTGGGGTCGCGTGCGCGCGCCCGACGTAGCCAACAATTCCACACATGACCGTGGAAAGTAGTTGCGGCCCTCATCAGCCGCAACATTTTGCCCGGGATGCATTCTGCGCTTGCAAAAAGTTGCCGCAAAGCCGCGGATGCTGGGCTATTGATTGTCCGCGATGCAAGCTCAGGCTGACCGTGTTTCCACTCCTGCAGAGCTTAACTGGCAAAACAGCGGGTGCGCTGCCTCCCGCCACATTGCAGCGAACGCTTGCGATCATTATGGGCGGCGGCGCGGGCACCCGCTTGTTTCCCCTGACAAAAGACCGCGCCAAGCCCGCAGTGCCGCTCGGTGGCAAATATCGCATCGTCGACGTCCCGATTAGCAACTGCCTGAACTCCGGGCTGCGCTCGATCTATGTGCTCACGCAGTTCAACAGCATGTCGCTGCACCGGCACATTCAGGCGAGCTACAAGTTCGACAATTTTTCGCGCAGCTTCGTGGACATTCTTGCCGCGCAACAAACGCCCGAGGGATCGCAATGGTACCAGGGAACCGCCGACGCGGTTAGGCAAAACATGCGCTATTTCCTTGAGCGACCGTATGACTATTACCTGATCTTAAGCGGCGACCAGCTTTACCGGATGGATTTTCGCGCGCTACTGGATCAGCACATCCGGCTGGGCGCCGACATCACACTGGCCACGAAACCGGTGGCGCGCCATCAGGTTTTTGCCTTTGGAATTATGCGGAGCGGCGTTGATCGCCGGATCACGGGGTTCATCGAGAAACCTTCCGATGAATCTGGTTTGCAGGAAATGAAGATGAGTCGGGAATTGCTTCAAGCCATCGGTTCCAATGAAGACGAGGAATTGTTTCAAGCGTCAATGGGCATTTACATTTTCAATCGCAACGTGCTAATCGAGTCCCTGGAGAACGACCTGTTCGATTTCGGTAAACACATTATTCCCGAATCGATCAGAGACCGGCACGTAAGCGCGTTTATCTTCAAAGGGTATTGGGAGGACATCGGAACGATCCGCGCGTTCTATGAGGCAAATCTGGATCTCACTGATGTAGTGCCCGAGTACAGCTTCTTTGAGCCCGACTTCTCCTATCTACACGCATCCGCGCTTTTTGCCGGGCAGCAAAATTAACGGCGCGACATTGCGGCAGGCGATTATTTCCGACGGCTGCATCATCTCCGACGCGCATCTGGAACGAAGCGTGGTGGGAATACGCAGCGTAATTCAAAGCGGTGCAACAATTCGCAACAGCATCGTCATGGGCGCGGATTATTTTGAACTGGGCCAGAGCGATTCGTCGCAGCCACGCATGGGCATTGGCAAAAATTGCGTTATCGATCGCGCAATCATCGATAAAAACGCGTGCATCGGCGATGGCGTCGTGATTACGCCGGAAGGCAAATCGGCAAACTTCGATGCGGACAATTACTTTATTCGTGACGGCATCGTTGTGATTCCAAAAAACGCTATTATCCCAGCGGGTTTCTGGATTTGAGCCGCGCTGCAGCATCCGCTGCAGAACGGAAGCATCGTAGGGTTTTGTCCGATCACCCAATCAGCCGGCATCCCGATTGTGTGCTCGATGCGGTGGGCAGAATCTCCTTGGGTTATGATCGCTCATCTGAAACTCGACGATCGGCTCTCGATCCTGCGGGCAGGCGATCCGCTCAGAGGTTGGAATTCGCTCGACGACCAGCGGGTCTGCGTAGTTTGCGGGAGAAAGTTTAAGGGACGGCACGTAGACATCCGGCGCCTGCCCGGGCGAAGATTGAAACTGTGTTGTCCCACGTTGGGATGCATATCAACGCCACACCAGTGGATGTACCCAGCGCCGCGGACGACTCGCGTCGTTGAAACGAATTGGCGGCGAGGCGTAACAAAAAGGGGGGAACGCGGCGCGCCTGAATCAACGCTGCAAATGCAGGCTTGTCGCATATGATCGGATCTACTCTTGATCAGCCTGGAGTAGCATCGGCTCCGGATGAAGTGTTGATGAAACACATATCGAGCCGGCGTCACGAAGCCCTGGCTGAGTTGTATGGCCGGCATAGCAAAAGACTGCGAGCCACCATAGACGGCGTTGTTCATGAAGAAGCGGAAGCCGATGATGTCTTGCAGGAAATTTTCGTCCAAGTCTGGGAAGAAGCGGGCCGTTATTCACCCAAGGCCGGAAAACCACTTGGGTGGATGGTCACCATCGCCCGGCGGCGCGCCATCGACCGCTTGCGCCGGCGTCAGGCTTATTCTCGTGCGCGCGAGCGCTACGAAAAACGAGTAAGCCAGGAATCACAGACCCCGCATCGCGACGGTAGTGAAAAACTTATTCTAAACGATCTCCGAAGGTTTTTGAAGAAAAGCATCCGGGCATTACCTCGGTTTCAACGCGAAGCGGTCGAGTTGGCTTTCTTTAATGGACTGAGCCATAGAGAAATTGCCATTGCGACACACGCCCCGCTTGGGACAGTGAAAACGCGATTGGAGCTGGGGTTGCAAAAACTCACACACGCACTTAGACCGCTGCGGCACAAAGTGTGAGTTCACCGGATGCGCCGCGGCGCCTGGTGCTGTTTCTTCCTGTCGCCCTCGCTAGCGAAGAAGAATTATCAAGAGCACAATCACCAGAATCAGGCCCAAGCCACTGGGATAATATCCCCAGCCGACGCTGTACGGCCATGCTGGCAGCGCACCGATTACCAGGAGAAGGAGTATCAATAATAGGATAAAACGCATTGCTTAGTTAATTTACTTCAAAAATCGCATCTCAAGTGTGTGTCGCGTGTAACGATCGAGCCAAAAGAAGTGGCGATGAGCTCTCTCCGCGAGCAGGCGAGGGTACGGACTCGGCGAAGTGTTGATGTTAATGCCAGTTTTTCTTCCTTCGTCGTAGCGTTTTCCTTCTCTCATGGTGGATTTATCATGGTCGTGTGACTCTCCTTATTTTGCGACAGCGGATTTACGACGGTGGTGTTATTCTCTTTCTTGTCCGCAGGCGGATTGAGTGTCGTTGTCTTTTGAGTCGTATTTCAATGCGATTCGGTCGCCTCGCCGAATGTCGATTGTTGCAAGGGCCGATCAAGGCGAAGCACGCATTGTCCCTTGCGCAATACAATCGCGTCGATATTCCCAAGTCGATAACATTCTGTAAGAGTTAGTATGAGATTTTGGCGGAAGAAGGGCGATCGCGTTTTGGTCGTCGGCATTTTCCAAAGCGTGGGTGCCGGTCGGGCCGTACTGCAGAATCTCCATCGCGCTCGGTTTCGCCGAGTCGCGGCGATCCACGCTTCAGCCAAAGGCCGGCAGCGGATCGAACAGCCTGGGATTTCGACGATTGGCGCATCGGTCGCCGCTTTAATTCTAAGCGTGGCCCTGGGCGCATTTATCTTGTGGACGCGCGGAATGCCAGACGATCCCAGGTCCGCCAGCGTGGCCACGCTACTACTCGCTGCGTTCGCATTTGGAGGTGCGATTACCGGCTGGATTCTCGTCCAGTTGCTTCGGGAGCATGTCGATTCAGCGAGCTTCGCCAGATTCACGAACACGATCCTGCCGAATGAAACTGTCGTTCTGGCTGAAGTCGAAGCGAGCGAATCCTCGCGCGTGCTGGCGATTTTACGCGGCGTGGAAGCCGAGGCGCCTGTGACGTTCGGTTTTTATCCCCCGCCACCTTTCTCTATCGAATCGACCGCACCGCCCGCCCAGTCATGAACTGCCTTCGAGTCAGCGCCTCGTGGAAAAGGCGGCTAGCCTGGCACGCGCAATCGCGGTCAGCCGCGCAGCGAAGCTGCGGGGGCCATCTTTCCTGCACCGGTTACTCGAAATCGAGAACGCGCTGGAATGGGCGAACATGAGTCTCACCATGTCTGCTGAGGCGCACCCCGCCTTCACGCTTTCGGCGGAGTGGCTGCTAGATAACGCCTATTTGATTCGCGAACAGGTGGCGGATTTGCGCAAGAGTCTTCCGCAAAAACACTATGGAAAGCTGCCTCTGATCGCTAGCGGCCCGGGTGCAGGCTTGCCCCGGATTTATCAGGTTGCCGCGGAAATGGTCACGGAAACCGACGGAGCGTTGGAGCCTGAAATTATCCGGAGATTTTTGGGCGCGTTTCAAGCGATCACGCCACTGGATATCGGAGAACTCTGGGCTCTTCCGCTGATGTTGCGATTGCAGTTGCTCGAATGTCTGCGCACCCTCGCGATCCAGGTCGACCAACAGCAAAGGGAAAGCGAGGAGGCCGATTTCTGGGCAAATCGGCTTATCACGGCGGTCCGGCATAGCTCCCCGCGATTGCTCAAAATAATGGAAGAACTCGTGGAACAATATCCGGAGCCAACGCCGCATTTTGCGAGTGAACTGGTGGCGCATCTTTACGACGACGAGGGGGCGCTCCCTGTGGTGAGCGGCTGGCTGGAACGCTCGCTCCGTTCACCGCTGCTGGAGGTTATGCAGCAGGAGTATCGACACCAGGCCGTACAGCAGACCGCGCTTACCAATGCGATCAATAGTTGTCGCCGCCTTGCGCAAATCCAGTGGCGGGAACTCTTCCAATCGACCAGCTGGGCGGAAAGCGAATTAGCCGCGGATCCGGCCGGCGTTTACGCCCGCATGGATTTTGAGACGCGTGATCGATGCCGCGGTGCGGTGGAGGAAATCGTTAGCTGGTCAAATTGTTCGGAACAAAAAACTCATTGATCACGCCCTCGCGCTGGCGAAGGCCGCGCAGGACGAAGTTGCGCGCCACGTCGGGTACTACCTGATTGACGCGGGTCGGCCGGCGCTCGAGCTAGCCACCGGCGCAAGAGTACCACTGGCGGAACGGTCGCGCCGATGGCTTCGTGCCCACGCGGCGGGCGCTTACTTCGGAAGCCTCTTGCTGCTCATGGCCACGTTGGTGGCGGCTCCTCTCCTTTTCGTTGCTGGGTTGGTTCCCTGGGTGACGCTGGCGCTCCTGGGACTTCTGCTACTCTTGCCCGCGAGTGAGCTAGCGGTGCTGATTGTGAATTATTTGGTGACCTCGCTCCTACCGCCGGAGGTCTTGCCTAAAATGTCCTTCGAAAAAGAAGGCATTCCCGATGATTGCCGAACGCTCGTGGTAGTGCCGATGCTGCTGACCACTCCGAGCGCGATCCAAAGCCAACTTAGCCGGCTTGAAATTCATTACCTCGGAAACACGGATGCGAATCTGCGGTTTTCACTCCTGTCAGATTTTTCTGACGCACCGCGGCAGAACATGCCGGAGGACGCAGAGTATATCGACATCGTGGCACGCGGTGTCGAGGAATTGAATCGCCGACACGGCGCGGAACACTTCTTCCTTTTTCATCGGAGCCGCAGTGTGGAGCGAGAGCGAACAACACTGGATCGGTTGGGAGCGCAAGCGCGGCAAGCTTGAGCAACTCAATCAATTTCTTATCGGCGAATCCACGCCAGAGCTGGAAGGATTTCTCTATGCTGGCGATCGTGCGCAGCTCGAAGGCATTCGTTTCGTCATCACTCTGGATGCCGATACCCAACTGCTCCGTGACACCGCCCGGAGGATGATCGAAACTCTCGCGCATCCGTTGAATCAGGCGCGGCTTTCGCCAGATGGTCGCCGCGTAGTTCGCGGGTACACGATCATTCAACCAAGCGTTAGCGCGTCGCTTCCGAGCGCGACGGCGACGTGGTTCTCACGCATCTTTGCTGATCCGCGTGGGATCGACCCTTACACGCACGCGGTCTCCGATGTTTACCAGGATTTGGTCGGGGAAGGCAGTTATCACGGCAAAGGCATTTACGAATTGCAGACGTTTCACCGGCTCTTATCAGGCCGATTTCCAACGGCGCACTTGTTGAGCCATGATCTGCTGGAAGGATGCCACGTCCGAGTGGGATTGGCGACGGACATCGAGCTGCTAGATGTCTTCCCGAATAGTTACATCGCGTGGTGGAGTAGGCAGCACCGTTGGATTCGCGGCGACTGGCAAATCATTGACTGGCTCAAGTCTTGCGTGCCACGTGGGCGGCGGTCGGATGGAACCCAATCCGCTTTCCGTTTTCAACCGCTGGAAGATCTTCGACAATCTGCGCCGGAGTCTGGTGCCACCGGCGACCGTGGCCGTCCTCCTGGTGGGCTGGTTTTTCACGCCTGCTCCGATGCTTTGGAGCGGAATCATCGCCGGTCTGATGTTGTGGCCGGTCCTGAATGCTTTCCTGGCACTATTATTCCATCCGCCACCGCCCGGAACGAGATTTTGGCGCGACCCGCGCGACCGCCTGCTGCGCTCTTCGTTCGCCGTGATTTTTCTGGCGGATTACGCGGGCATGGCACTCGATGCGATCGTTCGCGTCATCTACCGGCGAATGACGTCGCATCGGCTGCTCCTGGAATGGGAGACGGCGGCAGATGCTCACCGGCGCGCGAGAAGTCGGCAACTACAATTTATTCTCAGCAGACTTTGGATTCCCGCTGCCTGCGTGCTCCTTTTCGTCGTCGCAGCGTCGCGGGGAACCGCGGCGATGGTAGCCGCCGCACCATTCCTCCTCTTGGGAGCTCTCTTTCCGGTGGCGGTAATGGTGATCAATCGGCCAGCGAAGAGTTGGCGTGGCGGAACGCTGACGTCGGATGATCGCCGATTCCTGCGCGCGCTGGCACGAAGAACGTGGAGATACTTCGATGATTTTGTTGGAGCACAGACCTCTTGGTTGCCGCCGGACAATGTCCAGGAAACGCCAACGAGGGAAATTTTCATGCGCACTTCACCGACGAACATCGGGCTGTCCATGCTGGCGACCGTGGCGGCAAATGATTTCGGTTACATCACCATCGACGATCTGGTGGAGCGCAACCTCCGCACGCTCGAAAGCGTAGATCGGCTCGAGCGTTTCGAAGGCCATCTTTTTAATTGGTACGATCTGAACACTCTGGAGCCTTTGCATCCACGCTACGTCTCCGCAGTCGACAGCGGGAATTTGCTTGCCAGCCTCTGGACTTTCGAAACCAGTTGTAATGAATTGGCCGCGCGTCCTCTTTTGGATGAATCCGCGTTGCGTGGAATAGCGGATACGCTCAGCGTGCTTCGGCAAATCGCATCCAGCATGAAAGAACCGGAACGCCCTGCGGAATTTCTCCGCCTGACGGAACTGACCATGGGCCAGCCGGAGAATCTGGAAGAAATCATTCTGCGCATAAGAGCGGCTCGACAGCCTGCGCAGGATCTTCTGCTCCACTACCGCGGACAGGAAACCGATCCCCGCACTTATTGGGCGCAACAGATTTCGAAGCAGCTCGCGGCGTGGAACGGCGTTATCGATAAATATCTTCGGCCGGTGGAAATTCTGATGTCGCCGCCCGCGCAATTGATGTCGTTAGGCGAAGCGACGCACGAATCTCGCAGGGAAGCGCTCGCGGCCACCTTTTCGCTACGCAACATTGCTATCGAGGGCATCTCTGGGTTGGTACCGCTGCTTCCTTTTTATCAGAGACGGGAGGACCAGGAAATATCTCGCGACGTCCACGAGTGGCTCGATTTTCTCGTGACGGAGGTCGACCGTTCGCGCCGGAATGCCTCGGAGCAGCTCGCGCAATTGGACGAATTAATCGCCCAGAGCCGGGAGCTGGAAGAAGGCATGGGGCTTCGATTTCTGTACGATGAGGAACGGCGGATTTTTGCCATTGGCTATCAGGTGGCGGAGCGCCAGCTTGACACCTCGTTTTATGATCTTCTCGCAAGCGAAGCGCGCTTAACGAGTTTCCTGGCCATCGCGCGCGGAGAAGTACCGGTAGAACATTGGTGGGCTTTGAGCCGGCCCTTTGGGTCCGCATACGGACGACTGCCGCTTCTGTCCTGGAGCGGGACGATGTTCGAATATTTGATGCCGCTCTTGTTCACCCAGACGCATGAGAATTCGCTGCTTGATCGCGCCTGTTACGACGCCGTGCACTGTCAGATTGGCTATGCCCGGCAAAACCGAGTGCCGTGGGGCATTTCGGAATCCGCCTTTAGTGCGCTCGACCGACACAACGTTTATCAATACCGAGCCTTTGGCGTCCCGGCGCTGGCATTGAAGCGTGGGCAGGAAGACGACCTGGTGGTTGCGCCATATGCCGCCGCGCTCGCTCTTGGCGTGGAACCGGCCGCTGCGATAAAGAATCTGCGACGGCTCGCTATTCTGGACGACTCAGCATTGCTGGGCGACTACGGGTACTACGAAGCGATCGATTATTCGCGACGCACGGAACTCGACGGCGCGGCGGGAATCATCATCCACTGTTACATGGTTCATCACCAGGGAATGTCGCTCCTGGCTTATGGCAACGCCTTACATGACAACGCGATGCGGAAGCGATTTCATTCCGATCCGCGTATTCGCGCCACCGAGCCGCTCTTGCACGAACATATCCCGGAACAAATTTTGCCGACGACCGGTGAGGCGCATGAAGAACGACCCGTGCGGCAGACAATAGCGCCGGTCGGCGCCGCCGCCGTGGCGCAAACACCAGAGATCTCTTCGCCGCGCATTCATCTCCTCTCCAACGGAACCTGCTCCGTTACCGTGACCAACTCTGGCGGCGGCTACCTGCGTTGGCTGGACTTGGACGTGACGCGCTGGCGCGCCGATGCGACTTGCGACGTGTCGGGGCTGTTTTGCTACATCCGGGATTTGGAAAGCGGAACGACTTGGAGCAACACCCATCAACCGGTGAGATCTCCCGAACGCCGTTACGCCTGGAGTTTCACGCCGGACAAAGCGGAGTTTCGGAGGCGGAGTGGGCCGTGCGAGACGATCACAGAAATTGTCATCTCTGCCGAAGACGACGCGGAAGTCCGACGAGTCACTTTGGTGAATACGTCGCGCAAACCCTGTCAACTGGAGCTAACCAGTTACCTCGAGCTCGCTCTTGCGCCGCATCGAACGGATCGCGCGCATCCCGCTTTCAACAAGCTGTTCATCGAAACCGAGTGGCTGCCGAATTGCGACACCCTTGTCGCCGGGCGCCGCCTCCGCGCTCCCGACGACCGTCCTGTCTGGGCTGCGCACCTTATGGTCCCAGAATCCGCCATCGAGACGCCGGAGTTTGAAACCGACCGGGCCAAGTTTCTCGGCCGGGGTCACACGGCGGAAAATCCGGAAGCGCTTACGCGCCGCCTAACGAACAGTGTTGGCGCCGTGCTCGATCCGATCTTCAGCCTGCGCCGGCGCGTCACGATTCTGCCTAACCAACGATTTCAGTTCGCGCTCGTTACGGTGGTGGCAGATTCCCGCGAAGCGGTTGTTACGCTGGCGGGGCGCTATTCTGAGTTTCACACTTGTGCGCGCGCTTTTGAGACCGCTTGGACCCATTCCCAACTTGAGATGCGCCGGCTGCACATTCGGCGTGCCGATGTGCAAACCTTTCAACAACTGGCCGGGCTGATTATCCTTCCACAGGCCCAACTTCGACCGCCGCCAGGGCGTCTTGGTCGCCGCGCCGAAGGTCAGCGAGCGCTCTGGCGACAAGGCATTTCGGGTGATCTGCCCATTGTCGTCGTCATGATTGGTCACCTCCGTGACATGGAAGTCGTGCGAGAGATATTGACCGCGCATACCTTCTGGCATCTGCGCGGCCTGATGGTCGATCTCGTCTTGGTGAGCGAGGAAGTGGCGAGTTACGACGAACCATTAACTGGGCATCTGCGCCGGCTCACCGAAGCGCAGGCGCACTTGACCGGCGTCGATCAAGCCGGCGGCGTCTATCTTCGCTCGGCAACGAAAATTTCAAAAGAAGAGCTACTCGCACTTCAAGCGGCTGCACGGATGGTACTCATCGCGGCTCGAGGCACATTGGGCCAACAACTTGCCGCGAGCGCCTCCCGCGGCTGCGAAACCGCGTCAGTTGTTGCCCGGGCGCCAGTTCCGCGAAGAGCCCTCCGCGCCTCTGGCTTTTATGGAGTTGAAATACTTTAACGGTCTCGGCGGCTTTACTGAGGACGGGAAGGAATTCGTCATTTATCTGGGCCCCAACCGACATACGCCGCTTCCTTGGATCAACATCATGGCGAACCCGAAGTTCGGCACATTGATTTCCGAGTCCGGCGCGGAATGTGTCTGGGGCCGCAATAGCCAGAACGATCGTCTCACGCCGTGGTTCAACGATCCGGTCTGCGATCCGCCCGGAACCGCCATCTACATCCGTGACGAAGAGCTCGGCGCCGTGTGGTCCCCAACACCTAAACCGATTCGAGAGAAGGACGCGTATCGCGCGCGGCATGGTCAGGGTTACACAATATTTGAACATAACAGCCATGCCATCGAACAACGGTTGCTCACTTTCGTGCCGGTCGATGATGCCGGGGGAAAGCCGGTGCGCTTGCAGCGGCTGCGCTTGCGCAACAATTCGTCGCGCCGACGAAAGCTGACTGTCACGGCTTACGCCACTCTTGTTCTCGGATCCGATCCAGAGGAAACCGGTATGCATGTTATTACGAAATGGGATTTACAGAGCCAGAGCCTGTTTGCCCGCAATTCTTACAACCCGGAATTTTGCGACTGCGTCACTTTTGCCACTTCGGCTCCGACGCCTACTTCGTTTACCGCTGATCGCGTGGAGTTCATCGGGCGTAACCGCTCGCTGCGTGATCCGGTGGCGATGGAGCACGAACGATTGACCGGCGACGTTGGCGCCGGCCTTGACCCTTGTGCCGCCGTGCAGGTGATAGTGGAGATTGAACCGGGGCACACCGCAGAAATGACTTTTCTCGTCGGACAGGCAGATGACGAAGAAAAAGCACGTGGACTCGTTAGGCATTTTCGCGATCCCGCCAACGTCGAAGCCGCATTCCAAGAAACGCGCCAATGGTGGGACCGACTCCTAAGCACGATCGAAGTGGAAACACCCGAGGCTTCTACCAATCTCCTAATCAACCGGTGGCTCCTTTATCAGACTCTCAGCTGCCGAGTCTGGGGCCGTTCCGCTCTTTATCAATCGAGCGGTGCCTACGGATTCCGTGACCAGTTGCAGGATGTCATGGCCCTTGTGCATTCGGCGCCCGAGCTCGCGCGCGACCACATTTTGCGCGCCACCGCGCGACAATTCGTGGAAGGCGATGTCCAACACTGGTGGCATCCAGAGTCCGGCGCGGGCGTCCGGACGCGGATCAGTGACGATTTTCTATGGCTTCCCTTCGTCACCGCGCATTACGTTCGCACCACCGGCGACGCCGCGATCCTCGATCAGATGGTTCCATTCCTCGACGGCAAACCGTTGGAGGAACAGCAGACCGAGAGCCTTTCCATTCCGGTCGTTTCCGTCACGCAAGGTTCTCTGCTCGAACATTGTCGGCGGGCCATCGCGCACTCTGCCACTGCCGGTCCGCATGGGTTGCCTTTAATCGGAACTGGTGATTGGAACGACGGTCTTAATCGCGTTGGGCTGGGCGGGAAAGGCGAAAGCGTCTGGCTCGCCTGGTTTGAGATTTGTGTGCTGAAAGACTTCGCTGAGTTGCTCACCCTACGCGAGCTGGGCGATGAGGCGCGGACCTGCCGCGTGCGCGCTGCGCAGTTGGCTAAAACAGTTGACGCGCAGGCATGGGACGGAGCGTGGTATCGTCGCGCATACTTCGACGATGGCACGCCTCTCGGCTCGAGGGAAAACACCGAGGCCCGCATCGATTCGCTCCCACAAACCTGGGCCGCGATTTCCGGTGCTGGCGACTCCGATCGTATTGAGGTCGCGCTGCGATCGCTTGAGGAAAATCTGGTGAGTCAAGCCGACGATCTAGTTTTGCTTTTTACTCCGCCTTTCGACAAAACCGCCGCCGACGTTGGCTATATCAAGGGTTATCCTCCCGGCGTGCGGGAAAATGGCGGCCAATACACGCACGCCGCCACCTGGGTCGCCATGGCGTTTGCCCGGCAGGGCGACGGCGACAAAGCCGTCCGACTTTTACGGATGCTGAATCCTGTCGAGCACGCCCGGAACGAAAACGATTGCGAACGCTACAAGGTCGAGCCGTATGTCATGCCGGGCGATGTCTACTCGTTAGCGGGCAACGTTGGGCGCGGTGGATGGACTTGGTACACGGGCGCGGCAGCCTGGACTTATCGCGTCTGGCTTGAAGAAATTCTGGGATTCCAACGCCGCGACGATATTCTCACAATCAACCCGGTTATACCGAAAGATTGGTCTGGCTTTCGTCTGCGATACCGTTTCCAAAACACCACTTATAGCATCGCGGTCGAGAATCCCGACCGCTGTTCCCGAGGTGTTATCCTGATGGAATTGGACGGAGTCCCGGTAGCTCACAAGACTGTGAGGTTATGTGACGATGGACTGCCTCACGAGGTCCGTGTTGTCTTAGGAAACAAACCGCCGGTGTGAGGATGATCTGCTCGCGGAAAATCATGCGGATGCAAAACTGGGTTATAATCCAAAATGGGCTGAGCTGATCACTGGCCCTTGGCCGTGATTGAATCACATTTCCTCAATCTCAGCTCGAAGCCCGTCTTTCGTTTTACCCAATCTCTTTTGCAGGCGTCCCAGAAGTTCGTCCTCTTTGCCCTCAGCAAACGTAAGGTCTTGGTCAGTTAACTGACCGTATTTTTGTTTAAGCTTGCCCTTTATTTCGTTCCAGCTTCCTTTCAATTGCAGATTCATAACACAAGCAATTCGTGTGTCGGATGGCATCTGGTTCTATTCGGCGCCTGGCGCCGACGCGAAGCACCTTACGAAAACATAACGAGCCTGCTCGCCATGCCGGCGGAACACCTAAAGGTGCGTTGGAAACAAACGAGTCTCCTCGTCAACAATCACACGGTTCACGATCATGTTGTCGTGGGCTCCAGAGTAATGTAATCGCACGGGAACACCCACTTTGACCCTGGTGGTCGTCTCCGAGACCTGGCCCCACACACTTTCCCCTTTTTTAGTTGAATTGCGGAGGTGATAATCGCCCCTTGGTTCCTCTAAGTCGGAGAATTTACGGGGCTGGCCGCTTTACCCCGATTCGGAGGTGGTACGCCGCGTCATGCTTGGCACGGCGTTTTGCTTTGTTTAAGTATAGTTTTGCACAACGGGCTGTTTAGGCCGACGGCGTAATATGAACCTCTGGATCGGCACCTCTGGATTCCAGGTACTCGGAGTGGAAAGGAAACTTTTATCCCGAAGACTTGCCTACGGCGAAGATGCTGCCGTTCTACGTTGAGCGATTCGCCACGACCGAGATCAACTACACGTTTCACCGCATTCCCGCGCAGAAAACGATCGAGAATTGGAAAACCCAAACGCCGGAGAAATTTCGGTTCGCGCTGAAAGCGCCGCAGAAAATCACTCACTGGTCCAAGCTGCGGGACTGTTCAGATACATTGGAATACTTCTGCAAAGTGGTAACGGGCCTCGGGGAGCGACTTGGCCCGGTGCTGTTTCAGCTTCCACCAACCTTCAAAAAAGATGCGGACGTGCTCAGCTCGTTCCTGCGAGAATTCCCCGATATGCGTGGAGCTTTTGAATTCCGTCACGAATCATGGTTTGACGACGAAATTTTCGAGTTACTTAAATCCCGAAACATCGCACTTTGCATCGCGGATACGGAGACGCTTGCGACGCCGGGTAAAATTACTGCAGATTACGGCTATCTTCGCCTTCGTCGCCAAGATTACGCAAGATCAGATGTCGAACGCTGGGCTGATTTCGTCCGCGATCAAAAACCAAGTTGGAACGACGCTTTCATCTATTTTAAGCACGAAGAAAGCGGAATCGGGCCCAAACTTGCCCGGCAAATGATTGAACTACTCGGCTGATCTTGGATGGGCTAACGGCCGATCAAGATGAAGATTCCTGCGAGCAACGCCAGTACACCAGTGATGATGCCGATGCCAAGGCCAGTGAGCGTGACAACTCCAATCGCTATGAGATAAATCGCAAGCAGAAGCATGCCGATGTTTTTAGTAATCATGTCGCGAGTATTTGGAATATTGCCGTCAGATGACAATCCAAAACTCGTTGCGCCGATTTCTTGTACATCACGATGCGAACCCGCTTGGAGTGCCTGCGTTCCTATAGGGCCTTGAGATCTGCCGCTCTTGGAAAGCGGCTAGTCCGCCGGACGAAATCGATGGCGGATTGGAAATGCTGTTGATTTGGATTGGCAGGCGGAGCGCGTGCCCTACAGTCCTGCATGAATTCGATTGCCGAGAACCTCCAGCGTGTGCGCGAGCAGATGGCGCAAGCGGCTGAGAAGGCGGGTCGCGTGCTCGAAGAGGTCGAACTGGTCGCAATAACAAAGAACCATCCAGGCGAGAAAATCCGCGAGGCGATCGAAGCGGCGCAAAGTCTGTTCGGTGAAAGCCGGGTGCAGGAAGCTCGCGGGAAGATTCTGGAGCTGCCGTCGAACGTCCGCTGGCATTTCGTTGGACATCTACAAAAAAACAAAGTGCGTCACGCGCTGCCGCTATTTGAAATGATCCACAGCGTCGATTCGCTTATCCTGGCAGAAGACATAAACCGGATCGCGCAGGAAGAAGGATTACATCCGCGCGTTTTGCTTGAGATCAACGTGGGAGGTGAGGGGAGCAAATTCGGCTTCGCGCCCGATGCGTTGCGTGAGCAAATAGAGCCGCTTCTCGCGCTGCCGCGGTTATCGATTGAAGGGCTAATGTGCATTCCACCGGTGGCCGAGGAAGCGGAGGCGTCGCGCAAATTCTTTGTGAGGCTCCGGGAATTGCGCGATGCGCTGGAGAAAGAATTCAACGTAAAGCTGCCGCAGCTCTCGATGGGCATGACACAAGATTTTCCGATGGGAGTGGAGGAGGGAGCGACGCTGGTGCGCGTCGGCACGGCTATTTTTGGAGAGCGTTAAGAAGCATGAACATGGATTTTCACCGATTTTAGAAATCTGAAATCAACCACCGTCTTCATTTCCGATATTTCATCCGTACTTAAATGCGACTTGAGCCAACCAACGTCCAACAGATCGGAAACGAGCTGGCCATCGCTTGGAGCGACGGCACCGAATCGTTTCTGAAGGTCGAGATGCTCAGGCGCGCGTGCCCGTGCGCCGGGTGCGGCGGCGAACCGGATGTGCTCGGTCAAGTTTTGCGTCCGCAGGTGAGTTACTCCGAGAAGAGCTTTGAGCTTGCTGGATTCGATCTGGTCGGCGGCTATGCATTGCAGCCTCGCTGGGGGGATGGACACAACACCGGCATTTATAGCTTTACATACCTGCGGCGTTTAGGGCAGGATTCCCGCTGAAGTTAGGCCATAAATTTGGAACCTGTCTGTGAGCCGGATATTGAAAGTTGCGATCGTTGTTCTCTGCTTCTCGTTATGTGGAGCGGGCACCTTCATCCTGTCCATGCCGCGGGACGAAAGCTCGCAGCAGAGAACAAACGTCCTGCCGGTTAAAAATCACAGAGTCGTTCCACCTGTCTGGATTCTGGCGCTACAGTTTCGGAATTGTGACGCGCAACAGACTTGTTTTCGGCGCGAGCGATTTCAGGTGCCGATCCTTTGAATGAGCCGGCATCAGAAAAATCTCTCCCGACCTGAGCTCGGCGTTGGCACAGCTGAGACTTCCGGTGAGACAACAAACGATTGCAAACTGGCTTAACGGCGCCACCTCGCGGCGTCCATCAAGAGTCCATTTTTGGATTTCAAACAGGCTATGGCTGATGAGTAATTCGCCCTCCGATTGAATCAGCTTCGGCTGAACGTCTTCGAAATCGATGCATTGCACGGCTTGCGCGACGTGCAACTCTCGTTCTTGGCCGGTTGCAGGATCGGTGCGGTTCCAATCGAATACGCGGTAAGTGGTATCGCTATTCTCTTGGACTTCGATTAACAGATTGCCTGCCCCCGCAGCGTGAACCCGCCCGGCTGGGATAAATGCAGCGTCGCCTGCGTGAACCGCAATCTCTTGAACGTGATCGATGATCGTTCCGTCGCGTAGTGTCTCTTCGAACTTGTTTCGCGTGATCGGTTTACGAAATCCGAGAAAAAGGTCAGCCTCCGCCGCTGCGGCGACGTACCAAAACTCAGTCTTGGGTTCGCCGCCCACTCTGCTGGCGACATGTTCGGACGGGTGCACTTGCAGTGAGAGTTTCTCGCTCGCATCGAGAATTTTGATTAGCAGTGGAAAACGAGGTGCGTCTGCAACGTTTCCGAAAATTTCATCGCGACGTTGCATCCAGAGTTCGTGCAACGTCGTTCCTTGCAGTGGCCCTTTAGCCACCACACTCTGTGCTTCACGGCGATCGACCATTTCCCACGACTCGCCAATACGCACCTTCGGCGGCAGATTTTTACGGAACACAGATTCGAGTCGGCGCCCGCCCCACATCCGCCCGATGAAAATCGGTTGGAACGTGAGGGGACTGTCGATTCCAGATTGCTGACTGCGGATCGCGGATTTCAGATTTCCAAGTTTGTAGGGCGTTTCTGTGAAACGCCATCTATTTTGGTGTGGATCTGTGCAAAGAGAGCCTTGCTTTTTGCGGAGCGGGTATGGCTGGGCGGGTGCCAAACAATGCGCCGGGACAGCGGATCCTACAGAGGCCAAAGGAAAGCGGCCGAAATTCCCGGCTTGACATTTACACCCTGTGAATGGGAAAACCTTCGGTCGCGAGGACATGTCGGCCCCAGAAAAGCATTCTGTCAAAATAAGGATTTTGATTTTGGAAGAGCACCCGCTGCTTCGGCACGGCGTCTGCGATTACGTCAATTCACAGTCGGATATGGTTGTATGCGGCGAAACGGACAACATCCGCGATGCTCGTCACAAAATTCAGGAATGCAAACCGCAGGTGCTGTTGACGGCTTTGCGGTTGGGGACCGGCGACACCCTTGAATTTGTCAAGGCGCTCAAATCCGAGCATCCCATATTGTTCGTCCTCGTTTACTCCGCCTTCGAAGAAACAATCTTCGCGGAGCGGACTCTGCGTGCCGGCGCAGACGGTTACGTGATGAAAAAAGCGCCGAAAGAAGAATTGCTCAGCGCGATTCGCGAAATTGTGAGCGGCAACATCCACGTCAGCCACGACGTGGCGTTGCGCGCGTTCAAAAAATCGCTGGAATCCCGATCAGAACATCTCACGGTGCGTTCTTCCATTGGCATTGAAAAATTGTCCGATCGCGAGATGCACATTTTCTTTTTGTTGGGCTCGGGGCTTGGCAACACCCAGATCGCGCAGTCGCTGAACTTGAGTGTAAAAACCATCGAGAGTCATCGCGAGAACATTAAGCACAAGCTTGACCTGAGTTGCAGCCGGGACCTGATTGCGTGCGCCAAGAAATACGTGGAAGTAACGTTTGTGCCGCCGACGAGCATGATCGGCCACGGCAAAAAGAAAGTTGTCCGCTTCCCCGCCGCCTTGTAGAGGCGTTTGCGTCGGACGGCTATGCCGGTGCTTGGGCATCGGGCACCGCTATAACCGTGAACAACGCGGGTTGCGGCGCGGAAAGATCTCCCTTAAGAAACGTTTTGAAGACGAAAAGGGCTAACGTGTTCGCCTCTATCAATACATCTCCCTAGGGAACTTTTTGCCAAAAAATCAGGGAACGTCCCCTATCCCAAAATGCACTTTGTTTCTTTACAGGTCGTTTCGGACTAACGACACTGGTCGCCGTTCCCGACGCACTTGGTGAAATTAATTTCCCCCTTCTCTCGGTGGGCTGGCGCACGCCAGCCCATCGTCTTCTCGAGGGGCATCAACAAGAGCGGCGGTCTCCAGCCGGCCGTTTCTGCATCAACGGACGGGCCTCGCGCTGGCAATCTAGCTTCACAACTTTCTCAGTAACTTTCCCCAGGACACCTGGCGCCTACTTCTTCGGGCTGCTCGGCGCCGGTGCCGAGCTCGATCTAGTACTGGTTACTTCGGACACCGAAGAATTTTGCCGTGTTCCAGATCTCTCGTGGGGGAAGTGACGATAAGTTGAAACGGGCATCACGTGATTAACTCGGAGGGCATGGAGGGGTTGTGCGTGCAGCTGGCGCATGGGTCGTTGCGTCTCGCGACGACGAACTTTGATCTTTGAAGGGTCCGTCAGACGGACCCGGCACGCTCCAAAGCGAATGCGCTGAGAACAGCGCACGCTACAGCATTCATGGTCGATTCCGATTCGTCTCTATTGTCCATTCGTAGGACATCCGCTGCTGAGAGTTTAGAATTGGCGTTTCACTGAAACGCCCTACAAAGTTGTCCGACAATGGCTGACGCAACCGATCGACGCATGAGCACCCGCGCGACAGGCGTTGTCGGCGTTGCCATTCTGTCGAGTCGCATGCTCGGTCTCGTTCGGGAGATGGTGTTTGCCGGTCTGTTTGGGGCCGGCCGAAATCTCGACGCGTTCCTCATGGCGTTTCGGTTGCCGAATTTGTTGCGCGATCTCTTTGCCGAGGGCGCGCTTTCAACGGCGTTCATCACGACATTCTCGAAAAAGATCGCGGTCGAAGGCGACGAATCGGCATGGCGCCTGGCGAACAAAGTCGCCACGCTCACAGCCTTTTTCATGAGCGCCGTGACATTGCTCGGCGTCGTGTTCGCTCCGCAACTCGTGGAGCTTTTGACATGGGGCAGTTGGTCGCCGGACAAAACCGCGCTCACGATTTTGCTCACCCGCATCATGTGGCCATTCATATTGACGGTATCGCTCGCGGCGCTGGTGATGGGCATGCTCAATGCGAAGCATGTGTTCGGTCCGCCGGCCATGGCATCGAGTTATTTCAATCTGGGTTCGATCATCGCCGGTGTGGCGATTGGTTACTGGATCGATCCACATTTCGGCGCGCGCTCGCTAGTGGGCCTGGCGATCGGCACGCTTATCGGCGGCGCCTGGCAATTGATCGGGCAATTTCCTTCTCTGTGGAAAGTCGGTTACAGGTTTCATTCAGACCTTCATTGGCGCGACGAAGGCGTGCGCACCGTGCTGACGTTGATGGGACCCGCGGTCATCGCGGCGAGCGCAGTGCAGGTGAATGTTCTGATCAACAGCGGATTCGCCGCGAGTCTCGGGAACGGACCGGTGAGCTGGCTCAACATCGCGTTTCGGCTGATGCAGTTGCCGCTGGGAATTTTCGGCGTCGCCATCGGCACCGTTACGTTGCCGTTGGTATCAAAGCACGCTGCGCTGGGGAACACGGCTGAGTTCCGGGCGATTCTTGCACGTGGCATGCGGCTGGCGTTTTTGCTCACGATTCCGTCGGCGATCGGACTCGCCATGCTGGCGTCGCCGATCATCAGCGTCATTTATCAGCACGGGCGGTTCACCGTCCAGATGGCGCGGGAAACTGCGGGCGCGCTGCAATTTTACGCAATCGGCCTCGTTGCGTATGCGGCGTTGAAAGTGTTGACGCCCGCGTTTTATGCTGTCGGCAAACGTAACACCCCGATGGTGGTGAGTTTTCTCGCAATCGGCGCGAATCTGTTTCTCAACTGGCTCTTCACGTTTCGGCTCGGGTGGGGACACCGCGGTCTTGCGTTTTCCACGAGTCTCGTGGCGACAATTAATTTCCTTTTGCTTTATGCGCTGATGCGCCGACACACGCGCCGGCTCGAGACGCGCCAAATGCTGGTTGCGCTCGGAAAAATTAGTATCGCGGGCGCGGGGCTGGCCTTGATTTGCTGGGCTGCGAATTATTGGTGGCTGAATGGGTGGTCGGACATGCGGTTCTTCCAGAAATTGGCCATGCTGCTTGCGACGATTGCGTGTGCCGGAGCCGCATTTTTCGGCACGGCGTTTCTTTTGCGCGTGAGCGAAGTGCAGGACATTGTTGATGTTTTTCGGCGGAAAGTACGCCGGTTGTAGAGGCCTTTGTGCCAAACACCCGGGGCAAATCCCCCAAAGGAGAAAGGCGCTTGGCGCACGCGCCTTTAACCCAGCGCCTGATCGAGGTCCTCGATCAGGTCGTCGGCGTTTTCGAGGCCGATCGACAGACGCAACAGCCCTTCCGGCGACGTTGTACCCGGGCCTTCAATCGACGCGCGATGCTCGATCAAGCTTTCCACACCGCCCAGGCTGGTTGCGCGAATGAAGATCTTCGTTTTCGCGGCGACGGACATCGCCGCGTCGTAACCGTCGCGTACTTCAAGCGAAAGCATTCCGCCGAACATCGACATCTCCGCGGCCGCGATCTTGTGTCCAGGGTGCGACTGTAATCCGGGATAATGCACGCGTTTCACTTTCGAATGTCGCGCTAGGAACTCCGCGATTTTGATTGCATTTCCCGAGTGTGCACGCATTCGCCACGGCAATGTGCGCATGCCACGCAGGATCAACCAGCAATCGAAAGGCGACGGGACCGCGCCGCCTTCGTATTGGATGCCCCGGATGCGCTGGAAGAATTCGTTGTCCGTTTTAGCGACCACGATTCCTCCGAGAACGTCGCAATGCCCGCCGAAGTATTTTGTGGTTGAGTGCAGGATCAAATCGGCGCCGAGATCGAATGGCCGCTGCAGCACCGGCGCCCATGTATTATCGCAAACGAGAAGCGCGCCTGTCTTGCGAACGACTTCGGCCACGGCGGCAAGATCGACAATCTTAAGCAACGGATTGGATGGTGTCTCGGCCCAGGCAAGTTTGGTGTTCGACCGGAGTGCCTTTTTCACCGCAGCGAGATCGCTCATGTCCACGAAATCGGCTTCGAGTCCCCAGCGCACGAAAATTTCGCGAATCAATCGCGACGTGCCGTAGTAGGCGTCGACGTGCGCGAGGACGTGGTCGCCCGGGGACAGCGCCTGCAAGATCGACATCGTCGCGCCGGTGCCGGACGCGAACGCCGCGGCCGCTTCGCCACCTTCGAGCATACTCACGCCCCGCTCCAGCGCCTGACGATTCGGATTATCGTTGCGCGTGTACATGAAACCGCGTGAGTAGGTCCCTTCGACATCGCGCTCGAATGTCGTGGAAAGATAAAGCGGTGCGGCGACGGCCCCGGTTGTGGCATCAACCGCGTGTCCAGCGTGAACAGCTATGGTTTCAATTCTCATTTATGGTTGCGACGTTACTGCATTCCGCGCGCGCTTGTCGATGCGGCGCATTTCAGAGTACGCGGAACGTGTTCGCGCTGTTGAAAGCGGCGACATGTCGCCGGACTCCCAAGTTTCGGAGTTGACGACGCCACTTGACCGGCGCAAATAGCAGCTTTCCCATGGACGCTCAGAGTTGCGCTAATGCAGCCGTGAACACGATATACGACGACGAAGTCTTTCAGATGGCTTGCGAACAGTTTCGCGTCATCGCCGATTTTTTGAATATCGATAAGGCGGACCGGGAGTGGGCGACGTATCCGAAGCGCGCCATGGCCGTGACGCTGCCCGTGCACATGGACGACGGCAGCACGAAAGCTTTTCAAGGTTACCGGGTGCAACACCACATTGCGCTGGGGCCGACCAAGGGCGGCACCCGGTTCGCGCCTTCCCTTTCGATGGGCGAAACGGCCGCACTGGCGATGTGGATGAGCTGGAAATGCGCGTTGGCGCAGTTGCCATACGGCGGCGCGAAAGGCGGCGTGGCGGTTGATCCGTCAAAATTGTCGCGCAATGAGTTGGAGGCCGTGTCGCGCCGTTACATGCAGGAAATGATTCCGTTCGTCGGTCCGCACACCGACATCATGGGACCGGACATGGGCACGAACGAACAGATCATGGCCTGGTTTATGGATACCTATTCCGTTTACATGGGCTACGCCGTCAATGAAATTGTCACTGGCAAACCAGTCGCCATTGGCGGAACCGAAGGCCGACGGGAAGCTACCGGGCGCGGGGCGGTTTATCTCGTCGAGCGCGCCATGAACATGCTAAAATTGGATCCGGAAAAATGCACCGCGATCGTGCAAGGCTTCGGCAACGTTGGTTCAGTGGCAGCTTTATCGCTTGCCTACAAGAGCGGCGTCAAAGTTGTCGGGATTAGCGACGCGCACGCTGCGATTTACAATCCGAAAGGAATCGACGTGAAAGCGGCCGAACAACACATGCTGAAGAAGGGCAACCTGCGTGCGTTTGATCAGGGCCATCATGTTAACCCTAACGAGTTTCTCACTTTGCCATGCGAAATTCTTGTACCAGCGGCAGTCGATCGCGTGATTACTGCCAAAAATGCAGGCCAACTCAAATGCCGCATTCTCGCCGAAGGCGCCAACGGACCCACGACGCCCGATGCAGATTTGATTCTCGACCAGCGGTGGGACGAAGTCTTTGTAATCCCTGATATTCTCTGCAACGCCGGCGGCGTGATCGTTTCGTATTTCGAGTGGGTGCAAGGGTTGCAGGCGTTTTTGTGGTCGGAGAGTGAAGTTACGGACAAACTTTTCCGGATTCTGGAGCATTCTTTTGCACAAGTGATCAGGCGCGCGAAAGACCACAAGGTGTCGCATCGAACGGCCGCAATGGCCATCGGTGTTGAGCGCGTCATCAAGGCCAAACAAGTGCGCGGCTTGTTCCCATGAGAGGCAATGCCTTTCGTCCCGAGCAAAGCCGAGGGATTCCGTCGCGGTACCTTTAAAGCAATTCAGCGAGATTGTTCGACTCCGTTTTGCTGGGCTCCATTTCGCTCAGAATGAAGCACGAATGTAGCTACTAATGAAATTTTCACACTCTGAAGAAGACCGCGGCGGACGGCATCTCGATGTTTTAATCGATGAAGAGAACGGACTTCGAATGATTGTGTCGCGTGCCGGCGCGGAATTAATCAGCCTAGCCCGAATAAATGAAGCCGGGAATTGGACCGGCTTCCTTTACCGGGACGACAATGTGTCGGCGCCTTCCAAAGGCTGGGCGAATCACGCCACTGTGATGGGCTATTATATTCACCGGCTGAAAAATGGTCGCAGCCTGTATCGCGGTCACGAAATCAAAGGCGGCACCCACGGTTTTCTTCGGACGAAACCATGGCATTTTGCCGGATCTTCCACCGAAGGCAGCGTCGCTTCGTTAACATATCGGATTACACCGGCGGATTTTTCTCCGAATGAATATCCGCTGAAGGTGAGCGTCGATCTCACCTACAACATCGACGGCAACACGGTCACCGTGGTTTTCGAGTTTCGAAACCACGAACCGGAACTGAGGGCGCATGTGTCGTTCGGGTTGCATCCCGGGTTCGGCGCGACTTCATTCGAAAGTTTTCGCCTGCAAATGGCGCGGGGTTGTTATCGTCGGTTCTTTTCGCCGGGCAATTTTCTTTCCGGGCAGACGCGCGACATCGACTTTCCCGGTGGCGAAATGCCATTCTCAAAAACGGAGTTGCCCGGTGCCATCCTTCTGGAGTTGGTGGATGTCGAGCGCCCGCAATTTTCCTATGTTGACCCGCCGAGCGGCCGCTGGGTGACGCTGGATCTGGCCGGTGTTCCCTACATGACGTTGTGGTCCGACGGCGGCCCGTTCCTGTGCGTTGAGCCGTGCTGGGGTTTGCCCGATCACCATGACCAACGCCCATTCGAGCAAAAGCAGGGGATTCAAATCATTCCGCCCGGTGGCGAATTGCGCAATTCCTTCAGCGTGACTCCGCAGCTTGCTTCGTGCGATTAGCGGAAAACTGACGACCGATGATTTAATGGTTTCGGCGGACTGGAGACCGTCGCTCCTTCGGTTCATCGTCTGCATTCAGAGTACAAAGGGAATGATGCGTTTGACGCGTTGCTGGTAGGCGGCATATCGCTCGGGGAATTGTCGGAGCATCAATCTTTCCTCGCGTTCAAGTTTGATCCAGAAACTCCCGAACATCAGCAGCACACCCACGAACCCGGCCAGGTGTGATTGTGCGAGCGCTGTCGCAAAAAACATGATGAGCATGCCAGTATAGATGGGATGCCGCACGAACCGATATGGGCCGTGCTGAACCAGTTCGTGTCCTTCTTTCAACGTCACTACAGCGCTCCAGTTGCGTCCGAGAGTAACTCTGGCCCAAAGCGCGAAGCCCAAACCTGCGACGCACAAAAACGCGGCGGCGCACGCAATCAGCGTCGCATGAGGGATGATTTGGAGATTTAGCGGATACGGCAATTCGCGGCCATGGAGTAGCAGAAGATAAGCGATTACGAGCAGCACCCAGTAGCGCAGTCGCTGCGCCCGGCTTTCGCGATATACCGTGCGCTTCGTCGATACCGCAGCCAGCAACCAGACCGTGATGAAGACGATCCAACAACCACTGATGATATCGAGGGCCAACGAATACGACTGCATCCAAGCAATAGTTCACGCGAAAATCTTCGTGTCTATTGCTGTGGATTCATGGTTAGCTTTTCAGGGTTATGGCTGTTTCTGCTTCGCTTCAAGCTTTCCTGACCAGGTCAATTGATTACGCGGGAATGTTTCCGCCATGCAGCTTGATGCTTGAACCAGCGTTGCGGAACCACGCGAGTTATGTGCGTTCTCCCGAAGCGTGGATGCTGAATGGATTCGTTCTGCCAGTCGAACAATTCTACCCGACAAGGCAGTTTCTCTCAGAATTCGATCCCTTGCATCTGCTGCGCATTGCAGCGCTCGGGCCGAAGGCCGCAAATGCTGATGCCTTTCTCGATGCACTCTGCGAGGCGGACGCAGCGATTCGTTCTTTCTCGAAATACGATGTTGATCTGGTTTCGGTCAGTCATCTCGAAATGTTTTTGCCAGAGGATGTGGATCTCGCGTCGGTCGAGGAGGCGAGAGCGATTGTCCGCGATTTGCCGGTATTCTGGGAAGCGCCGCCTCAGAGAGCCGAGAAAACGATTGCGTTGCTCGCCGAGCACAATTCCGACGAGGAGATGGCGACATTCGGTTACAAATTGCGCACCGGCGGAGTTACGGCGGATGCATTTCCAAGCTCGGCGGAGATCGCGCGGGCGCTTGTAAAGCCCGCAACACATCAGCTTCCCATGAAGTTTACAGCCGGACTGCATCATCCAATCCGGCAGTTTCGCGACGAAGTGAAAACGAAGATGCACGGATTCCTGAATGTGCTCGGAGCCGCAGTGCTCGCGGCAGAGCATCAATGGGATACAGATCAAGCCGCGATGATGATCGAGGATGAAGATCCGGGATCGTTTTTGTTTACCGACGATTTCTTCGCCTGGCGCGACTGGAAAATCGATACGGAACGCCTGCAATACCGGCGGAGATTCGTCAGGTCCTTTGGCAGTTGCAGTTTCGATGAGCCACGCGAGGATTTGCGCGCGCTGGGTTTCCTGTAAGGTAGGGGCGGTTCACCTGAACCGCCCGCTTAGCGTTAACAGACACGCTTCGGGCGATTGAGGTCAATCGGCCTTCCGTTTATGCCGCTCAAAACATTCATCGACGTCACACCGGATTCGCATTTCCCACTGGAGAACCTTCCCTTCGGCGTTTTTCAACCGAGGGACGGCAACGCGCGTGTCGGCGTCGCGATTGGCGATTTGATCGTCGATCTGTCCGCGCTGGAGGAGTTGGGTCATTTTCGCTCGCCAGAATTTCAGAACCAAAAAGTATTCTCTGGGGATTCGTTGAATTCATTTCTTGCGCTTGGTCGACCGGCCTGGCGGAAAACGCGCGAGATCCTTCAACATCTTCTATCCGCAGACACGCCAACGCTGCGCGATGACGCGCGGCTGCGCGAAAGAGTTTTTCACGCGCAAAAACATGTGACGATGAAACTGCCGGCCCGCATCGGCAATTACACCGATTTCTACTCGTCCTATTATCACGCGCACAATGTCGGAACAATGTTGCGCGGCCCGGAAAACGCGCTCATGCCGAACTGGAAATGGTTACCGGTGGCATATCACGGGCGCGCCAGCTCGGTGATCGTCAGTCGAACTGACGTGCGTCGGCCAAGCGGGCAGACCAAGGCGCCAGATGCAGCCGTGCCGACATTCGGCCCGACGAAAAGCCTCGATTACGAATTAGAAATGGCGTTTCTCATCGGAGCAGGCAATTCGTTAGGCGAACCCGTGCCGATTGATCGGGCCACCGATCACATTTTCGGACTGGTTCTGATGAACGACTGGAGCGCGCGCGACATTCAGGCGTGGGAATATCAGCCGCTAGGGCCTTTCCTGGCGAAGAATTTCGCGACGAGTATTTCGCCATGGGTTGTGACGCTCGAAGCGCTTGAGCCTTTCCGCAAACCGCTCCTGTCACAAGATCCCGAGCCGTTGCCGTATCTGCGCGCAAAAAGCGATTTCAGCTTGGACATTCAGCTCGAAGCGCATCTCCGAACATCATCGATGGATGCGCCTCACGTGATCACCCGCACAAATTTTCAAAATCTTTACTGGAGCATTTCCCAGCAGATTGCGCATCACACCGTCAACGGCTGCAACTTGGAACCCGGCGATTTACTCGCAAGCGGCACAATCAGCGGCGCAGGTGAAGAATCGCGCGGCTGTATGCTGGAATTGACCTGGCGCGGCGCCAACCCGTTAAAACTGCCAAACGGCGAAACCCGCAAATGGCTCGAGGACGGCGACAGACTGACAATTACCGGGTGGTGCCAGGGAGATGGTTGCCGCGTTGGTTTTGGTGAAGTAACCGGACGCATTTTGCCGGCGTCTTGAGTTCGACCCTGTTGTTTATTTGCTCCCCGGTTTGACGGCGGGAATTTTAGCCAAATCGGCCGGGAGATTGTCGGCGAGAAACATCTCCACATTCATCTCGATCAAACTCACAAAGGGGCAGCCAAAATCTGGTTTGGTTGCGCCGCTACGATCGACAATCACGCCGACTGCGGAGACGATGCCGCCCCGGGTGCGCACGATCTCGATTGTCTCCTGGACGCGGCCGCCACGGGTGACGACGTCTTCGACCACGATGAATTTTTCGTTATGCGAAATTTCAAAACCCCGGCGCAGGACGAGTTTGCCTTCTTCTTTCTCGGCAAAGATATGGCGTTTGCCTAACGATCGGCCGACTTCCTGGCCGACGATGATTCCGCCGAGGGCGGGGGAGATAACTGCGTTGCAATCGAAATCCCGCAGTTTGTCGGCAAGCCATCCACAGACCTTTGCGGCGATGTCTGGGTTCTGAAGGAGCAGCGCGCATTGGAAATATTCGCGGCTGTGCAAGCCGGAGCGCAACACGAAGTGGCCGTCCAACAACGCGCAGGTCTTCCGAAAAAGTGCCAGCAGATCCTCGCTCATCTGGGGAGCGCACGCCGCTGGAGTGCTGTTCGCGGTGGCCAACCGAAAATCTGTGGCGCCAGGCATGTGAACCGCGAAGAAGAAATGATTGCACAGCACGTTCGGGAAGAATTCTTTGACGAGGCGTCGAACAGAGCACGCCAACGGCGTACTTTCCCCAGAAGCGTAATCCTACCCGGATGTATCATACGCAGTTTGGTCGGTCTCCGCTGCGGCAGCAATCACTTCGATTTCCACATTCGCTCCCTTCGGCAGCGCGGAAACCTGGACTGTGGAACGGGCAGGGGGATCTTGTTTGAAATACGATCCGTATACGTCGTTTGTGGTCTGAAAGTCGCCGAGACTAGTCAGGAAAATGGTTGTCTTGACGACGTTATCAAAGGTCAGACCTTCCGCTCGCAAAATAGCTGCGATGTTGTCCATCACGCGCCGGGTCTGTGTGGCGATATCGCCGGAAACGATTTGGCCCGACTTCGGGTCGAGTGGAATCTGGCCGCTGCAAAACAGGAAATTTCCGCTGCGCACGGCTTGCGAATAGGGGCCGATCGCCGCTGGCGCTTCACCGGTGAACACGCTGTTCTTCATGTGGCCGATTGTAACTGCAAATCTAGCAGGCACAATGAATCGCAGAGGCTAGTGCCAAATTTATCTGCAGTGGAAGTGTCAGCGCTTGCTCAATTCTCGTAGCGCCGCCTTGAAAGCCTTCGGGGTTGCCCTGCAACCACATTACTGCATAGTGAAAACCCCACGACGCTGCGCAAGATCGACGTCGATCGCGGCTGGGTAGCTCAGTCGGCAGAGCAGTGGACTGAAAATCCACGTGTCGGCGGTTCGATTCCGCCCCCAGCCAAGTCCCTTTTGCGTGTTGTTCGTAACTTTCTTGCCGCCGTTCATGTCACGCTCATAGGCACCAAACGAACCCTGATCGCACCATCCTCTGGAAACGTTTGGCTACGAATACCGAGACGATCGGGGATCCGGCTGGATTCGCGGGCTTCGGGTACCGCGAGGAAGTAGTGCGGATGTCGAATTTCAAGAGAATTGTGAATCATCGGTTGCCGAGATTGACCGGCCGCGGTTGGCTGTTGCAACAACACAAATCCCCGAAAAATACTCCTTGCTTAATCGCGAGTTATTCCATTATCAGGATTTTTAGGTTGTTTCAATGTTCGCTCAACTTATGTGATTCATCGATCAGAGTCGGCAAACGAATGAAGAAGGCTCAATTCACGGGAGATTCCCCCACGTGGGGCTGATGGTCTGTGAAATTGTTTCACGATTTGATCCGAGACCAACGGACCTAAACTCTGCTCTGCCACTCGCTGGATAAAATCGGGATTTCCAAGACAACGCGAATCTGCCTTATGTCTGTTGCTCCCCGTAAACACCGTCTCTGGGTCTGGTTTCTTTGGCTGGCCGGCTTCTATACCGTATGGTGCTGGCTGGTTTTTGGTCTGGGACGCTGGAGCGAAGCGAAAGCACATTGGCCGATTGCACTCGCGATGCTCTTTGGGAGTTACGTGGCTGGATCGACACCGATGGGGGGTGGGACGGTAGGTTTTCCCATTCTAGTATTGCTCTTCAAAATGCCGGCTACCCTTGGCCGCGATTTCAGTTTCGCCGTGCAATCGATTGGCATGACTAGCGCCAGTATTTTCATTCTTGCCCGGCGGCAACCGCTGGCCTGGTCGATGCTCAAGGGTGCGACCATTGGGGCGCTGGCAGGAGTACCGGTGGGCATCTTGTTCATTGCCCCCTTTGTGCCCGCACTCTGGATCAAGCTGATCTTCGCAATTGTCTGGGCGAGCTTCGGGATGCTGCATCTTTTGCGCATCAATGAGATATCTTCGCATGATGGGATGACAGAATTTGACGAGCGCTGGGATTTTCGGGTCGGATTGGTCCTGGGTCTCTTTTCCGGTGCAACGGTTGTGGCAGTAACGGGCGTGGGGATCGATATGGTGCTTTACGCCGCGCTTGTCTTACTCTGTCGCGCGGATTTGAAGATCGCTATTCCAACTTCGGTCATTATTATGGCATTTAGCTCGGTTCTCGGCGTCGTAGTGAAGAACCTGTTTACCGGACTGCAACCTGGAACCTATTGGAATTGGCTCGCCGCGGCACCCGTTGTGGCCTTGGGTGCACCACTGGGAGTGTTCGTTGTAAATTTGATCGGCCGAAAGCCCACGTTGCTATTTGTGTCTGTGCTTTGTGTAGGATCATTCATTTGGACCTGCAAGACCGAGTGGTCGCAGCTTGGAATGCTGGGTCTGACTGCCTCGCTAGCTGGCGTCGGTCTGTTTCTCCTCGGTTTGAAAAGCTTCGCGCATGGGGTGCAGTGCTAGTCGGAGAAAGGAAAGCGAAAGAGGCGGAACCGCATTGGGTCAGCGCGTATTCGTCTGATCTCTACGTAGGTGCTGGCAGAATGTCCGACAGCGAACAGAAAAGAGACAGGAAATAATCGCACGGCGGGTTTTCTCGAGTGACAATCACTCCGGCACTACTAGCGCGAAGGCGCGGCAGAATGCTTTTTCGTGATCAGCGGTCGGGTCCGCACTAGATGCGAATAGCTGCATGACTTTAAGAATATATTCGTTCCAAATCAGGTTACAGCCATTCAAGATCAAGAAGAAGCTGTGACCGTGGAACGAAATCTTTTTCATCCCACCAGAAAATTTCCGCATTCGCTGGTCGGATGAATCATCGAACGGATGCGTCCCGTTGAACGACCAATCGTAGCGAATCTCCGGTCGAATTATTGAATCATTTTGTTTCTCAGGTCTAGAAATTAAATGTTGTCTGAAACTGCCGAGCCCCCGGATTTTGCTCGCAAGAGCTGGCCCTACACCGCACGGAATCCGTTTCAGAACTTATAGCCGACCGATACGGCCACGAACCGGCCCGGGCCGGGAATCCTTGCGCCAACCGGCACATCACTCTTTAAAACGTAGTTGATCCCGGTGAGGTGCTCTTCGTAGTGACTGTTAAACACATTCTCGAGGGCCACATCTATATTCACGTGCTCGCGGAAGGTATAACCGGCGCGTAAATTCAGTAGCGCGTAGCCAGCGCTGGGTAACTCGTCATTGAAGGCAGACACTTTGTGCTGCGGCGCCGCCCACACGAGTTCCATGGCGCGGCGCCATCCAGCCCAATGCTCTTCGATGCTCACTGTCCCGTGCAGCGGCTCGATCCGATAAAGACTGTCCCCGTTGTCGCGATCGATCCCACGGACATAGCTGAGTTGCCCGCGCAGGGTAAATACTTTCGAGAGGTCGTAATGGCCTTCGCTATCAACGCCGTAAAGGTCGGCGCGATCGAGGTTCTGATATTGCAGGACGGCGAGACCATCCACGAAGGTGTCGATCGGTGTGCCCTGAATGTAGTCGGTAACGAAGTTGTAGAAGGGCGTTACTCTTAAGCCCCAGGCATCTCCATGCCAGTTACCGGTGAGCGCGATTTCGTGTGAAACTGCGGGAACGAGGTCGAGATTACCCAGGTAATTGCGCCCGTCGGAGTTGCCCGAGAGAGCAGCGAACGGGGTGTAGATGTAGCGTTCGAGGATGCTTGGCGAGCGGGTCTTGCGGGCGAAGGCCAGCTCATAGGTCTGATGATTGTCGGGCGTGAATCGGACAGAGGCCATGGCGTCGAGGTTGACGTTGGTCGCTTCGTGCGATCGGGAGTTAAAGGTTGCGGCATCGGCCGCCGAATCCTGGTAAAATTGCTCGACGTTGTCGGTGTCGCTCCACACGGTGTCGCTGCGCAAGCCGGCGAGAGTGGTCCACTGGGGGCTCCATTGTTTTTGCCACTCGAAGTAAACGCCGACGCGGGAGCGGGTAGCGTTATTGATGCCTCCTGTGCCGTGCCGTCGGAGAGGTCTTTCTCAAACGCGTCAAAGCGGGTCCAGTAAAAGTCCAAACCGGTCCGGAAGGTATCGCTGTCGTGCGGGATGGTGAGGCCGATGCTGCCGGTCAGGTCGTCGCTCTGGCTCGGGGCGGTGAATGGTGCGGCCGTGTCTCCCATCATGCTGGTGAGAGGGCGTAGCGAGAAGTTGTCCATGGTGTGATCGGCGCTGTTGAAGCCGATGCGCGCATCGAGTTCGCCAAAGGAGTAGTTGCCGGTCAGCCGTCCGCCAACATTCCAGCTGTCGTCCTTGATCATGTCCATCGGCTGCGCCGGAGTGCCGGCGTCGCGGGTGCGACTCATCCCGCCGTAAACCTCGAAGACACCGTTGAGCATTTGGGTCGCT
This sequence comes from uncultured Verrucomicrobiae bacterium, assembly GCA_963828355.1. Lineage (GTDB taxonomy): Bacteria > Verrucomicrobiota > Verrucomicrobiia > Chthoniobacterales > UBA10450 > Udaeobacter. Next base: position 73,075 of record CAWHFD010000011.1, on the reverse strand, counting down.
ATCCCCGCCTCGTGCTGCTGATATTCGCCAATCCCACTGTCGCGCACCCGCCCGCCTGGAAAGCGCAGGTCATCGGCCGTCTGCCACGATCCGTCGTAGGAACCGCTCCAGGTTTGAGTCGCGAGATTGAATCCTCCGTTGACTCCAACGCCGTCATTACTGCTCCGATAAAACGAACCGAGTTCGCCGGTGAAAAGCCGGCTTGGAGTTGTCGCAAACGCAGGCGGCTTCGGTTCCGCCAGGACCATGCCACCAATGTTATCGCCTCCCAGGCTCACCGGAGTTATTCCCGGTAGCACAGTGAGCGAGTGCAGTTGGGAAGGCGCGATATAGAGCAAAGGCGGGTCCATGTGATTCGGACATGCCGGAGTGATCTTCATCCCATTAACCAACACTCCTACGTCGTCGTCGCTCAGCCCGCGCAATTGGACAATTCCAGTGAGCGGTCCATTGCGGACCACGGCGGCGCCTGGAACCTCTTCGAGCAGCGAAGCGGTGTCGGAGGCGGCGAGCTGAAGTCCCGGCGTTGGATCGACGACCGTCGTGGCCCGTCACCGGGATTTCTTGTCCGACCACGACGAGGCTCGGTAATTGAGCCGGTGAATTGGAAGTAGATGCGTCAGAGGATTGAGCCCAAGCCGACAGCGCGGGCGTGGCTACAGTTAATGCCAGCAGGAGAACACTTTCGTATCTCGTGTATTGCGACTTCATTCAAACTGTCGATTGTATTGTCGGTCACCAGGCACGATTCTCGCAGGAAGCTTCCGAATGTAGTCTAGAATTACAACTCGCTCTGGAGATGAAGAAAATCATGGAATTGGCGGGGCCGGTCTGTTGGATAAACTTGTCGAGGAAGAACTGACAGAAACGAGTTTCCGCCGCCAGGTGCCGGTAGCGGAATTGACTGCAGCGATCTCCTGTGCGGAAGCACTTTTCACTGGCACAGCCCGAACCACGCTGAGAGTTAGAATCGGTCTCATGAGTTCGAATAGCTGGAAGTAACTGGCGGTTCGGTTCTGCTCTGCGAAGTCAAGGTTTTGACAATACAATAATAATTCAGGCTTTTGGAAGAAAAATTTTCGATGTAGTAATAAACAATTCCTATGGACATAAATTCCTTCAAAAGAATTACGTATTTGCGCGTCCTGATTGAGCCCGACGATATTCGAGCAGAATGACGCACGATCCCCTGGAGATCCGCCACTTGCGCTACTTCCTGGCCGTGGCTGAGGCTGGCAGCTTCAGTCGAGCGGCCAATCGTCTCGGCCTCTCGCAGCCGAACATCTCACAACAGATGCGCGATCTGGAGACAGCATTGCGCGTGCCGCTATTTCAGCGGCGCGGGAAACGCATCCTGCTTACGTCCGCTGGTCTGATTTTTCAGGAGCATGCGCGGGCGATTCTGCGCCAAATCGAAGCCTTTCTTCAGGAGTTGAGTACCTGAACCGGGCCAGCTCCGGGGTGCACTCCATCTCGGCGTCGTGCCAATTCTTAACGTTGCACTAATACCGCGTTTGATCGGAATGTTCGCTTCCACGCACCCTGGAATCAGCCTGAACGTCGAAGAGATTTCCTCAACTGAAATTGAGACCGCGCTGGAAGAAGGTCGAATGGATGTCGGACTTGGTTTCCTCACGCGCCACTCGCCCAATCTGCGCTACGAACGCCTTTGCACTGATCAATTCGCCCTAATCGTTCACGAAAGCCACCCGTGGGCCAGACGGCGCATAATCGATGTCTCCGAGCTGCATCAGGAACGTTTCCTCCAACTGCCGGACACCTTCGTCATGCGCCGCATGACGGACGCGATTTGTCGCGAGCATCAGGTGCGCCCCCGCACCGTCGCAGAGATCAACGCCATCGAAACCCTGCTGCGCTCGCTGGCTCCGTTGAAGTCCGCGACGCTCATGCCGAAGATCGCCTTGAGCGGCACAAACGGTCTCATCGCCATCCGGCTCAAAGGCAAGAATCTTGCCCTGGAAATTGGCCTGCTTCGCTTGATCGATTCCGGCGCCAACAACGCAGTCGATGAATTTGCGAAACTGGCGCGAGCGGCCGTTCCGAAGATGATCAAGAAATAATCGCGCTCAGAAATCACCAGCCTTTCGTTAGGCCAGATCCCGGAGGAGATGACGGCGGTGGCGTTGACTTCCGCGAAACCATCTTTCATCTCCGGTAGCTTTACGGGCGCGTCGCGCCGTGTTCGTCGTGCAGGTCTTTGCGCTTGAGAGCACACGGACACGCAATGGCCTGCCCCGTTAATCACGGGCATTCCTGTGGGCCCTTGTGGGTATTGGCCCCTGATCATGAAATACCATTACGACCGAAGAAAGCTGGAAAGGCGCGGTCACCATTGTCCCAACCGAATATGCGTCGCGACTGTCACATTGCCGCCGTTTTACGAAAAAAACGCTTGCGCACTTCGCTCTTTGTCATAATATCGGCAAAATCAATGGCGCTATAAATGTAACCTTTACCGTATTCATAATGTCCGCTATGCGTAGTGAAGTAGGAGACAAATTTCGAACCAGAATGGAAGCCGGAGGCGCAAATGATCGACGCTAAGGTTTTTCTCGACAGACGTGGAGTGTGGGCCTTCGGACTCGGCTGCGTGGCTGTCACCATCGGCGTTCTGTTGCATCTGCCAATGTTCTGGATGGGCCACAACAACGGGTTTGTTCTCTCCGGGATGCCAATGGACCCGAGTATGATCTTCGGCATGTACCTGATTATTGCGGGCGTCATTGCGGCGGGCTACGGCCTTTTGCCGAGCAAGGCGGCCTATAATGCAGTGATCTCTTCGCGTGTCACTGTGGTTGCACCCGAAGACGCCCCCCTTAATCGAGCGCATTGGACGCTAATGGCTGTCCTCGTGGTTGCGCTGATCATCGACGTGATGAAACCCGCCACGCTCGGATTCACGATCCCAGGGATGATCAGGGAATATCAAACCACCAAACAGCACGCTTCGCTCGTTCCGTTTTCCGCTCTCATCGGGACGGCGAGCGGCTCCATTCTCTGGGGCATCCTGGCGGACTTTTATGGCCGAAAAGCCGCGATTCTTCTCTCAGCCGTCGTCTTTATCGGCACATCGATCTGCGGCGCAATGCCGTCATTGAACTGGAATATCGGGATGTGCTTTCTCATGGGATTCGGAGCCGGCGGCATGTTGCCGGTGACCTACGCCCTCCTTGCAGAAATAATGCCCTCAAAGCATCGTGGCTGGTCGCTGGTCCTGGTCGGCGGCCTAGGTGCGGTCGGCGGATATTTCGTCGCCAGCGGTTTCGCAGCGACACTGGAGCCCATCTTCAGCTGGCGCATTCTCTGGCTGATGAATCTCCCCACGGGGCTGATCCTCCTTGGGCTTGGACCTTTTATCCCTGAGTCCGCTAAATTCTTGCTTGCCCGGGGAAGGAATGCCGAGGCGCACGTGGTCATGGCGCGCTTCGGCACGGTCAGCCATAAGTTGACGAAAGGCGAGGAGGACGAATCGGAGCTGTTCGCCCACGGTCATGACCATATCCTGGAAGAGGAAGCCAAGCTATGGACGCCCGCGCTGATCGGCAAAACGGCCGCCCTCACGATTGCCGCGCTCTCATGGGGTCTAATCAACTTCGGCCTGCTCCTCTGGATGCCTAACGATTTGGTGACGAAAGGCTACTCGATGGCGCTCTCGAGCAAGCTTCTGGCCGAATCTGCGCTGATTGCCCTTCCGACTGTCTTTCTCTGCACCTATATTTACAGCCGCTGGAGCAGCAAATGGGCACTGACCACCTTCATCACGCTGACCCTTCTGGGCTTGTTGTGGGTATTGAAACTGGAGACCGATGTGGGCGGCAATCCGATCTGGCCGGTGGGTCTTCTCATCATTGGCAGCAACGGCATCATCGCCATCCTGCTTCCGTATGCCTCGGAGAGTTATCCGATCAAGATTCGCGGTCGCGCTACGGGCTGGGTCGCGATGTTCACCAAGGGAGGAGGAGTCTTCGCGCAATTTCTTAGCATCACTGCGCTCGTACCACCTCTGGGCATGACAGCCGTGCTCATCATGGTCCCGGTCGTAATCTCGCTCGGCTTGTTCGTGCGTTACGGCACGGAAACACGCGGGCTCGACCTGAGACACCTGGAGTCCTCTCGTGCGTCATCGCGGCCGGCGCAGATGGCGGCGTTGGAAGTGTAGCCACCCGGCTTTCATTCGAGAGAGAAAGGCGTGTTTACGTAGGCGTGTGCCTACTGCGGTGGCGGGGACGCCGGTTTTTCGGACCGCTTGCCGATAATGAGCTCGCCGGGACCGTGGTTCGGAAACTTATTAGGAAAATAACCGGGCGCACAGGATGAAACGCACTGCCCTTTATTACTTCTTTATGGTCACTGCCCTTGGCTTGGGCATCTTCTTCATCCTGCGAGCGGGAAATCGACTTCCTGCGCCGGCTCTTCCACTTTCCACGCAATCTAGCTCTCAAATCACTCCGCCCCCGGCTGGCGCTGGCGACTATTCGTTTTCCGCTTCGGTGGAGTCGAGTCTGCGGGACAATGCCAACGACCCTTTAAGTCGGCTCATTTTGCAGCTCTTCGTTGTGATCGCTGTTTCTTATCTGGTCGGCTGGATCTTTACACGTTTTGGACAACCTGCAGTGGTAGGCGAGATGATGGCGGGGGTTCTTCTGGGTCCGTCGGTCTTCGGTCTCCTGGCGCCCGCTGCGTTTCAGTTTGTTTTTGCTACGTCGTCCCTGGGCGCATTGCGACTCTTCAGTCAAATTGGGGTCTGTCTGTTTATGTTTACCGTCGGTATGGAAATGGATGTGACGGAGCTGCGGCGCAAAGCGCATACGGCGGTTGTAGTCAGCCACGCCAGTATCATCGCTCCCTATTTTTTTGGCGTGCTGCTGGCGTTATTCCTCTATGGCCGCCTCGCTCAACCTGGGGCGTCATTTACTGGCTTTGCCCTGTTTATGGGGCTTTCCATGAGTATCACCGCTTTCCCTGTCCTGCTCCGGATTTTGCAGGACCAGGCTATTTTCAAGACTTCGCTTGGTCGCACCGCGACCGCCTGCGCCGCGGTCGGAGATGTGACCGCATGGAGCGTACTGGCATTTGTGGTAGCTATCGCGCGAGCAACCAGCGTTGGCGCAACGGCGTTTAGTCTTGGCCTCGTGTTAGTCTTTGTTGTGCTCATGTTGGTTGTGATCAAACCAAACCTACCAAACTGGATTGGGCAGCAGTCGCTAGAGCGTCCCAACCCGAGTAAAGCTGTGCTGGCTGTCGTTTTTGGGATCGTGCTTGCCTCTGCGCTGACCACGCAGGTGATTGGGATCCGGGCGCTTTTCGGTGCCTTTCTGGCAGGAATAGTTATGCCGACACCAGGAGGTTTTCGCGATAAACTGGTTGTGCGAGTTGAGAACTTAAGCTCCGTGCTGCTCTTACCCGTGTTCTTCGCTTTCACTGGTCTGCGCACACAAATCGGCCTCCTCAACAGCGCTCAGGATTGGCTCATTTGCCTGGTCATTGTCGGGGTTGCCACTGCGGGGAAATTAGGTGGAAGCGCTCTGGCTGCTCGCCTTACAGGGATGAAATGGCGCGAGTCGCTTCAACTCGGCGCATTGATGAACACGCGTGGGCTGATGGAGCTCATCGCGCTCAATATCGGCTACGATATGGGCATTCTCTCAGAGCGCATCTTCACCATGCTCGTGATCATGGCTCTCGTTACTACTGTCATGACTGGACCGCTGATCACTTTTTTGAAAAGTGGCGAACGATTCCTTCGAGAGTAAGTCGCCCTGTTCCTCCAAAGTCGTAACCGGGTCCGCTTTGGAATGCCAGGAGGTTTGTCGCAGGCGGGAAAAGTCAATCTTTCCTTATAGCGAGAACTTCGTTCGATCATTACCGTAGCACGAAGTGATGGAAGCTCTCCCAGAATGGACACGGATTACGTTACCCGACGTTTCTACGCATCTTCGGCGCGACTGAGTTTGCTAGAATTTTTCTTGTTATCGTCGGTACCCTGATATAGGGCTTCGCTTAACACGCGACCAATAGCCTTTTTCTGCTGACGACTGAAAATAGCAGTGAGCATGATGAAGATCAAAACCGATGTGCTTAATTGGCGGTGGACTGGAGGTGCGACGGCAGCAATGTCAGTGAAATACTGGGGAGTCATCGCCGACGATCTCAGAAAAGCTGGTGGATGGCTGCACTTTCAGTGCGCACTATACGAAAATGGCAACAGCGTTCCTTGAAGCGGTAGAAGAAGTGAAGTGCAGTCATCCCTCCCGAGTTGTCGTTGTCCACGATGACGAAATCTCTCAAATTACCACGGCGGTGCCGACGTTCTCTGAGAAGCACTGGCGAAAGCTGTGATTCTATAGACCTGGGCTTGACCTAGTGCGTATTTCCTGATATTCCGCGGCAAACAAGACACAGAAACCAGGCTGCATACCCCCGACCCTCGTTAGCTTGCACCAAATAGTCACCATGTTCGCAGTATCAGCCGAAATCGCGAACTTTGCTTATCAATGAAAAGGCTGCTGAAGCTCATCGGCGAACAATCGAGCCGTGCGATTTTTGCCGAATCACTCCTTTTCGCGATCGGCGTGGGATTGCTCGATTATGTCTCGGGTTACGAAGTCAGTATGTTCATCTTTTACGGCATTCCGATCCTGGCTGTGGCTTGGTGGTGCGATAGGAGGAGCGCCTTTGCGTTGGCTGCGGTTTGTGCGCTCTTTTGGATCTCGGCAGACGCTTTGACCGGTCACTTTTATCGGCATCAATGGATTCGCGCCTGGGAGCCACTCGCTCGCTTCGGCTATTTCGGCTTCGTTGCGGCCGCCGGCTCGGCTCTCAAGCGGCAACAGGTGGCGGTGCAGTCGCGGATCGCGCTGCTGGAACATTCGCAGCAACTGGAGCGGCAGATTATCGAGATTAGTGAGCGCGAACAGCGCCGCGTTGGACGCGATTTGCACGATGGGTTATGCCAGTACTTCGCCGCTGTGAGTTGCGCCTCAGCTTCGCTTCGCTCGGATCTGGCGGCGAGCGGCATCGCCGAAGAAGCGGCGCTCGCAGCGGAGGTCACCGAGTTGATCGAACAAGGCGTGGCGCAAATCCGCGATCTGGCGCGCGGACTGATGCCGGTGCAGATGTATGAGGCTGGCCTTGCCGCGGCGCTTGAGCAGCTGGCAGCCTCGGTTTCGCGGCTCCAGAACACAACCTGTCGTTTGCAGGATGGTGGCCAGGTGAGGGTGGAGGCGCCGGTTGCGATTCATCTTTACCGGATTGCCCAGGAAGCGATTCACAACGCGATTCGCCACGGCAATGCACACACAATTGAGATTTCTCTGCAAAAGAACGGATCGATGGCTATGCTCAGTATCCAGGACGACGGGTGTGGCGTTTCCCGCGTTCCCGCCCGGTCCGACGGAATGGGCATTAGCATCATGAAATATCGATCGCGGCTGATCGGGGGAAATCTCAAGATCGATGAGCCGAAGACGGGGGGCACGATTATTCGTTGCACTTTCCCGTTAATCAGCGCGGAGCGCGACGCGCCGCGTCAGGAGGCGACTCGGTGAAAAAGATTCGGGTCGTTCTCATCGAAGATCATCCGATGTTTCGCGAAAGACTCGCGCAGCTGATCAACAAGGAGCCTGACATGAAGGTGTATGGCGAGGCCGATAACATCCGGGACGGCTTCGACCTGATTGCGAACGCTGGCGCCACCGTCGCGGTCATCGATATCAAACTTAAGGCATCAAGTGGCCTGGAGTTAATCAAGAACCTCCGGTCCTTTGGGATCAAAATCCCCCTGCTGGTCTTGTCGATGCACGACGAGTCGGTTTATGCCGAGCGGGCATTGCGGGCCGGCGCGCAAGGATACATCACCAAACAGGAGGCTTCGACCAAAATCATGATCGCCCTCCGGGAAGTCCTGGCTGGCCACGTCTATGTCGGAAACGAAGTGACGACCAAGCTGATCAGCCATGTCGTTGGACGGCGTCAGGTGCAGCCGATGGGAGTGGAGCGACTAACGGACCGCGAATTGGAAGTCTTTGAACTGCTCGGGCTCGGCCGGACGGCGCGACAGATCCGCGAAGAGCTTGGGCTGGGCGCTGCCACAGTGGAGACGTATCGGACCCGAATCAAGGAGAAGCTAAACCTGGAGAATGCGGCAGTCTTGCGAAGCGAAGCCGTGCGCTGGGTCCACCGCGCGTAATCAAACTTCGCCACTGAAACAAAACAGACCCATCCGAATCTGTGCCCGGTTGTAGTGGATTTCACTACGAAATTTGACAGATGTCGGAGCGCTAGTTCGGGGACTATGATCGCTCCCACGAAAATCTCCCGCTTATGGCCTCCCATGACAAAAATGATTGCCAGCTTTCGGCGGCAAAAGGGTGCTTCACTTTCCTCCTCGCGCGATGGCGAGGTCAGTTGCTTGTCGATCAAGCTGAGGGCGACGCTGACGGAATCGAATTGGACAAGCGCGTGCTGGATTATTATCTCGATCAGTATAACGAACTCGCCATTTTTCATTTGCCTCGTTGCGCTGGCAACAGCGGAGTCAAGAAGAACACTCGTGGCGAAATGAGCACACTTCGGGACCGAAACACGCGGGCTGGACTTAACACTATTTGAACTTGCTTGTTAGGCTTCTTTATGAGGATCAAAACTGATGTGCTTATAATTGGCGGTGGACCGGGGGGTGCGACGGCAGCAATGTTCCTGATCCGGGAAGGGATCAAGCCGATCGTGCTCGAACAGGAAACGTTTCCCCGTTTCCATATCGGCGAATCGATGACTGGCGAAGCCGGCCAGGTGCTCCGGCGACTCGGCCTGGAGGAAAACATGTCGAGGGGCAAGTATCCGGTGAAATATGGCGTGAAAGTTTATGGATCGGAGGGGGCGAATACTTGGTTCATTCCCGTCTCGGCGCGCACGCCGGACTGGAAGCTGACTCCTGGAACAACCTGGCAGGTTCGTCGCAGTCATTTCGACGGCATGATGCTCGACGAGGCCGCGAAGCGGGGCGCCAATGTTGTTCGAGGCAAAGCGGTGAAGCCGCTCCTGAGCGAGGACGGTGGTGTGCGCGGCGTGACCATGCGCCGGCCCGACGGCACCCATGAGGACATTGAAGCGGAAGTGACGCTCGATTGCTCCGGCTTGGCCACGTTTCTTGCCAATCAGCGCGTGACGGGGCCGAAATATGTCGGCAATTACGACAAACAGGTCGCCTTTTTCTCTCACGCTACCGGCGCAATCCGCGACAGCGGGTCGTCTGGCGAGGACGCGAAGGATAACACGCTCATCTTTTACCTGAAGAAGTTCCACTGGGCCTGGTTTATTCCGGTTGATGACCAGGTGGTAAGCCTCGGATTAGTGGTACCAACCGCCACCTTCCAGGGATCAAGGCAAACTCCCGAAGAGTTCTTCCGAAGTACTCTTCCTGAGATCAATCCCGCTCTCGCCCGCCAAATCTCCGACATTAAGCTGGTCGAGAAAGTGCACGTAATTCCAAACTACTCCTATCAGGTCCGCCGCTTTTGCGGAAAAGGTTTTATCTGCATCGGCGACGCGCATCGTTTCATCGATCCAATTTTTTCCTTTGGCATCTCGGCCACCCTGCGGGAAGCAGAGTTTGCCGTGCCACATGTGCTGGCATATCTCGAGGGCAAAGGCCGCGACCTGGCCAATCCATTCGCTGAGCACATGCTCTTCTGCGAAAAGGGGACCGATAACCTTGAGGACATGGTTGACCTGTTTTGGGAACAACCCTTCGCCTTCGCAGGCTTTGTCCATTTACGCTACCGCGACCAGTTGATCGATGCCTTCGCCGGACGCGTGTACGAGACCGAGCACCAGCCCTCGCCTGCGATTCTCGCCTTTCGCAAGATGCTCAAGCGAACGCGGGATTATGAGCACGAAGATGATTATTCCATTCCGATCGGTTCGCGCTTTCATCCGGAACGCGCTGCCATTTGGGAACCTAACTCTCCTCTCTCGACCACCGAGGAATGGATGTTGGTCCACTCGTCCTGAGGGCGACGCGCGCCAACCGTCCGAAGCTACGGAGCCGAGGAATCTCGAGAAGCAGCACCGACCCGCGAGGTAAGCAGCGTCTGGGCTCGCTTGAAGTCGGCCGGTATTCCGATGTCGATAAAGAGTCCCGTGCAAACCAAGCCATAAACTCCGCGATCAAGAAGGCGGGGAAAAACCTCCCTCTCCAGGGAGATGGCTTTCCCCGCGGGCAGGTCACGGACGATCTGCTTTCGAAGCAAATAAACGCCGGCATTGATCAGACCCGGCCCGGCCCGGTTACCTTTTTCGATGAACTCGGTCACGCGTCCTTCTCGGTTGAGCGCCACAGTCCCGTAGCGGGTTACATCGGCGACTGCTTGCAGCACGACCACGATATCGGCATTTTGGGCCGTGAACAGTTCCACTATCGGAGCGAGGCGCCACTCCGCATAGCTGTCGCCGTTAAGAACAAGGACTGGGTCACTGATGAGTGGTTCGGCGAGCTTAAGAGCGCCGCCTGTGCCTAGCGGCTCGTCCTCTCTAGAGTAGCGAATGCGCATGGCAGGCTCATTTCCAGATCCGAAGTAGCGTTCAATTTTCTCGGCCATGTAGCCCGTTCCCAAAATCACGTCATCGACTCCCTGAGACCCGAGTCTTTCGAGCAACAATTGAAGAAAAGGGGTTCCCGAGATCAGAGCCATCGATTTTGGCCGGTCAGCAAGCACTGGGCGAAGGCGGGTGCCAAGCCCCCCACAAAGTACGAAAGCGCGAACGGCACCGATTGGAATATCTCGGTTACCCTCGGGTCTTCTGATCATTGTCGCGAAAGAAGGTGAGCACCGTGCGAGTCCGACTTACTCGTTGAGCCCGAGCGGTCATTTGAGTGCACAGTTGGCTAACTGGTTCCCATTGAGTATAGCCGGAAAGACTGAAACATGGAACAGCCATGGCTCGCTTTGTTGCAATGATCAATCGCGGGAGAATTTTCCGAGGCTCCTGCACTGAACGACTGAGCATTGAAGAGAAGCGCATTGCCTCGGCGCGGCAGTAACCGAGCGCCGCTTGCCAATAGATCTTCGGCATCGAACGAGCCGAACCCGCTGTAATCAACGCTATCGTAAGGCACAAGGGGATTGCGTAGTTGTCTCCTGCATGGCTCCACAAGCCTGCCTTAGTCCGATTTAGCCGATGCCAAAAGATGAAGGTCAGCTAGGCTGCGCTTGAATAGGTGGCTCTGCTAGGAAGTCGAGCCTCGCATCGGCTTTGGCAAAAAAACCATCAGACAGGCCGCCGGCTTTATTGGCGCCGGCGTAAACTACAGCTCTGGTGATGCCCCAGCGATCACTTTTCGCGCTTAGCCGAAAAGGTGGGAATACCCTCCTCGGACGCAGGTTTGACTGCTGTCGGCGCGGTCGGTGTTTTGGTCGCAAGTAACTCTCCCAGTTGCCGCAGGGTCGCGAAGTTGTCTGCTATAAGCTCTTCGTCCTCAATCCGGTAGCCGAAGTCACTTTCCAAAAATGCGACCAGGCGGATCAGGCCGAGCGAGTCAATCTGTAGCGGCTCGTCAGGATCAGTTACTGGTGGCAAGGAACCACGATTGTTGTCTATGTACTCTTTAAGTTTCGGGGGTATTTCCATCATATTGGTAGTGGTTTACAAAATAAATCACCGTGCCCCCAGCCATTGCTCGGTCGTCGCCGACGGGGGAATTAGGTTCCCAGATTGCCGCCCGCTCGGGATGATAGCGGGAACCGATTGGCACAGAGTAGTCATCCTTATCATACTCGCGCGTGCGCTTGAGCATCTTGCGGAAACCGATAATGGCCGGTGAAGGCTGGTGCTCAGTTGGATAAATCCGTCCGGCAAAAGGCGTCAGTTAATTGGTCGGGATAACGATGATAGACGAAGGTCGCGAAGGCGAAGGGCTGCTCCCAGAACAGATCGATCATGTCTTCCAGATTATCGATTGCTCTCTCGCAGAAAACCTGGTGCTCGCGAAACGGGTTTTCCCCATTTCGGTTCTTGCCCTCGAGATACTCGCGGACAAGCGGCGCAGCGAACTCCGCTTCGCGCATGGTCACCGATAGTCCGAAAGAAAATATCGGATCGATGAAACGATGCGCATCACCGATGCAGATAAAGCCTTTCCCGCAGAAGCCGCGCACCTGGTAGGAGTAGTTGGGGATAACGTGCACCTTCTCAACCAGGTTCAGCTCAGGTATGCGATTCCGAAGCTCCGGGTTGATGTCGTAGAGCTCGTTCCGGAAAAACTCTTCGGGAGTTTGTTTTTTGGCCAGAAAGTCCGCGTTCGGCGTGACCATTCCGACACTGACAACGTCCTTGTCGAGCGGAATGAACCACGCCCAATGAAACTTTTTCGCGTAGAAAATAACCGTATTGTCTTTCGCATCTTCGCCCGAAGTGCCGGAGCCACGGACGGCACCGGTCACCTGAGAGAAGAAGGCGACCTGCTTGTCGTAGTTACCAAGATATTTTGGACCGGTGGCACGCTGGTTGGCGAGAAAGGTTGCCTGGCCCGAGCAATCGAGCACTATCTGGGTTTCGATGTCCTCGCTCTTGCCGTCAGGCCAGCGAACCGTTACGCCTCGCACCGCGCCGTCATCGGCCAGTAGCGGCTTTGTCGCCGTGCCTCGCATAACCGTGGCTCCGCGCTTCTCGGCTTCCTTGAGCATCATCGTATCGAAATTGCTCCGCCGCACCTGCCATGTGGTTGAGAATGAGAGATTCCAATCCTTATCGCGGGACGAAACGGGGACATACCAGGAATTCTCGCCCGCTCGAGCCGAAGACTTTGACGCCGTGCTTAACTGGGTGCTCTCTTTTTGTCATCTCCTCCTCAAGGCCAAGTCGGCGAACGACCTGAGCCGCTTCACCTGTCATCGATTCGCCAATGTGAAACCGCGGGAACTCTTCCTGTTCCAGAATGACTGGCTTAATTCCTTCCCGCACAAGGAACATTGCCATCGCGGACCCGCCCGGGCCGCCGCCGATTATTAGCACGTCAGTTTTCATCATTTATTGAAGCAATAGAGCACAGAGGTAGCGAATTTGTCTCACCCTAATCACGCTGTCAACCCTCGCTGACGTTTGCACGCTTCTCTTAATGGGAAACGACAACGGACGTGCATAGATAAGAAAATAGTGGCAAAAAGTGTTATTTCCCACGCCAGTAAATCGCTCCCCGCGTGGCGACTTCAACATTTATTGCGCGTTCTATCCTGCAAGCGTTTAACTGTCGTGGGCGTCCGCCTGTTCGAGGAGCGCGGCCACTTCCCTTAAGTCGAACTGCCTATCAGAGTCAGTAAAGAAAACTGATCATACCGCGCCAGCTTGATGCCGCTCCTGGCGCGGCACCGTAGCCGCCGTTCCGAAAATGATGAACAACACGCACGTTGAACAACTTCTCCACGATCCGGTCCCAGATCTCGCCCGTGCGATCCTACCCTCCTTCGCCACAATGATCTTAAAAATCCAAGCAATTTCGGTTCAGTCCGATGCCCTTCCTGTACGACAGCCGAAATAATTCCCTCTTCGTTAAATGCAGGAAGCACGACCGACAATGATTTCATCATTCTTTGAACTTGATTCGAGCACTCGCCCGATCCTGTTCTGGGGGCCACCGGGAGCATCTTATATTAACGTGATTCCCAAGCTGAAGTTCTCGAAAAACTCAAAAATCTGCCCCCGAATCAGAATCGATTACGCTATTCCGTGCAGTGTTTCGGGATTTTTGTAAGCGGAAAATTGAGCGTGTCCTGTTGTCGTTGGCCCATCTACGCCGCAACGGGTTTAGGGTGCGGGAGTCAACTTTACACAGGTTTTGCTGTTCCTCTTTGCTCCTGAAGTTGCACGAGTTTGCTACACGGTGACCGGCATCGCGCGTCCGGGAAACCGTCTCAGCGATGCAGGCCTGAACGCGCTCGTGCAAAAGAAAGGAAGGATCTTTGTCCGGGAGGCAGTGCAAGTCCGCATTCCGGTGCGCTGAAGCGTCGTTGATGTCGGTTTTCAAGTCACAAAAATTCTCAAAAAGTCCCGCAAGTCCTAGGGGGATTTTTTCCAAAACTTAGGGGGGTGTCCCCTATAGACGAGATCATGAATACTGATACAAACGTCGATTTATTTAATGATTTATAATAATTATGAATAACACCCCTCCCGGACTGGAACGCGACCGCTCAAAATGCCGGTTTCACTCGGCGCATTGTTTTGCATTACCAAGGGGGGGTTGTGGTGCCGGAAAAGCCTTTTCCCAATGCCTCAAGGGGCGGTGTTCTGAGATCCTACCTTTTTCGCCAAAAATCGACCAGAATTTGGCAAGAAGCGGTGAGAGACAGTGCGGAGCGGTTAGATAGAGAGTAATAATTATGAATAAGTGTATCAAAATCCATCGACACGCGGACGATCGCAAGCAGGCTGCAATGCGAGCTGGCAGAATGCCGCCTTTACCCGGTATGCTGCTTTGCGCTGCCAGGCTGCTTGTGATCCCGGAAAAAACCTTTTTCCATGGCCGGGGAATGAACAGGCCAATTGCCCTCATGTGTTTGCGACCACTTGTTGGCTTTCTCCCGACTGTGGTCGCCGCGATTCTGCTCTACGCCTCCAACCGCGCCGATGCGCAGTCGCAGCCGGCGCCAATGATCGGGATTTTTTATCTAGAGGATGCCGATGCCCTCGGAGCCCCGCCACATAGGTGGGACAGGGATCCCGCAGTGACAAACCCATACGTGCAAGGCATTGCCCTGCGAACGCACTGGAATAGAGTCGAGCCACACGAACACGCAGACGCAAATGACTTTTACTGGGATTATCTCGATCAAGGCGTGGCCTGGGCAGCCGCTTACGGAAAAAAAGTTTCCATTAGTGTACAGGCCGGGGTCGAGACTCCGCAGTGGGTATATGACGCTGGTGCGCCTGCTTTCATGGTAACCGAGCAAAATGGTTATTCGGCGATCACAGATGGAGTGACTACTGCCGGATCAACTACGGTGATAAGTGCCGGGGATACCGCCGGCTGGGTTTTTCCTGATAGCGTTGGGTTACCGATATCGGGAGGCAGCATACCGGCCGGAGCGACTATCGTCACGGTTAATTCGAGCAGCAATGTTACGATTTCTGCACCCGCGACGGAATCAGCTACGGGAGTTGCAATCACCACCGCACACATTGAGCCGATGCCCCTGCCGTGGGACCCGGTATTTCAGCAGAAATGGGGCGCGTTCGTTCAAGCACTTGCCGCGCGCTACGGCAACGCTCCTAATCTTGCCTATGTTACAATGGGTGGCCCGGGTCGGAGGCGGGAAGCGTATTTCTGTTTTACACCATACGATATGGATTACTTCATTAATACCCTCGGTGGATTACCGAACTGGGAAGCGGGCGTCAGATGGATTATCGATCAATACGGAACTTACTTCCCCAATACGCCATTCATCCTGGCCATGGCCGACCCAATTCCGACGCCCGACGGAGATGACTCCTTAGAGGCGGTGGTTAATTACGGGGCGGCTCAGTATCCCGGCAATCACTTTGGCGTAATGTCGTGCGGCCTTCAATATCCTAACGGTCCAGGCCCCTTGTCAAACGGAGCAGAGTTCATACCATTATTATCTGCGACTTCGACCGCGGGGTTTTGTTTCTACGGGCCACAAAATGTGTCAACTGATCCAGCGACCGGACGATTTATGTTAGATTTGGGATTGGAAAGAGGGTTCAACTTTGGCGCACACTTCATCGAAGTCTATAGCGGCGACTGCAATAATCCTGTCCTAGCCCCAGTGCTTACAGCGTGGGGAGCCCTTTTGACAACAACCCCACCCATACCAACTGCTCCGAGCAATTTGACGGCAACGGCAACCTCTTCATCGACGATTAACCTTGGCTGGACCGATAATGCAACCAATGAAATCGGGCAACGAATCGAACGCAGTGTGGGATCCAACGCCAATTATGCTTTTTTAACGAACGTGGGAGCTGGTATTACTGCGTTCACGGATACTGGTTTGCTTGATGGGACCCAATACTATTATCGGATTCGAGCTTTCAATACGGGAGGGTTTTCAACCTATTCCAACGAACAATCGGCCATTACGACTTTAAACAGCCCGACAGCTCTTACCGCAACAACCGTGTCTTCATCTCAAATAAATCTTACCTGGACTGATAATTCTTTGAGCTGAAGATGGTTATAGAATCGAGCAAAGCCCTGTTGACGATTTACACTTTACCGAAATTGGAACCGTAGGCCCCAATGAAACTTCCTACAGCGCTACAGGTCTCAGTGAAGGAACCAAATATTACTATAGAGTGCGCGCTTACAACGCCCTTACGATCTCCGCATATAGCAGTGAGAAAAACGCCACCACTCTTTGGAATATTCCCGTCGCACCATCGGGACTTACGATCACTTCCATCACATCCGGCACAGTCATTCTCGCCTGGACTGACAACTCTGGAAATGAATCGGGGTTCACGATTCAACGGAAGCAAGGTGCTACAGGCACATATACGCAAATTGGAACAGTCGGAGCAAACGTAACAACTTATACGGATAGCGATAGCGCTCTTTTAGATGGGACTCAGTACTACTACAAAGTCTGTGCATACAATCCCGCTGGAAATTCTGGCTTCTCAAATGAAGTCAATGGCGTAACTATTTTGAGAAGCCCGACAGCTCTTAGTGCAACAGCGGTCTCTTCATCTCAAATAAACCTTACCTGGACCGATAATTCTTTGGCTGAAGATGGTTATAGAATCGAGCAAAGCCCTGTTGACGATTTACACTTTACCGAAATTGGAACCGTAGGCCCCAATGAAACTTCCTACAGCGCTACAGGTCTCAGTGAAGGAACCAAATATTACTATAGAGTGCGAGCTTACAATGCGATTGCGACCTCCGCATATAGCAGTGAGAAAAACGCCACCACTCTTTGGAATATTCCCGTCGCACCATCAGGACTTACGATCACCTCCATCACATCCAGCAGAGTCAATCTCGCCTGGACTGACAACTCTGGAAATGAATCAGGTTTCACGATTCAACGGAAGCAAGGTGCTACAGGCACATATACGCAAATTGGAACAGTCGGAGCAAATGTAACAACTTATACGGATAGCGATAGCGCTCTTTTAGATGGGACTCAATACTACTACAAGGTCTGTGCATACAATTCCGCTGGAAATTCTGCCTTCTCAAATGAAGTCAATGGCATAACTACCCTGAAAAGCCCAACATCTCTTATCGCAACAGCGGTATCTTCATCTCAAATAAATCTTACCTGGACTGATAACTCTTTGGGTGAAGATGGTTATAGAATCGAGCAAAGCCCTGTCGACAATTTACACTTTACCGAAATTGGAACCGTTGGCCCGAATGTAACTTCCTACAGCGCTACAGGTCTCAATGAAGGGACCAAATATTACTATAGAGTGCGAGCGTACAATGCGATTGCGACCTCCGCATATAGCAATCAACAAAACGCCACCACTCTCTCTAATATTCCCGCCGCACCATCAGGACTTACGATCACCTCCATCACATCCAGCAGAGTCAATCTCGCCTGGACTGACAACTCTGGAAATGAAACAGGTTTCAAGATTCAACGGAAGCAAGGCGCTACAGGAACATATACGCAAATTGCAACAGTCGGAGCGAATGTAACAACTTATACGGATAACGATACCGCTCTTTTAGATGGGACTCAATACTACTACAAAGTCTGTGCATACAATTCCGCTGGAGATTCTCCCTACTCAAATGAAGTCAATGGCATAACTACCCTGAAAAGCCCGACATCTCTTAGCGCAACAGCGGTCTCTTCATCTCAAATAAATCTTACCTGGACTGATAACTCTTTGAGTGAAAGTGGTTATAGAATCGAGCAAAGCCCTGTCGACAATTTACACTTTACTGAAATTGGAACCGTTGGCCCGAATGTAACTTCCTACAACGCTACAGGTCTCAATGGAGGAACCAAGTATTACTATAGAGTGCGAGCGTACAATGCGATTGCGACCTCCGCATATAGCAATCAACAAAACGCCACCACTCTCTCTAATATTCCCGCCGCACCATCAGGACTTACGATCACCTCCATCACATCCAGCAGAGTCAATCTCGCCTGGACTGACAACTCTGGAAATGAAACAGGTTTCAAGATTCAACGGAAGCAAGGCGCTACAGGCACATATACGCAAATTGCAACAGTCGGGGCAAATGTAACAACTTATACGGATAGCGATAGCGCTCTTTTAGATGGGACTCAGTACTACTACAAAGTCTGTGCCTACAATTCCGCTGGAGATTCTTCCTACTCGAATGAGGTCAATGGCATAACTACTCTAAAAAGCCCGACATCTCTTAGCGCAACAGCGGTTTCTTCATCTCAAATAAACCTTACCTGGACTGATAACTCTTTGAGTGAAAGTGGTTATAGAATCGAGCAAAGCCCTGTCGACAATTTACACTTTACTGAAATTGGAATCGTTGGCCCGAATGTAACTTCCTACAACGCTACAGGTCTCAATGGAGGGACCAAGTATTACTATAGAGTGCGAGCGTACAATGCGCTTGCGACCTCCGCATATAGCAATCAACAAAACGCCACCACTCTCTCTAATATTCCCGCCGCACCATCAGGACTTACGATCACCTCCATCACATCCAGCAGAGTCAATCTCGCCTGGACGGACAACTCTGGAAATGAAACAGGTTTCAAGATTCAACGGAAGCAAGGCGTTACAGGCACATATACGCAAATTGCAACAGCCGGGGCCAATGTAACAACTTATACGGATAGCGATAGCGCTCTTTTAGATGGGACTCAATACTACTACAAAGTCTGTGCATACAATTCCGCTGGAGATTCTTCGTACTCGAATGAGGTCAATGGCATAACTACTCTAAAAAGCCCGACATCTCTTAGCGCAACAGCGGTGTCCTCATCTCAAATAAACCTTACCTGGACTGATAACTCTTTGAGTGAAAGTGGTTATAGAATCGAGCAAAGCCCTGTCGACAATTTACACTTTACTGAAATTGGAATCGTTGGCCCGAATGTAACTTCCTACAACGCTACAGGTCTCAATGGAGGGACCAAGTATTACTATAGAGTGCGAGCGTACAATGCGCTTGCGACCTCCGCATATAGCAATCAACAAAACGCCACCACTCTCTCTAATATTCCCGCCGCACCATCAGGACTTACGATCACCTCCATCACATCCAGCACAGTCGTTCTCGCCTGGACTGACAACGCTAACAATGAAACAGGTTTCAAGATTCAACGGAAGCAAGGCGCTACAGGAACATATACGCAAATTGCAACACCAGGGGCCAATGTAACAACGTATACGGATAGCGATAGCGCTCTTTTAGATGGGACACAATACTACTACAGAGTCTGTGCATACAATTCCGCTGGAGATTCTCCCTACTCAAATGAAGTCAATGGCATAACTATTCTGCGAAGCCCAACATCTCTTACGGCCACAGCGGTGTCCTCATCTCGAATAGATCTTACCTGGACTGATAATTCTTTGGCTGAAGATGGTTATAGAATCGAGCAAAGCCCTGTTGACGATTTACACTTTACCGAAATTGGAACCGTTGGGCCGAATGTAACTTCCTACTCCGCTACAGGGCTCAATGAAGGGACCAAGTATTACTACCGAGTGCGAGCGTACAATGCGATTGCGATCTCCGGATATAGCAATGAAAAGAACGCCACTACTCTTTTTAATATTCCCGTGGCACCATCAGGACTTACAATCACCACGATCACATCCAGCAGAGTCAATCTCGCCTGGACTGACAACGCTAACAATGAAACAGGTTTCAAGATTCAACGAAAGCAAGGTGCTACGGGCACATATACTCAAATTGCAACATTAGGAGCAAATGTAACAACTTATACGGATAGCGATAGCGCTCTTTTAGATGGCACTCAATACTACTACAAAGTCTGTGCATACAATTCGGCTGGGGATTCTCCCTTCTCAAATGAAGTCGATGGCACAACTCCCCTGGCAAGCCCAACGTCGCTTGCCGCAACAGTCGTGTCTTCAACTCAAGTGAATCTCAACTGGACTGATAATTCTAGGACTGAAACCGCTTATTCAATTGAAAGAAAAGCGACCTCTAGCGGGAACTACGCTCAGATCGGAAGTGTCAGTATGAATGTGACTAGCTATACCGATACATACAACTTTGGATCTGGGACAACATATTATTACCGGGTACGTGCCACCAATGGGACGATTTATTCGGGATACTCAAACGAGCCTCATGTAAAGCCTAACCCTTAAAGGCGCTTCATTAAAAGGCGGTGGGTGAGGTCCACCCTACGGCAAATTCTGTATTAGCCCGTACCCGGGGTCAACGGCCCCTGGTTATATCTGATATTTACCCGCCCGTCTAATCGTCTCGCGTTGGAGACGCTGTCGATCAATCTTTCCCGTTCCGGTCCTGGGGAGCGTGCTCACAAAATTCGATCTCTTCGGGCAGCATGTAAGACGGCAACTTCTCAGCGCAATGCCGCTTCAACTCCACCGAAGTCAGCGAATTGCTGTCATTAATAGTCACAATTGCACGGATGCTATTGCCAATTGCCTCGTCCGGAATCGCCAAAGCCACCGCCTCGTTGACAGCCGGATGCGCGACCATCACCGCTTCGATCTCACCAAGCTCAACACGGTAGCCGCGCGTTTTGATCATGTGATCTTTGCGTCCGATCAACAAAAAATCCCCTTTCTCATCGATTGTTACCCAATCGCCCGTGCAGTACAGCTTTTCGTCGCGGCCTGACGCGAACGGGTTGCCGATGAAACAAGCGGCCGACTCCGATGGACGCCCGTAGTAGCCCTGCATGACGTTCGAACCGCGGGCGTAAAGCAGCCCTTCCTTCCCGGGTGCGAGAACACGCCTTCCAGCTTCGTCGATGGCAATGACCTCCATGTTAGCTGCAGGCTTTGCCGATCGGGACCGGCGTGGTTTGATTTTCGGGGATTTGACCGACTTCGTACCAGGTGCAGACATTTGTTTCTGTCGGCCCGTAAAGGTTGGCCATGCGCGGTTCGGGTAGCATTCGCCGCAAGTTGCGTAGGTGTTTGATCGGAAAAACTTCGCCGGCGAAGAGTACCAGCCGCAGACAGCTCAGGTCGCGCTCATGCAGCTTGCCATGGGTACCTAGCATCGTAAGCACCATTGGCACAGAGTACCAGACGGTGATTTTTTGATTCTGGATGAACGAGGAGAGCTGCACGGGGAAAGATGACAATCCCTCAGGTACAAGCGAAATTGCGGCACCAGTCTTGATGGCGGCGAAGATGTCGAAAACCGACAGGTCAAAGTTCCACGGGGCATGGTTGGAGAGGCGGTCGGTAGCGGAGATGGCGAAGGTGTCGCATGCCCAGTTGATAAACGTCAGCGCGTTCAGATGGGAGAGCATCACACCCTTGGGACTGCCTGTGGACCCCGATGTAAAAAGAATGTAGGCCAGATCCTGGTCGATAACGTTGACTGCGGGCGGCGCAGCCGGCTGGCTCGGCAGCGAATCAGCGAAGGTAAAGCCCGGCGCAGGAAGCGCCGTATCGGGACATTTATCGACGAAGAATATGGCTGCCATCGGACATTCATCAGGAAACGCAGCGCTGAGTTTCTCATAGAGGGAAGAACTCGTGATCAGCGCGCGGAATCCACACTGCCGGGCGATTTCCGCGAGGCGTAGGCCGGGACCATTTGGATCGACCGGAACGTAACACGCACCGGTCTTCATAATTCCAAATATACCGGCTGATTGCGGCAGGTGACTTGTGAAGATAAATCCCGATGCGGTCGCCGGGAACGACCCCGATTTCGATAAGCGCGTGTGCGAGTTGGTTGCTTAGTTTTTCCAGCTCCGCATACGTGAGCGCCTTATCGAGAAGGCGCACTGCTTCCGCTTCGGGTCGACGCGCCGCACTCTCGGTAAGAAGCTGATGTAATACGTACGCCATCTTACGAGTCTGAGCAGACCTCGACAACGCAGTCCCTCGCTGTAAGGTGAATTTCCGATTCCGCACACGTCATCCTGGCGTCGGCGGAGAATCGATCGGCTGGCTCTCTCTCGCCGGCTTCTCGACGCAATTCCTGATCCGCGAATCCGCACACCGAGTGATGGAAAGCGATCTGCCCCCAAGTCCCTGAAAAATCCACAGCACTGCATCTGAGCGAACTCGTGCAATTAGTCAAGTCTCTGCGGGCTATACCTATTTGATGCCACGGATCTGCGCGCTTGCTTGACCGCTTCGCTGCTCGCTTGTAGAGTCGCCGCCTTACCGCGCGTCCCGCAAGACGCCCGCGGCACACGGCACCGGCCTTGCCGAAGCTAGTCGGGACGGGACAAACGATAAACAGGCCGACCGAGAACTTAACGCGATGGACTTTGCCTGGTCGGACCAACAACGAGAGCTACTGGACGCAGTCGGCCGTTTTGCCACCCAGCAACTTAACTATGACGTGATCGGGAACGATCGCGAGGGTGTTTTCAACCACGAGGCTTGGAGAAAATGCGGCGACTTTGGCATCCAAGGTTTGCTCGTCCCTACCGACTACGGCGGGCTTGGCACCGACCCACTTACGACGGTAGCCGCCCTAGAGCGACTCGGGTACGCCTGCAAGGATAACGGCTTGCTCTTCTCCATCAACGCCCACATGTGGACGGCGATCATTCCGCTGGTCTACAACGGATCCGAAGGACAAAAGAAAAAGTACCTGCCTGGCCTTTCTAACGGAACGCTTATTGGAGGCAACGCAATGAGCGAACCAAATAGCGGTTCGGATGCATTCAGCCTCTCCACGACCGCCATCAAGAAAGGCTCCAGGTACATCCTCAATGGCAGCAAAATCTTCGTAACCAATGGTCCCGTTGCCGACCTGCTCGTCGTGTTTGCCACGGTGGACAAAACACGAGGCCCGGAGGGCATCAGCGCCTTCCTGGTCGAGAAAAGTTCGCCCGGGATGAACGTCGCGCGCAAGCTCGAAAAGATGGGCCTGCGCACGTCGCCGATGGCAGAAGTGTTTTTCGAAAACTGTGAGGTGCCGGAAGAAAATCTGCTCGGCAAAGAAGGCGGGGGCGCTTTTCTGTTCACACGGTCGATGACTTGGGAGCGCGGCTGCATCCTGGCTAGTGCGGTCGGATCGATGCAACGATTGTTGGAGACCTGCATCCGTTATGCGAACGAGCGCAAGCAAGGTGGCCAGTCGATCGGCAAATTCCAGTTGGTGGCCAGCAAAATCGTCGATATGAAGCTGCGGGTCGAAAGCTCCCGTCACATGCTTTACCATTACGCATGGTTGAGCGGCCACCGCAAAAGCGTCTACCTGGAGTCTGCGATGACGAAGCTGCACATCAGCGATTGCTGGGTGAAATGCTGCGAGGACGCAATCCAGATCCACGGCGGCTACGGTTACATGACGGAGTACGAGGTTGAGCGGGAATTGCGGGATGCAATCGCCAGTAAGCTCTACTCCGGCACCAGTGAGATCCAGCGTAATATTATTGCCGCGATGTTGGGACTGTGATGCAACGCCTGCCGGCCGATGAAGATCCTGGTTCCGTTCAAGAGCGTACCCGACCCTAACGACGCTACTGTCGCTGGGGCGGCTGTTTCGACTCCCAAGTCGGTGATCAATCCATTTGACGAGATCGCCATTGAGGAAGCGTTGCGGATTCGCGAACGCGGCGAAGCGACGGAAATTGTGGGCGCCACCATCGGAGCGCCGGCGGTCGAGGAACAAATTCGCGCCGCGCTGGCAATGGGCATCGATCGCGCCATTCGCATAGACGATTCCCGCGCAGTCGATCCCTACACGGTGGCGCGCATTCTCCGTGCCGTCGTCGAGAAGGAAGCGCCGCACGTCGTGATCATGGGCAAGCAAGCTGTGGACGATGACTCAAATCAGGTCGGTCAGATGCTGGCTGGTTTGTTAAGCTGGCCCCAGGCGACGTTCGTCTCGAAGATTGAGTTTCTGGACACCAAGGCGCGCGCTCGTTGCACGCGTGAGACGGATGCCGGCCTTGAGGTAGTCGAAGTCGATCTGCCGGCGATTATTACCACCGACCTTCGCCTCAACGAACCGCGCTATGTCTCGCTGCCCGGTCTGATGAAGGCACGCCGCAAACCGATTGAAATTCTAACTTGCGATGAACTGGGAGTAACTGTGCGCCCGCTTACAACTGTGCTCTCCGTTGCGCGTCCGCCAAAGCGTGCCGCTGGGACTCGCGTCGAATCGGTCGAGGAGTTAATTACCAAACTAAAACAGGAGGCGAAAGTGCTTTAGTATGGCCGAGTCGCTCATCTTAATCGAACACGATCGCCAACAGGCGAAGCGTAGCTCGTTGCACGCGATCACGCTGGCGCGGCAACTCGGTGGGGAGTATGTGCTACTCGTACTCGGCCACGGCCTGGGCGGGATTGCCGCATCTCTTGTCTCTTACGGCGCTTCCGTAGTGGTTGTCGCCGACGACCCGCTCTTGGCAGAATCGCTGGCCGACCGTTATGCAACAGTGATCGCGGAAGCAGCGCGACAGCATAACGCGAAGAACATCTTGGGAACCTCCTCCACCTTTAGCAAAGACGTCTTGCCGCGCGCTGCTGCGCTGCTTGATGCGCCAATGGTTAGTGACGTGGTCGCGACTGAAGAGGTTAATGGCTCGATTTCCTACCGGCGTCCGATCAACGCGGGCAGCATGTTCGCTATGATCAAGGTCGAGGGGGACCGCCGCGTGCTCACAGTCCGCGCTACGGCCTTCGAACCGCCTGTGGCGAACACAGCGCCCTGTCCAATCAAACGTTTCGACTTTGACGCCGCTTCGCTTCCCAACGGCATGCAATTTATCTCCCGTGAAGAACTCAAGTCCGACCGGCCCGATCTGACTGAAGCCCGTGTGGTCGTATCTGGCGGCCGCCCGCTGAAAGACAAGGAAACATTCGAGCGTCTGGTCGGCGGATTAGCCGACGCGTTAGGCGGCGCAATCGGCGCCACTCGCGCTGCAGTCGATGCAGGGATGGCGCCTAACGATTATCAAATCGGCCAGACAGGCAAGGTTATCGCGCCCGAGTTGTACATCGCGCTTGGAATCTCCGGTGCGATTCAGCATCTGGCTGGCATCAAGGATTCGCGGATCATCGTCGCGATTAACAAAGATCCCGATGCGCCCATTTTTCAGATGGCAACCTACGGCCTGGTGGGGGACCTCCATCAGATCGTTCCGCAACTCATCGAATCGATTCGGCGAGGCTAAGTTGGAATACGATGACCGATATGAATAACGCCACGCGCGAAGTGTTCGGCAACATCGCGCCATGGATGCGCGTGGTGTTCTTCATCATGATCGCGGCGAGTATCGCGGTGCTCATGTGGCAAGTCGTGGCCCGCGTTTGGCTTTGGCGGAAAGGTCAAAAGGGCGGATTCGAGCGCGACTGGCGCGTGTCCTGTCGGCGGCTCGTCGAGTATGCGGTGGCGCAAAAACGTGTCCATCGCAAGTCCCTCGGCGCTTTGCTTCACTTGCTTCTGTTCAGTGGCTTTGTCGTGCTGACAATCGGCACCACGCTGTTGGCGATCGCCTACGATGGGCCATACGACTTTCACCATGGTTTGTACTACCTGCTCTATGAACTAACGATGGATGTATTCGGCGTGGCCTTCATCATCGGTTGTCTGTTGGCCATGTATCGCCGCGCCTTTCGACGGCCTCGAAGCCTGGGCCACAATTCTCGTGACTGGTGGCTGCTTGGGCTGCTGCTTTCTCTCGGTGTGACCGGTTTCATGGTGGAAGCACTGCGGCTTCATTATACCCAGGTGCAACCAAATGTGGGGCACTGGTCGATTGTCGGCTGGCTGATCAATGTGACTTTGTTGCGCAGTATCGACGTCGGCAGCGCGCAAAGGATGCACCTAGCGGCTTGGTGGCTGCACGCGATTCTGGTGGCGGCGTTCATTGCTACGATTCCGGTGGATCGGTTTCTCCACGTGATCACTGGACCGCTCAACATAGCCGGCCGTCCCGAACGGCCTATGGGTGCACTTGTACCGCTGAAGATAGAACAGGTCGAGCAGACGGGTCGCACGGGAGTCCACGAACTTGCGGATTTCAACCGTCAACAGTTGCTCAGTCTTGACTCTTGCATGGAGTGCGGTCGGTGCGAAGACGCGTGTCCGGCGACTGCCACAGGCAAGCCGCTTTCGCCGAAAGCGGTCGTGATCGATCTGCGAAATCTGATGTCGTTAGGCGGCGAGAATGTCCATCGAACAATCCACGATGAAACGCTTTGGGCCTGCACCATGTGCCAGGCGTGCGTCCAGGAGTGTCCGGTGTTGATAGGGCACGTTGATTTGATCAGCGACATGCGTCGCGATCTGATCGGCGAAGGCAAGCTTTCCGGTCCGCCTGCAAAAGCGCTGCAATGGATTCGCAATCAATCTAATCCCTATGGCCGTCCCAACTCCGAGCGTTTCGCCTGGGCGGATGGCCTCGACGTGCCGACGGTGGAATCAAATCCCAGCTTCGAGTATTTGCTTTGGGTAGGGTGCGCTGCATCGTTCGATCCGCGTGCGCAGAAGGTCGCGCGTGCGACGGTGCAGTTGCTCAAAGAGGCGGGCGTAAACTTCGCAGTGCTCGGTAAAGAGGAGACTTGCACCGGCGATCCCGCGCGCCGAATTGGCGATGAGTTCCTTTTCCAACAGAGCGCAGGGACCAATGTCGAGACCCTTACCCGTCGCAAGGTCAAGAAGATCGTAACCCCCTGCCCGCATTGTTACAACACGCTCAAGAATGAATACCCGCAGTTCGGCGGCAACTATGAAGTGCAACATCACTCAACCCTACTTGCGGAGCTGATCCGAGCGGGGCGGCTAAGCAACGACAGCAGCAACGGCGAGCCGATCACCTTGCACGACCCGTGTTACCTGGCGCGCGTCAACGGAGAAGTGGATCCGACACGATCGGTCATCGGCGCTGCCAGGGACGCGCAGTATCGCGAAATGCCTCGCTGCGGGAAAAAGACCTTCTGCTGCGGCGCGGGCGGCGGTCGGATGTGGTTTGATGAAGTGCCAGAGCAACGCGTCTCGCGTTTGCGTGCACAGGAAGCGCTCGCGACCGGAGCGCGCACTCTCGCGACAGCCTGCCCGTTTTGTTTAAATATGATGACCGACGGCATGGCGGGCACGAAAGGGGGAGAAAATGTGAAGGTGCTCGACATCGCTGAACTGCTTGTCAGTCGCCGAATGCGAGCTAGTCGATAGATGCCTTTAAGCACTCCGCGCGTATCTGGCGCGCTCGGAAGTTCACAGCAAAAGAATGCGCGCGTGAAATCGATGGCTCTTTCAAGCGTGCGAGGCCAGCGACGGGCGCTCTTCTCCTCGATCGCTCCAGGATTGCGGCATCCTTAAATCTCGAGGGTGTGAATCCAAGTCAACGCCAAGGTGGGGATCTGGCCGGTGAGCGCACCAGCGGAAGAAAGTCGCTGAACTCGAGACAAGATCACGTGTCAGCGGGGTCGTGAGCGCCCAACGGAAGCCGCGGCGCACAAAGCCCAAGTCTCGTTCAGTCAGCTGGTCTTCTTCTTTCATCCAGTGAGCACGAACCAAGGCGTCTTTGCGAATCGGAACAGGAAACGCGTATTCGTTTGCCATCTCGAAGATGCGCTTGGCGGCATCGCCGGACGTCAGGCGACCGGCTTCGTAAGCTTCCGCCGCTTCGACCGAGTTACGAAAGAAGTCCGCGTAATCAGGGTCCTCGAAATCGCAAAACACCGGGTTTTGCGTTTTGCCGATGAGGTATGAGGGGTCACCGGTGCGAGTGTAGTCACTCATCCCGTTCATCAAATGGAATTCCGCCAGGAAGGTGCCAAGACCGAAGACACGAAGCCAGGCGTTCCACAGGTCAAAGTCATCCCAGGATATGAAGGCGCAATTTACC
Organism: uncultured Verrucomicrobiae bacterium; assembly: GCA_963828355.1. Lineage (GTDB taxonomy): Bacteria > Verrucomicrobiota > Verrucomicrobiia > Chthoniobacterales > UBA10450 > Udaeobacter. The sequence continues at coordinate 45,086 of CAWHFD010000011.1, read as the reverse complement.
AAGTCGTCGTTGTAATCGAGAATTTTTTGCTGTCGCCGATCAATGGAAAGGAAGGCCTCGTTGTCGAACTTGTCAGTGGCCAATGCCTCGAGGAGCGGTTCCAGCAGCGCGTCGATAATCTCGACGGTGTTGAACATACCGCGCGAGAAGAGTGGATCGACAAAGCCCGAGGCATGCGACATGAGGCAATAGCGATTGCCGACGGTTTGCTTAGAGGAATACTGTAGGCGATCCGTGGACACCCAGGGCCGGACTGCCTTCGCATCTTTGAATTGCTCGGCCACACTAGGATAGAGCTTCAGGTATTCGTTGAACTCGTGCTCCGCAGACATGTTCGGCTTCGGATAGCGGCGCGGATCGATGGTCAAACCAACACTAATTAGCGGATTAGTAGAAAGCGGATTATTGTTAAAGGGGATAACCCAGAACCAGCCGCGCTCGAAACAGTGGTGCAGCGTGCCCTTGTGGTAGGAGATAGGCAGCGGGTTGTTAGCTTCGTCGAATGGGGGCACATCCACCATGTGCGTAAATAGAGTGCGTGAATGGTGTTTGAGCCGAGTGGGATTTTCGCGCAGGTCAAACCGCTCCGCGACGATGCTCTTGTGTCCCGTGCCATCGACCAGGTAGCGGGCGCGAATTTCTTCACCTGCGGATGTATGGAGCTTCACCCCCTGTTTGTTGATCTCAATGCCCGTGACTTTGGTTTTCTGCCGGGGTATGGCGCCATAGTGAACGGCAAGGTTGTGAAGGTAAGCGTCGGTATCCTGGCGGAACCAGTGATTCTCGTCACGCGCAGCGGTGCCGAATTGCAGGCCTTCCTTCGGATCGTAAGTCTGGCCCAGACGATGGTACACATAGCCGAAGTGGCGCTTGAGGCCACAAGTCGCGCAGACGTGCTTGGCCAGGCCATCAGTGTCAACCAAATGTTCCAGCTCCGGGAGACCATATTTCTCAGCGAGAAGTGAAACGACGAGCGAGGTGTGAGGGATGGTGGACTCGCCGACTGCAAACCGAGGATGCTGGTCGGCATCAATCAACGCAACACTAACTCCTTGCTTACCGAGAATGGCGGCGAGCAGCGAACCCGAGAGGCCATTGCCGAGTATAGCTATATCAAAATCGTGTTTGGACTCCTGTATCATCATAACATTACTCCTGATCGGTTAGTGTTGAACCAAGGACGCTCCCCAGGAGAATCCTGCGCCGTTGGTCGCGAGCATAACGAGATCGCCATCTTTGATATGCCCAGCGTTGAGCGCATCCACATAGCCGACCACCATATCGGTTTCCTGTAAGTGCCCATGATGTATGCCAGCGGTGGACATTTTCTCTGGAGGAACGTTAAACGCCGCGGCGAAAGCCTTCAGGTCCCAGGCGGAGAAGGTGGGATACACGAAGAACGAAACGTCCTGCATTTTTTTGCCGACCTGCTTGAGCACGCCGAGCATGACCTTGCGGAACATGAACAAATTTATCGGGATTAATTCTTTGTTGAACCTTTGCACGTCGCCACAGACATGGAGCCAACGCGGATACTTGCCGCCGATGTCTTCGGGCTTGCGGTTATGAATGCCCGGAATAAACCACATGTCGTGGAGCCTCCCAACAGTGGCGACATCCACACCCAAAATGCGGCGTTTGGTCATATTCTTTTTTAAAATCACCGCGCTGCCGCCGTCTGAAACCACGGTAATTGGAAAGTAGTTGTGATTGAACTCTGGGGTCTTATCCCCGGCAACGAGCAAGGCTGTGTTATAGCGGTCGTTGGCAGACATGAGCGAGCAAGCGACCTTTAGTGTAGTCTGATAACTGGCACAACCACCGGTGTTGACCGCGGTCGCGAAAGCGCGGGTGGCGCCAATCGCTTTCTGAACCTGTCCGGCCGCGGACCAGGTCGGCGCGACGTAATCTTCGGGGATGCTGGTGAAGTCGATGATCAAGTCAATCTCTTTGGGATCGATGCCCGACTTGGCCATGGTCAGCTTAGCCGCATTGATACAGAGGTCGGCAGCCGTTTCGTTTTTTGCCACGTGAAGCGCCTCAATGCCGATGTCTTTCTCAAAGTCGACATTGGCGGCGAAAGCTTCCGTGGGCTTTTCTTCATCTTGGAAGATCTGCGACAGGGCTTTCTTAGTTGCGGGCAAATAGTAGTTAGCTTCGAAGATGCCGATGTTCGTGTTCATAAGTGAGGCTAATAACGGAATAAGGTCACCGCTGCTGTAGCACCCATCCCATGAGAGACTCCAAGCACATAGTCTCCTTGCTTTACACTCCCGCTCTCGATCAGGGACAGATAGTTGAGCGGAAAGTCAGTGCCTTGCAGGTGGCCGTGAGACTTGCGGTTAGAAGCGCATACCGGCGACACCTTATCTTCAAAAGCCTGCTGCATCGCAGCCTGGTCTTGGGATGAAATATTTGAGCAAAGCACGCAGACCACATTGGAGAACTCTAACCCAACACGTTCCAGCAGCTTGTCACTCATCCGACGCAGCGTTTCCGACTTGGGAAAAGCGTCGTAGCGGGCGTTGTCCAATTGCATCCGGTAAAGACTGATGTCGTCGGGGTGAGTCAGCGAACCGCCCGGGATGTAGCAGATATCGTGGTTATTTCCGTCCGACCATAACTCGGTGTCGATCACGACGCCTCCGGGCGCGTCGCGTTGCAGGATAACTGCGCTCGCTGCGTCCCCCATAACGGTGACCGGATTAGCAGGATTTAGCACGCGGTTGCCCGGGATGGTGGTGTCGCCGGTCACCAACAGGGCTGTCTTGATAGAATCGTTCTCCGACAACATAGCAACGGTGGAACTCAGTGCGACCATGAAGTTACTCGACCCGCCGCCGCTGAAGCCCACGACAAAGGACTTGCTGGCTCTCACTTCAGCCTGCACTTTGTTGCTCATATTCCAGACCGGCACCAGGTATTCCTGCGGCATGATGGAATATTCGACAACTACATCCACTTGCGTGGGATCGATTTTGGCATGCTGCAAGGCTTCTCGGCCGGCTGCGACCGCCATGTTAGAGGCACTCTCACTGGCCTTGCCATTGCTGATGGGAACTTGCTCAATGCCGAGCCTGGCCGCGACATCAGAGCTGAAACTAGCTCCTTCTTCCTGAAACAGGTCCTCGACCGAGCGTTTGTGTTGGGGCAGATGACAGCACGCCGCCAAAATTCCAACTGCTGCTCTCATGAATTTTTTTCAGTAGTGCACTACCGAGTCGCCCACAAAGGATACGAAATGCCGCCAGTATTACCTTGCGGGAAAAAGATTGTCAATCACCAAAAGCAGAAGCTTTCGCCCCGAATCCTTTCCAACCCCGGGGCCACGTGCCTTGACCGTGAAAATTTGCTAGACAGCATTCGCCGCGCTCAATAGGATGCCAAAATGACAGCGAATAATTCACAGCATTCCGTGGTCGACGTGAAGGAAAAGATTCGCGCATTCGTTCTGGAGTACGCGGCTGGCAAAGGTTTGACCGACGTGAAGGATGATGAGCCCCTGTTGACAAACAATATCATTGATTCTCTCGGCTCATTCCGGATGATCGCCTTTCTCGAGGAAACTTTTCCCCTCACGATTGAAGACACGGACATGGTGCCGGAGAACTTTCAAACTCTAAACGACGTTGAGAGTTTCGTGGCCAGCAAGCTAGGAAAGGTTGATGGCGAGGCCCGTAGCCAATAAGGTAGGGTCTCGTGCGGTCCGGAAATGAATAACCCCAACCCAGGACCACTCCGCGGTCTGCTTCGCGCGAACCGGTCAGGTTGCTACCGCCTTGAAGGCCACAACCCCTCTGGCGCCACGAACAAGGGTGGCATGGTGACGGCAGGACCCGCATCTGCTGTTTGCTGCGGGGAGTCTGTGCCGTCGCGGCGCCAGAGACGCTCGAAAAATTGCTGGACAACAATCGGACGCACCCGATAGCATCGAAAAACGACAATAAATAACTCCCAGGCAGACATGAAGGCAGCAGTTCGCTCGGCCCCCTTGTCACCGGGCGGCAACTGGGGAAAGCGGCTCACTAAATCTCTGCCCCTCGACCAGCCAATAGTCCCCCGGGTACGTTCTGGTCCGGTCGAAGTGTCATTTGGACAGCAGCGGCTCTGGTTTCTAGCGCAATTGGAGTCAGGCTGCGCGACTTACAACGCACCGATCGCTTGGCGTATCGCGGGTCCATTGAATGTCTCCGCGTTGCAACGCAGCCTGAGCCAACTAGTGGCGCGCCATGAAGCGTTGCGCACGACGTTTGCCGTCGTCGATGAATATCCTCGCCAGATCATAAACGAGGCGCTGCCGGTGTCCATTGCGACGAAGGACCTGCGAACTATTGAGCGTTGCCAACGTGAGGTTGAGATCAAACGCTGCATCCGGGCGGAGGCGCAGCGTCCTTTTAAGCTGTCTGTCGACCCCATGGTTCGGGCGGCTCTCTTTCGTGTCGAGGACCACGAGCAGGTTTTTGTGCTCACACTACATCACATCGTGTGCGATGGGCCATCGATGGCGATCTTGCTCGAAGAACTTGCATTGTTCTACGGAGGCTTCCTAAATGGGAGGCCTGTTCACATGCCCGAGCTTCGGGTGCAGTATGCTGACTTTGCTGTCTGGCAACGCGAGATCGTAGCGGAGATCCGTGATGAGCAGGTGGCTTACTGGAAGGAACAGCTGCGCAGTTGTCCTGCGGCTCTGGACTTCCCGTCAGAGCGTGTGCATCCTGTCCACGTCAGTTTTCGCGGAGATATGGAATACCGCAATCTTTCGCGGCAGCTAAGCGAGGATTTCCGATCTCTTGCCAAGCGTCATGGCGTCACTGACTTCATGGCGCTAGTGGCTCTGTTCCAAGTGTTGTTGTCGCGCTACACCGGGCAAGAGGATGTCTCTGTAGGATCCCCCGTGACCCATCGCACCCTGGCGGAAGTTTCGCGAGTGGTAGGATTCTTCTCGAATATGGTGGTGTTACGCGGCCGGCTGGAGGGGAATCCTACCTTTTGTGAGCTTCTGGACAAGGTACGAGACATAGTTCTGAGCGCCTATGCTCACCAGGATTTGCCCTTCGAGCAGCTGGTCGCCGAGCTTCAACCGGAGCGCGTTCCTGGCCGAAATCCTTTCTTTCAAGCAATGTTGGAAGTAGAAGAACCTGCCTGGAGGCATCTCGAGATTTCGGGGGCAAAATGTACGCTGCTCCCCGTCCACAACGGCACTTCGAAATTCGACTTTAGCCTCGGCGTGGTCGATCACCCCGAAGGTTTTCGGCTCGGCCTTGAGTTCAACGCCGATCTGTCTGATGCCGACACTGCCAGAGGACTGCTCCAAAATTACGAGAACTTACTTCAAGGAGCGGTGAACGATCCTAATTGCGCGGTGTTCGACCTGCCGCTCCTCTCTTCTAAAGAGCGAGAAGAGCTGCTGCTGAAGTGGAATAACTCTCGGGAAGACTATCCTGATGCCCATTGCACTCATCGGCTTTTCGAGGCCCAAGTTCAGAAAGCACCGGATGCAGTCGCGGTCAAATTCCAAGCCCAGCAACTGACCTATCAGGAGCTAAACTCACGAGCTAATCAGCTGGCCCGCCATCTCGTAAGTCTGGGAGCAGGAGCTGAAGTCTTGGTGGCAGTCTGCCTGGAACGCTCGCTGGACCTGGTCATTGCCTTGCTTGCGGTCATGAAGTCTGGCGCCGCTTATCTCCCGCTCGATCCTTCACACCCTGCCGAACGGCGTAAGGCGATTCTGCAGGATAGCGGGGCAAGGATGCTCATCACCTGCCAGGCTGTCTCACAAGACGTACATGCGACCGATGCGTGCGCTGTGGTATTGTTTCAAGATTTAAACACCAGCGGCCAGAGCGCCGCCAATCTGCCGTTTGTGGTTCGGCCTAACGACCTCGCCTACGTCATTTACACTTCCGGTTCCACAGGACGGCCCAACGGGGTAGAGGTTGAGCACGGCAACCTGGCCAATTTTCTCCTGACCATGCGGAAGCGGCCGGGATTATCACGACGAGATGTCTTGCTAGTTGTGACTACCGTGACCTTCGATATCGCCGGTTTGGAACTGTGGTTACCACTTACAGTTGGAGCTTCGATTATTATCGCAAGCAGTGATCAAGTTATGGACGCCCACGAGTTGATGAACGTCCTGGAAGAATCGAGGGTAACAGTAATGCAAGCCACACCTGCCACATGGCGGATGTTGCTGGCTGCAGGGTGGAGGGGCAATCCGCGTTTGAAAGTTCTGTGCGGCGGCGAGTCTCTTTCTGGTTCATTGGCGGATGAACTGCTGGCCCGTTGTGGCTCGGTCTGGAACATGTACGGGCCGACGGAGACCACGATCTGGTCTTCCGTCCACGCGGTGAAAGCGGAGGAAGGACCTGTCGTTCCCATTGGTCACCCAATCGGCAATACCATGATGTATGTTCTGGACCGAAACATGGAGCCAGTGCCAGTCGGCGTCCGGGGCGAGTTGTACATTGGCGGCGCCGGTGTGGCCCGCGGGTACCTCGGAGCACAGCAACTCACAGCGCAGAGATTCGTTGCAAATCCGTTTTCTATTGGCACCGATTCACGCTTGTATCGAACGGGAGACTTGGTGCGACAACGCCGGGATGGCAATATTGAGTTTTTAGGGCGCAACGACTTTCAAGTAAAGCTGCGCGGTTTCCGCATTGAGCCGGCTGAGGTCGAGGCAGGCCTAGTAAGGCATCCCGCTGTAAGCGAGGCGGTAGTGCAAGCGCGAGAAGACGTACCTGGGGACAAGCGGCTGGTCGCCTACGTCGTGGCGAAGACCGAGATGGCTCGCCACCTCGTCTCCCAATTACGCAGCTTCATGCAAACGAGTTTGCCGGACTACATGGTCCCTTCTGCTTTCGTGGTGTTGGACGCGCTACCCAAGACTCCGAGCGGAAAGCTTCACTGGCAAGCTTTACCTGTTCCGGAGCACAGGGCGCAAGAAATGGCCCTGATTGTGCCGCGGGACGCGATCGAAACTCGCTTGGCCAGAATCTGGGAAGAGCTTCTCGACGTCCGTCCGGTAGGTGTTACGGATAACTTCTTTGAGCTCGGGGGGGATTCCCTCCTGGGCACACATTTATTCGCGAGAGTTGAGGAGGAATTTGCAAAGCAGTTGCCGGTGGGCACGTTGTTTGAAGCACCGACTATCGAAAAGCTGGCGGCTATCCTACGGCAGGACTCATGGCGGCCGACTACGCTGATCCAAGTGCAGGCCGGGGATCCTTCGGTGCCGCCCATATTTTTCGTTCAAGCACGGGTTGGATATCGTGCCTTAGCCGCAGAACTCGGTGCTCACCAACCCTTTTATGTCGTTCCCTACGATGACCTTTTCGTTAGCGAAACTGAGCGCGGCTTGGGCACCTTGGCCGAGGAACTCGCTCAACGAATCCGAGAGCATCGTCCACATGGGCCTTATTATTTGGGAGGTTGGTGCCTAGCTGGCCACGTAGCCTTTGCCGTTGCCCGTGAACTCTGCCGACAGGGGGAAGAAGTAGCGCTTCTGGCAATCATCGAAATGTCGGCGCCAGGATATGCCGAGCCGTGCCGCGGCCCGACGCTTCGGAGCTTCACGTATCCATTACTTTGGCACCTACGTTACGTGTTGGATGGCAGCCGCCAACAAAGAATCGATTGGATCGCCGGGGGTTTCCGTGCACTCGGCTGGCATGCGAGATATCGGGCATGGCAACTGGCCCGCTTGTTCTTTCGTCGAATCGGCCGCTCCTTGCCTCAGTCGCTGCGTGACGCCACCCGGCTGATGGGGGAAGCTGCTGACAAAGATGCGCCGACTAGCTATCCAGGTCGCATTACTCTGTTTCGGTCCGGCGAAAGGACTTTCACCCGCGACGACCGATGGGACTTGGGCTGGGGTCGGATTGCCGCCCAGGGTGTGGATGTCTATGAGATTGCCGGGTTGAAGCGCGCCGTCCTGAGGGCGAACGTCACCGAAGTTGGGCTCCGGCTGAAGGAGTGCCTGACTCGGGCGCACCAATCACGTCTACGTGAGGTTACGGGGGGCGGCTTGAATTCAGCTTATTCTGCCGGTGCTCCCCAACATCCACTCTAGGGACGTTGGAAGACAGCAAAACGACTTGTCGGTATTCTGCACACTGAATCTGATAGGCCGTTATCAAAGCCTCTCTGCCTGGGTCGACAGCCTGGTTATCAATCGATTCCTTCTAACGTTGCATCAAGCAGGGTCGCTCACCGTAACGGTCTGAGACACGGCGGAACGGTTAGTCCCGTTCTCAGCCGGCGGCCACATCGCGCGTGCTAACCTCATCTTACATTGCTCCGGATAACGACTAACGACCTGGGAAAATTCCTTTAACAAGTGAGCGCCGATGGCCTGCATGTCAGGCACCTTACCAAGGTACTGTCGCGGTACGGGAACACCGAAATGAATGGCAAACCTCCAAGTGCAGATTTCTGCAATTAAACAAGGAATCAGCTCAGCGTTTGCCATTGTCGCCAGTCGAATCGCTCCAGTCGACATACGAAAAATTCGATCCTCAAACGGAACATCAACCTGTATCCCCTGGGCCACGTCAACCATGACGAGCAGGCGGCGACCGGGCCCCAGGATCTTGCGGACGTGTGAAAAGCGGGGCAGGGGGATCAAATCCTCGACGTACAGAAACACCGGGACGTGTGCTGGAGGGCTCAAGGAACATTGATAATCCGTGAAACTCTTTAAAGAGGCAGGAGGTCTCACTCGCACGCTCGTGGCAGCGATACCATAGGCGCGCAACCAATATGGCAATGTTTCATACGGTCCGAAATGCAATGAAGCCAGAACCACGCCCCGGTCTCCTGGTGCCCCAATCAAATTACCCTCACCTGTGAGACGGCATCGGCTTAGCCAGCGCTTGGCACACAAGCGATCCGGCCACATGTAAAAAAGTTGAGAATGCGAGAGCCCGAGGCTTTGTCGCAGAATGAAACGCCAAGGCTTGAGACGCCATGATGCCGGAAGACGGCGCCAGCAGCTCAACGGCCTTCGTTGAACAACTCGCAGCAAGTCCCAAACTGCCATGGGGGGCCATAACAAGAGACTGAGCAGACTCGCAGATAGCAGGCGCTCGGAGAATCGGTACTGAATAGAAAACCGTCCACGCTGTCAGTCGTTTGAGCCAGAAGGCCAACTTTGTTGCAGCCGATACTATAAGCATGTATGCCAACTTGTTATCAGGTGTGGTCGAGTTGTAACCATCGATTTAAAAATGTTACAAACGTCTCAGGTCAAGTCTCCACCGCCGCTCCAAGCAGGAAAATGACTGGATCTATCGAGAGTGGTCAACACATCTTTTCAAAAAGAAGAAAGCAAATCAGGTTACCCGAAGGATCGACGTAGTTGCTAACGTAACTGACCCGCCCTAATGTTTGACTTGACCGCTGCGCCGCGCGCCTGTAAATGCTTATTCATTGCGTCTCTCTCGTAAAGCGGGCGGTGCACAGCAAAAGGCTTGCCCTAGCCCTTCGGGACGGGACAAGCGGTTCACAGGCCGGCGGAAAACTCAACCAGATGGTGTTTTGACACAACGCTTGAAAAAAATGTGGTGGCTTCGGGATCCAGGGCGTACCCGACCCGAAACAGTATGGCGAAAACATTCGGATGCGAAGTCCGTTTTGTGAGAACCATTAAGTTTTGAACTGTCGAGTTGTGCTATGGTCGAACCAAAGTTGGTCGATCTGACAAAGGAGCATATTGCATTAACGTGGAGCTGGATGAATTCGGAGAGAAGTTGTTTAAACAGAGTCTATGCAGAAAGAAGAGCGCAGTTTAGAAAAGGCTTGGAGGCTCCGGGTACTGATCCCAATGGCGGGAACGTTGAAGAACGTCAGACAATTGAACGCGGGGTGGGCCGATTTTTATTGAGCAAGATTGCCTCTGCACGACAACCGGGATATCTGAGGCGTTGGCCTATGCGACAGGGAGACGGATGGGTAGCCTGCATATCCGCCATCGCGGCATTGTGTGGATTGACGGCGCAACCAGGCATGGTGAGGGGTCAACCGGCGATGCAAATCGCCGGTGCCGCGATTCAGCGAGATTTGGTATATAAACGCGTCAACGGCACAGTCCTCACCCTCGACCTCTATTGTCCGGAGAAGGTCTCGGGTTCGCTGCCGGTGATCGTTTGGATCCATGGCGGAGGCTGGCGCAACGGCAGAAAAGAGCGGTGTCCTGCTGTTGCTCTGGTGCCGGATGGATACGCTGTGGCCAGCATCAATTACCGACTCACCCGCACTGCACCTTTTCCGGCACAGATCGAAGATTGTAAGGCTGCCGTGCGTTGGCTTCGCGCCAATGCTTCCGCCTACCATCTCGATCCTGACCATATCGGCGCCTGGGGAATGTCCGCGGGTGGACATTTGGCGGCGCTGCTCGGCACATCCGGTGGAGTACCGGAGTTGGAGGGGAGTGGGGATAATATGCAGTATTCGAGCCGGGTTCAAGCAGTATGCGATGTGGCTGGCCCGGCAGATTTGCCAGCCCTGACGAATGTCGGCCCCAAACGCACGCTTGCCATTGAGGGGTTGCTCGGCGGGCCGCTCGGAACAGAAAAAGCGAAGGCGATAGCTGCCAGCCCCATCCATTATGTCTCAAAAGATGATCCGCCGTTTCTGATCGTGCACGGTGAGGGTGATAGAGTGGTACCAGTGGAGCAGGGCCAGCGCCTTTACGAGGCGCTGCGAAAAGCCGGAGTGACCGCCACGTTGAAGATCCTGCCCCAGGTAGGGCACCAGGGAGTAATGATGGACGCGGTCAAAGACGCGGAAGTCTTCTTCAGTGCGACGCTCAAAAAGCGCTGAAAACGCTTTCGTAAAATTTGGTGGACTTGCCCGCTTGCTCGTTGTCATAATCCACCATGGCTAGAACCCGCTCACGCTCGTTTCGTAGGCTGTTGTTGATCGCACTTCTTCTCGTTGCGGTCGTTCTGGTATGGAAAGCCAGAAATTACCAGAGACGCTACACCGCCGCTGAGGCCCGAAAGGCATCACTTCCAATCCCGGTCAGCGCGGCGCGCGCAAAAGTCAGCAAGCTTGAAACAACTGTTGGAGCGGCCGGTCAGGTGCTGCAGTACAAGACTGTCACGCTCACCTCCCGTATCTCTGCCAAGATACATAAGGTTTTGGTAAATGTCGGAGATACAATCCCATCCGGCGCATTGCTCATCGAGGATGAAAGGGCACCGTTGGAGGCTGCGCTGGAGTCCGCCCGGGCAGAACTGGAATCGGCGCGCGTTGCGGAGGAAAAGGCAGCCGCCGAGGAAAAGTCGATGGAAGTCTTGAAAGCAAAAAAAATGGCTACTGAACTGGAAGTCAACAATGCACGCGTGACGCTGGCCTCCAAACAAGCTGCGCTCCGGGAGGCGAATGTAAAGCTGATTAAGGCACAACTCGATCTCGAAGCCGCGCGGCTCACCTCGCCTGTCAATGGAATCGTCCTTGCTCGCTTTGTAAATTCCGACGAGCGCGTCGAGGTCAGTCAAGTACTTTTGCAATTAGGCGATCTGGAGAAAGTCTACCTACTGGCCCAGGTGCAGGACCAATCGGTCGGCCAAATCCACGGAGGACAGGCCGCCGAAGTATTTTTTTCAGCATACCCGACCACCACATTCAAGGGCACGATCGAGCATGTCGATCCCCGCATCGACCCTAAGACTCGTGCCTTTACGGCTTACGTGACCATTCACAACCCCGCTTTGAAGTTAAAGCCGGGGCTTACTGGGTTCATGCATGTCCGGATTGAAAAAACCGCGCTGGCTGTTCCCACGGTGGCCGTCATAAATCCATTCGGTGAGAATGCCAGTGTCTTCGCGATTGACTCTCACGGCCGTGCAGTTCTCACGCCGGTGCGCGTCGGCTTGGAAGCCGGTGGAATGATAGAGATCGTCAGCGGTTTGAAGGAAGGGAGCCTCGTCGCAACCGCGGGAACCGTTGATTTGGTGGATAATGACCGAGTTCGGGTGGAAAACTCTCGATGAAGCCATCTCAACGGGTTAGCAAAAATATAGCCTGGATGTTGGTGGCAGGCGGGATCGGCGCGGTGCTGCAGATGTTAGCCGTTCTGCTGGCCGCGCGCGGCCTGTCGCTCAGCGATTTCGGTACCTTCAACTACCTGTTGTCGTTCGCCATTGTTTTCCAGTTTCTGGCTGATTTCGGCCTTACGAACATCCTTACCCGCGAAGTGGCCCGGCATCCCAATAACGTCCGACACTTACTCGGAAGCGCCAAGGGCCTGATGTGGGCTCTCTTTTTTTTATCGACCCCCCTCCTTCTTGGGACCGTCCTACTACTGAATCTCCCGCCAGGAACCAAGGCGCAATCCTTCGTCATGGGTCTCGCCAGTCTGACACTCCTACAGGCGATCAGCTATTCCGCCGTTCTGCGGGCGATCGAAGCCATGGAGTTCAATGCCATCGGCTTCACTCTTCACAAGGGGCTTTTCGCCGGCTTCGTTGCATTGAGTCTCGCGTGCGGTTGGGGATTATGGGGAGTGGTCCTTTCGCAGCTGGCCGCATCTTTGATCTTCTGGTTCTTCAACTGGCAGATTGTGAGCTGGCGGGTTGTCCGGGCTTCGCCAACGATAGATCTCGCGCTTTGGAAATCTATGTTAGCGGAGGCAGTACCGCTTGGCAGCGGGCTGGTGCTTCGCCAGTTCGCCTGGCAGGCAGACGTCTTGATCCTGATGTGGCTGGTCGATGCAAATGCGTTGGGCTTGTTTAGCGGACCATACCGAATCTTGCTTGGATTGCGGATGGTTTCCATGGCATTTGCCCTGCCGCTTTACCCCGCAATGATTCACTCAAGTGAAGGCAAAGCGGAGAAGTTTACAGAGTTCTATAACCGAGCGATGAAATGGTTTTGTTGCCTGAGCGTGCCGGGAGCGGTCTTCTTCATCATTTGGCCACGGATGTTGATCCTCACCCTACTCGGCAAAAAATTCATTGGTGCGGAACCCGCCATGCAGTGGTTTGGAGTGGCGTTTGTGCCAATGTTCGTCTCGGCACTCTCGCCGTTCATTTACACGGCTCTACGGTTAACTCCGTTTTTCTGCCTGGCAGTGGGGATGGCGGTGCTCATACGTGTCGGTGGAGACCTGGCCGTCGTCCCGAGTCTGGGTTACATCGGCGGTTGCGTGGTTGCGGTGTTTAGTGAGATCGCAGCCTTTGCGCTCCTGGCCTACTTTCTCAAGCGAAAAGGCCACCCGCTTTTGATGGCCAATTTCTTAGTGAAACCGATTTTGGCCGGCCTTTTCATGGCGGCGATCCTTTTCCCGGCACGGCAGCTTCCGCTCTTCCAGGCATTGCCAGTCGCTGCGGCGGCTGGCATCGCATATCTGGGCGCTCTGTTTTTGCTACGGACTTTTTCCAGTGATGAGTTGCGGCTTATGCGGGAGGGTCTCGGTTTTGTTAGCGTTTACTTCCGTAAATCGCCGCGTGAACTGGAGGGGCAAGCATGAGAATAAATTATTGGGCGTTAGGCTTTGGGGTGGTTGCGCTCAGTCTTCTGCTCCCCTGGTTTGACCCGGTGACGACGCCGCGCTTTAACGGCCTGAATTTTCCCTTCGCGCACTCCGCCTACCTCTGGCCGGGGCATTTTGTTCTTTTTTCCTACGGGACCGCGGCAATCGTAGTGGCCGGACTGGGCTTTGCTGCCTGGTGGATAAAGAAAGGACTGGCGGTTTTCTGTGCAGGGGCGCTGTTGTTATTGGTCGGGATGACCTTTTTCCTCCAGGTTACGTCGTGGGAACCGACATGGCTGAAAATGGCTCTGGAAGGTGGAGAAGATTTTCAGCACTGTTATCACCTCGAAGTCGCTTATAGCATTCCAAACGTCGCTGTCCGTTCGCCGGCGCGCGGACTCTTCGAGCCTGTAGAAGAGCTAGCCGAGCGCTTTTGGGCTGGCGTCGCGTCGCTCGGTTCGGGGTGGGTCGCCTTCTGCGCCGGTGCCATCTGGATCTGCGCTGCTGGTCTGTACCAAATGAACGATTGGACGCGGCTGAAACTTGTGCTACCTGCGTTCGCCGTCCTTGTCGCGGTGTTGGGAGGTTTGCAACTTTGGCGCCCAATAGCTGCGGAGCGCCTTCTAGCGTCGGCGAAAATGAAGGAAACACGCGGAGCGTTCGCGGATGCTGAGAAGGATGTGCGTCGGGCGATGGCGATTGATGAATGGCAGCGCTTGCAGCCAGCTTGTTTCGTCCAACTTGGCACCCTGTATCAGAAAATGCACTCGCCGGATCGCCCGGAAATCCTCTTTTACCGCGCCGTGGCATTCCAGTCGCGTGGTTTGATCCCAGAGGCCCTCTTTTATTATGGTCGAGCCGCCGAAGGAGGCGATCCACAAATACGTCGCGTAGCGCTCATCGAGAAAGCCCGCCTCGCGACTGGTTACGCTGCCTCCCTCTACAAAACAGGAGTGATTGGCGAGGCGTGTCGATATTGGCTGGTCAGCATTGAAGCGGCTCCGGACAAGGTCATCGGATTTTTCGGAGCCGGGCGCGCCTTCCGTGATATGGCTGACTACTCGTCAGCGATAAAATATTTTGAATCTGTTTTTAAGAAGACAACGCAGCCGTGTCTCCTCTCCGACATAGAGAATGATCTCGGCGATTGTTGGTACAGATTGGGCCATCCGGATGAGGCCCGGAAGTATTACATGGCTTCCCGCAAACGGCACGACCGAAATTATCGAGCGCTCAAGACCCTCAGTGAGAGCTACTATAAATGAGGCCGTCTTTTCGATTTCTGCAATGGTGTCAGTCACGTCCGGGCGGGACCGCCCTGCTAATTGTCTTAACTACCGGTACGTTAGTTGGTTATTACGGCTGGCTCGCGCTCGTGGCGCCACCGCCGCCGACCTATTACCTCGATTTTGGCGCTGCCTCATGGATTCAGGCGTCGGAGCCGAGCGACAATGTTTGCTTTCGTAAGAATCTTTATCTGAGCGCAACGCCGAAATACGCTTGGTTACAAATGGCCGGGATTGATGGGTTCAAACTCTTGGTCAATGGCAAGGAGGCAACTGGAGGGCAAGCCGCTCAAACCCAGCCAGACAGCGAAGTTCTTAGCTTGACCTCAGGCGGAAACGAATCGGTGATTTGCGATATCACCCACTATCTTCTTCCGGGGACAAACACCATTGCCGTGAATGTCACTCGGGGCAGTTTTCCCGGTAGATCCAAGCTGATCTGTCGCGGGGGCGCAATCGACCAATCTGGGAGGCTGAGTGAGTTCTCCTCTGATAAGAGTTGGAGAGTCGCTTTGACGCCTGGAACGATTCCCGCCCTGATCTCATGGACCGATCCGAAAATGGACGACGCGCGCTGGCCTCACGCCGAAGTGGCACCGTCAGAACGGACCGGGCTCACTCAGCCTGTGACTTTGCCGCCAGTTCTTCTCCAACAACCGGTGAAAGGAAAGTGGATAATAGACGAACGCCCGGGGCCTGCCCGCAATACGACATTCCAAAGACATTTTGACGCTCCAAACGGAAATACTGATGCGTGGCTTCAAATCGCAGCTAATGGCCATTTCTCGGTAATTTTTAACGGGCACTTTCTCGGAGACTTTACCGATTCGTCTCCGATGATTCACTTCCTGCATCTCAAGCGATGGATGAAAGCCCGGGGAAATGACCTATCTATCCAGGTGCAAGGGCTGGATGCTCTACCAACTCTAATCGCGGAGGTATCTTTTCTGTCCAGCGGTGCCCGGGTAGCGAGCTCGATCGTCTCAGATCATGACTGGGCGCTGCCGAGTTCGCGCCTCGCGACGACAATTGGTTCCTACAATTACGCAGGCGAACACTGGGGGCTTCCGCCAAAAATGGCCTCGCCGGCGGGGTCAGCGAGTGTTGAGGCAACGCACCAGACGATCGCCGGCATTGCTCTCATGCTGATAGTTGCCGCGACGGTTTTCCTAGGCTGGATCTGGTCCGGTCGCCGGCTGGCCAAAAGGCACAACTGGGAGATGGCGCGAGCTCTGGGCATAGACGCCACCTTGCATTTACCCGCGCTGGTCGCCACCGCGACACTACTGTTGCTGCGCTACGATATCCGGCTTCGACCGGAATCGCCGGTGAGAGTTGAGTTTTTCCTCGGGCTCGTCGCACTGCTTATTCTCCCGCGACTGCCGGCATGGGCGAGGCGAAAGCAGCCAGCCCCATCTCTGTTTTCGGCCTGGGAGAGATGGCGTGGATGGGCCAGCCAAAACGGTTTTTGGCTGGCGCTCGGCGTCATCGTTCTCGCCTCGTTAGCAATGCGGTTGCACGGTCTAACCGCTTTCCCCCTTGATCAGGACGATATTTTGATCCGCGACTATACCAAGGGAATTTTCGAACGAGGCTACCCGTCACTCAACTTTTACAACCCCGTAATAGCACTTACGACGTATGAGTTAGTGCCTTATCCAATTGCCCTTTCGGTCATGATCTTTGGCTGGAGCGACTGGGCCTGCCTCCTGCCGGCAGTAGTATTTGGAACGCTTACCACGTTGCTGCTGGGACTGATGGGTCGCAACTTATTCGACTGGCGGACGGGCTTGTTGGCGGCGCTGATTCACGCCTTTGATCCATTAAACGTTTTCTGGGCCCAACACTTGTTTCATCCGTCGCAGGATCAGTTTTTTGCGATACTAACAATCTGGTTCTTCTACCTGGCAATTCGTCAGGCGGGCAAACTGGACCGAAAATATTTCTATGCCGCTTGCTTCTGTTTCTGCCTGACCTACCTCTCGTGGGAAGGCCAGGGTTTTTTGCTTCCAGTGCTGGCCGTGACACTGCTCTTGATGTACCCCGGACGGTGGAGCTGGCTTCGGGAACCGCATCTATGGATCGGGCTGATCGCTGCAGGTTCGATTGTTCTCATCCAACTCTCGTTGCGATCGATGGTGGCGCCCGATTACCTCTTCCTGGGCTATGGAATGAATTCAACTCCTTCACTGTATTTCCTCAACCAGGAATCGGACCCCTTTTACTACGTTTCCTCGGTTCTCGTAACAGAGCCGCATGTGCTTCTTACCATTCTGTGCATCGCCGGTGCCCTGTTTGTATGGCGTAATTTGACGATGCGTTATTGCCTTCTCGTGTTCGTCGGGCTTTTCCTTTGCTATTCTCTTTTCTTGCCTGTTTACTCCATTCGTTACTTTTATTTTTACCAGACGCTTTTGATCCTCACAGCATGTGCAGTCTTTTTTCTTCTCTGGGACCGAGCGCGGGAGCTGACATCTGAGTGGTGGGTGGCCCGTTTGCTCGCATGGGGAAGCGGGATAGCGGCTTTTCTGCTGGTTTTGGGAACAGCGACGGAGACATGTTTTAAAGTCTTTCGGCTTTCGGCACAGACACCCAAAGGACACACGCACATCGATCCGAGCCAGCGCTACGGCGTTGTCAGACAGGACACCCGGGCCGCAGCGGAGTTTGTCGTCTCGCGGTTACGGCCAGGCGATATTGTGGTGGCAAATCTTACGCAAGCCTTCTACTTGTATGGCGGACGCATGGCGGATTACGCACTAGACACAGTGTTGGCTGCGCGCATGATTTACTTGGACGATTACGAATCTTATCGTCATAAGTTCGTTGGCATCCCGATGGTGCGCAATCTGCGCGATGTGCAGAGTGTTTTCGACCACGCCCGCCGAATCTGGTATCTCGGCGGCGGGCGGGTAATTGAGGGGTCAACCGAGTTACAGAATGCAACCGATTTTATCACTGAGCGCGCGAAGATCGTTTACAGCACTTACCACACGGATGTTTTCCTATGGGACGGCACTGGCACTCTTGCGCAACAGACAGTTGCGAATCCCGCATTGCCGCCTCAACCAGGTATGCCGGCTGAGAAACCAGCCCCGGAGGATCTCGTGGTGGAAGAAGTCAGTTGGGCAGAAAATGGAAAACCATTGTCATATCCGCGAGTCACTAAATTAGATCTCTACCCCGAATGGACCCATCAGAACGTTCCAGAACGAGATCCGGCAAGCGTCAATGCCAAGCTAAAAGTGCAGCCACTTCAACCCCCCCGCGAGCCCGAGAAGCCCGAGTCGGATGAAAAGGCGTCTCAATAGTCCCAGATTCAAAGCGATCTGCTCGCCGGTGCGGCTTGCGCTGGTCGCTTGTTTCGTATTACTGCCTATTTTTCGCCAGCTCTGCACGGGGCAACCCGCCGCCGTTCGGAGTCGTGAACGCAGTCCAAGCGTTAAGGTCAAGCCAGTTGTTTTCCTGAACTTGCGGGAATACCTCGCGAAAATTACCGCCGAAAGTCCAAAGATCCTGGCCTCGCGCCTGGACGAGGCCGCCGCTTACTACCAAGCTCGATCCACCTCCGCCGCCTATCTGCCTCAGCTTGTCTTCGATGCGGGAGTCGGCTACATTTACGGTAAGACCCTAAATGGACTCTCCAATGGAATCACCGCTGCCGTGCCGTCATCGTCAATACCTAACCGTTGGTTCACCCAAGAAGGCCCAGGGCTGACCGTCCCAATTTACAGAGATGGCAGTTTCCTCGGCATCAACGTTCCCCCGGAAGTAACAGTTAAGCGCGCTGAGAGTCAGATTCTTAAGTTCAAAGGATCACTAACGGAACAAAGTGTCATTGCTTCGGCGACCGACGCTTACCTCCAGGCGATCAAGGCCACACACGTACTGGAGTTTGGCACGCGACACTTCACTGTGACGCAAGAAGAAGCTGAGCGGGTCGAGAACAGAGCCACAAGTGGCCTTGCGACCGCAGAAGAACTCGGAGTGGCGAGGCTTCTGCTGGCAAGCAGCCGTGCCTCTTTTGAGGCGCAGCGAGGGGAGGCGATTTATTCCTTTCTAGCCCTTGCCGCGCTGCTTGGACGCGACGCCGGCACAGTCCGGATCCAGGATAGCTATCCGGAAGCGGCTCCCTTACCGGACTTTGACACAATTGCTGGAATTAGCTCCGTACAACATCCAAAAGTGCGCATGCAAGAGGCTGGCATTCGAGAGGCGCAAGCTAATGTAGAGCTCCAAAGAAGCCGGCTTTTGCCAAGCGTGACGGCTGGCAGCTACGACTTTCAGTACCGGGGACTTTCATGGGGGCACAGAAAATCAGTGGACATCGGTCCTAACGGTACACGTCCCCGTTTTTGATTTTGGAGAAGCTTACTTGGCGACCAAATCGGCCCGCATAAAACTGCAAGCGGAGATCGAACGCCGTGTGGCCGTGCAGCAGGATTTGAAGAAGGAGTTGGTGGATGCTGTCCTGAACATCCAGCAGTCTGCTGCGAATTTCGCTAAGGCGGGCGCGGCCGTGGTCGAAGCGCAGCGGGTGGCCACTCGTCTTGAAGAACAGGCGAGACTCGACCAGGCGCTTTTGGGCGAATTAAACCTGTCCAAACTAAAACTCCTTGAGAAGAAGCAAGAACTTGAGCAGGCGCACTACGACCTTCTCCATCGCTACGCGCTTTATCAAGAAGCCACCGGTGGCCAGTGGAAATGGATTGGGCCTTAACTGCTTGACAGGTTCGCCGATCACTTCTTATTTTTCGGCACAAGCTTATCGCGCAACCCGCACAATCGATTCTGCGAAGCCCATTTTGCTGGTCGCACTAAGCATGGGTGCGACAAAATTCTGCCTGGCGCTAGGCGTGATCCTGCTGGTTTATCAGGTTGAGCTGAATGTTCTTGTGCCGGGCGTGCTCGGCAAAGAAATGCGATTGCATCCGGTCAACATCCTGTTCTTTACGCCGGCGACCGCCGAATTGTTCGGACTGCCAGTCCATTCCGCCGAAGAAGGTCGAGATGTTCTGGAAGTCGTTCTTAAAGCTGCCGAAAGCGCTGATGGATGGCAGGTGTGTGCTGCCAAAAACTTCCAAATAAGAGAGGAGAAACCCCAGGAGCATCATTTCGCTTCTGCGTAAGCATGGTTATCGTTAACTAACCAAAAAAACAAAAAGCATTCGCTTCATATGAAAATTAAAATCAGTCTATTGTATTCATTAATTTTGCTCGAATCTTCTGTCGTTATCCCTATGCAACTTTTTGCCGAGGCAAAAACCGAAATCATCCAAAAATCTACGCCCACGGGGATTTGGTGTTTGCTACCTTCTTATAGCTATAAACATCCTAATCAGATGGACAGGCTGAGTGACAGCCCATGCTGGACGAATCCTAACGTGGATGGCATTGTGTTACGTGCCGACTGGGACAAAATCGAACCAACCGAGGGCAAGATTGATTTCAGTTATTTTGATCTGGGACTTGAGCTGGCCAAAAAGTATAATAAACGAATTGAAATACTAGTCCCCGCGGGAAAACATTCTCCGGAATGGGTCTACGCCGCTGGCGCTGAAAAATTTACCTTTCATCACCATAACGGCAAACCAGCTGATTATATGCCGATACCATGGCATCCCGTGCTTCAGGAAAAATTTGGTAATTTGATCAAAAAACTCGGCGAACGCTACGATTCCTCTCCTTATTTAAGCTTTGTCATAATGACGGGATTTGGGCGCTCAACTGAGGCTTGGTTCGCAGGCCCGGATGATATGGACGAATATAATGCCATCGGAGGCAATGCGAAATGGCTTGAAGGTGCGAAATGGATTGCTGCTCTCTATAACAAAGCTTTTCCCACCTCGCCTTTCCTGATCGCAATGTGCCCACCTTCTCGAGATGACGAAGGCAGAGCCACTTTGAAAAAATTCGTTGAAGATGGTGTTAAAGATTATCCCCACCGTTTTGGTCTTAAGGCAGCTAGCCTTGAGCCAAACGACAAGCGAGGTAGTGCTAAATTATCGTATCAATCGGTGAATCGGTTTTCGGACCAAACCGTGGTAGGCTTTGAAATGCTGCGGGCAACTTACAAGTTAAAAGGCCCTCTCAAAGCGGCGTTGGATACAGCGATTGCCCTTAAAGCGCAGTTTGTGGAGGTTTACGAGCCCGATCTCATCGATTCTAAACAGCAGGAAGTATTGGCCGATGCCAGTGCCAAATTGAAAAAGAATTTGACTTGGAAATAAGGACGACCTCTTCCAAGCCGCCGGACTGAAGCAGCCCGACACCAGCACCTGTCCAATCAGTTCCTCGCAGAAGTGCGCGGATTCAAATACCACAACGTCGCCGCCGAGCTACGGACGAAGCGGCAGCCCCATTACAGTATCCAACATGAACTGCGTTACATCGCCATCTTCCTTGTCGCTGCCGTCGGGGCCGGCCACAATAAAGGCGTTGTGACCGCCCCGAAAGGCTCCAAACGTTATAGTCGCGTAGCCATATTGATTAGCGAAAATTCCAAAAACGTTGCTGGGCGAGGACCCGCCAAGCTGGGTGACGCTAAAGGTACGCTTGTCGAGCACAACCGCCTGCGGGCTCTGGTCTGTTCCAATGAAAAGGAATTGCTTATTGGCTGCCATCTGTGGTGTCATGGCCGAAAGGCCCCCAACCAGAGGCAGACTGATTGTTTGGGATAGAGTAACAGTAACCGTATCGGAATCCGTGGTAATCGTGTCGACCTTTGTATAAACGTAGAGCACGACCTCGTTCTGATTGGAGCCACTAGCGGGATCCAAGACATAAATGGCGCGAGTGACGGTATTCGCAATGCGGTTTGTCGTTGGTTCGCCTTCCATCAGTGCGCCAACCCTTCCGAACGGGCCCAGACTCCCGGAGCCATAGCAGCCTTTTGAGCCCGAGAGGGAGCCGCACACATTCCAGTTAACGACGGTCTGATGCCGGGTCTGTGTTGTACCTGGTGTACAACGTCGCGTCGATTGGCGCTGCGGGCGCGGCCGGGACGCGCTCTTTCTGATCGTGCCGACCGCGGAACCGGCGAGCCCGGAGAGGATCAGAAATCCCCGCGTGCGCAGGTCTCTGAATCGACGCACTCACCGCTGTAAGTTTGATCGCCTGATCAGTATTCAACATGAACTGCGATCCAACGCCATCTTCCACATCGCTGCCGTCCGGGCCGACCACCATAAAGGCAGTGTTAGAAGTGTTAAACTTTCCAAATGATAGAGTCACGTAGCCATAATCATTAGCCGTAATTCCATAAATGTTGATCGGCGGCGAGAACCCGCCAAGCTGGGTGACACTAAAGGTGCGCTTGTTGATCTCAACCGCCATCGGGTTCTGTCTTGTTCCAAAGAAAAGGAATTGCTTATTGGCTGCCATCGCTGGATAGTTCGTGTTGTCCAAAAGGCCCCCAACCAGAGGCAGACTGATTGTTTGGGATAAAGTAACAGTAACCGTATCGGAATCCGTGGTAATCGTGTCGACCTTTGTATAAACGTAGAGCACGACCTCGTTCTGATTGGGGCCACTAGAGATATCCACGAGATAAATGGGCCGAGTGACAGTATTCGCATGGAGGTTTGTCGTTGGTTCGCCTTCCATCACTCCGCCAACCCTTCCGAACGGGCCCAGACTCCCGGAGCCATAGCAGCCTTTTGAGCCCGGTAGAGAACCGCACACATTCCAGTCAATGATCGTCTGATTCGGGTCTGTGTGGTACCTGGTGTACAACGTCGCGTCGATTGGCGTCGCGGCCGGGACGGCGCCTGCCTGTCCGTAGCTCAGGCTAGCGCAAATCAGTGTGGCCGCGACAACCGTTGGAAATACAATTCTTGTTCTCATAATATCAAAACTTGGCTGGCGCCCTTTTTCTTTGATTGCGTTCTTGGAGTTGGCCGTGCAGGGCATTGCCGCTCCAGCTGGTGGGTGCGTGCGGAGCCAACGTGCATCGCCTTTTACAACTTTGAAAAGGGATGTCAAGAAAGAAAATCGCCGCGGCAACATGTTTTTACTACAGACGTGCTCTTCCGCCTCACGGATGCTCTTTGAGGAACTCGTTGAGCAAACATTGGCGTGCATTGCCTCATAGCGGTGATTCACATTCGGGCCGCCGACCTACCGACCGAATGCCAGCGCAAAGGGCGACAATCCTACATCAGCAATTGTGTCAGAGGCGGTCAGCGACGGAATATCAATAACCGTTACAGTCGTGTCGCTGGAATTGGTCACGTACAGTGTCTTACCGCTTGGGCTGATCTCTGATGGACCTCACATATCTCGGCACGCACGGCGAGATCGGATCACGCCTGGCGACTGAAACGCGGCGCGCCTGGTCCGGCAGTTGCCGAGACGCCGCGTTGATAGAGAAGTGGCTTGGTTGTTCTCTTAGGGCGGGAAATTCACAGTCACACTGTTAGAGCAGGTTTGGGTGCCAGCTTCACACACCTTATACGTGAAACTAGCCTGGCCGGTGGTGCCGGTGGAGTCGTCATACAAACCATCGTTCGGCGTTGTCGCGATCACAACCCCATCGCGGTAGACGTCGATGTTGGCCGAGGTCGCCCCCCTCCATTTGAGACGCGATGTATTTATTCCTGCCACCCTTTTCCCCTTGCCTTGGAGCTGAATCGGTCCGGGTGTCGGCGTAGGTGTCGGCGTTGCCGTTGCGCCGAGTACGAACTGCGATTGGCTGGGGATCCCGTTGGTGAAGACAGTCACCAGCGCGTAACCAATGGGGAAGCCGCTCGAGCTGGTGGTCATCAGAGTGATTGGCGTGGAAGTGAAAGAGCTATCCGACCAGCCTGTCATCCCATCCACGGGCAGGAAAAGCGTTTGCTCGTTGGCGAGGCTCAGCAGTTGGACCAGCGGATAATTGGACGAAGAGTTCTGCACACCGCTGCCGCCGGAAGCTTCGGAGATGCCTTGGAAGCGTGAGCCGGAAGCCGTTAACTCGCTACCCTGCACGATTAAGGGTGTGACCATAGTGAGTAAGGGTTGCCAGCCAGGATCAAAGCCAAGACCCGGATCATACAGCTCCGCGCTGCTCAAGGCGGGGCCATTGTTTCCTCCAGCCACCAGCACCTTGCCATTGGGCAGCAGCGTCGCCGTGTGAGCGTCACGTGCGGTGCCAAGGCTGCCGGTCGCCGTCCAGGTGCCAGTCGCCGGATCATACAGCTCCGCGCTGCTCAAGGCGACGGCCATTGTTTCCTCCCGCCACCAGCACCTTGCCATTGGGCAGCAGCGTCGCCGTGTGAGCGTCACGTGCGGTGCCAAGGCTGCCGGTTGCCGTCCAGGTGCCACATCGCCGGATCATACAGCTCCGCGCTGCTCAAGGACAACACCATTGTTTCCCCCCGCCACCAGCACCTTGCCATTGGGCAGCAGCGTCGCCGTGTGAGAGTCACGTGCGGTGCCAAGGCTGCCGGTTGCCGTCCAAGTCCCGCTCGCCGGATCATACAGCTCCGCGCTGCTCAAGTCAGAACCATTGGATCCCCCCGCCACCAGCACCTTGCCGCTGGGCAGCAGCGTCGCCGTGTGAGCGTCACGTGCGGTGCCAAGGCTGCCGGTCGCCCTCCAGGTGCCACTCGCCGGATCATACAGTTCCGCGCTGCTCAAGGAACCACTGTTACCAGTCCTCCCGCCACCAGCACCTTGCCAGTGGGCAGCAGCGTCGCCGTGTGAACATCGCGTGCGGTACCCATGCTGCCGGTTGCCGTCCACGTCCCGCTCGCCGGGTCATACAGCTCCGCGCTGCTCAAGTCAGAACCATTGGATCCCCCCGCCACCAGCACCTTGCCATGTGGGCAGCAGCGTCGCCGTGTGAAAGGAGCGTGCGGTGACAAGGCTGCCGGTCGCCGTCCAGGTGCCGCTCGCCGGATCATACAGCTCCGCGCTGCTCAAGGCATAACACCATTCGTTCCCCCCGCCACCAGCACCTTGCCATTGGGCAGCAGCGTCGCCGTGTGAGCGTGACGTGCGGTGACAAGGCTGCCGGTCGCCGTCCAGGTGCCAATCGCCGGATCATACAGCTCCGCGCTGCTCAAGTCACCACTACCATTCTCTCCCCCCGCCACCAGCACCTTGCCGTTGAGGCAGCAGCGTCGCCGTGTGTCGTGCGCGTGCGGTGCCCAGGCTGCCGGTCGCCGTCCACGTCCCACTCGCCGGATCATACAGCTCCGCGCTGCTCAAGGCGACCAGGGCCATTGTTTCCGCCCGCCACCAGCACCTTGCCATTGGGCAGCAGCGTCGCCGTGTGATTCGTAGCGTGCGGTGCCCAGGCTGCCGGTCGCCGTCCACGTCCCGCTCGCCGGATCATACAGCTCCGCGCTGCTCAAGACACCAGCACCATTGTCTCCCCCCGCCACCAGCACCTTGCCGCTGGGCAGCAGCGTCGCCGTGTGTCGATCGCGTGCGGTGCCCAGGCTGCCGGTCGCCGTCCACGTGCCAGTCGCCGGATCATACAGCTCCGCGCTGCTGAAGACTTGAAAGCCACCGATGTCCCCCCGCCACCAGCACCTTGCCATTGGGCAGCAGCGTCGCCGTGTGAATGGCACGTGCGGTGCCCAGGCTGCCGGTCGCCGTCCACGTGCCAGTCGCCGGATCATACAGCTCCGCGCTGCTGAAGACTTGAAAACCATTATTGGATCCCCCCGCCACCAGCACCTTGCCATTGGGCAGCAGCGTCGCCGTGTGATAGGCGCGTGCGGTGCCAAGGTTGCCAGTCGCCGTCCACGTGCCAGTTGCCGGATCATACAGCTCCGCGCTGTTCAAGAACCCGTTCAACTCATCGCTGTCCCCCCGCCACCAGCACCTTGCCGTTGGGCAGCAGCGTCGCCGTGTGTCGATCGCGTGCGGTGCCCATGCTGCCGGTCGCCGTCCACGTGCCAGTCGCCGGATCATACAGCTCCGCGCTGCTCAAGGCGGCGTGGCCATCGTTTCCGCCAGCCACCAGCACCTTGCCATTGGGCAGCAGCGTCGCCGTGTGTCGGGAGCGTGCCGTGACAAGGCTGCCAGTGGGAACCCAGCTAGGATCGATCAGCACAGGATAACTCAGCCCTTTGGCCACCACCAGCCGCAACCGGTGTGGCGCTCCGCTTTTACTCTCCTCAAGCTCCCAGCGCACCGCTCCAGCGCGCTGCTCCCCCGTCGCTTCGATCAACCACGGCGCTTCGATCTTTACTCCCTGCCCCGCCTTGTTGCTAAAGTGCACTTCGCCCTTCACCAATTCCACACGCGTCCCGGCGCTCAGCTCGCTCAACTCATACTCAAACTCCCGCGGCGCACAGTCATCCTGCAAAAAGAGAAACTCTTCACTGCGCCCGGCGCTCACCGCATGCACGCTATCGGTCTCCAGATACGCCCCGCGATAGATCACCTGGCCGTTGTTGTCGATCTGCGCTTTCACATCCGTGCCGCCCACCGGCCGCACGGCCACGCGCACCCCTTCGCCTTGCACAACGAACGGCTCGTTGTAACGCGCCGGATAAAAGCTGGTAAACTCCATGCCGCCACTCGCCTCCTGCCGGCGCGCCATCGCCAGCCACGCTTCCTGCTCCACCGGCTTGAGTCCGGCCGGCGGTATCAGGTTTTCCTCCTGCCCCGTCGCCGCCTGGCGCGCACTGAACCCGGCGATTTCACGTCCGCCGACGCGTTGGCGGCTCGAAGCAAACTTGAACCGCGCCGATTTCCGCGCGTTGTCGCTCGCAGACGCGGGCATGGATGCGACGCTCGCGTGTCCATTCGCACCGAAAACGGCGTTACCTCGCGGAGGGCGAGCCTTGGGAGGTTGCTCAGGTAGATTGATTGCCGAACAGAGGGCGACAATCACGCACGAGAAGAATAGCGCGGTCGTGCTGCCGCGAAGAATGTAAGCGCTAAGTTTGTTGTTCGTTTTCATAGTTACACTTCACTTTTGCGACGCGAGCCCTGGTCGCGGTTGACCCCTGCGGAAAGAGGGTCAGGCGGAGCTCTCGGGAGACGCCTAACGAACTTGACGCAATCCGGAGAGTGTCAATCACGAGGAAAAACGTCAAGCGCAAAAAATCTCCAATTCGGGCGCTGCGCCTGTCGGCTATTTACGGTCAGCTTTCCAGTCCATTGGACAGCAAAGGCCACCGGAATGCCCCCTCAAGAGTATCGAACTTGTGGCCGCGCAGTGGATTTTTGCTCGATGGGAAACCTAGCGACTGCCTTACTGATCGTTGAGAACCGTTTGCGGGTCGGGTTTGTTCAGTTCAAGTTGTGCGCTCACTTTTTGTAGGCCAGCAGTCAACGCTTCGACTTGTTTCTCCAACTGCTCGACTGTGCGATGCGCTCTTTGAGGAACTCGTTGAGCAAACATCGGCGTGCATTGCCTCATAGCGGCGATTCGCATTCGGGCCGACGGCTACGGACCAAAATTCAGGTCAAAGGGCGACAATCCTACATCAGCAATTGTGTCAGAGACCGTCAGCGACGGAATATCGATAACCGTTACAGTCGTGTCGCCGCCGTTGCACACATACAGTTTCCTATCGTCTGGGCTAGCCAAGATAGTCCAAGGACGGTGTCCGACGGGGATCGTTGCGATGACCGTATGCGTGGCGGTGTCAATGGCCGAAACAGTGTCGGAAAATCCATTTTGTACGAAGGCCTTCGTTCCATCACGCGTAATTACCACTCTCTGGCAACGGATTCCGGTATGGATTGTCGCGATCACAGTCAATGCGGTCGTATCGATGACAGAGACTGTCCCATCCTGAGCGTTGGTCACGTAAACCTCCTCGCCATTGGGGGTAATGGCACTTCCGAGCGGTCGTCGTCCAACAGGAATGGTCGCGATCACTTGTTGCGTCGCCGTGTCGATGACGGATACGGAGTTGGACCCGTTGTTGCTGACGTAGACGCGGTCACCCGCGGGAGAGATGCAAAGACGACGGGCGAAACCTGGGGTGGGAATACTCGTTAGTTGGTAGGTGGTGGTATCGATCACGTCCACTTCGCCAAAGCCCGCGTTCGCGATATATGCGAAGCGTCCGTCCAGCGTGAACAAGATGTCTTTGGCCCCTTGCCCGGGGATAAGGACAGTGTTGATGAGTAGATTGGTTGCCGTATCAATGACGGCGACGGGGGAGTGAAAAGGATCACCATCGAGGTGAGTTTGATGGATGACGAAAAGACGTCCACCATCCGGCGTGACCTCGAGCTCTCTCCGGTTTTCCTGTACACCGGGATGGTGGCAATGTTCGTGAGTGCCACCGTGTCTAGAACCGAGATGGTTCCGGAGTGCCCGTCGCTAACGAAGGCCGTGCGCCGATCCGGTGTCATCGCAATACGAATCGGGAAAGCGCCCACGGGGATTTGGGTGACTATCTGGTTGGTCGAGGTGTCGATCACAGCAACCTCATCAGAGTATCTCGCGGGGCAAAAAAGAGAACGCTGGCGCGTGGGCGACATCTGCGCCGATTGGGCCAAAGCCGATGAAGCGAAGGCAAAGGCGAAAATAATTAACAGCAAAGGCAAGCGATATGTTTTCATACCTAAGGCCAGTATTAGGCAATCCACCGCCGAAATATGTCAAGCCTAATTTTTGGAAACCTCCGACTTACGCCGGTGTGGATGTCCGCTGGTGATTGGACAACGAACACACCGGTCAAGGACAGCGGTTTTGAACCCGCCAGGGGTGGATCTCCGCACGAACTGTCGGCTCGCTCGCAAAATCACTTCTTCTGCTGCGCCGAAACGACATTAATTCGATGTCTCCTACTTCTTCCGTGGTCATGAAATGTGCTTGCTTCAGAACGAGTTCACGGCGGGGACTGCGATGACCGGATAGAAGCGCAGTTTCTCGTTAGCTGGACGAATCGTCGCATTCCGCTGCAACCTGCTATCTTGCGCGGCGAGCTTGTGCTCTTGCTCTTCCGCCTCGCGATGCTCTTTGAGAAACTCATTGAGCAACATCGCGTTCACTGCCTTATAGCGGTGATTCGCATTCGGGCCGACGGCTACGGACCAAATGCCAGGTCAAAGGGGTGCGACCCTACATCAGCAATTGTGTCAGAGACGGTCAGCGACGGAATATCGATAACCGTTATAGTCGTGCTTGGTTGCCGTTGCACACGTACAGTTTCATATCGTCTCGGGCTGGCCAGGATAGTCCAAGGATGGCTTCCGACGGGGAGCGTTGCGCTGACCGTATGCGTGGCGGTGTTAATGGCCGAAACAGTGTTGGACCATCCATTTTCTACGAAGGCCTTCGTTCCATCACGCGTAATTACCACTCTCTGGCAATGGTGCTCCGGTAGGGATGGTCGCGATCACAGTCAATGTAGTGGTATCGATGACAGAGACTGTCCCAGCATGCTGGTTGGTCGCGTAAACCTCCTCGCCGTTGGGGGTAATGGCAATTCCCATCGGACGCGCGCTTAGTCCAACAGGAATGGTCGCGATCAGTTGTTTCGTCGCCGTGTCGATGGCGGATACGGTGTCCTCGTGGTAGTTAGTGCCGTAGACGCGGTCACCCGCGGGAGAGATGCAAAGACGGCGGGTAGCGAGCCCCGGCGGGGATTATCGTTAGCTGGTAGGTGGCGGTATCAATCACGTCCACTTCTGGATAGGAAGAGTTCGCGATATATGCGAAGCGTCCATCCGGCGTGATCAAGATGTCTTTGGCCGAATCCCCGTTGATAAGGAGAGTGGTGATGACTAGATTGGTTGCCGTATCAATGACGTCGACGGCGCAGTGCCTTTGATCATTGGGGATGTTAGTTTGATGCAGGACGAAAAGACGTCCACCATCCGGCGTGACAGCCATCTCTCCGGGTCTCGGGTCCACCGGGATGGTGGCAATGTTCGTGCGCGCCACCGTGTCTAGAACCGAGATGCTATTGGAGTGCTCGTTGGAAATAAAGGCCTTGAGCCGATTCGGTGTCATCTCAATACGAATCGGGAAAGTGCCTACTGGGATATGGGTGATGACCTGGTTGGTCGAGGTGTCGATCACAGCGACGTCATTGGACAATCTCGAGGGACAAAAAAGGGATTGGGCCAAAGCCGAGGAAGCGAAGGCAAAACCAATCAACAGCAAAGACAGGCGATATGTTTTCATAGTTAGTGCGTTGGGACGTCGGTTGACGTGATCTAAAACGAATTTAGCAACGCTTCCCAACAGCCGCATTCCAGTCATAAGACTTTAGTTTTACACGCGAATGGTCAAGCCTAATCTTTGGAGGGCTACGATTTAGCTCGGTGTGGATTTCCGCTGGTAATTCGGACAACCGAGCACTGGTCAAGGACAGCGATTTTGAACCGGCCGATGAGGATTTCCGCACGAACTGTCGCCTGGATCGCAAAACCACGTCTTCTGCTGAGCCGAAATTTTCAAACGACCGCGATTTCAGTCTTCGTTTCCATAGTGCGAGAGCGACTACCGTAATCGCACTGCAAGTTAATAATTCGTAAGTGCAAGACCAAACGTTGTCGAGGCTGAATAACGCGGCAAAATCTTTGTGACGGACACCAAAAGTTAATATCAACGGCGAACTGAACTCTTTGGACCACGGCCAAAACAGCGGCATACCAAATCCAGTATGAGTCCACCCGATCTTGGTTCCGCTAAAGAAGTCGATCAGAAGATGTGAACTGTACGCCGTGAAGTAGAGAAGGGTACTTCGCCAGAAACCTGGCACGATCCGCCACGCGCAGCTCAAAGCCAGCGATACCAAGATAGCGAATGTCAGGCTGTGGGTGAAACTGTGATGCAGATTCTTCGCGTTTCCGTCGAAGCAGACCGGGAGAAAATCGAGATCAGGCAAATTGGCGAGCAATATCAGCACGCCGAGTCGCGGAACCCATTGGCGCCACTGTGCAGCGAGCCGAGTCTTCAACTGCGCTGCCAGGATGAGGAAGGTCCAGAACCCGGCAAAAGTGTGCGCTATTGGCGAAGCCACGTGACGAAGTCTATCAGCCTCTCGGCGTGGCGGCGCGGCGGTCTCAGTTCGCATGCGGGTCGACTCTGGCGCCTCCAAAAGCCTGTCGTAAATGCGCTCGATCTTCGTGCAAATATGCCGCCAATCGAAGTTGGCCAGCACTGTGGCTCGCGCGTTAGCGCCCAACTCGGCTGCGAGTTTTCGATCATTCAGGAGAGTGACAATTCCGTGGCCCAAGGCCTCGCAATCGTGATTAGAAACGATGAAAGCATCATGCAAATGGCGGACGCCTTTGGCTCCGCCAGCGAAGGAAACGATCGGTTTTCCAGCGAGCATGTAGTTCAACAATTTTATCGGATGACCGGGGCACTCGGGCCGCGGCACTACGCAAACATCAGCGAGCGCGAGAAAACTCGGGAGATCTTGCAACGTGTGCGGCGATATCCAGATGACCGAGGGCGAGATTCCCAGTTCCGCTGCCAACTGCCGATTTTCTTTCTCCTCTGATTCCGATACCTGCGCACTAACGATCAGTAGAAGCGAATCCGGTTTTTCTCGCAACGCAACTGCGAAAGCCCTTAGCAGATAATCGATTCTTTGATAGGCGTTCAGGACTCCGGTGTACATGACGACCTGGCGGCCATCGAGCTGATACCTTTGGCGAAGCTTTTCCGGCTCGGGATGATCAAACAACTCCGGTTCGATACCCGCCGGAACCAAGTCTACCTTGGTGGCGGGAACACCCTGGTCGATAAACCAGCTCCGAAGTTCAGGTGACACAGCCGTAATGTGATTCGGAAAGATCGGCGTGAACCAATCGAGGCCGCGCGCAAGTCCGTGAGCCAGCCAGGCGGGCCGGATGAACCGATAACCGGCTAACTCATCAGCCATCGTATTGACCGCATTATAAAGAAGCGGCACTCCGGTCAGCCACTTGGCCATGATTCCGACAAGCGCGCCTTCATAGTTATGCGCATGAATAATATCTATGTGCTCGCGACGGATGACTCGGCAAAGGAGCCGGAGTAACTGAAAATCGAGCACAAACTTCTCTGCGCGGGGACCGATCTTGGTATTCTTCTCCGGCCGAAAAGCCGCGGTCCGATGAACTTTGGCGCGGCGAACGCGGATTCCTTCCTGACCGGTCGGGTACGTGACGATATGAACGTTGTGCCCCATGTCTGAAAGCGTGTCGGACATCTCCCGGATGCTAGCGGGGGAGCCGTAATTCGCGGGGAAGGGACAGGCCGCTACCATGGCGATCGAATAGCCGGCTCCGTTCCTCCTATTTGGCGCAGCCTTTCTCATGTGGTGATAACCGGAGATTTGAGATACGGACTAACGGGCTGGCGAGAAATGATACGAGCTGGCACGCCCAGGTACTGTGCAGTTGCTTGGAACATCGGCGATAACGAGCGAATTTGCGCTGACCACGACGTTATCGCCTACGGTCACGCCCCCCATCACCTTACATCCAGCACCGAGATAAACATTATTGCCAATGGTCGGCCAGCCGGTCCCGCGGACACTAGCAACGCTCACGCCCTGATTAACTGTGCAACTGTGGCCAATTCGCGTGGCTAGAATAAAGATGCAACTGCAATTGTGGACAACCAACCCGGGTCCGATGTCGCTCTCCCGCTGGATATGGATGCCTGTGAGCATGAGGCAAACTGTGTTAACGACCAGATAAATAAAAATTAGCAACTGACGGAGGACGGGAATTTTGATGCTGTAAACCCAGCGCCCGAAACGATACACGACCACTGCCGCTGTTCCGAGTTCGAGCAAAGGGGTGATGCGTTTACGAAAAAAAGTTTTGTCTTTGGGCCGCACTCCGTATCCGCGGATTTTACGGTCTATATCGGCACGAATCGTTTGAAACATGGTGAGCAAATCTCTTGGGCTATTCGAGATAGCCGAGAGCCTGAAGACGTTCCTCGAC
Source organism: uncultured Verrucomicrobiae bacterium (assembly GCA_963828355.1). Lineage (GTDB taxonomy): Bacteria > Verrucomicrobiota > Verrucomicrobiia > Chthoniobacterales > UBA10450 > Udaeobacter. The sequence continues at coordinate 12,467 of CAWHFD010000011.1, read as the reverse complement.
TTTGGCAGACTCCTCGTCGGTATAACCGCTCGGACGATCGGCCCCGGACGTTCCGGAAGCCACTCCGGCGCGGACCGCGTGCGCTGAAAGAAAGTCGGGGTGAAAAAGGCCCGTCAGGACTTTGCCGTCCATATCTTCCGGTACAGGCACGTCGAGTAAATGAAGAAGTGTCGGGGCAATATCGATAAGCTGCGCGTTCGCGATCTCGGCGCCATTTTTAAAAGCCGGCCCACGGCCTATCACGATTCCATGGAGCCGGTGCGTACCACCCCATTCGGATGTCTCCGACGGCCGATGTTCCCGAATGATGAGCGCCGGCTTATTGGTATCTTCGGGGAAGCTAGGCTGAGTTGAGAAAAGGCTGTCCTCACTCCACCAGTCGAGGACAACGTCAGCGCCTTCATGGGCGAACGGACCGTGAAAGATTTCATTGCGACGGTAGACGCGGTTAATGACTGGTTTACCCGTGCGCGGATCCTTTAGCTCGCTGAGCTTCTCGACGATAAAGTCGACAAGAGCATCGTATTCTGCTGGATCCACGGTACCTTGCGGCTTCACTCCTTTGAGATTGATCCAGATGCTCGGAGGTGAAGCGAGCACCTCGCTGCAGTAAGCCTTGGTCCGGTTCCAGTCGATGCTCGTAAAGGATGTATAAGCCATTTCGCTTTTCTGCAGGATCGTGGGAAAGAGTAGAGCGAGTCGGCTTTTCTGACGCGAACTGAGAGTGCTGCGCAGCAAGGAGAAGCCAAGGCGCAGGATCTTCCTGCCTAACTTGCGAATGCCGGAGGTCGCTTTCTCGTGGTAATGCAGGAGCCCGAGCTGGGCCAGGTAACGGTTAAGGAAAATCGTCCGGTCCACGACCGGGCCGCCGCCATGGTCTGAGATAGCGAAGACAGTGGTCTCGGGCGGGAGGCGATCGATGATCTGGCCGGCTGCAAGGTCGAGTCGCTCATACACCTTGCGGACTGCGTCCCCAAACTTCGGTGCCAGTTTTGGATCGTGAATGAAATGATCCTTGTCCATATGCTGCCAGAAGTAGTGCTGGACTGTATCAATCGACATAAAGACAAACATCATCACGTCCTGGGGATGATTTTGCAGCAGATAGAGCGCAGCCTTGGTCCACTGCTCGTCCAACTGTTTCATCTCCGCGAGGACTTGGTTGCGTCGTTCGTCGGTCGACATCGAACCGAGGAACCGGAGATCGAGTTGAATTCCTCCGACGTGCTTGACCAATTCCTCCCGCAGCTCGGGAGGATGAATGAAGGGACTGGTTTCGGAAGGCGTATCCATTCCGGAAATCTGGAATCCGTTCAGAGGTTCCGGTGGATAAGTGAACGGAATGTTCATCGTGCCGACCGAGTAGCCAGCGTTGTTCAAAAGCTTCCACACAGTCGGCGCACGGCGCGACGTCGCATTCGCGTAGTTCATTGCGTAACCGCCGTGTTCCGTTTCGACAAAGTGAAAGATGCCATGTTTGCCTGGATTTTTCCCGGTCATGAAGGAGGTCCAAGCCGGTGGAGTAATCGGCGGGAGAATGGACTCGAGCGCGCCTGAGACGCCGGTCTTCATCAGTTTCGCCAGGTTCTGCATTTTCCCTTCCGCCATCAATGGCCGGATAACCGTCCAAGTCGCGGCGTCCAAACCGATGACGACTGCCCTCGGAACCTTCTTCATGCGGTGAGCAGGTTAGACCTCATGCAGGCTTCGGTAAAGTTGTGCTGGCGGGGCATTCGCTGGATGTTCATTTGTAAACCCTCCAAGTTTGCATGCCCACTGGGTCGAATCGAAAATCGGTCACTGAAGTTCCGAGCGCGCTCAGACGCTCCCGAACGATGTGTCGCTTGTTAAATGGGCAGTAGAGCAAAAGGTGACCACCGCCCCCGGCACCAGTGATCTTGCCACCGATGGCCCCGGCTTTGCGCGCCTCTTCGTAAAGCTCGTCAATGCGAGGCGTGGTAATGCCCTTGGCCATTTTCTTCTTCTGTAACCAACCTTCGTGCAGCATTTCACCAAAATGGTCGAGATCGCCTGCGAGCAACGCTTTCTTCATCTCGATCGCGATCGCCTTAACTTGGTCCATCGCCGCGAGCGGTTCCGCTTCATGCTTCTTCGCGCTCTCCATCTGACTGTCGATGATCGGCTGGGATTCGCGGCTCCCGGTGAAACAGAGGATGAGATTGTATTCGAGTTCGTTGATCAAGAACTCGCTAAGTCGCAGCGGAGTGACCATGACCTCTTCACCATTGAATTCCATAAAATTGAAGCCGCCGAAGGCCGCCGCATACTGGTCCTGACGACCGCCTTTGATTCCGACGTCGTTGCGTTCGATCTCGAAAGCCAAAGCCGCCATGCCAGCAGGGGTGATCGGTAGGCCAAGCAACTCACGGAACAAGCCAATCAACGCGACGGTAAATGTCGAGGAACTTCCGAGCCCGGAGCCCGGCGGCGCGTCGGCATGAACGAAGAGATCGAAACCTTCCGTGCGAAACTTATCGAGTTCGAAGCGCTTCAGCACCCCTTTAACGAGATCCATTTGCCCGTCGAACTGGAAGTGTTCCTCCTGGGTCCAGTAAACGATCGTTCCATAATCGAACGAGCGAAAGCCGATCGAACGTTCCGACTTTGGCACCAATGTACCATAAACATAGCGCGAGATCGTGGCATTGAGCACACAGCCGCCGCGCGTATCGGCGTAAGGTGAGAGATCAGTACCGCCTCCTCCGAAGCTTAGCCGCAAAGGCGCACGAGCGCGGACCATTCTTATTTGCTTGAGGAAATTTCGACGATGCGCAGTCATGACAAATCGGAGGCGGCAAATGTTTTCCCCTCCATATCTGGGGGAACCGCCAATCCAAATAACTGCAAAACCATTGGTGCAATATCGATTATACGAAGTCCGTTCAATCGGCGTCCATTCGAGAGACCACCTTTAGCTGGCCGGAAAAGAAAAATGCCGTTCTCCGCGTGGTTGGCCCCGTCTGGCCCCGTGTCATTTTCGAAAGTATGTATTTTGCCGCCGCCAATTGTGCCAACGGAGCGCCAGTAGAGACTTCCAAAATAAACAATCAAATCTGGCGCCACGCCGCGCACCGCCCGATACAGTTCTTCCGGCCGAAAAACCTGCGTGCCAATTTCGTTTCCTTTTTCATCCGGAATTGCTTTCAATCCGGCGATTAGTTCATCACGCACCTTCTCATAATCACCCGGCGCGATGGTTCCGTTTGGCTCCCGGCCCGCGACGTTGAGAAAGACACGCGCGTAATATCCGCCGTCACCCCATGCCTTCGTCCGGGACCAATCAATTTTGACTTTGGAGAGCGGTGTTGCGCGGAGAGGCTTTTCGGCCAGAGCCAAATAGCCATTTGCAAGCAGCCATTCGTTAACGCAGATCCCCCCATCCATGCGCTTGGCACCGTGATCAGAAACGACCAGCACAGCCGTTCCTTCGTCGGCAAATGTGAGTAATTCGCCAATTTCACGGTCCACTTCTCGATAATAGTCACGAATCGCGTTCTCAAATTTGTTGCCAGGCAGATAAAAGCGATGAGCCGGATCCATATCGTCCCAAAACGCATGATGGATACGATCCACACCCATTTCGACCATCATAAAATAATCCCAATCTTCCTTCGCAAGCAAATGCCGCGCGAGCTGAAAGCGCTTCCGGGTCATCTCGTAAATATCGGCCAGAATCTTCTCCTTGTTGCCGGATCGAAAATCACGCACATCCAAAATATATTCGCCAACCAGCCGCTCAATCTCTTGTTTCAGTTCAGGCGGATGCGTGTATTCGCAGCTCGTGTCTGGAGTGAGAAAGTCGGTCACCATTAAGCCATTCAGCGGTCGCGGGGGGTAGGTTCCCGGTACGCCTATGACAATGGAGCGCTTTCCGCTGCGAGATAGAATTTCCCAGAGCCGGTCTTCCTTAATCGCAAGGGAGTTGGCGATGGAATACTTATCGTAGGAATAATCCGCACGGTTTCGGAACCCGTAAACTCCAAGCTGGCCGGGACTCTTGGAGGACATCATCACCGACCAGGCCGGCACCGTGATGGGCGGATCGCACGAGCGGAGCAGTCCGTGCAGTCCGCTACGGTAGATCGACTTCAAGTTTGGCAAATCATCAAGCCAGCGATCGAAGATCAACTCAGGCGCTGCACAGTCCAGTCCAATGACCATGACTCGCGTCCGCGCCTTTTTCGGATCCTTCTCTAAGGCCCTGTCCTGCGCATCGCGCGTGGATTGAGGTGAAGATATCGTTTTTAACACGATGTTCCGGGATGCAGGTCTGCAGCCGACGCATAGATGCGCGCGTCCGACGAGATTCTCAAAATGAATTTCGCTTCGCGTTCAGGAGCCGTCTTCATTAAGTCCGATGAAGCCTTCCCGCTCTAAATGTAGGATGATTTCCTGCGCAGCTTCTTCAGGTGTGAACTCGGCTGTATTGATCACCACCTCTGCATCAGTAGGCTCCTCGTAGGGATCCGAAATGCCGGTGAACTCCTTGATAATTCCGGCTCGCGCCTTCGCGTAGAGACCTTTGCGATCGCGCTGTTCGCATACGTCAACCGAAGTGGAGAGATGCACCATAATGAATCCGCCAAGCGGCTCGATCATGGCGCGCACATGTTTGCGAGTGGAGTCATACGGCGCGATCGGTGCACAAATTGCGATGCCGCCATTTTTGGTAATCTCAGAAGCGACGTATCCGATGCGGTGAATGTTAAGATCTCTGTGTTCCTTGGAAAAGCCGAGTTCTGAAGAAAGATGCTTGCGAACCAAATCGCCATCCAAAAGCGTCACTGGCCTACCGCCCACTTCGAGAAATTTAGTGACCAAAACGCTGGCAATGGTCGATTTGCCGGCGCCGGAGAGGCCGGTGAAAAAGACTGTCAGGCCTTGTCTGTGCCGGGGTGGAAAACTGCGCCGTAGTTCCTGTACGACCTCGGGATAGGTAAACCACGCAGGAATGTCGCGCCCTTCATTTAATCGTTGACGCAATTCTGTGCCAGAGAGGTGCAAAACGTGTTTATCCTTGGGAACTTCGTTCTCTGGAAAATACTTATCTTCATCTTCCACATAGACCATCATGTTAAACGGAACCATGCTTACGCCGATATCAGCTTCGTGTTTCCTGAATAACTCTTGAGCTTCGTACGGCCCATAAAACGGTTTTCCGTCCGCGTCTTTGCCTGGGCCGGCGTGATCGCGTCCCACGATGAGGTGTGTGCAGCCGTGATTCTTGCGAATCAGGGCGTGCCAAATCGCTTCGCGCGGTCCCCCCATGCGCATCGCAAGTGGCAACAAGGAAAGTTTTGCCGTCCCATGCGGGTACTTCGCGAGCAGGAGTTGATAACACCGAACCCGCGTAAAGTAATCGACGTCGCCAAGCTTGGTTACCCCAACCGAGGGATGGATCAGCAGGCTAGCTTCAACCTGTTTCGCGGCGCGGAGAGTCAATTCCACGTGCGCGCGATGCATGGGATTACGCGTCTGAAATGCCACGACACGCCGCCAACCAAGCCGGGCAAATTCGACTCGCAATTCAGCCGGAGTTAGCCGGAGATCCTTGAAATCGTAATGCGTCGGCGACTGGAAACCTTCGATACGCCCGCCCACGTACCATGGGTTTTCTTTGTTCAGCAGGTAACTTACCCCGGGGTGAACCGGGCTGGTGCTGTTAAAAACCGCCTTCGCTTCGGCTCTACGGTCCGGTTGCCACACATCTTCCACGTGCAGTACCGCGAGCATTACTCCTTCTGCATCCCGAAGCGCGATTTTACTGCTCCCTGGTTTCAGCGTTTTAGCGAAGGATTCGGGGACATCGAGGGTGATCGGCATCGGCCAGAGAACGCCGCTCGTAAGCTTCATGTTGTGGCAGACGCCTTCGTAATCTGCCTTGTTCATAAAGCCGCGTAGGGGAGAGAAACCCCCGTTCAGCAGCAGTTCAAGATCGCGGATGTGGCGGGCCGTCAAATTCCACGAAGGGAAGTCCCTCGATTGAGTTTTTAGTTCGGCCGCCCTTTCGGCGTCTATAGTGAGATTAATGAGTTCTCCACCGTGTGGAGGGATGAGGTGACTGTGGGGTGTTGAAGTGTCCAAGTTTGTAAATGTCCTAAATTTTTAAGTAATATGTTGCAACGTCATCTGCTTGATAAAACTGCCGGAAGATAACGATTGCTATTGCGAAGGAAGCAATTCGAATTCCGTCAGAACTCTTCGCAGCAAAACTCCGGTGCCTGTGCCGCGAGCGATGAACATCGCCATCTCATCCAGTTATATCTTGGAATAAGAATCGCGTCCGCATTGCGGAGTTGAGTCGAAGTTCAAACGACCACATATCTTACATCGAAACTGTGATATGCAAACGAATTTACGCACGCGCAGCGGCCACGGATTTTGATGACGTTTTCCGTCGTGGGAAGCATTTACTCGCATTCACGTGTCGGTGCTTCAATTTCCGCCGTCCGCAATTGTTCAGAGCGCAGAGCTCAAACGTCACAAATTAGACGCCGGAGGAAATTGGCGGCGACAGACGGAGGTTCATCAGAGATTCTTCGCTTCGCTCAGAATGATATTTGTGAGATCGTTTAAATCCGTCGCGAGTAGATGAAATACGATTGGAAAGAGGCGGGCGAGGAATGGTCGGAACCGTGGGGTACCTCGCATGCGCAATGGAACGGCACAATTTTTCCGCGCATTCGCGATTGTCTACCAGTTGGCGCGATTTTGGAAATTGCGCCCGGCTTTGGACGGTGGACGCATTACCTCAAGGATTACTGCGAGCAATTGTGGGCCGTTGATAAATCGGTTGAATGCATCGACGCGTGTCGCGAGCGTTTCACGGCCGAATCGCATGTGCGCTGTTGCCTGAACGACGGCCGCTCGTTATCGATGGTGCCCGACGCGTCGATCGATTTCGTGTTCAGTTTCGATTCTTTCGTGCATCCGGACCGCGAAATCGTCGAAGGGTATTTGCGCGAACTTGGTTTTAAGTTGAAAAACGGGGGCAAGGGTTTCATTCATCACTCCAATTTTGGCGAATACGTTAATTCGCCACGCGAACGGCTTCCGGAGCATCTAGCCAAACCGTTGATCAAGGCGAAGATTCTCGATTGGGCGCATCATCGGAACCCCGGTATGACCGCTGAGTTATTTCGTGTTTTCTGCGCGCAGAACGGCCTGCATTGCATCACTCAGGAGCTAGTGAACTGGCGAGGCAGACGCTTGATTGATTGCCTGTCGCTGTTCGTCCGAAGCGACTCAGCTCCGCAAAATGCGACGAAGATAATCCGAAACCCAAACTTCATGCGCGAAGCCGCGCGAATCCGCCGGCGGTGGCGAACCCGAGCATAATGAACCTCTGATTTGCCATCTCCCCCGTCGTGCATAATTCCGCCTCGCCCCTTCCCGAGGGGAGAGGACTGAGGTGAGGGGTTAAAACGAGCAATAGTGACCACTCCCGGCAACCTCTGGCGATTCGGAGACTGCATCGGCGATATCTCATTCCTCATTGCCCAGACGTTGTAGGGCGTTTCTGCGAAACGCCGTCGAGGCGCTTCGCTGCCAGTGAGCTGCCGGAGAGTTGGATGGTGAAGTCGTTGACCTGGTCTTATTTCTCTGATTCAACATCGCGGCATACCTGAGGTCCAAGCGTCGCCGCCTTTGCAAAAATCGCAGCCGTTTTTCGGGCGGCGCCGTATCACGATTCGCAAATTGCTCGGAGTCCTCGCGCTCGTCCTGGTGTTGTTGATTCCGCTGGCAATGATCACCGGCGTGCTAAGCGAGCGATTGCAACGGCGGAATGAGGCGGTGGCCGATATCACTTCATCGTGGGGAAGAGAACAAAATCGTGATCGGGCCGGTGCTTGGAATTCCGTATCAATACAAATTCAAGACGGTAAAAGAAGTTGCCGGCGCCGGACGGAAAAATGGAGCGGCGTGAAGTGGAAGAGACTGCCACAGCGAACGCGTATTTCCTGCCCGAAACGCTGAATGTCTCAGGCAATGTGGAGACGCAAATGTTGCATCGCGGGATTTACGATGCGGTGGTTTATCGTGCGCAGACGACGCTTTCGGGCAAATTTGCGCCGCCCGATTTCGGCCCGCTCAAGATCGATCTGAAGGATGTGCAATGGAAGGACGCGTTTGTCACCATCGCGATCAACGATCTGCGCGGGACGCGCGAGGCGATTGTGCTGGATTGGGGCGGCACCAAACATCCGATGCTGCCCGGTTCGCAGGTTCCGGGATACACGACGGGCGCAACTGCCCCGCTTGGCAGCGACCAGCCGATTGCAGCTGAGATTCAGTTTTCGATTCCGCTGGATTTCAATGGCAGCGAGGGGATTTTCTTTGCGCCGTTCGGCGTGCAAAACGAAGCGACGCTGAAATCGAACTGGCCCGATCTGGGATTTCGCGGCGCGTTTCTTCCGGCCGAGCGATCAGTGTGCCCGGACGGATTCGATGCGAAATGGAAGGTTTCGTATTATGGACGCGATTATCCGCAATCGTGGACGAGCCGCGACTGGCAACGAGCGTTTCACCACCCAGTCGGTTTCGAATTCGCTTTTCGGCGCGCAGTTCCTGTCGATCCTGGACGCGTATCGTTACGTCGAACGCTCGATCAAATACGGCGTGCTGTTTCTGGTGCTCGTTTTCACGGCGTTCTTTCTCTTCGAAATCACCGCGCGACAGAAAATTCATCCGTTTCAATATCTGATGGTCGGCGCAGCGCTTTGTTTGTTTTATCTGCTGCTATTGTCGATTTCGGAATTTATCGGATTCAGCTGGGCTTATCTGATCGCGGCAGTTGTCTCGACAGCGTTGATCACCTGGTATTGCCGCTTTTTCCTGGGTGGCGGTGTGCGCACGTTCATGATCGGCGCCGGATTGGGAGGCGTTTACCTGTTTCTCTACATCACTTTGCGGCAACAGGATTACGCCCTGCTCATGGGCGCAATCGCGCTCTTCATCGTGCTGGCGATCGTGATGTACGTGACGCGCAAAGTAGATTGGTACGCGCGTGACGCGAGCTAAGCCATCAAAGGCTGACCGCAAAGAAAAATCGCAGCTTTGCCGAACGTTCGTTCGCTCTCGTGCTTTGGAATCCCAGCGGATAGGACGTGTCTAATCCCGGACCTCCGTGGCCTGTCTTTTTTTTGGCAGATCGATGTTCAAGGATATCGACAGGCACATCTGGCATTGTTTCGGCACCACTCAACGGGTCAGTTCAGTTTTGATCGTATTTGATTTTACTGGCCGGATAGAACATGGGGAATTCTTTCCTTCTCAGGTTCGCGGGCCGAATACTAGCGATCTGTGGTCTGGGCGGCTTCCTGCGCCTGCTTGTTGGCAAGGACGGGGCGTAAGTTGCTCATGGACTTTAGCATGTTGAACCAAAAAGGTGCTCCAAGACTGAGCAACGCGGCACTCGCAATCACGCCCCAGAGGTGGAGCCAGCTCGGGGTCCAGTAGTTGTAGAAGGGTTGTGGGTAGGGATCGGGTATGAGTTGGAACTTCAACTTATTGTCGAGGATGTCGCGCAAATCGGCGGCGGAGGCGCGGAGACTCGCCCGGGAGATTACAGATTCGTACTGCTTTAGCCAGAGTTCGGCGTTTGGAATTTCGGCGGACTTCAACTGAGCAGCCAGCCACGCTTTCGCGCCGGCGAGGTCAGTAAACCCGGTAGGTTCTGGAAGCTTTCCGAGTTCTTTGGGATTGGCTCGGATGAGTTCCTTCATCGTTTGGACGTACAAATCCGTCGCGGCAGGCGGTGCGAGTGTCTCATCGGCCTTGTGGACGAGCGCGTCGGCGCTCGCGACTAGCCGGGCACGCAACTCCGCATCCGTGGAAAGTTGCGTGAGGAGTCGGAAGGCATCGAGGTGCAGCGCGAAGGCGAGGAGGACGGAGAAGAACACCGTCCAGAGCCGCGTGTGAAGCGCGAAGCGTTGCGAGACACGGTCCATCACTGAGTCGAACCAACGATCAATCTGCGCCGGCAACTCTTCCGCCGAGGCAACGACTGGCGCCAGTGCCAGCTCAGCGAGCGAGGGATCGTCGGCAAATATCTCCTTCACTTTCGGCACGGCGAGCACCAGCTTCGCCGCGCGTTCGGGTGCGAGCTGGTCGAACGCTTGTCGGAGCGCGGCGTCCCAAGTTTCGCCAGCACCGGCGGGCTGGATGGTCGGCGGTTGCTGCGCGAAGAAGCGCAGAATCGACAGCAGTTCATCCTTGCGGATCGCCGAGGCCAGCCGCCAGCGCGAGAGCAGGCGCGGCACGACTTCGGAAAATGTGGAGTCGGAGATAAGCGGATGGTGCAGGACTTTCTGAGCGATCACGTTCGCGTGGGTAGCGAGCTGAGAGTCGGCGTTGGCAAGGAGAGTTTTAAGGCCCCAGCGCAGGTTGCTCCCGCGCAGTCCGAAAAGTGCCGAGACCATCTGCACGAGGATAGTAACCAACAGGCTGACGCCGGCGAGAATGACGACGAAGGCTAAGAGCGTGTCGAAATGTTCGAGGGTCATTCGGCGAGCTGGCCCGAATTTGCGTCTAAGGTCGATTGGAGACGAGACATTTCCATCGGTGTCCACCCCAATAACGGCCAAGGGCGCGTAGTGGTGCTCGATGCCGTGCGGCGGTAGCGCCACGGGCTGTGTTGATGTTTTCATCCAGGCCAACTTGCCCTCTGTTGGTTTGTTGCGGCCACTCGATGTTGCCGGTAGCGACGCGCGCAGGAATCAGCCAATAATCGCCGGACCGATATTTCGCTCCATGTTGGAATTGGATTTGAATACCATCCTCCAGGTCCAACCAGGCATCATCAGCGGATGTGGCTTCGACAATGTTGGCGGCGTTGGTGTCCCATCGGCGCAGAAGTGGATGCTTCAGGGGAGCTTGGCCGATAGACCCATTGGGTGCTTCTGACAATGTGACAACCATTGCCGTCCTATCAATATCCGTGACTTTCAACAGCGGGTTGGCCGCCCTGCAAAGCGGAGTCATCGTCCACTACCTCAACATAGTCTCCGAATTTAAGCCCAGCCGACTGTCACGACACAAGTTTTCGACGGTCACTGAGCGCCGCTCAACTTGGAAATGGGAAACACAACCGATCCGTTGCACGTGACCGCTTGAAGGTCGCCGTGACGTCCGCATCGAGACTACCACCGACGTGGATCTCCACCGGTAAAGCTGGTTCTCAGCGCCACGATAACTAGACTTGGGCGAAGTGATGCATGGATCAGTAGATACTCGACCGGGTCGGACTCTCGCTTTAAGCAACCTGCGGTTTGCAGGTTGTAAATTGGCCTCTGGAATGTAGGTGCGCCAGTTGGGATCTGACAACGAGTTATCTTCGATGGACGTAGGAACGTTGGGGCTTGTTTTAACTTGACAAACGACTTTGGCTCTCGTGGCAGTATCCGGCCCATCGAGCCCGACCTCGCGAATATTTTCATCTTCAACCCACGTGACGTGACGCTCCCAGACATCGAGATATACGAAGCATTTCGGATTAGCACTATCACTAGTAGGAAGCCTGCCAGTCGCAGCAACAAGGAAATCTGGTTGGGTCTTATACGTGATCGCATGGCGCATCATCGTCCCTTTGGAACTCACTGCTGGGGCAAGAGTCAGCTTAGAGCCTTGGAGCTCCATGATTTGATGGGCCTGCGGGCAAACCCCAGGGTCGTCGGCGGATGTTTCGACAATCTCACCCTTCGTGAAGTTCACACCCGTCGCCGCTGGATTCGTTACCACGATATTCTTGTTATCCCCCTTTTTGGAGAGGTTGATCGAAACTGCTTGTGACGGTTCGACCTCGCACAAAATACCGTCCACGTAGTAATGGCCCGGTCCAATTGTGAAATCATTCTTTACATCCTCAATCGCCGCAATTTCAAACCCACAACGGCTGGCGGGTCCCCCATGCTGACCGATCAAGTCAGCTGCCAGACTCCGCAGGAAATGAAGCAGGATTGCGGTCTGCTCGTTCGAGTCGGCATCCAGTTGAACGCGTCCTTGCTGGCTTAGAACGCGGCTGAAGTGCTTGTAGTGTTTGAACATGTCGCGAGTTAGATCGCCTCTGTTTTCGCCTTGCATGGTATTTTTGCTTTCAAGTTGCATGGGTTATGCCGGCATTCATTCCGGCGGGAGTGAATTCATCCAAGCGGATGCGCAGATTGGCGTCCCGCTGGGGCTGATAGAGATCGTGGAAAGCGCCCATCTCCGATTCGTCATCCGCGCCGCGCGTGATTTCCTCCGCGCAGGTATCGGCAAGCTGGCAGTAAGTGGGTATGCCATATCGCGTGCTGTTGAAATCCGGTTCCGACGGCGCGATCGCTCGCTCGCTACCTCGGCGTCTCTTTCGGCCGGTGAGGTTGCGTTCGGCCGAGCTTCGTCGGTCGCCGCTCTTCGCCGACCAGATCGGGCTGGCACTGAATCCGGCGGCGCATTCCGGCGGCACG
>CAWHFD010000010.1:0-29368 GCA_963828355.1 uncultured Verrucomicrobiae bacterium | reverse complement strand
TGGCGCTACGGCGGCGAAATTGGGCACGGCGACCGACTCAGGTGAACCGGTCATTTCCAACCATTCGGTTCGGCGTTTCACGCACTCCTAATTACCGGCTCGATTCCAAATTTGTATTCTGCTTCGAGTGTTCCGACACGAATGAAATCGAAACGAACGATGCGCAGGACAGTAGGCATTTGTCGAGAGAGGAACGGGGGAGTAAATTCAAAGTGATGGGCTGACGACACGATTGCGTTGAACAGACGTTTGTTGATCATAAGTTGGCCGGTACACGCTTCGACAGCTATGAATTCCCTCAGCGCCCGCTGGCTTGGGCGAATGCAATTCGCAGATGCGCTCGCTTTGCAGGAAGAAATCGTGGCGAGGAAGCGGTATGATCCTTGTTCGGACGACCAGTTGCTTCTTCTCGAGCACGAACCGGTGTATACCATCGGACGGACTCCTGATCGGTCCAGTTTGCTCGGTGCTACACATTTGCTCCATCCCTTTTTTTCGATCAATCGCGGGGGTCAGGCGACGTATCACGGGCCCGGTCAGCTAATAGGTTATCCGATCATCGATCTGCGTCGGTTCGGTCAGGATCTGCACAAATATTTACGGTGGCTTGAGCGGTTGCTCATTGAACTTCTGTCTGAGTATGGAATCGCCACGAACCAGCGCGGGTCGCTCACGGGCGTTTGGGTCGAAGATCGCAAGATCGCTTCGATCGGAGTAGGTGTACGGCATTGGATCACGATGCACGGATTTGCCTTGAATGTGTCTGGTGATCTTTCGCCTTTTGATCACATTGTCCCCTGCGGCATCAGTAATGTTGCAATGACCTCGATGGAAAAGGAAACCGGGAAGGCGTTCCCGCTGGCCGATGTTGCGAGAGGCGTTGAGAAATTGGCGTTGCATCGAATGGACAGTTTGCGCGTTGCGCTGGAGACGCAAGTGATAGACGCTTAGCGAATGATTCCGCTGGAAGATAACGCCGCCGACATCATCGGAAAAGCGCAACGCGGCCTTGGCATTTCTGATTCTGAATTGGCCGAAAAATCGGGCGTCAGCCCGCAAAGAATCCGGAACCTGCGCGAAGGCGATTTCGATGAATCGGCGATGTTGGGTGTTGCGCCCATCCTTGGATTGGACAGGCGCGCCCTTTGCGAACTTGCCAAGGGTGAATGGCGCCCGGAAAACTCTGAAGAGTTGAATGGTCTTGCGCAATTCAATACGGACTATCACGGCATGGCCGTTAACTCTTATCTTGTGTGGGACCCGGCGGGTCATGTCGCGGCGGCCTTCGATACCGGCGCTGATTGCAGTGACATGGTCCGCTTCGCGAAGCGCCACAAACTAAACGTGCAACTGATTCTCCTTACCCACGCTCACCCCGATCATGTTGCGGACCTGCCGCGGCTGCGCGAAGAAACCGGCGCAGATGTTTTTACTCCAGCTCGCGAACCCGTTCCGGGCGCGGAGCCGGTGGAGGAGGGAAAGAAATTTCGGCTTGGAAATCTCCAAATCGATACGCGACTGACCTGTGGCCATTCCCCGGGCGGGATCATGTACGTGGTGACCGGGCTTGCACGCCCGATCGCGATTGTGGGCGATTCGCTTTTTGCCGGATCAATGGGCGGCGGCAACGTCTCCTACCGCGACGCATTAAAAAACAATCTCGAGAAAATTCTGACCTTGTCCGACGAAACCATAATCTGTCCGGGACACGGCCCGATGACCACGGTCGGGGAGGAGACGGAACACAACCCGTTTTTCGCCAGAAAGACTTAAGGTTGAATTTCGCCGCAGATGAACACGGAATATCACAGATTATCGGGAAACATTTGTATTCGTGTTTCATCTGTCTTTGTCCGTGGCTAATCTTGAGAGCATGAACATTGGTTTTGTTGGAGTCGGCCGGATGGGCGCCAACATGGCGCGGCGATTAAAGGACCGTGGTTTTCAAGTCACTGCGGTCTGCGACACGAACCGCGCAGCCGCCACGGCGCTCGCTTCGGAGCTTGGCTGCGCTGCCGCACAAGATTTGTCGGAACTAACGGCAAAGTCCGATGTCATCTTCACTGTTGTGACGGACGACGACGCGATGCGGCAAATCTTTGTGGGCAACGGTGACAACCTGCTGGTCAACGCGCGCGGCAAATTGTTCGTCAACTGTGCGACAATCTCGCCACAGGTGCACGTCGAGATCGAAAGACTTGCCGGGAAAGCTGGCGCGCAATCGCTCGAGGCGTGCATGGCCTCGAGCATCACGCAAGCGCGCGAAGGCAAGCTGTACCTGATGTGCGGTGGAACCGAGGAAGTATTCCAAAAAGTGGCGCCTATCCTCAAAGAGCTTGCCGCGCAGATCCGGTTCGTTGGCAAGGCGGGTGAAGCCGCCAAGGTGAAAGCGCTGGTCAACATGGTCATGAACATCAACACCGCAGGTCTGGCCGAAGGACTCGCCCTCGGCGCGGCGCTAGGTCTTGATCTGAACATGCTTCGCGAAGTTTTTTCCCAGACCGGCGCGAACTCGCGCGTGCTCGAGACCGACGGCGAAGACATGCAGAACCGCGAGCACAGCTGCTTTTTTTCCGCCATTCACGCCGCCAAAGACAGCGGGATCGCTCTCGAACTCGCCCGCAATCTCGGCCTCGATTTGCCGCTCGCGCGAGCGACTAGGGAACAATATGACCGCATGATCGCCGAAGGTCTCGGCGAACTCGACAAATCCGGCATCGCCGAGCTCACCTTCAAAGATCGCCACACATATTCGGCGATCGCGTGTGATGCTCTGTAATAGCAGCTGATATTACGCGGTTTATAATCGTTTGGGCGTTTAACTGTTCGCTTCGGGCTCTCTCGCTCGAATGAGCTATCCCTCTCGAAGTTTTTGTGGACGCAGGCTTGTCCGAGACGGTTCAAGTCTATGTTGCCGAAAGTTTTTAAACTTTTTTCGAAACCTCACGCCGCCGTTCCCGGAGAAAGAGATGAGAAATATGGACAAAATGAATAAATATGACCAAAACAATCACAACGCTCGCGGCGCTAATGGCCGTGAACGGCGCGGTAAGCCTAATTTGAGGGTGAGAGGTGGTCGGTTCGCGCGAACGGTTAATCCACGGGCTAGGACGCCGCTTGTTCAGATACTGACGATCAGCAACGTTCCCACCGATCTTTTGGATACGATCGATGAGCTCGCGGCCGGGCAAGATCGCAGTCGTTCAAGCTTCGTTCGGCGCGAGCTGCAACGCGTCGTTGCCGGATACCGGGCAAAGGCGGCTTAAGTAATCGCGATCAAAATCGAGGCTTCTTTCCTGGATGCGCTGTCTCGAGCCTCGTCTTTTTGATTGCCGAGGTCAGTGAGAAGGTCGCCGCATCGAGTCCGCCAAGTTTAGAACGGCGGATCACGCGGGTTTTCCGCGCACAAATCGAGAAATCTGGTAAGCGAAGCTGCGCGACCGTGAGCGACCGAAATCAATCTCTTCCAAAAAATCTTCGAATTTCTTTCGAACCCTCGACCCGTCGTTCCCGATCGCGGCCACGGGCGAGAGATGAGATTCTGTGAAGATTTTAAGTTTGCTTAATAACTACCTAACTATTATGATCCGCGCTTCTGGATTCAGGTACTCCCATTGCCGGTCAGCGCCGCGACCGCTTCATGACGACGCGATGGAGCGTCATTATTTCCTGTGTGAATTCGGAAGGGGGTGAGGAGAAGGCGCGTAAAGCACTCGCCGAGCTTTGCAAAATTTATTGGCGGCCGGTTTTCGCTTTCATCTGCCACAAAGGGCATTCCGTGCCCGATGCTCAGGACCTGACGCAGGATTTTTTTCTTGTGATGCTTAAAGGTCACCTCCTTCAGCGTGCTGATCGGAATCGCGGACGATTCCGTTCGCTCATGCTCAGGGCGTTGCAGGATTTCTTGTGTGATGCCGCCGAGAAGCGTCACACGCGGAAACGTGGTCGCGACGTGCAAATTGTTTCTTGGGACGAATGGATGGCGGAGGCCCCGTCACGGTTGTCGATTCCAATCCAGGAAGCGGAGAACTGGTCGCCCGAACGGATTTTTGATGTGCGTTGGGCGGCAACGGTGGTCGAGCGCGCGTTGCGGCGATTGGGCGATGAATGCGAAAGGCGTGGGCGTCGGCGTGTCTTTGATGTGTTGAGTGTTTGTCTCACCGAGGGTCGAGAAGAAGTTTCTTATACGAAATTCTCAAAAATCCTCGGCCTGTCGGAAATGGCGCTGAAAAGCCTCGTGCATCGGTTGCGCGGGCGCTATCGCGCGCTGCTGCGGGAAGAAGTTGCCCGGACCGTCGAGAAACCTGACGAAATCGACGACGAACTCCGGTATCTGTTTTCGGCGTTGACTGTCGCGAAGTGATCTAACGATTTAGTGATTGACGACTCACGATTTATGATTGAGAGTCATTACCGTTTTGTAATTCAGCAACGGGTGTAGTTTTTCAATATTTCCCCATGAACGGCCCTTCTACTTCAGTGCGGCTCCTGAAAGGACCGGCCGTGTGTCCAGAATGTGGATCGATGTCGCGAGTCGGTCGCGGTCTCTGTTTGACGTGTCTGCTGTATCAAGGTCTGGATGCTGATACGTGCAACGATGAAACGCTCGAGGCGGAGCTCGCTGGAATCAATGTGCCCGAGGCCGATTGGCGTCTGGGCAATTATCAAATTCTCGAAGAGATCGGACGAGGCGGGATGGGCGTTATTTATCGCGCCCGGCAACGGCATTCACGCCGCATCGTCGCGGTCAAACGTATTTTGACTTATCACGCCGATTCACAGGAGACACTGGTGCGTTTCCGCCGTGAAGCCGAAGCTGCAGCGAAGCTTGATCACCCAAACATTCTGCCCATTTATGAAGTCGGCGAGAATGAGGACGGTCTTCCGTCCTTCAGCATGAAATTTGCGGCAGGTGGCAGTCTCGCGGACGCCGCGCCTGATCTGCGCAAGGACCCGCGCCGAATTGTGAGGCTGATGGCAAAGGTCGCTCGCGCTGTCGAATACGCGCACGCACAAGGCATCCTTCATCGTGATCTAAAACCAGGAAACATTTTACTCGACGGGCACGGCGAACCGTTGGTGAGTGATTTCGGATTGGCCAAATGGCTGGATACGACGAGCGATCTTACGCACACGCTGACGATTTTCGGTACACCCGGTTATATCGCGCCCGAACAAGCAAAGGGATCGGCAGCGAACCTCACGCCGACGGCAGATATTTACAGTCTCGGCGCAATCTTGTTTAATCTCCTGATCGGTCGGGCGCCATTCCTGGGCGAGCACGCGCTTGCTGTGATTCAACAAGCCGCCGAAAAGCCGGCGCCGAAACTGCGCTCTCTCACGACAACGCTCGACCGCGATCTGGAAACCATTTGTGCAAAATGTCTGGAGCGCGAACCAAGTGCGCGTTATCGCTCCGCCGCCGATCTTGCCGAAGATCTTGAACGCTGGCTTGAGGGTCGCCACATCATTGCGCGCCCTGTGTCGGCACCCGTGCGGGTCTGGCGCTGGTCGCGGCGGAATCCAATTCTTGCGGGAATGACAGCGCTCTTGCTGGCAATGGGAGCGACGGTGGGTGTAATGGTTTGGAAGGCCGAAATGATCAGCCCCCCAGCTGCCAGCGGCATTGTCGTTCTGCCTTTTGAAAGTCTAAGCCCGGATAACGAAAACGCAGTCTTTTCGGAGGGCGTTTCTGAAGGTGTTTCGACCAAACTGGCAAAACTGTCCGAACTAAAGGTGATCAGCCAGAATAGCGTGGCAAGATATCGCGGCGCACAAAACCCACAGGAAATCGGCCGCGCATTGAATATCGCCTACCTGCTCAAGGGAAGCGTGCGCAGAAACGCGGGCAGAATCTTCTTAAATGTTCAGTTAATCGACACGCATACGGGCGCTCGTGTGTGGGCTGAGAGCTATGAGCGCGATTTGAATAACGTGTTCGCGATCCAAACCGAGGTCGCGCAAAAGGTCGCAGATCGGCTTGGAGCTCAACTATCGTCAGTGGAGAAAGTCGCGATCCAAGAGCCGCCAACCGCGGATCTGGTTGCGTACCGATCTGTACCTGCGAGCCAAAGACTTGATCAACGGAATTTCATTTAGCACGCGAGCGAAAGACGATCTGTTCCAAGCCGTGCAGCTGCTCGACCAAGCGATTGCCCGCGACGCTTCGTTCTCTGATGCCTACGGTCAGCTCGCAGGAGCGCATGACCGCGCTTATTTCCTTGGCTTCGATCATACCGATGCGCGTCTCAAATTGTCCGAAACAGCCGTCCAATCGATGCGCCTTCTGCGGCCCGATTCTGGGGAGACACACCTCGCCCTCGCTCAGCATCTATATTGGGCCTATGAAGATTACGACCGTGCCCGCGAGGAGCTGGCTGCTGCCCGGCACACGTTGCCGAACGAATCACGAATTCCTCTCATGGCTGGCTACATCGACCGACGGCAGGGTCACTGGGAGAAATCCCTGGTGGAACTTAAACAGGCGTTGGAATTGGACCCGCGCAATTTCTCGATCCTCCAGCAAATCTCGTTTACTTACCAAGCTTTGCGCCGCTACAAAGAAACGGCCACTACCCTTGATGACGTGCTGGCGATAGCTCCAAACGATGTTATTACCAAAGTGCGGCGCGCTTTGGTTGAACTTGAATTTCGCTCAGATCCCAAACCGCTACATGCGATGATTGAGAGAATTCTGGTGCAGGACCCGAACGCGGCGGCTCTTTTCGTTGACCATTGGCTCGAGCTTGCCTTAGGCGAGCGGGACCCAACTGCCGCCGAGCAAGCATTGGCAGTTATGCCCGCAGGTGGGTGTTACGACGAAAGTATTCCTTTTCCCAACAGTTGGTGTCAGGGTCTCGTCGCCCGGCTTCGCGGCGACCAACCGGCAGCGCGTGCTGCGTTTGCCAATGCTCGAAGAGAACTTGAGCAAATCGTGCGCGACCAACCCGATTACGCAGCGGCTCTTTGCGCGATCGGGGTAATCGATGCTGCTTTGGGAAACAAGGAGGACGCCATCCGCGAAGGCGAGCGCGCGGTCGAACTCATTCCGCCTGCGAAAAGCGCCATCGATGGCGCAATGTTTATTCAATATCTCGCTGTCATTTACGCTTGGACAGACGAGAAGGATCGCGCGATTGAACGATTGAGTCAGGCAGTAAAGCTGCCAGGTAACCATGTCACTTACGGCCATCTGCGTTTGAATCCGTTCTGGGACCCATTGCGGGGCGATCCGCGTTTCGACAAGATCGTCGCTTCGCTCGCGCCGAAGTAGTGCGCATTTACCGAGCTGCGCGTAGGCGCGCTGCCATTCTCTGTCCTAGACTCGCCCGTAGGTTGCGCGGGAGCCTGTTCGACCTTTAAGGGATATTCTCTTAGCCTTGTCACCGAATAGAATCGCCGTGTTTCCCGTTGTGTTTGTCCCTGTTAGCTTTGGGTTTTTACCTATGTTCCTACAGGTAATATATCTATTAGTACAACTCGGTAACCTGTCCCTTCCATGCCAGAGCGCACCGGCTTTAACTCACGGAGCCAAGTCCCGGTTTATTAACACCGCGTTGCGACCATGCGTTCTACATACGCATTGAACCAGCGAATTCGAACACTATCCGGGTGTATTTATAAATAATAAAAATAAATAGAACGCTAAAGTCCTTTTGTTGTTGACATACTTTGGAATGCGTTTCAGCGTGGCAACCATGAAACAATACTTGGTTGGTATCGCTAAACGCCTGGTCGCCGCAATGCTGGCAACAGCAGCAGTTGTCGGGGTCAGCGCCCTAACAATGCATCAGTCCCCTCAAAACTCTCCGGCTTTTTCTCTCAGGAGTATCCAAACGGATCAAGCCACCTCGTTTTACGCTGGCGGTGGCAAAGGACAAAGTCGCGGTTGGTTCGTGGAGATGGTCCTGCCAGGAACCGGCGAGAGTAAGGCCGCGACTGAGAATTTGAAATCCGTCGCAGCGGCACTTTAAGCCTGCTGCTCGGTGACGAATAATTTTGCCAGCCCCGAAAGTGTTCGGGGCTGGCCGGGTTGTGTACCGGACTCGAAGCTGGAATGTGTTGTCTCCTTCCACGCCGTGGCGGGTGAAGGCGACTCGACGCAGCTAAAACGCGGCTCTGCCGCCTGATTTTTATCCACCATCTTCGGCGAAAATTGCCTTCAGGCCCAGAGAGCTTGATCCACCTTGCATCGAAAACGATGCTTAAAGTAATGGCCGAACGCGCACTGTGCATTAGCATCTTGGGAGATGAATTCTAAGCGCATTTGCGTGGCTTGGTTTGGAGTCCATTTTTTTCTCATAACGGCGGTTTGCTTTGCCGGCCTGTTCTCGCTTATCGCCGAAGGCGCTACCATTTTGCCATCGGCGCTCAGTCCATATGCGCGCAGGGCTGAGCTGGTTGCGGCATGGCTGCTGGGAAAACGGGCAGCCGCGCCCAGTCTGGTCCGGCGAGGCATTGCGACCTATTTGCATGCTGCCGGGATTCAAGCGGGGTACACTTTCTTTGCGCCAAACATCCCAGGTTCCCACAAGTTGACTTTCGAACTCTGGTATGAAGACGGACGAGTAGAATATGAGTCGCCGCATGTGCGCGGCAAAGCAGCGGCGCTGCGGCTGGACAGTTTGCTAGATAGATTGGCCGAAAGTCGTTATGAGCCGTTACGGGAAGTTGTGGCCAAAATGCTCGCGCTCTCTATCTGGCGGGAGCACCCTGACGCGAAAAGAATTCGGGCCGTCTTCGGATCGGTCGACACGCCGAGCATCCCTGAGTTTGGGCACGGCAAAGTTGAATCATTTCAACCGATATTTAGCTACGATTTCAGCCTTCGCGAGGAAGGAAGGCAGCCGACATCGCCATAATGCCGCCGCTACAACGATGGGGCAAACAGTTGATGGTTTTTCTGTTTCCAGCAGAAACCGACACGTGGATCACTGTTTTGCGGATCGGCCTGGGCGTGCAACTGGTGGTGTATGCGCTGTTTCTAAGGCGTGACTGGCACTATTTGTTCTCCAGCACTGGCAAGGGCCTTGTCAGCCGCCAACTGGGCGAGGCCATTACCTCCTTCGACAGTCCGCTCATTCCGAAACTTGGCTGGCTCGTCGCTCTCGCTCGCAGCGTCAATATTAGCGAAGAAACGGCACTTTCTATTGCGTGGGCTGGCTTGCTTTGCATGGGATTCTTTTTGCTGCTCGGACTCTTCTGCCGTTCGGCTGCGGTCATTGCCTGGTTTCTTCACCTCTGCGCAGCTGAAAGTGGCGGGTTACTGGCCTACGGCGCCGACAACTTTATGACCATTGGACTCTTTTATTTGATGTTGTCGCCGCTGCCCGATCGGTGCTCACTCGATAGTCGCCTGGTAAAAACAAAACCGAAGAATCCAGAACTTTTAGGCTTTTGGCGGCGCGTCTTACAGGTGCACTTATGCCTGGTTTATCTTTTTGGAGGCCTCGGAAAATGCCTGGGCAGCGGCTGGTGGGACGGAGCAAATCTCTGGCGATCACTGACACGACCGCCTTTCAATCTCATTTCACCGGACGTTCTCATTCGATTTAAATACCTTCTGCCTGTCCTCGGAATTTCAATCTGTCTGATCGAACTTGGTTATATAGTTTTCATTTGGATGAAAAAGACTCGGTCCGTTTGGCTGGTTTGCATTCTGGCGATGCATGTCGCCATCGGACTGACAATGGGCATGTATCTTTTCGCCCTTATTATGATCGTATTGAATCTTGCCGCGTTCGGCCCTGATTTCAGATCTGTTTCCCTCGCGTATCGTCAACGATTCCGCCCAGTTTTTACGAAACAACTCTCGCTTTAACCACTCGCGATCCCTGAGCAGATAACCGCGGTTGCCCTTAATGAACTCAGTAACCACCAATCAACACCAATGGATGCCGAATCACGGCAGGTTACTGCTCGAAGAAACGTTTCGATGCACTTGGTCACGGAATGTTTAGGCCACACCGCCCGGCCGCGGCCCGCGACCGCGGCTAACAGTTATGAATTCGTGTTCATTGGTCCCGTAGTCACAGGATTGGTGGTTAAATGCTGGATGACGAGCCGGAAAGGAATGTCACCGATAACTCCTTGCGCGAATTTTTCTCTCGTTAAATGCGAAACGAGGCGATGAGCCGTTTCCACGTCATCCGACGCGGAAGCGGATGTCGCGGATGGTTTTGCTGCCGAAGCGTTGCTTTAGTTTTCGGAGGATCTCGGACTTCGAGACTTGTTCGAGTTCGTAGTGCAAGGCCGGCTGGAGCACGCGGATATACAGGATTGCCTCGCGTAATGCGACTGGCGCGGAGTGCGCGGCGATGAAGTCGCCGACGATTTTCGACCAGGCATCGATTACTTCGGTTTCGCGCAGGCGCTCGCGCAACCCGAGGCGTTGCATCAGCTTCGGCACAACCTCCGCGGGCGATTGCCAGCGATCGGGTCGCATTTTTCTTTCAGGCAAACCGCGCCATTCGGCGATCACGGCGGCGCGAAGAGAAGCGTTCATGGACTGTTGAGCTTCACTTGCCATCAACCTGAATGGCAGTCCCGGCCACCGGCGACATGCGCCTCGCGCGTTGTCCGTCGCTGAACAGTCAGTTGCGCTAGGTAATACACGAGCGCCACGCAGAGTACCGAGCTTGCAAGGAGCAACAGCGTATACAACCACTCGGAATGCTGCCCAATCCAATCGCTCTCGCCTGCCGCGACTTTTAATGCACGATCGATGTCGCGACCCGAGTAATCCGTTCCGTAGATCCATTTCGCGATCCGAAGTTTGGAATCGAGGAAGAGAACAACATTCGGGTGCGTAAACTCCGATCCTGCCTTGCCATATTGAAACCCGACCGATTCAAGAAGCGCATCAACATTTTGCCGACTAGCAGTGCCGACAAACCAGCCGAGCGGAATCTTTTCGCGCGTGCGATAAGCCGTCAACTTCTCCGTCGTGTCGGTGACATCGAACGAGAACAACAGCACGCGAAATTGCCGGGGGTCTGCGGAAGACTCAGACAGCGCGGTTTTGAGTTGATCAACGTTCGCGATACATGCGTTCGGGCAGCGCGTGTAAATCGGCAGAAGGACCACAGGAAAACCTGCAAATTCCGATAGTCGCCGGACCCGTCCCGCGTCGTCAATCCAGTTGACTGGTGCGACGGAGTGTCCGCGCTGCGGCGAAACGTCTTCGACTGTGCCCGAGAACGCGTTGCCGACAAAAGCGACGTAAAGGACAGGTAACAAGAATCTCATCTAACCGAAGTCAAGGATTTCGTGTGCTGGTGATGGGCCGGGGATTGTCCGGCGAGTAACCTGGCGCGCCGGGGAAATTGCTGCGAATAGTTTGGGCGATCGGTGCAGCATAGGCGATAACCAACAGGAGCGCAGCCCCCGCCAGCCACGGCGTGAAAGTTTGCACAGCGGGAACGCGTTCGTCGTGGTACGGCTCGGATACGATCAGTTCGAGCGCACCTTGCCTCGTCCGCTTGCCAAAAAGCGTGGTGAAAAAAACCGCAAAAAACATCAGCGCTGCGATCGTCATAATGGTGCCGCCGACGCTGCCGAGGATTTTCGCAGTCTGCCAGTCAGGATGATAAAGGTGCGATTGCGGATCGGTGTAACTCAGACCCATGTTCGTCCGGCGCGGTTCGCCGCCGGCGCCGCCGATGAACAGACCAGTTGAAAAAATCATGATGCCCATCGTCCAGATATACGGCACCCAAACGTTCCACGCCGGCAACTTGATCTCCTTGCCGGTGAGCGTTGCAACCAGGAACAAACTCATCCCGATGTACGCAAGAAACACCGGCCCAGCGATAGTTTGGTGAAAATGAGCGGGCAACCAGGACGTGTTGTGCACGACGGTATCGAGATTGTACGACGCGTTGATGACGCCGGTCACTCCGCCAAAAATGAAAATGACCAGGCCCGCAAACAGGTACGAAAACAGCCAGCGGTCTTTGTCGAGGTACGGAAGTTTTGTCCACCAGCCGATCAGACCGCGACCACCCCGCTCTCGCGCGCCGTATTCCAATGACGCACCAATTGTGAATGCCGTTAGAAAACTCGGGATCGCCACCAGCATCGTAAAGAATGCGTGCACGAATTTCCATGTGCTGCTGATACCCGGTTCCGTGAATTGGTGATGAATGCCAACCGGCGCGGAGTAGAGCACCAACCAGAGGAAGGTCAGTCGTCCGGCAAAATCGGAAAACAGTTTTCCGCCAGCCAGCTTCGGCAACATTGTGTAATACATAACGTAAGCCGGGACGAGCCAAAAATAAACGAGTGGATGCCCGAAAAACCAAAAGAGCATCCGCGCGAGTGGCACATTTACGGTCGCGACCCAACCCATCGACCACGGGATGAGCAAGAAAATGACTTCAATCGCGACGGGCGTCGTCGCGATCAGCCAGATAATGAACGTGGCAAAAATGCCGACCACGGCGAGTGGCACTTTTTCGTCACGGTGCTCACGTTTCCATGCAAAGTAAGGCGGCAACCAATTGAAGAACGCAACCCACGACCCAACGACGAGTAACACAACACCGATATAAAACGCGGGGTGTGCCCGCAGCGGCGGGTAAAACGTGTAGAGAACCGTCGCTTTTCCGGAGAGAATGGCTGCCGACGCGAGAAGCGTGCCGACTATCATCAATCCAAACGACAGCCACGCCACCTTCATATTGAGCGGCCGGCCCAGATAATAACGGATGATTGCGTAACCAAACGCGACTGCGAAGAAAGTCGTGAACACGATCGCGTTTATGACGCCGTGCAATGTGAGGCCCTGGAAATAATCGAGTCCCAGAAATTGGGAACGATGAATCACTCCCGCGCGATACAGCACCTGCATCAAGCCGTGATAAATCCCCAGGATCAACAGCACCATCGGGAGAATGATCTCGATCAGGATCATTCGTTTGAGCCCCGGTTCGATCTCGACTTTACGCTCGCTCAGTTCCATCGGCTCTTATTTTAGCGTTTGTAGATATTCTATGATTTCTTCGACTTCGTGGTCGCTGAGATCGGTTTTGGGCATTTCCTGCTCAAATGTTCCAGCGATGATCTTTGCCTCGGGATGAAGAATTTTTTCACGAATAAAAGCGTTATTGACAGTGACAGTGGATCCGTCTTTCAGCTTTTGGGTTTGACCGTATAAGCCTTTGAACGTCGGCCCGATGCCCGGCTGGCCATCAAGCGAATGGCATGTGGTACACAGATTTGCATCGAGGAGCTTGTAACCAGGGTGCGTCGGTTCAGCGGCAGGCGGCGGGCTTGGCTTCGCAGCGAAGGTCGCGGCGTCCACGACGTAAAGTTTGGCAGCCATTTGGTCATGACCGGTGCCGCAAAATTCGTGACACAGCAGTTGGTAAACGCGCGGCTTATCGAATTTGACTCGCGCATAATTTACTACGCCCGGCACGGCCATCAGGTTAAGATTTGTTCCCAGCAAAATCAGGCCGTGTGTCACGTCGGCAGCGCTCAGATAAATGTCTACTGTCGATCCTGCGGGAATTGTCACGTCTTCCGGCTCGAATTTCCACATGCGCGCGACGTAATGCAGTTCGTAATGCGTCGGCGAATGCGCGATCAATTCACCTTTTTGGAACGGCTCGACATCGGTGAGACACGTGGGCAGGCCAACGTGAAACAGATTGATCGCCAACGCCGAGAGCCCCAGCAACACGACTACAAGCGCCAACGCTATCCAGATGATCCGCTTTTCCAATTGAATGGCGCTCAGCCTGTTCATGCTCGCGCGATCATGATCCAGTAAACGACCAACCAGAGCACCGCGTAGAACACAATCAGAAGCGCAAAAAAGAAAATCGCGCCGCTGGGAAAGAACCGCCTCCCGTTTTCTGGTTCGCCTGGCTCCATCAGTTCAGAATCGCCCTTCAAAATCGTGCCAAATGCGCGGACTCAACAAAAGTGAAAAATCGGGTAACACCGCCAAAAATGACTGTGCTAAATGCGGGATCATTTTTCCATCTGACGAAGTTTCAAATAAATCGCGCCCATTAAGACCCCGATGAGCGCGATGCTCACAGCGAGACCGATCTGGCGGTATTTGTACTCTTCGCTCGCTTTAGCGACGAGCTCGTCGGTGCGTTTAACGGCCTCTTCGCCCGGAGCCGCCACCTGCTGAAAAGTATTTCGGCTGAACGAATGCACATACGTCCGCGACTTTTTCAACGCGTCGCCGAGCTCCGTCAACTGGTTATTGATCGGATCCACATCCAGGCCCCGGGCTGCAACCTTTTCCGAAACTGCAATAAATCTGGTCCGCGCCTGGTCCAACTGAGTGATCGTGTCGTGAAAATAGTCCGCAGTCTTGATGCATTGGGGATCTTCCTTGGCGTATTGGCGATGGCAATCGCCGCATAACTGACCCGGTCCGGTCGCCAGCATGGAATCATGCGTTTTGGCTATGGCGTGATTCCCATGGCACTTGCCGCATTCGGGCCAGTTGTGTTGATCGAATGCCAGCTTGTGTTTGCTGCCGTCGAACAAACTCGAATTGGCCGAGTGACAAAGGCTGCAACTCCGACTCACCTGCGTGACGCCGGGAGGCGTGGCAGCATGGTTGCCATGGCACGTGTTGCACGCGGGCGCGCCCAAGTCGCCGCGCACGAGCAGCGCGCGGCCGTGCACGCTGTCGCGATATTCCGCAAGCTGATTCGTTGGGAGCGGTGAGCCGTCCGGGAGCGTGAACCCGGCCATGATTTTCGGATCGGCATGGCACGCGCCGCACGTCTCTGGCACCCGTTGCGCGTATACCTTCGACTGCGGATCTTTCGCCGGCCGAATGCCGTGAACGCCATGGCAACTCACGCACGACGGCGCGCGGTCGTCGTGTTGCTCGAGCAGTGTCCGGCCGTGCGGGCTATCCTTGAACTTCGCCAATTGATCGGTCGGCAACGAGGGATTGAACTCGTGCATTCTTGCTGGGTCGGAATGGCAGCGTGCGCAAAATTGCACCACCCAGGCCCGATTTTTTTCGCGATCTTTCTCTGGCCATTCCTTTACGAAATCATGACCGAAATCGGCGGTGGGGTCGCCGCCGTGACAACCGGCACACGAGAGGCCGCGGCGAAAATGGGTATCCTCGACAACTTCCTTCAGGTTCATATGCCCCGCCGGTTGGCGTGAACCGCTTGGAACAAAAAAAAGATTCTCTGCCGATTGAGATTCGGAGTCGGTGTGACACAGAACACATCTGTTCTGCAAGAGCAGTTCCATCTTTTGCGGACGCAATTGCAGCCCGAGTAGAATCGCCAAATGCTCTGGACGCGTGATCACCTCCTTTTGGACGAGATCGTTCAGGAGGGCGCGAAGATTATCATTGAGGCCATTGAAATAGGCTTGGTCTTCCGGGCTAACAATCGGCTTGCCGTTCGCGCCTTTGGCCTCGAGCATCGCGGCCAGTTTCGGACCTGCTCCGGCCGAACTTTGGTCCGCTGCAAAAGTGGCAGCCGGAGTCAAAAGGATGGCAATGACGACCGGGACGATTGAGATCGTTCTCAACTTGCATCCTCCTCAGCAGCGCGCGGACGCATGAAATATGAAACCGCAGCGAGGATTACCGCGACGACGAACGAGATCAGTCCGGCCAGCAGATAAGAAAGACCCACCAGACCATGCAGCACCACCTGTAACAGCGCGGCCCCGGTTAGCACGAACCAGCGATGTTCGAACCACCAATATCGAAACACAATGACCACCGCGCCCCCGGCTAGAGTGTACCATGCGCAGACCCGCGCCGATCTGTGCACCAAGGCCACGTCATTGCCTGCTCCACTTGCTCCGATGTCCCAGCCCATCAGGGTCAGGTACGTCAGGAACAGGATCGCCGCCCAGCCGAAATCGCTGAAAGCCGGTGATGATTTGTTCCGGGCGGCGCGCCGATCCAGCCATGGGATGATGGCCCAGATGCCGAACAAGAGCGCGATCAAGAACAGGCAGACTTGCGGCCCCGGCAAACCGAAGAGGTGCGGTGGAAATTCCTTCAGCAACTGATACTCCCACAGGAAATACCATTCCGGCTTGATGCCGGGATACGCTGGCGCCATAGGGTTTGCCTTCGAACCGAGTTCCCAATCCATTCCCGGAATGCCCGGCCCGTATGGAAGGAAAACCGCCAGGGAGACTAGCAACATCAAACACGCCAGCCACAACAACACATCGCGCATGGCAAAGCTGGGAAAGAACTTCATGCCGCGCGGCGCGACTTCGGGTACCCACGGGTAACGCCATGCCTTGCCGCTGAATAAACAACAAGTGCAGACTGATCAGGCCGACGAACGCCAATGGCAGGATCACCACGTGGGCGGCGAAGAACCGATATAGCGTATTGATCGTTACATCCTGCCCGCCCCGCAACACCTGCAACAGCCAGTCGCCCAGCACCGGCACTGAACTCACGATATTGGTGCCTACCGTTGTTGCGAAATAAGCCAGTTTGTTCCACGGCAGGAGATAGCCGGAGAAACCGAACCCGAGCGTCAGCAAAAACAAAAGGTAGCCGGAAACCCACGTCAATTCGCGCGGCGGGCGATAAGCCTTAAGCATCATCGGTACTGAACATGTGGAGCACCAGCGAAATGATCATCAGGTGCGCGCTCCAACTGTGTATCGAACGGATCAGCCAGCCGAAGGGGACCTTTGTCGTCAGAAAACGAATGCTCTCGTAAGCCGTCGCTTCGCCCGGCTGGAAATACATCAGCAACAGCACGCCGGTGATCACCTGAACGATAAAAAAGAACATGGTGATTCCACCCAGGTAATACCAGCCCATCCAGTGCGTTCCCAAAGGCACCTGCTTGTGGCTGAGAAATTCGATGAGCGGCGTTATTTGAAAACGCCGATCCAGCCAGCCGAGCAACCCGCCGCCCTTGCCGGCACCGCCTGCCTCAGGCTTTTTGTTCTGGTGAGATAACAATGGCACCGTCGGGTTGTCGTGTGACCGCGAATTCCGGCAGCGGCTTAGGCGGGGGGCCGGATATTACGCGGCCGTTGAGATCGTAGCGGCCATCATGGCAAGGGCACCAGATGATCGATTGGCCTGGTAAATAGGTGACCGTGCAGCCTTCGTGCGTGCAAACGGCGCTGAATGCGAGCAGTTGCTTGTCGTGAGGTTCCAAAACGATTGCGCGCTGTCCGCTTACCGGAACGATGACAAATTTATTCTGCTCCAGCTTGGCAGTCTCCTCGCGTGTCAAACGCGTTGGTCCCGTCGGCCCGGTCTGCGGCAGCGGTTTGAGGTAACGAATGATTGGGTATGCAATGCTGACCAGCCACCCGAGAAAGCTCGCGCCCAAAATAAGATCGAGAAAATGCCGGCGCGATGTCGAAGAAGAAGCCTCGCTCATCATACCGCGGACGATAATGAACAGTTTCGCCCGATGGGACTGCGCATTTCTTCGGAAAATTCGGCCGTCCCGGCAAATTCGTTCATTGCAGAGTTTTCTATGCGCCAGAAAAACCGGTTCAAGTTTTATTCGGGTACCGAAATGTGCTCAGACCTGCGTTTGTGATGACAAGTATTTATGAATACCTGCCGCGGCCTTGCGGCTGTCGCGCACCGCACGCACGACGAGATCCGGACCGCGGACGAGATCGCCGCCGGCGAACACGCCGGGGACACTGGTCATTTGGTTGTCATCCACGATCACGCCGCTCCATTTGTTAACCTCGATCTTGTCGGAGTTGCCAGCGGCGAAGATTGGAACCGGGTCGAACCCGTAGGCGATTAGCACGACATCGATCGGCAGACTGAATTCGGAGCCGGGAATTGGGCGCGGTTTGCGGCGGCCTTTCGCATCCGGCTCGCCCAATTCCATTCGCACGCAGCGCGCTTCGCAAACTTCGCCCGCGGCGTTGCCTGATAACGAAACCGCGTTGGTGAGAAACATGAACTCCGCGCTTTCCTCGGTCGCGTTGATGTACTCGCGCCGGCTGCCGGGCATGTTTTCGAGGTCGCGTCGATAAATGCAGATCGCTTCATGCGCGCCGCAGCGAATGGCCGTGCGCAAACAATCCATGGCGGTGTCGCCGCCGCCCAGCACGGCGACGCGTTTGCCGCGCACGTCGATCAGTGACTCATCCGAGCCTTCGACATTTTTCTGAATCAAAAACGGCAGCGCGTGAAACACGCCGCGCAAATCGGCGCCGGGAATGTCGAGCTCTTTCGGTTTCTGGGCGCCGATTGCGAGATAAACCGCGTCGAAGTTCTCTCGCAAGCTCGACAACGGGATGTCGCGCCCGACGGTCACGCCGCATCGCACCGCTACTCCGCGTCGACGCAATAGGTCGAAGCGACGTTCGACGATCCTCTTTTCGAGTTTGAACGACGGAATCCCGTTGACAAGCAGACCACCGGGACGCGTTTGCGCTTCAAAGATTGTGATCGCGTAACCGAGCTTCGCGAGTTCATCCGCGCACGCCATCCCGCCGGGGCCACTGCCGACTACGGCGACCTTGAATCCGTTCGACGGAGCGACTCCCGCATCGAGGGCCTCGTGCGCGAACGCGTATTCGTTGATGAACTTTTCTACCGCGCCAATCGATACTGGGTCCGAGCACGCATTCAGGATGCACGCGTTCTCGCACAAGCGGTCCTGCGGACAGACGCGGCTGCAAATTTCGGGCATATTGCTAGTCGAACGCGAGAGCGCGGCGGCTTCGAGGAACCGGCCCTCGGCAGTAAGGGCGAGCCACTCCGGAATTCGATTCGCGAGCGGGCAGCCGCTTGTGACGCACCCTGGATCCGAGCAATTGATGCAGCGACTGGCTTGTGCGCGCGCGGTGGCTTCATCGAACAAGCCGTAAATTTCGTCGAAGTCACAGATACGTTCGTTGGCAGCGCGTTTCGGAGGTGACTCGCGCGCGATGTAACGCCAGTTGTGTTTTGCGGGCCAATTTGGTACGGCGTTTTCCATTCGTTCCAATGATCCCACGCGTCGCAACGTTGTCTGCGCACGCGTTGGCAAACGCTGTGCATTTATTGCACCGCTTGTTTACTCGCCAATCAACAAGGAAGGGCGATCTCCAGAATTGCCCGGCGGCGGACCCTCCTCCGCGAAGGCTACGGCGGGCAAGCTGGAGACCGCCGCTCCTTGAAATGCCGAGCGTGGTCACTGGCCTGCTGCCTAACCAGCCGAAGGAGCCGGCGAAATTTGCGGGCTATCACTACGAACTGGAGCATTCGCGGTACGGAAGCTGCGCCATTTTTCAAGTGGCATCGCAGCGATGGCCATTAATGCGAGTTGGCTGATCATGAAGCCGACCAACCACGGAAATGCTTTTTGCATGAAGCCGTAGGAATGCAGGCCTACGCCGAGCATGTTCACACCGAACCACGAGAAACTGGTGACGATATTGCCGAAGAGCGCCATGATCATTAGGCCGCGTTGCCGAATGAATCCGCCCCAGCGCGCGTGCAAAGTGATTGCGCACCAGAGGACGATCAGTACCGCGCCGTTTTCTTTCGGGTCCCATCCCCAGAAACGTCCCCAGGATTGATCGGCCCAGATGCCGCCAAGAACTGTGCCGACAAAACTGAAAAGCGTGGCGAAACAAATTACGCCGTAAGTCATGCGCGCGAGCGAATCGGCAGTTTGCTTCTTTAGCGAGGTCGTGAACACACCGCGCACGACGTAGATAATGGCAAGCATACCGGCGAGAAACATTGCGGAGTAACCAGTGGTGATCGCGACCACGTGCGTCGCCAGCCAGATATTCGTGTCGAGCACGGCCTGCAACATTTCGAGTGTGTCCCCGCTGCCGGCGAGATGATGCGCGATGATTAACGTGACAAAACCAATCGCGCCCGCACACGCCGCGCCGATTCCGTCTTTAAAAATCCGTTCAAGTATCAGCGCAACGATGACCGCGCCCCAGCCGATAAAAATCGCAGAAGAATAAAGATTGGTGACTGGCGGTCGTTCCTGCAGATACATCCGCGAAACCAAACCGAACGTGTGGATGGCCAACGCGAGCAACAGGAGATAAAACGCTGAACGCCTTAGCGGAGCGCTCCACCCGAGCCATGACGCGCACGCTAAGAGAAAAGCGAGCACGTAAAGCGTCATGCTTTGACTGAATGGCTGAAGCCGATTGAACAAAAACTCAAAGGATGCGCGCTTCGTCGCGTTCGGCTGCTCTTTGGCGAACCAATCAGTCATGAGCTGCACATGTTGATTGAAGACCGTCTGATCGCCTGCGCGATATGCGTCGCCGACGATCGCGTATTCGACCACAATTGGATGAATTTCGCCGGTGGCGACCGAACGGAGCAAACTGGCGCCGACCGAACGCCATTCACCATTTCCTGTAGCTGGGGGCGTTGACCCCGGAAGTCCCATGGGCGGAACTGCCAGGGGGTACGCCATCTCCGACAGTCGTTCGTAACGCTGAATCAGTTCGGCGACGTCATTGAGTTTGGTCTTGTCGAAATCTTCGCCCATGGCGCGTTTGCGCGCTGCCTTTGCTGCACCCGGCACACTCCTCTCAAAACCCTGAAGTTCGGCAGCGAAATTCTCTGCGCCTTCTGGTTGAACACTATTTTTCAACCGCTGATACAGCGAGAGTCCGTTGCGCAGATTCAAGATGGCGCTTTGATACGCGGAGCGCTGGACCGCTTCGAGCTTCTCGGATTGCGCGCCTTGTTCATCGATCTGTTTTAGAAAAGGCGCAAAATCGGCAAAGCTAAAATATTTCCGGTCGGTCTGTTGCCAGCCGAACAAGCCGAGCACGTCGGCGTTCTGCACGACAAACACTGGATACTGATCGGCAACAGGCGCATTGAACACGACATCGGCGAGCCATTCCATCGCGCTTAGCCGCTTGCCGCCTTCAAGACGCAGTTCCTGTTTGCCGTGGATGATCAGAAGCGAATTGCGCGCGACGGTGTCGAGCGGTTTGACCCGGCCTCCGACGAGCACGGGGATCTCTCCAAACCTGGTAAAATCGAAATCGTTCTTCGCCGTCTTACGCGGCAGCCAATTGGCGGCGATCGACGCCGCAGCGACAGCCAAAATGATCCACGGTAGGAAACGTTTCATGCGATTGCCCTCCGCCGTTGCCGCGAAAATCCGACGAGATGAAAACCAAATTGCACCAGTAGACCGGCGGCGACAATCACGCACGCCACGTAAGGCGCAATGAAACTCGGGTTATGCACCACCTGCAAAATTGTCGCGGAATCATCTGGTTGAAACCCGGCCTGATAAAATGTTTCCCCGCGATAACGGAGCGGATGATTCATGTAAATCAAAACGTCGCGGTCCACGGAGCGCCCCGGATCGATCAATGTGACTTTGCTTGAGAAATTCTTGGGAATTTCAGTGCCGGCGTACTTTTCGTGCGTGAACTTCTGCAACGTAACGCTGTAAGGCTTGTAATAACGTGACGGGCGCAAAGTGATCATCCATGTGCGACCGCCGCACGCAAATGTCTGCGGTGCACCGAGCCCATCCGAAACGAGCCACGTGCCTAACGAACCGCCGTCCTTCGGCAGAATTTCGATTGCTGCGCTCGGCACGTCACGCTCATCGGCAGCGGTCGCTAGCGGCGCAGGTTCAACTGCTATCATGGCGCCGGGTCCCTGGTTGGCGATCGGTTGCGCGCCTTCGCCCGCCTGGCTCAACATTTTGAGACGCGAGTTTTGATAAAAATTTCTGACCACGATCCGGAAAGGCAAACTCGAGTGGTCAATCACACGATTGTGTCGCAGCAAGCTTTCGGGAATCGCGGTCACCTCGTCGAGATCGTCACCGCTCGTGTCGATCACGGCGAGTTCTGTCTCGCGCATGTCTTCGGAATAATTTTTCGTGTCGCCATTCGATAGCCGCATGTGGCTCTCCACTGCGAAGAGATCGGTGAACAGCCCGCCGGCGAGCATGATAATTAGCCCGGCGTGTGTGAGATGAATCCCCAGTTTCCGCCACGTCCAGCGGAAACGTTTCACGTGGGCGGCGATGAGGTTAATCAGCAAAACGGCGCCAATGAGATGGCCCCCGGGAAAAATCGGTATTCGGAATCCGCGTCCTTCCGGCGGCCACCAAACGAACATACTTTGGAAATAACGCTGCTGCGCTTCGTGGATCCCGACATGCACCTGCGCCAGTGTCCCGGCGAATATCAGCGCCATCGCTGCCGCAAGACAAATGATTGTCAGCTTCAGCGATGTGATGATGTCGATGAGTTTGTGCAGCATGTTTTCTAAAATCGGACGGATTCGATGAATTTCACGAAATTCGGTTTCTCTTTTTCAACTGCCGCGTTTGGCCCGGTTGCTTTGAAAAACCAGACACGTCCGTCGCGGCGCGTCCAAGCCGCGATCGTGCGCGCAGTGGCACCGGCAATGTCGGTGGTTGAGAACGTTGTGTCGGCGGTTTTGAGAGGAGCGACTTGCGATGTCACGGCGCTGGCCTCAATCGGCGCGAGACCAATTTGACCGCGCCATCGGTTGATGTTCTCGGCGTCGCTTCCTCCGTCGCCGGGGAAGGTCACGATCGAGATGTCGATCTTGCCGCCTTCTTCTGCCGACGCGCTGAAGCTGGCGTAACGCATCGAGGACGGCGGCACTTCTGTCCAGACCTCCGGCGCTTTCCAGTGGATCTGGGGTGCGCCAGAATCACGTGGCGGCGCCGCTGCCATTTGCGGCGGTCCAGTTTGATTCTGGGCATCGCAAACTGCCGCGACCCATTTAATGAAGTCGCCCTTCTGCGCCTCGGTGAGATCGGCGTTGCCGCGCATTTTGAAAAACAGCGTCGAATTACCGGCAGTCACCATTGCGGCAACGATTCTGCCGTCTCTTGCTGGATCGGCGTTGTCCGGGAGTCCTGCCAGGTCAACGATGGTCACATCACCCAATGAGGTGTGCAGTCGCTGCGCAGTCTCACCGAGCTTTTGTTCGGTGACCGGCGGTTGGCCGAGTTGACCCAGCCAGCGGTTCACATTCTCAAGGACGTTCCCGGCGGCCGAGCCGAGACTGACAAATGAAATGTCTGCGACTGCTCCGTTGTTGCCTTTGACGAGAAAACTGGCCTGACGCATTTGCGACAGCGGCTGCGGTTCCCAATTCGGCGGTGTCGTCGTCGCCGTTTCCGTCGCAGGCGGAAGACCGGCGGGCATCCGTGGGGCGGTCGTATTTGTGGGCATGGCACCTTGCTGCTGAGGTGCCGATTCCTCCAGCGGCGCCTTGGAAACGCGATAAACCTTGATCTCTGAGTTTTTCTCGCAGGCCGTCAGCGCACTGAAAACAGCGATGCAAACGACAACAGTTTTGCCACCTGCCCCCTTCGATTGTTGCTGTTTACCCGATAAACCCATTGTCACGAGACACTATTATTTCTGAGGTCCGCCGGTATGGCAATCAACGCATGAAAATTCCGCATACGGGGCGTCGACATGAACGAAGTCGTATCCTGCCGCATTGATTTGTTGAAGCGCTTCAGGGCTGCCTTGTGCGAGGATCAAGTGGCACGATTTGCAGCTGCTGGCTTTGATCGAGTTCTTGCCATCGGCGCTGGCGTGTTTGCCGTCATGGCAGCGAAAGCAGCCGTTCCAATTCTTATGTCCCACAAAATCCGGATACGTTCGCCAATCGACTTTTACTTCCGGGAAGAAATTCTCGCGATAGATCGCCTGCGTCACGTTGATGATTGGATTCGCCTGCCCCGGGTCGGGGTACGCTTCGCGCAGTGAATTCGCGATGCCTTGTTCCGCTTCGGCTGTGGTGGAGTAAGGCTTGACCAAAGCGGCGACGACTTTCGATTTCACCCACGGCGTCTTTGGATCGAGCCGCCCGGTCGACAATGCCAGATCAACGGCATCGTTAGGCGTGTGGATCTTGTGCGCAGGGCGACTATGGCAATCCATGCAATCCATTCGCCGAATTTGATGCTTTGCCGGATCGTCCTTGAACTCCGGATCGCGGTACTCAGTAGTCACACCCTGGGCGTTCGTCATTCTCACCCACGGTATGTTCAGAAGCTCGTCGTCGGTGGCGATGTATTCGATCTTGTTGGCAATATTCATATGCCAATGAATTCCACCGGCGGGACCATTTAAAGGGTCGCCCCCGCCGACGTTGAGCAGAAGACGAATGCCAAACGGTGTATTGTGTTCGTCGGAAAGATAATGTTGAAACGTGCGATCCACGTTGCCGACGTATTTCTTCGGCCAGTGGCATTGCTCACAAATCGCTTGAGCGGGCCGCATATCGGTTCGGAGACGAATAGGGCAATCGAAGTCGTTGCGAACCGTGTGATAAAGTTGCTTCACCCCGTTCACTTTCGTCTTGAAGTATGCAGCCGCGCCGGGGCCGACATGACACGCCACGCAGTCCACGCTGGCGTGTGCAGTGTGCTGATAAGCAACGAACTGCGGTTCCATCGGCAAATGACAAGCTTTTCCGCAGAACTGAACTGATTCCGTAACCTGATAGGTTTGATAGCTCCCAAGCGCTGTCAGGAATAAGAATCCGATGCTGGCCGCAACGAAAAGTGTGAGAATTCTTCTGTCACGCGGCCGCGACAAATCAATCTTGATCGCAAGAGGCTCCGCCGCTCGTACAGCATGACGCCGTGTGCGCCAGCGAATAAGCGCACCAAGGAACGTAAGAAAAATTCCGAGAATGAAGAATAGCGGCGCAATCGCGTAAGCCAGAATTCCGACGTAAGGGTTGCGATGTCCGGCGAAAAGGTCGATCCCGAAGAGGAGAAAAAACGCAAAGAGCGCGCTGGCAGCGAGCACCATTCCAGACCAGCTAAGCCAGTTCCGGAAATTGCGCCTGAATGGCTGGGGGTGCGCGGGAACTGGAGCGTCAGGCATCGCGGCAATTATTTACAGGTGACGTGAGAAGTCACCTCGAAACAACCCAGTGATTGCCAACGGTGGAAGTGACTCCGGTTCACCGCTCTACTCGAGAGTACTTCCGTCAAAATTTAGGGGCGACTATTTCTTAAACGAACGCACGTAGGCCACAAGCGCCTTGATGTCGGCATCGGAAAGTTTGCTCGCAAACGGTTTCATGGTGTCCTTGCCGTTCGTTTTTACGCCTTCCTTAATTGCTCTTGCCGCTTCGGCATCGCTAAAGGCCGCCTGGACTTTTGCGTCCCGATAGTCTTTCACGCCCAATTTCTTGCCCATCATCGTGCTGCCGCCGCCATCTTTGCCATGGCAGGAGGCGCAATTCTGGGCCCAAAGTGCAGAAGCATCGGCTGCGACACCCACACCCGCTGATGCCATAATGATTGCCGCGAAGCCAAATATTTTTCGTTTCATTAGGTTAGTGCCTTTCCCCGTGGAGATCTGACGTCAAAGCTAGACTGACATTCAAGATCGAAAAAGGATTTATTTCTTGAGCGTCCGGACGTAGGCAACAAGCGCTTTAATCTCCTCGTCACTCAACTTGCCGCCGAAGGCTTTCATCGTGGTTTTGCCGTTCTGCTTTTTGCCATCTTTGATTGCCGTGGCAGCTTGCGCATCGGTGAAGGACGATTGCTTTTTCGGATCCGTTAGATCCATCGCATTTAGTATTTTGCCCATTTTCGTGTCTCCCTTGCCACTGGCGCCATGACATTGGGCGCAATTGTTGGCCCAATTTGCTTTTGCATCAGCGGCGCGCACCGCCAACGGCGTCGCGATCAGGAGGCTGATGGTAAGTGCAGTGATGTTTTTCATATTGGATATCCGTAGTGCTTAATTGATTAGAACCTTACTTGAAGGCTGGAAAAGAGCGAATGTGCGCGATAATTATTATGACCGCCAGAGGTCACGTCGCGGTAATCATAAAATCCATACTTCAACGTTAGGCGCGTATTCTTGCTCAGTTGACGCGTGACAGTCGCCGTGACGGCGTTTTCGGTGGCGCCCATCCCGTATGGCACTGCAACCGCGGCGTTTTTGTAGTAATCGTTAGCGCAGTAGAAGTAATAATCAGCGTAAAACTCAGTCTTATCGTCGATGATGTAACCGATGCCGCTGGTTACCGTCCAGTAGTCGTTTCTAAAGTTCGGGACCGATGGTCCTGCGTTGGGGATGAATTCGATGTTATTCGCCGGCGTGTCCGTTTGATTGAGAACGTACGAGAAGTTCGCCTGCAGAAAGAAACGGGGCAGGGGATTCCAGTTCAGTGACTCGCTGATAACGTTCCTTTTGATTTCACCGCTTTGGAGTTCGGCAAAGGTTTCGCCGTCAAAGTACCACTGGCTGTCGATCGAGGTATGCACGAAATCGTAACGCGTGACTAACGCTAACGAACCCATGCAAGCTGGAAGCTTCGGCCGGAAAGTCATTCGAATATTAAAGTCATCGACGTTCCAATCCTGGTTGACCAATCTTGGGAAATCTGCGCTGATAATGTCCTCATTATAGGACGCAATTCTGTGAAAGTACTGGCCGGCCATACTGAATCTCATGCTGGGATTCCATGTGGCACCGACCGTATATTTTTGGCCGAGCGCATTGGTGTTTTTATCCAGAGGCACCTCTTCGTTCACCGTCTGAAACTCATTCACGCTTCCGTAGTCCTCTTCCCACTCGCCTTCGGCATAGAACAGCCAATCTTTGATCCCCGTGTAACGTAGCTCCAGTCTCTGGGCGAATTCGTTGTAATCTGAATTGCGTGCGCCGTTGGCTGGTTCTCCCACTCCGTAGTGAAATCCGCCTTGAGGATTATTAGGAGTAAACGGGGGAGTGTTCGGCACTGGTTCCTCCGCGATAAAGGTCGATTCGCTATCGTTATTTTGATGAGTGTATCGGAAACCGCTCAAAATAGATAGATTTTCGAACGGCATCCAAAACAGGTTAGCGTTAAAGAGATTCTCCTTGATCTGTGCCATTCCGGCCAAATCAATAAAGGCATGATCGCGGCTATTAAGCGTCGGCACCGGTTCTCCAAATGCTTCGTCCCAATGCGTTCCGAAGATGCGTGTGCCGGAGAGATCGTTTGTTATTGTCGTATAGGAGTATCCAGCGGTGAACCAGAAGTTATCGGTAATTCGCGTCACAGTAATGCCGTGCCCGCTGAACAGGTCGACGTCATCATTCTGTTGTTGAGTGACCTTGCGCTGCTGGCCGGGAGGCGAGACAACCGGCGGCAACTGACCGGCGCCGCGCTCC
Organism: uncultured Verrucomicrobiae bacterium; assembly: GCA_963828355.1. Taxonomy (GTDB): domain Bacteria; phylum Verrucomicrobiota; class Verrucomicrobiia; order Chthoniobacterales; family UBA10450; genus Udaeobacter. Next base: position 2,239 of record CAWHFD010000010.1, on the reverse strand, counting down.
ATGTTTAGCGAGTAATCGTCCGTGTTGTGCTCGTACCGCATCCCGAGCAAAACGTCGGTGTTGCCAATGGTCTTCGATGCCTCGAACGAAAATATGTCGCGCTTCTCGTCGATGTTGCGGAAAGAGGGAATGATTTTTCGCGTTGACGTGAACGGAGGTAGCAAGCCGGTCTGGTTGGTGTCGCCCCAGACAGTTGAATCTTTCTGTCCAAACCGGAATTCATGGTCATAACGGATGGTAATTTCCGGCCAATTTGGTGCGCGCAAGCCCAGTTCAATCCATACGTCGCCGCGATCTATGTGCATCTCGGGATAGGCCGGGTCGAAAAACACATCGTTGTGCGGAAAGAACCCGCCGTTGCCATCATACCAACTGCGAAACTCCGTGTAACCAGCCTTGATGTAGCCGAGATTCGGCTTCGCCAATTGCACGGTTATATCGTAATCGTTGAAATCCCAGAGCGCGTGACCATCGACCGAAAACACGCCGTTTTTATCGAAAGTTCCCTCGAAGTGCAGATCCTGGATGCCGCCGTAAACCTGATCGCCCGGTAACCGGTGTTCCTGCTCGAACTGCGCGCGATCGCCGCTCGTGATGACTCCGCCAATACCGAGTTCGATCCAGTTTTTGTATTCTTCCGGTTGCTCTTCCGTGGCCGTGGCAGTTACGGCTTTGTCATCGCTGGTTCCACCCCGAGCCCCAGCGGCGGCAAAAGTTCCCGCAAAAACCAGCACCAGGAATCTGCGAGAGGCGGTCTTCATAACATCGAGATCAATATCTAAGCAACGGCGTCACGTTGGAGCCGTGCGGTTCTTCATGGCAGCCAGCCGACCAACACGTCCCCTGCTGCAGGAAGTTCGAGTGATCGACGTCTCCAATGAAAATGTGGCCGGGTATCTTTTTGCTCCTGGAAATGGCATTTCAGACAAAGCGTCGCGTTGCGTTCATTCAGCAGGCGCTGGTTGACGGAACCGTGAGGCGAATGGCAGACGGTGCAACCTTGCCGCAACGCCTCGTGCTCATACACAAATGGGCCGCGTTGCTGCGTGTGACACTCGAAGCAGGTTTCGTTTCGGCTCAGGAATGCAAAGCCGCCGGCTTTGAGCTTCTGCTGAATATTCGTCGGCGCGCCTTTGATCGCGATGCCTTTGTGCACCTCATGACAATCCGCGCAGCTCATTTTGCCTTCCAGCACCGGATGATGATGAGGCAATGCGAACGCTGCGCGAACTTCCAAGTGACATTGGAAACAGGTTTCTGGCGACTTTCGTGGATTGATAATCGTGCCGGCGCCGCCGCCCGCCTTTACATGCAAACTCCCTGGCCCGTGGCACGATTCGCAGCCCATGTCCGTGACCTCCTTTGGAGTTCCGCCGCCTTTTGCCTCACTGCCTTTTCCGCTGCTCTTACTTACGATTACCTTTTTTGTCTGCAGTCGCGCGTGAGTGGCTGTTCGGAAATCGCGCACGATTTCTTCGTGGCAGGTCGCGCATTCCTCTGAGCCAACGAACTCCGCGCCGGGGATGCTGGGCGGAGCGAGAATTGTTCGATTTGTCGGGACGGCAGGAAAGCAAAATTACGGCCAGCGCGACTGCTCCCCGCGCCCCAGAACAAGCTTTCGCGCTTACCGAAGATCCATCGAGTTAGCCTCGAACCCCACACGAATGGCGAGTATTAGCAGAACTAAAAAAGATATGACTATGCATTTCTTCGGCAAATTTATGGGAGGCCTTCAGAATTTTACCGACGCCGACGACGGAAACGCCTTTGGTCTCACGCATATCGCGTGGGAGATTTTCCCGAGAGTCTCTTAAACACGCGATTGAATGCGAGAGCGATTGAAACCCTGCCGCGAACGCGATCTCGCTGATGCGCAGTCTCGCCATTTTCGCAGGAGGGCGCAGGCCTTCTCGAACCGGGCACGGGCGATGTAATCGACAAAATTTATACCGGTCACCTGCTTGAATCTCTCGCTCAAATACTTCGGCGCTCATGTTGACCGCCCTTTCGCGACTCTTGATCAGGGAAATCTCTTCGCCTGAGTGTTCCTCGATAAACTTACGCGCCTTCCAGACTGCGACCGGTTCCTGGCTCGACTTCGGCAACTGGCATTTTCAAATTTAGCCGCAGAACAACATCTTTATCATCCCCTTAACCACTTAATCGTTGCTGAACAGTTCCTACTGTTCGTCCGTTGGCAATTCCTAACCTAATCTTGGCACGACGGGAAAATGGCCGC
>CAWHFD010000009.1:0-253525 GCA_963828355.1 uncultured Verrucomicrobiae bacterium | reverse complement strand
TCGATCATAAGCCGCTTATGATGGAACAATTGTACGGCTAACGTTGTAGAGGCGCTTGTGCCAAGCGACGTCCCGAATTTGCCAGAGCACGTTCCTGTGCGTCTCCCGTTCGAGCGTGGGACTGCTGCCTGACGATCCCGTCGCCAGGCAACTGCGCGGATTCGGGCCGCTTGGACTTCTCTCGATTCTCATCATCGTCTTGTCGTCTGTCGTTAAACCACTCGGCGGCCTTTTGGTGCTTCTGTGGACCTGGCGATCGCATACGCCATGGCGCGACATCGGCTACGTGCGACCAAAGAGCTGGATTGGCAGCCTCGCCGTCGGCGTCGTTTTCGGCTGTATGTTTAAACTCCTGATGAAGGGGCGATCGTGATGCCGCTGCTGGGCGCCCCCGAAATCAATTCCGCCTACCATTACGTGATAGGAAACCGGGCTGCTCTCCCCGGATTGGTGTTCACGATGATTGTCGGCGCGGGCTTTGGAGAAGAGACCATCTTCCGAGGATTCCTGTTCGAACGCCTCGGCAAGCTTTTTGGGACGGGCGCCAGCGCAAAAGTATTAATCGTGCTGCTCACCTCCGCGGTGTTTGCCCTGGGCCATTACGCCAACCTGGGGGTTCCCGGCGTCGAACAGGCGATGATCACGGGCCTCGTCTTCGGGGCGATCTTCGCCGTCACGGGCCGGATCTGGATGGTGATGTGCGCGCATGCGGCGTTCGATCTAACGGCGGTCGCGATAATCTATTGGAATCTCGAAGCCGCTGTCGCTCACCTCGTGTTCAAATAGCCGCGGGGTTGCCTAACAACACACTCCAGTCATCCTATCATAAGCCGCTTGTATCTTGCGAACGCCGTTTTGTGATAGAAGAAGGGCGGGTGCGAGATCCGGTTAAGCCGCTGGTCCTGATGCAAAATCGAGACCGTTCTGTAAGTGTGATCCGCACTCTGCCCTTGGCGGTAAATGAAACTCGAACAGTTACTGGAGCGACCAAGCCGGCAGCCCAAGGGCAATGCCGACTTGGCCAGCTCGCATTACAAGCAGGAGTTATTTAACCCATGGAGCAAGCAATTGTCTATATCGGGATCGACGTGGCCAAAGCATATTTGGATGTGAGTTGGGCGGGGCAATGCCGTCGTTTCTCTAACGAGGGAAAAGGGCATGCGGCTTTAGTGCGCTGGCTCAAAACAAGCCAAAGGCCGGTGCAGTTAATCTGCGAAGCCAGTGGCGGCTACGAGCAAGCGTTGTTGGAGAGCCTGGCTGAGGGGGATCTTCCCGTTACGCTCATGCAAGCCGTGCGCGTGCGGCAGTATGCGCGCGCAGCGGGCATTTTGGCCAAAACCGATCGAATCGACGCACGAGTGCTGGCGGCCTTTGGCGCAGCGTTGCGACCGAAGCCGACGCCACCACTTTCTGCCGAGCAAAAGCGTCTGCGCGAACTGGAGTCCCAGCGTCGGCACTTGAGCCAGGTGCTACGAGCAGAAGAGAATCGTCTGGCGCACCTTCAGTGTGCCGAGCTGCGTTCGTTAGGCCGCAGTTTGATCAATAAAATCCAAAAGCAAATCCATGCTATCGAAGAGCATATCGGCAGTTTAATTACGCAGGACCAAACTCTTCGTGCGAAGGCGCAAAAACTCACCGCGGTTACCGGAGTGGGTACACGCACTGCCGCGCTCCTCCTGGCGCAAATGCCGGAGCTTGGCCAGCTCAATCGGCGGCAAGCCGCTGCGCTCGCGGGCCTGGCGCCGTTTAACCATGACAGCGGTTCGCTCCGCGGCAAACGCGCCATCTCCGGCGGACGACGTGCTCTGCGCAGCGGCCTTTACATGGCCGCGCTTGCGGCCGCACGTTACAATCCAATCCTCTCGAACTTTTATCAACGGCTGCGCGCCAAAGGTAAACCGCACAAACTCGCTCTCACTGCGGTGATGCGAAAACTACTTCTCGCCCTTAATCACACCCTCAAACCTCAACCAATTCTCGCTTGAAACCAACACAGTTACTTACGATGCATAAACGACGAGACTGAAACTTGACGGTTTAAAAGCCGTCAAGATTACCGGACGTGGTTCATTTTCAAATCCGGACGACTCCCGTGTCGGATTTGGAAGCCACGTTTGCCGCACCGGATTTTTATGCAAAACCGCGCTCGGAGATTTTCGAGTTGGAGACGCAATTAAAAACTGCACGCGACAAAGTCGCGCACCTCTACGCGCGGTGGCAGGAACTCGAGCTCCTGCAGAGCGTCCCGTCTCCCTAGACGACCAAGTCCGACGCTAAGCACGGTTCACCCGCCGACGGCGGCTGCGCAAAATGTAATCTGCACAATGGAGTTGATGGGATCAGCGACATAGAAGGGTCCGAGCCGGACTGGCGTAGTCGCGGGGGTAGCGGCGAGCGAATGGAGCCGATGGGACGCGAGCGACATAGATGGGCAAACCGAGTTCGAAATGGCCGGGAGCACATCAGTCAATTGGGAAATGAACGAGCTTCAATCGAACGCCGTGCACGGCGTGCTGTTGCACACGTTGAAAGCGCCGCGTCTTGCGAATGGCGCGGTCGTTTTCGTAAGATCAGCCTCTGCAAGTCTTGCTTTGAGCGGAATCGAAGGGCGACCCTGGCCAAACACATCTGACCCCCGGCATCTGACCTCTGTAGCATGACCAGATCGCTTGCCCAAAAGTTTGTGCGAATGTCGTACTTCGCCGCGACAAGGCGTCACGATGTGGGCGGCAACTGCCGGCAAACCGCTCGAGGCGCCTAACAGCTGGGTATGCGATGAGTGTGCAAGATGAGTTGCTGGTCGCAAAGACCGGGACGACACAGCCATCGTGCCTCCAGTGCGCGCGCCGCGGGGCGTGGAGGGGCGGGCGCTATCGCGTTCCGTTTTATGATCTTGCATCCAGGCTGACGGGGCGGAAAAATTGCGAAAACGTGACGCTACAGGAATACATTCCCGATGAGTTCAACTCGGCTCATGGAATGCATCATCTACGCGAGCGCGTAAGAGGGGCAGCACGTGCGGCACGCCAATATCCGCTGTGCCGAGGCGCTGCTCGCGTACTCTGCCATCGTCCAAAACGGCGTTGCGAGGTCCCGAAACATGACAGTCGCTTGGGCGATCTTCTTCTCACTTTCAAGAACGTCAAAATCCTTGGATTTGACCGTAATCGTGATCTTGAAGCCAGTCGTAATCGCGTCGGTGGTCACAAAACGATTCGGTCCTCGACTTCCGATGTTTAAAAAGCTGCTTCAAAAGGGGAAGTGCCTGCTCGGGTTTCACGAGGGCGAATGGAACTACGAGCAACCGGCGCAGTGCATCCAAACGCGACTTTGCACCCTTTGTCAGAAACGCCAGGAGCGCACCCATCACATCTGGGCGGAGTGGGAATTCGAGCGTGAACGTGATTGTGCGCAGCGCCGCGTCTGCGAACGGTGCGCGGAGAGGGAGGAACGCGTTACGCATAATTGGGCTGCGCCGGAGTACGTTAAGGAACGTTCGTGCGAGCAGGTGCGGAGGTGTGCGCGCTGCGAAGCGGAAGAACCGACGGGCGTGAGCCATCAGTGGGGACGCTGGGAATACGCGATCGAAGACCATTGCAGTGAACACCAAATCTGCGAACGCTGTGGCGCGCGCAGTACGCACAGCAGGCTCGAGCACTGCTGGAGTGAATGGCAGGAGAGTGCACACTATGGCGGAGCGGTTCGTGTATGTCGTCGTTGTGGCGAGATGGAAGTGCCGGTGCGCGCAACTTCACCGGCGCCTGCCATCGAACAAACAGAAGTCGATCACGCGCCTTTTGACTCCGAGACTCCGCAAGCAGCACCGCTTGATGTGCGCGTAGTCGGGCATTGGCGTCACACCGAATGCCTTGGCGGCGTCGGCGGCTTCAGCATGACGACTGATACGCATTGGATTCTGGCAGAAGACGGCCGCTGTGCGCGCTACAGCCACTCAGTGAGCGGCATGGGTGAAAGGCAAACTCCGCCGAGGGAAGGCGTGTGGGAAACTGCGGACGGCGTTTTGCGCATCCGCGACACAAACGGCGGAGTCGAGGAACACGTTTACCAGGTCACAGACAGCAATCTTTTTCTGCCACAGGCAGGACACCTCAAGCTCTGGGAACGCTTGTAAGCACAGCCGTAATCAATTCGAAGCAATCATGTGGAAAGACATTCTTAAGCGGGGGAAGTGCCTCCTCGATTTTCATAGCGGTGAATGGCAGTATGCGCGGCCGGGCCATTGTGATCAGACACAATTATGCGTGAACTGCGGCGCGACCACCCGGCGCGTCGAACACACCTGGGGCGAGTGGGAACGAAGAGGCGCGAGTAGCTGCGATGAAACGCGCGTTTGCTCGCGTTGTGGGAAAACGGAGGAGGGCGTCGTCCATGAGTGGGCAGCTCCAGAATTCATCCGCGACCGTTCGTGTTTGCAAATGCAGACGTGCACGCGATGTGGCGCAGAGGAGAGTCTTCCGGCAGAACATCAGTGGGAGTATTGGGAAGCAGTTGAACCAGATGCGTGCTTGGAAGTGGTGGTGTGCGGACGCTGCGGAGAACGCGGTCAGCAGCAACGGCCGGCACATGCCTGGGGCGATTGGCAGTACAGCGAAGCAGAGCACGCTGCCATTCGCGTTTGCCGCCGGTGCGGCGAGCTGATGGGACGTAACGGACAATCGCTTGGGAAAATGGAAATTCCCGACGTGCCGGAGCCTCGACAGCACTCGTTAGACGAACTGGTGCAAAGGCGCGACGCGATCATGGAACCGCTGTGGGAGATCGAGGAACAAGCAAAACCTGATGAAGCCGAAGTCCAGCGAATTGCTCGTGAAACAGTCGCACAAATCCAGCAGCTCCTTAGCCAATGGAAAGACTCGGCCGAAGCGACGGCGAACGGGCGCGAAACGGGCAAGCTGCATCGCTACTTGGGCGATGCGCTCTCCTCTCTCTCCGGCAAGCGCGACAAGGATTTGCTGGCGATGGCGCGCGACGTCTATCTCGAAGGTGAGCCTCTGCTCGAGGCCGGAGGCGATCGGTTGGAACTGGCGCGATTGAATTTCAATCTCGGAGTCGCGCTTCAGTTTATGGCGGCAGGACACGATCGCGTGCCCATGGAAGAAGCCAGGCGACGCTATCACGCGGCGCGGGGCATCTTCCAAACTGAAAAGCCCGAGACGGTGGAGCAGGTCGAGACTGCGCTCGAGATCATCGAGACGCAGTTGCGCGCGCTGCGGCACTTCGAAGCCGCACAAAAGAGTCGGGACGAATTGCAGGCGCTGAAGGAAACGCTGGCGAATGCCGCACCGGAGGACACTGCCACAGACGAGAAGGTACGGCGCACATTAAAGGAGATGGAGCGGACCACTCCCAGCGCAACTGAGCAACTCGACAGCTTCCGAGGCTTCTTCGAACAAGCTGCAAAGGTGCTGCCGCAGCCAGACGATCCTGCACGGACGGACGAGACCCGTCGTCAGCTCGCGAATCTTGCGAAGGATCTCTCTGGCGGAAAGAGCAACGAATATGATGACGCGTTCTCGGCCATATTCGCGGATCTGGAGAAAGAGACACAACGCGGCGAGGTCAGTCCGCAGCGTGCGGCGTCGCTCCGTGCGACGCTTCAACAATTTCAAACCATCGTCCGCACTCCGGCAAAGACACCGGAGGAAATGGCGACTCGTCTAGGTGAAATGCGTGCCGCGATTGCGCAATTCAAGCCGATTGCAACCGAAGTGCGAGTACGGGGCGGACGTGCCGGACTCATCGACCGCTGTTTGATCGCGATGCGCTCGTTCCTGCTCGACGAAACCAACCAATCGCATCTCGGCGAGAAGGAACAGGCGAGAGGCTTCGAGCTCCTTGGTGAATGTACGAGTGGTCGGGGGGCCTTGAAAGGACTGGAGGAAAACGACCCGGCAGTGATTGAAGTCGAGCGTGACCGATTGCGCCCGGCCGCCTACGCGGTGCGCCGTTTCGGTTTGCGCCGTCACGCCATGTATGCGGAACCGCTCTGGGGCTGGTCGGACGTTGAAGTCAACCCGAACGCTGTCTTTTTCGCCGGTTCTGCGAATCTGCGCGCCCTCGCGGCTGAAGTTTGCGAAGAGCGACAACTGCAATTCCCGGAAGAATCTCGCGCCTGGGGTGCGGGGCAGTTGCGCTGGAATCAACTGCGCGAAAGCGCAGTCGGAATTTTCGACCTGAGCACGTCGTCCGCGGTGGAAGGCGCGGCAGTCGCGCACGCGCTCGGCAGCGCGCTCGCACTCGGCGTTTACCCGGTGGTGATCGCGAGCGAGCAACTGCCGTTCGACATTGACCTCGCGGCCACACCGCTCGGCGACGATCCCCGTGCAGCGTTGGGCGACGCGCTCGATCGCGCCATGCTCGGTCTGTTTCCCACGGCGGGGAGTGGTGAGCTTGAAGCAACGGCGCGTCAGGTGCTGAGCCGCGTGACGCGAAGCGATCCTGCTTCCAAGCTCTACAAGAAACGCCTGACTGAGGGCGAGCAGCTGGATCCAATCGCCGTCGCGACGATGCTCGACGAGCTGATCAACAGGAATGTGCACGGCAAGGGCGCGCTCATTTTTCCCGCCTGGCCGCCATTCTATCCGGAGCCGGAGACACCGCGGTGTTTCCATGTCATGCCGTTTCATCACGACTGGTCGAACGCGGCGCGGGACACCGTGCGGAAGGCGTGCACGGCGGCGGGCGTAAAATATCGCCGTGGTGACGAAACGAACGAGATCAGAATTGTGCATTCAATCTGGGAAGAGATTTGCCGCGCCACGCACGTGGTGGTCGATCTCACCGGGTTGAATGCAAACGTCTGCCTCGAACTTGCGCTCGCGCAGGCTCTCGGCCGCAAGACGCTCCTTGTCGCGCGTGATGAGCGGACGGTGCTGAACCTCTTTCCGGAAATCGCCAAGCTTCAGGTGCGACAATACAGCGGAAAGCGGAAGATCGCGCCACTCAACGAGCTGGTAAGCGAATTTCTCGCTGGCACCTAATGTGAGTTGTTGCGTGCTCGTTGAAGCACCTGGTTTCAGTTCCACTTTGTGAAACGAAACGGTTCTCTTCTCGCTTTCTGCTGATGCCAATGATCCGCTGGCATCATAAGCGGTTTATGATACATGATTGACCACGAATCAACTGTAGGGCAGGCGCTCCGCCTGCCGTTCCTTGGACGCAAATGACTGAGGCTCAAAAGAAGGTGCGCGAATATCTCGCGGAAATTGGGAAGCGAGGTGGGCTTGCCAGTCGCCGCGAACTGACCAAGTCGGATGCGCGACAGATGGTTGCTATCCGCGAAGCGAAGCGCGCAGCGTTGAAAGCGGGAAAAACCTGGCCGCCGCGCGATCGCAAACTAATAAAACTTTCGTAAGCGGATCTGATCCATCGTAAGCGGCTTACGATGCATCGATTCACGAGTCCCACCAATATTCCACCGACGACGCTGCGTGAGAGCTTGTCGATCGTAAGCCGCTTGTATCTTGCGAACGCCGTTTTGTGATAGAAGAAGGGCGGGTGCGAGATCCGGTTAAGCCGCTGGTCCTGATGCAAAATCGAGACCGTTCTGTAAGTGTGATCCGCACTCTGCCCTTGGCGGTAAATGAAACTCGAACAGTTACTGGAGCGACCAAGCCGGCAGCCCAAGGGCAATGCCGACTTGGCCAGCTCGCATTACAAGCAGGAGTTATTTAACCCATGGAGCAAGCAATTGTCTATATCGGGATCGACGTGGCCAAAGCATATTTGGATGTGAGTTGGGCCGGGCAATGCCGTCGTTTCTCTAACGAGGGAAAAGGGCATGCGGCTTTAGTGCGCTGGCTCAAAACAAGCCAAAGGCCGGTGCAGTTAATCTGCGAAGCCAGTGGCGGCTACGAGCAAGCGTTGTTGGAGAGCCTGGCTGAGGGGGATCTTCCCGTTACGCTCATGCAAGCCGTGCGCGTGCGGCAGTATGCGCGCGCAGCGGGCATTTTGGCCAAAACCGATCGAATCGACGCACGAGTGCTGGCGGCCTTTGGCGCAGCGTTGCGACCGAAGCCGACGCCACCACTTTCTGCCGAGCAAAAGCGTCTGCGCGAACTGGAGTCCCAGCGTCGGCACTTGAGCCAGGTGCTACGAGCAGAAGAGAATCGTCTGGCGCACCTTCAGTGTGCCGAGCTGCGTTCGTTAGGCCGCAGTTTGATCAATAAAATCCAAAAGCAAATCCATGCTATCGAAGAGCACATCGGCAGTTTAATTACGCAGGACCAAACTCTTCGTGCGAAGGCGCAAAAACTCACCGCGGTTACCGGAGTGGGTACACGCACTGCCGCGCTCCTCCTGGCGCAAATGCCGGAGCTTGGCCAGCTCAATCGGCGGCAAGCAGCTGCGCTCGCGGGCCTGGCGCCGTTTAACCATGACAGCGGTTCGCTCCGCGGCAAACGCGCCATCTCCGGCGGACGACGTGCTCTGCGCAGCGGCCTTTACATGGCCGCGCTTGCGGCCGCACGTTACAATCCAATCCTCTCGAACTTTTATCAACGGCTGCGCGCCAAAGGTAAACCGCACAAACTCGCTCTCACTGCGGTGATGCGAAAACTACTTCTCGCCCTTAATCACACCCTCAAACCTCAACCAATTCTCGCTTGAAACCAACACAGTTACTTATGATATAACAAATGCACGGCTGACGTTATAGAGGCGCTCGCCGCGGCGAGCGCCTGGATCGTGGTTCTAGTCTCTCGTCACTTGCCTTTCCGCCGCAGTCCCGCGACTGCGGGACGAAGGCGGGTCACTTCCCGAGAGCCCGCTGCTGCAACGGAACCAATGTCCCAAGGTCAACAGCAGCTGTGGGCGAAGCTGTTTTATCGATAAGCTCTTCGGCCGTCGCTTTCAGTTCCGTCCATCGCGACGACGGATAGGCGGGCGCAAGGACGATGTGGCGAAGTATGCTGCGCCACTCCACCAGCGCTCGTTCGATATCACCGTGACGCAATAGTTCGTTGGTGAGCTTGTGCCTGGAATGCGGATCAGCCACCAGCGCCCGCACCACTTCGGATGCGCCGGCGCCGTATTGCACCGGCACGCCCATGGCGAGGTAACCCGGATAATCGGCCCGGCGGTAGACTCGCTGACACAAAATGCCGAGCCGCCCGCCCGACGGCGCGTCCTCGCCGGCGAAGCGCGGACCGGCGCGAATATTGGCCAGATCAAAAACCAATTCGTCGATCGGATAGGTTTCGTCTTCAAGCGCGACTGCCACCGCCAGACCTTCGCCGCCGTGAAAAAATGAGAAAATCTTTCCCCGCGTCGTCGGTGTGCCGTCCGGTTCAACAAGTCCAAGATGTCGCCACGCGTACGTTGGCGAGTTCACGATGGCAACGGTTTTATCGTGCTCCAACTGATCGCACGCTCGACAAACGTCCGGCAGGTTCTCGCGCTCCGGCGGATCGATCAACGCGTTGCCTAACGAATCAATGTGAGCGTTGACCAATACATTGGCGTAATCGAGCCGGATCGAGATCAGCTTTCCGCGCATGATCCAGTCGACGATTACGCCCGGTTTCACCAGTTCAACGAGCCGCGACCTGATCTCAGTTTCAAATTGTTCATGGGTAACGGTTCCGCGCCGCCCCGCTACATCTTCCAGTGGGCGTTCGGCGTTCGGCGTTCGGCGTTGGACGTTCTTCCCTGCCTTTAGTTCTCTCTTCAGCCATTTCACCAATGCCGCCTCTCCAGAAGCGAGCACCGTCGCGACCGGCAACTCGCGCCCGTAATGGTTCTGCTCGCGCAGTCGGCAGAGATTTCCCGTGCCGACTCCATTGAGCATACGCGGCACGGTCAGCGCCCGCCGCCACCGATCGTTTTCACGCACAAAAGCGCGACCGAGGATCACACTTTCTTCCGCCGGTTTCGCTTCCCATTCTTCGAGCGAACTCAGCATCTCGATCATTCCGCGCCGGACGAACCGCGCGCGCTCATCGGTCACCCAAAGTCCACACGGCCGCGGCCCGATATCGAGTGAGTGTTCGACGCCGAGCGGCACGCGTTGCACGCTGAACAATGACTGGGTCAGTTCCACCGCCGCCGCGAACGGTTGTTCGCCGCGCTGTTTGGCCGCATGCATCACGCTTATCAGACTGGGCCAATCTACCTGGGTTGCGCGTGTCAGTTGGCGCGCTTTTGCGTCGCTCAACCGAGGTAGATCGTTCGTGTAAAGCGCGTGACCGACCTCATCGAGACCACGGCGGCCGGCACGACCAAACATCTGGAGAAGCTCGTCCGCTTCGACCCGGCGCTCGAAATTGCCGGCGAAATAACGTCGATCGGTCACGATCACCGAGCGCATCGAAAAATTGATCCCGGCGGCAAGTCCCATTGTCGCGACGACGACATTGAGTTGTCCCGCTTTGGCGAGCGATTCCACCACGCCGGCGCGCGCGGCGTAACTGAGTCCGCTGTGATGATACGCCACACGATTCCGCAAGAGTTTCGTCAGGCTTTTCCCCGCAGTTGCTTCCTGGGCAGGGGTCAATCGCAACGGATCGCGCACCGGCAGGGCCGACGCGATGGCTTGCGCGATCTTTTCGGCAGCAACGCGACGCGGCGCGAACACCAACACCGGAGCCAGGTTCGCGCGCATGGCGCGGCCAATCATGCGTGGCCAGAAAGATCCGCCTGTCCGGTCAAAGACTGGCCGTGGCGAGCTCGGACTGCGCGACTGAACAAATTGGGAATCCGGCAAATTTCCGAGATCAGTTTCCTCCAGCGGCACCGGTCGCGTCTTGTGTTCGATGAGGACGGCCTGACGTCCGATGCGTTGCAGCCAGGCGACCACGTCGCGAGGGTTGGCTACGCTCCCGCTCAAAAAGAGCAACTGTGTTGCTTTCGGTGCCAGCGCGACGGCGAGCTCGTAATGCACGCCCCGCATCGGATCGCCCAGCATTTGAAATTCATCCATGACCAGGAGACCCGGGCCTTCGCCGCGGAGAAACCGCCCTCGCTGCGTCTCGAGCGTCGCGACCACAACCTTCGCCTCGAGATTTAGCGCGACGTCACCCGTGGATATGCCGACATCCCAGCCGCGCACGCGCCATTCCGATAATTTATCGTTAGCCAGTGCGCGGGTCGGGACGGTGAACACCGCCTGAGTTTTCAGGTTCGGATAAAGCAGCTCGAAGATGTAAGTCTTGCCCGATCCTGTCGGCGCCTGCACCACCACGTCTTGTCCCTGTTGCAACGCGCGCACTGCCTCCTGTTGCCACAGATCGGGAATAAGCAATCCGACGGCCAGTCCTGCCTTCATTGAGAAAACATCCGGGCACTAACTGCAGATGCAATTTTTGGCTTCAACACCGTACCCTGCGGCACATTGACGTAAAGGCAGTCAGTTGTCGGTCGTCAGTGGTCAGTGGTCACGCGCAGCGATTCTGCCACAGATCGGGAATAACCAACCCAACCGAATCGAGCTGATGGGATCATCGAGATAGAAGGTAAAGTCGCGAGGTTAGCGACGAGCGAGTTGGGAAGCGAGCGAGTTTCAAAATCCCTCAATCACCCGCCAAGATGTTGCAACGTCGTCGCCTTGCAATGGCCGGCCCGCGAGGCCGCCTCGTCCGCGGGCGACGGATTGACTTACTCGCTCCCGCTCATGTCGACCATTCGGCTTGATCCCATCTATGTCGCTCGCATCCCTGCGGCTCCATTCGCCGGGGCGAACGTTTTCCATCTGCCGCTTTAACGACCCACTCGCGAAAGCTTTCGGAGTTTAATTCGCCGCTGGACGAATCCGCCGTAGCGGACGTTTCAACGGATCACGCGGCGATAGCCCCTGCTTGCAATGGAGCTGATGGGATCAGCAACATAGAACACGTCGCGATCGAGGGAATGGAGCTTTTGGGGAAAGCGATATAGAAGGCAAAGCCGCGGTGGGTAGCGGCGAGAATGGAGCCGCGGGGCGCCGGCGACATAGATGGGCAAACCGAGAGGTCGACATGAGCGGGGAGCACATAAGTCAAAGCGGGGAAGCGAACGAGTTTCAATCGCGCGGGTAGACGGCAACGCAGCCAGGGTAGCTGGCGCAAGGTCGCCGCGGCGACCGAGTGATCAAGGTAAAGCAGTCAATCGGGCAGCGGAGCGAATTTCAATCGGGATAGGGATATAGCGGACGCAAACGGGGGGTCAAGCACCCAGGCGCCAGCGGCGCGTGATAGCACGCACACGTCTCGACTCCGCGCGAGCATCTGCTATTTTCGCGCATTCATCAGTCCGCAACTGAGACTGCAACGCCACTCGGATCGAAGAGTCGCCGCGGCGACCTCGAAATCGATCCGCGCTTTCAAAATCGCGAACGCCAGCCCGGCCTCGATCTCCTCCGCGCGCTCGCGATCATCGTGGTCGTCGTTTATCACGCCGCGCTTTTCGGATTCAAATTGCCCGGGCGGATGGACCGCTTCGGCTGGATCGGTGTCGATCTTTTCTTTGTCCTTAGCGGTTATTTGATCGGCGGCCAATTGCTTGCCCCGCTTGCGCGCGGTCGGAGGATCAATCTCGGTCGGTTCTTTACCCGGCGCGCATTGCGAATCATGCCGGCGTACTTCGCCGTGCTCGCGATTTATTTTTTGCTGCCGTCATGGCGCGAATATTCCGAAATGTCGCAACCGCTGTGGAAATTTCTGTTATCGGTGCAAAACATCGCGCTCCATGGCGGAACAGCTTTCTCACATGCCTGGTCTCTCGCGGTCGAAGACCAATTCTACCTGGCGCTACCTTTTCTTTTGCTCTTCCTCTTTCGCCGTCCGCGCGCAGCTATCGTCATTCCATGCCTGATCGTTTTTGGCGGCATCGCCTTACGCGCTCTTCTGGCTGCACAGAATCCATCCGTTGGTGGCGGCGGCGTTTCGTTCCGCGCCTTTCAAGCATGGATTTATTATCCAACCTGGACCCGGCTCGATCCGCTGGTGTTCGGCGTTGTTCTGGCTGCGATCGAGAAATTTCGACCGAACTGGTGGCAACGCCTCGTCAACTGCGCACCCTGGCTTTGGCTACCCGCGCTTGGGCTGATCGCTTATGCGCTGTATCTCGGCGAAACCGAAGCCCTCACGGTCTCTGCCTGCATCTGGCAATTCCCACTCATCGCCGTTGCCATGGCTGCGCTTCTTGTTTGCGCGGTCAGTCCGCGGTTACCGCTTTGTCGAGTTGCGATTCCCGGCGTCGCCTTCATCGCCAGTATCGCCTACAGCGCCTACCTCATTCAGAAACTTGTTATTAACGGAGCCGAACAGTTCTGCACAAACCACAACATCGATCTTACTTCCGCGCCTGCGCTTCTCGGCGTCGAACTCTGTGTCTACGCCGCAGCGGTGATTCTGTTTCTAACGGTAGAACGCCCATTCCTACAATTGCGTCACCGAATCGCATCACGGAGTTCACCCGCCGCGGTGGGCAAACGTCTGGCACCACGAAAGTAGCTCGGCACGAGGTTCACACTTCTTAATCTTTCGTGAACGGAGCTGATGGGATCAGCGACATAGAACTATCCGCTCGGTTTTTTCCTCGCATCATAAGCTGCTTACGATGATCGCGAATTGGACAAGGGAACGTTGCGTTGACGCTTTCTCGTGCTGCACTTACGATTACTGGCCGTGAAGCGAAAATTTCATGTCACCCTGATTGAACACGCCGAAGGTGTTTCGGTGAGCTGCCCGGAACTGCCCGGCTGTCATTCTCAGGGCGCAAATGTCGATGAGGCGCTTCGGAACATCCAGGACGCAATCCGGGAATATTTGGTAGTTTACGGGGAACCGGATACGCGATGTGAGACTCGCGAGATGGAAGTAGCCACGGCTTGATGAATGCCGAAGCTGGCCCGGCATAAATCATCTGCGCGCGATTAAAGCTCTGGAGAAAGCCGGCTTCCACATCGACCGCCAGGGTAAACACATTTTCATGTCGAAGGGCTCACTCCGGCTCGTCATTCCGCGAAACAATCCGGTCGACGCTTATACAATGGCAGCCATCGTGCGCGACGCTGGCCTGACCATTGAACAATTCAAGGAACTGCTCTGATAATGGAAGTCGACGACATCATCCAGGTGGTCGCCGCGGCGACTTGGTTTCGGCTGCCAGCCGAAACGAACTCTTCCCGTTTTTAGCCGACTGCCGATCTGCACATCTTTCGCTTGCATCATAACCCGCTTACGATGCATGGTTCAAGTTATTGAATTGTAGGGCAGGCGCTCCGCCTGCCATTCTCGGGAGACAATGACTGAAGCTGAAAAGGGAGTGCGCAAGTATCTCGCGAAGATCGGCCGCCGCGGCGGGCTCGCCAGCCGGCGTGAGCTGACACGCGTGCACGCAAAGAAGATGGTCGCGATTCGTGAGATGAAACGCACGGCGACTAAAGCGGGCAAACCGTGGCCACCGCGCGATCGCAAATTACTCAAGTTAACCTGAGACCGCTTTGACGTGTGATGCATCATAAGCCGGTTATGATGGATGCACTTCACGATGATTGGATTGGAGAATTATGTCGCGCGCGGGTGCGACGCTGCGGTGCTCGAGCTAGGCTCGGTACCGCTGCCCGTTGGTCACGGCGCGAATCGACCGCTTCCATCACCGAACATGGCAAAGGCCCTCACCCGAATATGGAGTGATCCACGTCTCGGGTGTTTAGGGAGCAAACTCATGGAAGTCGATGACATCAGCGATTGCATTGCCAGTCGCTCCGCCAATTGCTACACTTGCGGCGTGAAATTTCGCATCACGATTGAATCTGATGAAGATGGCGTTTTTGTTGCCGAATGCCCGGCTTTGCCCGGCTGTATTTCCCAAGGGAAAACGCGCGACGAGGCAACGGCGAATATTCGTGACGCCATTCAGGGCTATATCGACAGTTTGAAAAAACACGGCGAACCTATTCCGGCTCCAATCACCGAAGCCGTCGTCGAAGTTAGCGTGTGAACCGTTTGCCTGTTTGTTCCGGCCCGGATGCAGTCAAAGCATTAGGTAAAATTGGCTACTCTGTAGATCATCAAAGTGGAAGCCACATCATTCTGCGCCATCCGTCTGGGCGCCGACTAACAGTTCCAAATCATCGCGAACTGGCGAAAGGAACGCTGCGCGCGTTAATCCGCGAAGCTGGTCTAACAAAAGAACAATTTGTCGAATTGCTTTGAATCATGGAAATCGAGACATCATCCAGGCGGTCGCCGCGGCGACCTGGTTTCGGCTGCCAGCCGAAACGGACTTTCCTCCTTTTTAGCCGACTGTCGATCTGCACGGCTTTTTCGGTTGCATCATAACCCGCTTACGATGCATGGTTCAAGCCATTGAATTGTAGGGCAGGCGCTACGCCTGCCATTTTGGAAGGCAATGACGGAAACTGAAAAGGAGAGTGAGGGATCAGGACATAGAGGTAAAGGAGGGTAGCGGCGAGGAGTTGGGCAATGAGCGAGTTTCAATACCTCGCGAAGATTGGCCGCCGCGGCGGTGTCGCTAGCCGGCGTGAGCTGACACGCGCGCACGCGAAGAAGATGGTCGCGATTCGCGAAGCCAAATGCGCCGCATCGAAAGCGGGAAAACCGTGGCCGCCACGCGATCGCGAATGTAACGTGACAACCCATCCGGCGTGAACACTCGCGTATCGATATCGCGCTATTCGTCTCTAATTTTCCAATCAGTGATGACCCGTCGTTGTGGTTCTCACTTTGTTACGAACGGCGGCGGCGCCATTCGATCAACGCAGCTCGTGTCGAGGCCCTTCACGCTTCCTTTGTCCATGAAGTCGATGATGATGCGATCAATACAACCCGCGTCGCTCAATCCATCCACGCCATGGCCGGCTTCCGGGATGACGACGTGCCGGCTGTTGGGCAAATATTTTGCGACCTCCTCGCCGCGTTGCGGTGGCGTGATCGGATCAAGGTTACCGGAAAAGATCAGCACCGGAAGATTCGACGAAACCGGCTCTCGATAATCGGCCGGAATGTTTCCGCGCTGCCATAAACTGCACGCACGCGTTTGTTGAAACACGCGATAATTCCCGAAAGGATTCCCCTCGTTCAGCTTGGCGGCTTCCGCCTGATCAATGAACGGAACGTCTTCCGCGCACGTAACGGAGAGGTACATCCCGTCCGCGATGGAATCTGTGGGAGACGGCGAAATCGCTTCCTTGAGAAAGGGCGCGAAATCGCCTTTGGCCGCCTGGTGAACGATCAGGGGGATTCGGCTTGCCATATCGCGGCCGTACATCCAGTTGCGAATTTTTTCCGCAAAAATGTCGCGTCCAATTTCCACCGTCACCGGCCCGCTTTTATCCGGGGACGAATACTGCGCTCGCGCCGGCGGGCGGCCTAATTGCGCCAGCACCGTCGTCCACTCGTCCCTGGCTTGCGGGAACGCTTGATGACACTGCGTGTCCTGCTCACACGCCTGAAGCAACAGATCCATGGCCCGCGCTGCGCCCTCCGAGTGATGCAACGGCATCTTCAGATACGTCGGCGCCACTCCCATGATCGTTGCGGTATGGACTCGGTCCGGATGTTGACGCATGTAAACGAGCACAGCACGCGATCCGTAAGACAATCCGAACAGATCGATGCGGTCGTATCCGAGCCAGCTTCGCACGTCGTCAAGGTCATCCATTGCAATTGAAGTCGCGTATTGGGTGAGATCGGCACGCCGTTCCAGTGTTCGCCGCAAATTCTTCACGTACTCCACTGGATACATCTCGTTCAGATAATCCTGGGGCGTTTTCTTCACCGGCTCCGCCGTCAACGGATTCGATTTTCCTGTTCCGCGTTGATCGACCAGCACGATGTCGTGTTTGCGACGGTATTCTTTGCCGTCGGTCGCATAGAATATTGCCGCGCTGGTTGACGCGACGCCAGGCCCGCCGGCAAGATCAAATATCGGTTCCGCTTTGGTTTTCTGATCAAACGCCGGGAGAACCACCACGTTGAGATCGATCGTCCGACCGGTGCGCGTCTGCCGATTTTCAAAAACCGTGAGTTTGCCACAGAGCAATTCCTCACCGATTCCCGGCAACCGGCACGGCTTCAACTTTGACAAGCCGCCCGATGGGCGCTGTTTGGCGCAGCCGCCTGCATCGAGCAAAAGGAGCGCAGCGCCGCCGGCGATCAGCGAGGCAGAACAAACACAGCGGAGCCCGCTCACGCGCGATTTTAGTGTGCGTACCCGAGACCGCGCAAATGCGAAGCCGCGTTAGACACGAAGTCAAAGACTGCCGCGTCCACTCGCTACTTCCGTTGTTTGATCGGCGGCCAGTTGCTTGCCCGCATCGCCGAAGATGGCAAAGGTCCTTACCCGGGTATGGAGTAAGCGGGTCTCGGATGTTTAGGGGAGCGATCGAACAATTGCTGGTTTAGCGGCGCATGGATTTGCGCTTTGATTTCCTGTCCGTCTTCGCCCTTAATCGTCGCTATGCAACCGAGCGAAGCTCTCGGCATCGCCGCGCAGGTCGCGGTCACGCTCGCGGGATTTGCCGGTATCGTCGTCGTCTTTCGCCCCGACTCCGTCCATCGATGGTCTCCGCTCGACAAGCTCCGGCTGCAACTCCTGCTCATGAACTCGACCTTGCCCCTGGCCGAGTCGCTCTTTGGCATGCTCCTTCTAACGTTCGATCCGCCACCGGCCAGCATCTGGCGCTGGTGCAGCGGCGTTAGCTTCTCGGCGCAAGTGCTCGTCTTCGTTTACATGCGCAATCCTCGCCGGCGATTATCTACCCGCGCTGACATGCAGGCGGTCAACAAGTTCCTCCTCTACGGATTAGGATCCATTAGCGCAGTGACGGTGGCGCTCCAGGCGATCAACTTTGCGGTCTGGAATCGCTTCTGGCCTTTCTTCGCCCTCATATTCGTTCACCTCGTCGCGGCCCTCGCGCAATTTGTCCGCATGGTTCTCCTGCCGCCACACGAGTCCAGCGGCCCTTAACGAACTCTTCAACCTCTCATGCTAATCGATCCGCACGGGGATCCTGCGCTGATTGATGAACTCATCGATTTTTTTACGACTGGTAAGAGCGGAGCACTTCTGATAAGCGAACTGCGGTGCCATGGAAGTCGACGACAGCATCCAGGCGTTTGGCAGGGGAGCCAAACTTTACGACGCCGGAAAACTTGAGGACCATGCGCGTCTCGCGTGCTGGTTTGAAAGCCTGGCCGTCGCTCAGTTTACCCGCCGTGGCGGGCGTCCGTTGTAGCGGCACCTCGCAGAAACGAACTTTACAGATGCCACTTAGGCTTCGGTAACTTTGCTCGCATCATAAGCCGGTTATGATGCATGAATTTTGCGATCATTTGGTCCGGGATTCGCGTCTCGCGCGGGTGGGGACGGTGAACACCGCCTGAGTTTTCAGGTTCGGATAAAGCAACTCGAAGATGTAAGTCTTACCCCATCCTGTCGGCGCCTGCACCACCACGCTTGTCCCGCCGTAGCCTTGGCGAAGGAGGATCTTTTCCCTGTTGCAACGCGCGCACTGCCTCCTGTTGCCACAGATCGGGAATAACCAATCCAACCGAAAATCCCTCAATCACCCGCCAAGATGTTGCAACGTCGTCGCCTTGCAACGGCCGGCCCGCGAGGCCGCCTCGTCCGCGGCGGGACGGATTCGCCAGGGGCGAACGTTTTCCATCTGCCGCTTTAACGACCCGCTCGCGAAAGCTTTCGGAGTTTAATTCGCCGCTGGACGAATCCGCCGTGGCGGACGTTTCAACGGCGGCACGCAGCGATAGCCCTGCTTGCAATCGGGATAGAATGGAGCCTGATGGGATCAGCGACATAGAACACGTCGCGATCGGGTATCGCGCGGGTAGACGGCAACGCAGCTAGATAGCTGGCGCAAGCACGGGGCCGTGCGAGTGATCAACGTAAAAGTCGCGAGGGTAGCGACGAGCAAGTTGGGCAACGAGCGAGTTTCAAATCTGCCGGACGAGCCGCACTGGTGTTCATCGGTGTTTGGTTGTCGCAACGCGTGCGTGACGGCGGAGAACTGGGGAGCGCGCGCGCCTCGCGTGCTGGTTTCGGCTGCTAGCCGAAACGAACTTTGAGCATTGTAGATGTTAACGCGTTGGTCTTTAATCGCGCGCGATGGCGCGGACCGGCACAATCGCGATTACTGACTTCGATTGGTACAGTTATTTAAGCCAGCAGCGTTCGTGGGATGAGGTCAACTTTTGGAAGCCGACCACAACACAACCGTTTCGAGCACCCGAGTTCTCGCCATTTTTCTTTAAGCTGAAAGCTCCACATCGTGCGATCGCCGGGTTCGGGTACTTCGCGCGATACTCGGAACTACCAGAATGGTTGGCATGGGAGTGCTTCGGTACAGCGAATGGCTCGGCTTCATTTGAAGAGATGCATGCGCGACTTGAGAAGATTCGGGCGAAAATCAAGGCGGCACCTCAGAAGGGAATTTTGCAAATTGGCTGTATTGTCGTCGTTAACGCGACCGTCTTTTCGCGTGATGAATGGATTCCGCAGCCGCGTGACTGGGCTGAATCGAATCTTCGTCACACCGTATACGACTTGGATGTTGGAGAAGGAGCGCGAGTGTGGGCCGAATGCCTTGCACGCGTTTCTAATCGTGAATTGCGCGTAGCAGAAGGCGAAGCGGCTGGCGAATCGCAGCGTTACGGTTCTCCGGTTTTGATTCGGCCCCGACTTGGCCAAGGAGCATTCCGCGTTTCAGTGACGGAAGCGTACAAGCGCGCATGTGCGGTTACTCAAGAACATTCATTGCCCGCGCTCGAGGCAGCGCATATCCGCCCGTTCGCGAAGGAGGGTCCTCATGAGGTACGAAACGGATTACTTCTACGAGCAGATCTTCATCGCTTGTTCGAACAAGGCTATCTGACCGTAACGCCGAACTACACGTTGGAAGTTAGCGATCGCCTACGACACGACTACCAGAATGGCCGAAGTTACTACCCTTTGCGCGGCACTCGAATTTCTGTGCCTTTGCTGGAAACAGAACGACCGACTGACGATCTCCTTGCGTGGCACAATCAGAACGTCTTTCTGCAATAGAACGCGTAATGGAGCTCGCAACACCGGCAGTCAGCACGAAAGCGGCGTCGTTGCGGTTTTGGTACGGCGCTTCGATTGCGGAGTTTGTTGGAGCGAACGCGGAAAAAATTATTGGCCAGCTAACGCTCAATTCTTCATTCGACATCGATAGGAGTCAGGCAGCTGCATGGCTCACAGAGATCGAGTTTCTCCAATCGAAGCTGAGCGATTTAGCCGGATCGATTTTCTTTGAGTTCAATATTCCGCGAATGGGACGGCGCATTGATGTCGTTCTGGTAATCGGGTCGGTGATATTCGCAGTCGAGTTCAAAGTTGGGGAGAAGACATTCAATCGCTCCGCAATTGATCAGGTGTGGGATTACGGACTCGACCTGAAGAATTTTCACGAGGCGAGTCATGATGCCTCGATCGTTCCAATCTTGATCGCAACAGCGGCATTGGAGTGTCCGCGCACCGAATGGGTCGCTGACGCTGACAAGCTTTACCGGCCCGTTGTTGTCGATTCTGAGCACTTTCGCAGTGTTCTCGAAATTGCACTTACTCAAATTGCTGGCGGTGACCTAAATGCAGACGCTTGGTCACGTGGGTCGTATCATCCACGGCCCACGATCATCGAAGCTGCGCGTGCGCTGTATGCGCACCATTCCGTGGAAGCAATCGATCAGTTTGACGCTGGTGAGCAGAATCTGGCTATCACATCACGACGCGTTGAAGAACTCGTCGATGATGCCCGGGCGAAATCTCTCAAGAGAATTTGCTTTGTGACCGGTGTGCCGGGCGCGGGTAAGACATTGGTGGGATTGAATCTCGCGACCCGACGCCAAGAAAATCAGCCAACCCATGCGGTCTTTCTTTCCGGAAACGGTCCGCTAGTCGAAGTTCTTCAGGCAGCGTTAACGCGTGACGAACTCGCGCGGCACAAGAAGCGGGGAGACAAAGTGCGGAAAGGCGAAGTTGAAGGACCGATCAAGTCATTCATTCAAAACGTCCACCACTTCCGTGATGAAGGGATAATCGATCCGGGCCCGCCTGATGATCATGTGGTCATCTTTGATGAGGCGCAGCGCGCGTGGAATCAAAAGAAAGCAGCTGACTTCATGCTGCGACGAAAGAAACAGCCGGGTTTCTCAATGTCGGAGCCAGAATTCTTAATCTCATACATGGATCGACGCCAAGATTGGGCTGCTATCATTTGCCTCGTTGGTGGCGGTCAGGAGATTCACACTGGCGAAGCTGGTATCGGGGCTTGGCTCGATGCGGTGAATTTACGTTTTCCTGAATGGGAAATGTTCATCTCGTCGCGATTGACCGACAGCGAGTACGCCGCTGGCCGCGTACAGGAGATCGTGCGCGAGCGTCCACGAACGAAGTTTGATGACTCGCTGCATTTGGCGGTCTCGATGCGCTCATTTCGCGCGGAGAATGTCTCAGCGTTCGTGAAGGCGCTTCTCGACTGCGATGAAGCGCAAGCGAGGCAAGCATTCTCCGAGTTGTCCTCGCGGTATCCGATTGCGATCACGCGCGACCTGAATGCGGCGAAGCGCTGGATTCGTGAACGCGCGCGAGGAACTGAGCGGTACGGATTAGTCGCGTCATCAAAAGCGATGCGGTTGAAGCCGCACGCGATCGACATCCGAGTCTCAGTTGATCCAGTCCAGTATTTTCTGAATGCCAGAGATGACACACGATCGAGTTATTATCTCGAAGACGCGGCCACGGAATTTCAGGTGCAAGGATTAGAACTGGATTGGGTATGCGTTAATTGGGACGGTGATTTTCGGTTCACCGGCTCCGACTGGAGTTATCACGATTTCCGTGGCAATCGGTGGTGCAACATCGCGAATCATGACAATCGCGTTTACCTTCGCAACGCATACCGAGTTCTGCTCACGCGCGCGAGACAAGGCATGATCGTGTTCGTTCCCCCAGGCGACAGCGCCGATCCGACCCGGTCGCCAGCATTTTATGATTCGACTTTCAATTACCTGAGAGAACTTGGAATTTCGGAAATCTGGTGAGCTGCCCTTCCACTGCTCTGCGCAAAATGTAATCTGGAGAACGGAGCTGATTGGATCAGCGACATAGAAGGTAAAATCGCGAGGGTTGCGACGAGGGAGTTTGGAAACGAGCGAGTTTCAAGCCACAACGTCGATCTGACGTCCGCGGCCACGCTTCTCGGCGTCGAACTCTGCGTTTGCGCCGCAGCGACTCTTCTCTGTCTCACAGTCGAATACCTATTTTTAAAGTTACGCCGCCGAATTGCCCGATGACTTTGGACGGAAATTCTTTTCGTAAGCTCCACCGCCGCGAATGGAAGTCGACGACATCATTAGCTACCACGACGTGGTGGTGGCAGCTCGCGCACGAAGCTTAGTAGGAAAAGTTAGCCGAGCCACGCTCCTGAGTCAGAGCAGGCGAACAGAAATAGTTGGGCTGCTTCGACCACCGTTCGAACTCTGTAAGTGCGGGGTCGCATGGATACTCAGCACATACGAATTCCCACGCTCGTAGCTGCTTATACGAGTAATCAGTGAGTCGTTCTGCTACTCTAGATTTCGTACCTCCAGCGGCAAGCCGTAGGCGCGGCATCGTGCAGGAGAAGCTAGTGGCAGTCCGAGTGACGCCTAGTAACCCCTGGACCAGCGACAACGAAGCGCGCGCCTGGCCGAATCGGCGATATTCGTTCTTGATCACTCGACCGTCCAATACGAGTCGCTTGGCATAGGCGGGAATCAACCCGCGGCGCGAGGCTTCACTGAGGACAGTTTGCCAAGCGAACACGTACAAACCGTCTTGTGCGAGTCGTCGGATCAAAATGCTACGCAGACAGGTAACAGCGAGATCTATGGCGATTGTAACTCCGCGTTGACACGCGGGCAACACTTCGAGTAGGTCAAGCAAGTCGATTGTCGACTCAATTTCGAACTGATAATCTTTGGCAGCTTGCCATTCCGTTGCCAATCGAGTGAACTCGCGCTTGTCACCAGAGATTACGTTTCCTTCGTCAAACACGTGTCTGAAAAACAAGCTGCCGCGGGAAACGAGATAGGCCGCCCGCGTACTCGAAAAGAACGAAACACTACAGCCAGCATCCTCAAATTGTGTGTAGCACTGGTTCGCTTCGGCAAATGTGTCAGCGATAAAGAGTATGTCGCGGTCAGACGTACCATCGTAATCACCACGCCTACCACTACCAAACGCAACAATGAGTGTCATCTGACCAATTTTTTTAACATTGCCGAAAGTGCCGTCGACAGGATTGTGATGCCGACCAGTAGGTTCAACAAAACAAAAAATTACCCGAACTCGGTGTCTGGATTGTATCCAGCTGCTCCAAGTGTTGTCATCGTGGTGATAGTGAAGTACATCGTTTTGACAAAAGAGGCTTTCACGGGTTGCGAGAAAAACTTTGGCGTGAAGTAATAGTTGGAAGCACACGCGATCATCAAAAGGGCAACAGTTGTGAAAAGCAGGTTGCGCAAACGATAGCCGTATCCGAAGAGAAAATCGTATAGCCATGAAACAGCGTGAGGCACGATGTAGCGCGACGCCGGAACATTAGCGCGGCGGGACTGCAGGAGATCATTTTTTCTACGCCACTTCGCGAAACCGTACTCCGCCTCATTCTTAAACTCACGCTGGGCCTCGGACGAATAGTTCTCCCTAAGCTGCTGGTATAGATGAACCGCTATATTTGCATAGGCGGCGTTGGTAATTGCTTGCCGAAATTGCTGCGGGCGGCCGTACACGTTGCGGAATACTGATTTGAAGAAGTTACAATCCCGGAATTGGCAGTTGTGAAACTCCACGGACTCGAAGTGGGTTCCGATAAACAAGCAATCGGCGAATGTACAGTTGCGAAAAGTAACCCGATAGACGCGAGTCTTGGAAAATGACACGTTCTCAAACACGATGTCTTTGATCTTGAGGTTGTCGAGTGTGTCGGGCGCATAATGGACATTGCAGATGTGTTTACTCGTTCGGAGTTGCTGAATAAACGCCTCACGATCGAATATCGAAATCGGCTCGTTTAGTCTGAAGAAGTCACGCAACATGGCCTATGCAGCGGAGCGAGAATAAGGTGGTCATCGGTGACGGGCAAGACCAAGAATATGGACACTGTCGAGCCACGTCTTGGCGGTCAGCTCGTCGCCCGCATTTGGCGAGTGATCTCCGGCGAGTAGTGATCCGCAGTGTTGTAGACGGGAAGCGCGCCGACGTCCGTCTATTTGATGACGGGCACGTTGACGGAGTTGTTAGGGAACAGGATTTTGCTGATGTCGCGGAGCAAGACGCGGGCTGTCGCCTCGCGCCGCCGTCGCCAAGGCTTCCATCTTCGCTGAAGCTCCGACGTGACAAGTCGGCGTGGCAAATCAGTTCAGCTGCCAACGCCTTCCAATTCGACGCGACGCATGGTGTCAATTCCGCCAAAACGTTTTTGCGCGTCCAAAATTTCCAAGCCTGCCAGGCGGCCTTCGCTGTCGTAATCAGCCGCGATTCCCTCGGCCAAGTGTTTGGTCGTAACCGTGGTTTCGCGGAACGTGATGCTCAGCGCGTCCACCTCCGGGTCATAGCTGATTTTCATGTGCTCAAAAATAGTATGTGTAAACAGTCACGACAACAACTTCCGTAGCTTCTTCGACGAAGACCGGGCGAACTTGTTTTGTCGCATAGGTCTTGCCATTCCATTCCTTACCGTAAGGAAAATCTTTTCGGCAATCGAGTCGCCCGAGTTCATTGCGTTGCAACGGCACGGTGTGAATTGCCTCTTCCACTTCAGCGATTGTGAAACCGCGCCTGCTGATATAGCGCAGGGCATGATCAGAAAGACGGATTGGTTTCACCTTGGGCCATCAAAGATGGAGCGCGGATCAACTGCAAGGCTTTCGATCGTTCCAGAATTGCGGCTGACACAGCCGCCGCTACAACGATGCAATGAAGTTCGTTTTGGCGGGGGTGCGATGCAGGCTACCGCCACGTGCCGCTGTCGCCAAGGCTCTGGCGGCCAAGGATTCGTTCCACCTTTGTTAAAATTACGGTGGACAGGTGAAGCGTCCGCCACGGCGGATTCGTCCAGCGGCGAATTGAAGTGTTGAAGCGGAAAATCTAATTCCCGATGCTTTTAAGCTCGACGCTCCAAGCGTAGAGGCCATTCTTGCCAATGAACGCCGAATCACGGAAACTTGCTAAACAGGTTTTGGGGCCCGGACGCATGAATGAAATCATTTTCTTGATCGAGGAAGCGGCGGAAGGCGGTTTTACGGCGCGCGCTTTGGGCGAGTCAATCTTTACCGAGGCGGACACTTTGCACGCCCTTCGTCAACAGGTTCGCGACGCCGTGAATTGCCATTTCGATGATGGAAACGCGCCGAAGGTGATCCGTCTGCATTTTGTCCGCGACGAGGTGCTTGCCGGTTAAGCGCGCGGTTGACATGCTCCCTTCGGTAAGATGAAATTACCGAGAGATGTTTCGGGAGTGGATCTTGCCAAACGGTTGGGCCGGCTGGGCTACGAAGTCACGCGGCAAACCGGCAGCCACCTGAGGCTGACGAGTAGGGAGCGTGGCCAGCATCATGTCACGATTCCCAATCACGACCCGCTCAGAGTGGGAACACTGGCTGGGATTCTAGGTGACGTGGCCGCGCATTTTGAAATCAGTCGCGACGAATTAATCCAACGGCTTTTCGACTGACAAGATTGTCTGCGGAGAGGGCTCGCTGGCTTGGCGGAGCGTAGCCTTGGCGAGGGCGGGTTAAACATTCCTGCGGGCCGGGCAAGTTCCTACGGGCGCCGAAGTGCGTTAGTCCGAGCGAAAAGAGCACGCGATGGCGAGGGCGACGCCTTCGAGACAAGATGCGGCTGACCCATTCGATAAGCTCAGGCCAGGCTCCGCCGCCACTACAGCACTAGCGCTTCTTGTAGCCAAGAAACCGCGACGGCGGATGTTTATTTGATGACGGGCACGTTGACGGGGTTGTCAGGGAACAGGATTTTGCTGATGTCGCGGGGCAAGACGTGGGCTGTTCGCCGTTGACTTTCTTGTCGCTGTTCATCGCGATCACGATGGTCGCGTCAAGCTCTGGGTTGTAAACCTCGAAGGTGAAATAGCCGGGGATCATGCCGTTGTGGCCGATCCACCCGCTGTTCTCCTCGAGGCCGAACGTGTAGTGCCAGTTGTCGTCGTTGTCGCCCAAGCGGTCCCACTTGAGACGTTCGGCTTGCAACGCGGGACTGATCAATGCGCCTGTGCCGACGAGCCTGTTGTTTGCTGTAGCTTCTCGGCCAAGTCCGGCGTTGCGATAAAGACAAACGCCCGACCGGCCTTCCGTGTTTCAAGTAAACCCCGCTCGGCCAACGCCATCAAATCGTTGCGAGCTGTTTCGTACACGATTGCATGACTGCGGCGGTGACCTTCGATGGTATATCGCGTGCCGGGGTTCCGCAGCGCGTGAGTTATTAGCGCCTGTTGCCGATAGTTTAGGTCCCTAGCGCCTCGCAAAAGCGCCTCAGTTTCGCGAAACTCTTTGCTCTTTCTGTCGATGTAGTTGTGCAGACTTGCGATGGCTCGTCGAATTACGTCACACTGATAAAGTAAAAAATAAGTAACGTCGTTATCGTCGGTTTCCGTGCACAAAAACGACATTGCATACTTGGCTGGTGCTTTGACCAGAATTTCTGAAATCGAGACGAACTCAAACAGCCAATACCCTTGTCGCAGCATCGACCAATAAAATAGCGCGCGGGCTGTTCTTCCGTTTCCGTCCACAAATGGATGATCGTAAGCAAGCCAAAAGTGAAGAAGAATTGCTCTCACAGCTGGATGAATAAAACGACCATGTGGTTTTCCAACGTCGAGGATGCTTCCATTCGCGAATTCACATAAAGTTTTCAAGCGCTCTGGGAGCTGGTCAGCGGGCGGAGGCGAATGAAAAATTTCTCCCGTGATGACATCCTGAACGGTTATCTTTTCATTGGCGCGTCGTAGGCGTCCGGCGGCGTCCGGGTCGTCAAGCGTGCCATCGGTCACCATTCTGTGCATCTCGAAAATCAGCTGATTATCAAGAGGCCGTTCCTTCCACTCAGCGATTCGCTGCATCGTCAGATAATTGTTCAGAATCATCCTCTCTCCGCGAGTTCGCGGCGGTCGACCGGTGCGCAACATTTCTTTTGCCGCAGCACGTGTTGTTGCTGCACCTTCTAGTTGACTGCTCGTAACAGCCTCTTGAAATAGAGAGTGCATTACGTATTGGCTACGCGTTTGAGGATTCGCGATCGGGTCGGGCATTCCGATATTACCCCCGGCACCTAAATCTATTTCATGAAGTAGGCGGGCTATCATATCGGTAATGGCATACTGAAAACGGTTTCCGGTTGAGTCGCTGAGCGGCAGCGGCTTCAAAGCAGCTTGGCGAACAAGTTTCGTCGCACCCCACCACTGCTCGCGAGTGAACCCTGTTGGAGGGGGCAGGTGTCTCATCGTGTCCCAATGTCGATACTTCCCTTCGGCTTCACACCGAACGGCCTCCGCAAGTATTGTTCGGAGTCTCTTGGAAGGTAGCGCGAGGACCTCGTTTTGAGGGATCGGGGGCGGCGAATGTGGGCGCTTCATAGAGAACTACCAGCTTACTACTAATTAATACTAAATTAGTATCTCCCGCCGTCAATTACTAAATTAGGAATAAATGGTAATACTTTAGTAATTCAGCAATCGCGAAGTGGAGCGCTCTCTCAAAACCCTTTTCTCCCTATGGCGCTTTTTCGACTCGTCATTCCTTCACCCGCGTGTCGATCGCAATCCAATTTATTTCCCAAGTCTTGCCGCCATCTGTTGAGAAGGATTGCTCGAACTTGCAGGATTCTGGTTTGATTTCCGAGATGATGAAGCGCACCAGGACCGGTTTTATTCGCTGGAGACGATTACTTTCGCCCGATAGCCTAGGCGGCGGAGGAATTCTTCACAGTCTTGCCAGCGCAACCCGAATTCGGCGACGTCCGCGAGACCAAGTCGGCCAACAATATCAGTGAGTAGATCAGTGTCGGTTTCGTCGAAGTCGGCATCCATCATCGTGCCTTCAGCCCAATCGACGAGCTCCGCCTGGCTGACTTTGCCGTGAAGGTAGTCGGCGATCTTGTCTGCAACGATCTGGCGAGTGACTTTCATCGACTGGATTTTACAACTCTTTGTGGCCCAAATCGAAGGGAAATGGCTAGCGCCGCGTGATTCGTTAAATCGTTACATCGTTACAACGGGAAAATTCTTATGATAGCGGGCGCGGCCGCCTGCACGGCCTGCAAACTCGCGAATGTACCTGCGACCGCCATTCGGCAGTTGTTCCCAATCTCTGAATTTGCGTTCGTTTTGGGAGCGCGATGCCATCGCGCGAGCAGGCTATCACAGAATTGCGGTCGCCGCGGCGACCGCCACTACAGCACTAGTGCTTCTTGTAGCCTGGCCCATTTCGTGAGGATCGGCGACCGCCGAGATCAACATGGCTGAGCCGAGCAACTTCGCTCCAGACGAGGCAACGGTGATAATCAGCAATTATTCCTTGGGCCGTTCCGAGACGTTAAAGAAATTCCATTCCCACGTCTTGCCGTTATCTGGTGAAAAGGCCTGACCCCAGACAGGGCGGTCTTTGTTCCGCGCATCCCAGCGGAAGACGACGAGGACCGGTTTGCCATTGAGCGTGTCTTTGCCAAAAAAATGGCCCACGCCGTTTTGGTCGAACGAACCGACGACGGGAGGATCGATCTTTCCCGTGTTGCTCGCGATCCAGTAGAGACTCCAAAGTCGTGTCTTCGGGTCGAATAATCGCAAGGTGAGACCTTCGAAAAGTTTGCCTCCCATTCCGGGAAACTGCGTGGTCGAGTATGTATCCATGTCGGCCGCGCCGTTTAGAATCTTGGTATTCACGTCCGAGGAATCGAACTCCGTCCAGGTGCGGCAATTGGCCAGCCGCTTGTCCAGGTGCCGGTTGTGCATTTTCCATTTCCCGACCAGGAAATCGAAGTCGTTAGGCGAGGAATTGGGCGAAGCGGTCATCTTGAGTTCGCCTGAGCGTCGAATTCCACTTTGGGGATCGGAATACTTTCGTCCGCCGTCAGTTCTTTGTTTTGCGCCGGAGCAAAATGGGAAAGCGCCAGGACCAGACTGATGATCAGGCAATTTCCAGGAACGAAAGTGTGTCGCATCGCTCAACTAAAAACTAAAACCGGGCGGTAGTAAATCGCCGCCGTTACTGCGTGTCAGGAGCGATGGAGGTCTGACGGCGTTTTGCACTCTTCAGCGAGCGCCGAAGTGCTTTACCCAAAGATTCTCGACATTAGTTGTGCCATTGGTACCTTGGAGCCGTGACTCCCGAGCTATCCGAAATCACCGAGAAAGCGCTGAGGCTCCCTCAAGGGGAACAGCTAAAATTGGCCCGCACGCTTTTAGAGAGTAGTGAGGCGAGCGCAGATTCCGGGGTGGACGCGGCATGGGAACAAGAGATCGAGCGCCGAATTCAATTGATCGATGCGGGATTGGCCAAGGGGCGGCCGTTCGCGGATGTCGTTCGAGATATTGATCGGCAGCTTGGCCGATGACGTTGATCATTCTCGGTGAAGCCGAGCAAGACTTCGCTGAGTCTATCGCTTACTACGAATCCAAGGAGCCAGGATTGGGATGGCGGTTTCGCAATGAGGTGGCGGAAGTGGTGAAGAGAATTTTGCGCCATCCCGAGTTGGCCAGGTTAAGGCCGAAAGGATATCGGCGAGTAAATCTGCACGCTTTTCCTCACTACATCGCCTACGTCATTCGCGGAGACACGATCTGGATCGTGGCGATTGCGCACGGCTATCGGCGACCGGAGTTCTGGATTGGCCGCATTTGACGGCCTTCACCCTATACGAGCTTTCATCTGCTCGTTCGTGATGACGCGGCCGTGTTCGATGTCGTGTTCAGCTTCTCGCACCGCGGCGAGAAATGCGATTTCATCTGCCACATCGCGATAATCGATGTCGTCTGGAAGTCGATTAGCAGCGGAAACGGAAGCGGTTCGCAACGCAGGCCAATAAAAGTTCGCGATTCGCGAGGGCGTGTGCGCCAACACGCGAGGTTCGTGTGCGAATTCCGTGAACCGGCGATTTTCCGGTTCTATCACACCAGGACATGGACATTCGAAATGATGACTTGCCTGGGCCCAGGAAGGGTGTTGATACTGCCGCCAACTAAAACACTCCGATGAAACTCCTATCAACCAACATTCCCGTTCATAAACCAGCAGCCTTCTTCATACCGCAGACGCACCGATCCCTGATCGCCCTGATCGCGTCGGCGCTGTGGTTCGTTGCCCTGCCGTGGGCTGGCGCCGCGGGACAGGGCGCGTTGTCCGGCACCTTCGTGGTGGCCGGCAAGGCCGCCGCGCTCAAGTATGCCTCGGCCTATAAAAGCGACCCTGAATCAGGCAAGCCCGTGACCGTTCTCGTCCTAACGACCAAGGACCAAAGCAAAGATTCAAAGGCCACGGTTGACGCATTGTTCGGCAAGTTTGGCGATGCAATCGTGGTGAAGGTTTTTGATGACGGCAAAATCTACAGCGCCGATGTGCTTCATTCGGGCTTCGATTTGCCTAACAATACATTGACGCTACTTGGAGACGCCCCTCTGAGCATCAAGGACTTCAAGAACGCCGATGGCGCGATCTCCGGCACCCTCACTTCGGGTGGAGCGCAGGAGGTCCGGGGCCAGAAATGGGAAGTCAATCTGACTTTCAAGGTCAAGACACCGTGATTTGGGAACGAGAAACGCCTGGGATAGGCAACCGGGACCGTTCTGTGCATGTTGCCAACCCCCGCGGGGAGAATTTGGACTCAGGTAACAAATTCTGGCTGGCGCCACGTGACTCGTTGAACCGTTGAAGCGTTAAAGCGTTAAAGGCGTTGAAGGGTCGAAGCGGAAAGAATCATTTCACGCGCTCGATCACGAGCGATGCTGAGCGCAACAACTTTGGTCGTGCTTGATCCGTCGTTCGTATCAGGATAAAACGGACGCTCCGACCATGTCTCCGCTCTTGATCAAGATCAGCAAGGATTTTGCAACCCTCTGGACGACGATCGATCCAATCGGGAATGTGGCGTTGTTTGCCGGGTTGACCGCAGCGCTCACACGGTCCGAGCGGCACCGGACGGCGCTGCGTGCCGTGATTTACGCCACGATCATCCTGGTGGCCGCCGGGACTGTGGGTCAGGTCATTCTCGACGCGATCGGCATTCACATTCGCTCGCTCAAAGTGGCCGGCGGCATCATTCTGTTCCTGTTCGGTGTGCAGATGCTTTTTGGGAAAATGGATGCGAAAACGGACAGATCGCCAGAGGAAGGGCGCGATCTCGCGGTGTTCCCGCTGGCGGTGCCTTCCATCGCTGGGCCGGGCGCAATGATGGCGGTGATCGTCTTAACTGATAACGATGTTTATACAGTGCCGGAGCGGGTGGAAACTGGCGTTGTCCTTGTGGTGGTGCTGTTCATCACCTATCTCCTGCTGCTTTTTTCGGATGCGATTCTGAAAGTGATCGGCCGGCAGGGCGCGTCCGTACTCGTCCGTGTAATGGGACTCATCCTTTGCTCTCTGGCAGTGGAAATCGTGCTGACGGCGCTCGGTGTCGGCGACTGGACGGTTGCACCGCACTGATGAACAGGAAAGTAAGAATTAAGAAGGCAGAAGGGTGAAGCCAGAAAGCTCCGGAGAAAGTTGAGAGTTGAGGGTGGATTGTTGAGAGAACAACCGAGTCATGTGCCGATGATAGTCAGTTCTCCTGCGACAGCTCCAGATAACCTTTCGAGCAGCTCGGCTGCGAGCGGACGAATGTGTTCCAGTCGATTTGTTCGGGCGCGGATCAGGATCACCGGAATTTGCAACTTCTTCAGGTCCTGCTGCGCTGCGAGTTTCCGGTCGACAGTGACAAACACATCGAATTCCTTTTCGGCCAGCTCAAGTAATTCGCCATTCTTGATTCCACTCCAGCCATGTTTCGGAACTGTAGTGACAGCATGGCCGACCAGTGAACGCGCGAAACGCGCAGGTACGCATTCGTCGAGGAGAATGTTCACACGGCGCGCGCGAGCACGCTTTCCTTAGCTTCCTCGAGAAAGGAGATGACCTGTTCGCGTCGCACACTTGGGAAATCTTCCAGAAACTCGTCAATCGAATCGCCGCCTTCGAGGTAATCGATGAGGTTCTGGATCGGAACGCGTGTGCCGTCGAAGCATGGAGTTCCACTCATGATTTCAGGATCAATTTTAACCACCGAACTCATGGAATGAAGATTAACGGAAACAGAAATAATCCGCAACACTTAGGCGGGAGCCGAGACGATCCGCGGCGCTCAACGTTTCTTGTATTCGAAGAAGCCACGCCTTCGAATGATCTCGGCAACTTGCGGCGGCACCGTCTGGTCCCAGCTTTCGTCGCCGGTGCCGATGCGTTTTAGCACCTCCCGTGAAAATATCGGCAGATATTTGGGATTATAGTTATCAAGCTGCACAAAACTGCCACGACGGACGAGATAGTCGGTACAGCGGTTGCAGGTCATCCTTCACCTTCACGGTGCGGATGGTTTCTAACTCGTCGGTGGTGTTCCGCTGCAGCGGATAGACGTAAATCTTCAGGTCGTTCTTAAGCAGACGTCCGAAGTTCTCAAGAATGCCGCCGGGCAAGTCGGTGTAATATTTTTCGTCGAACAACTCATAAATACTTGGCACGCCCAGGACGATGCTGATGCGTTCGCGTGTCCGCCAGGAGAGATACGCCGCAAGCCGATAGTATTGGAAGTAATCGGAGATAAGCACGGTCATGCCGCACGCGGCGAGGACGTCGGCGCGCGCGAGAAAGTCACGGCGGTCAACCTCCGTGCCGCCGGCCAGCAGATTGCGCATGGTCAGTTCCATGAGAGCGAGGATGGGCTTGTCCGCCACCGCGGGGTCTTCTTTAAATTTCGCCAGGGCGCATTCCAACATGTCGAGGTTGACGTATGTGACCGGACGAAAACTGCCGCGCTCGACCAGCACCGCCTTGTTATGCAACATGTCGGAAGGCTGCAGCACTTCGCGGTTCGGGCCGAACATGGCGGCGCCACTCAGTCCCAACTGGACGAGCTTGAGCGCCATGATGCGGTTGTCCACGTTGCGAAATTCGATTCCGCTGAACTCGAGCATGTCGATCTCGATGCGACGTGTGGTGAGGTTATCGAGTAGCGACTCGACCAGTTCCTCCGGCACATGGCTTAGGAAGAACGCGCCATAGCAAAGGTTTACTCCGACGATGCCGAGGGCCTCTTGTTGCGCCGATGCTTCCTCGTCCAGCATGCGCACGTGCATCACGATCTGGCTGGGCTGATCGTTGACGCGGCTCTGAAACTTCATTCCCATCCAGCCGTGGCACTCGCTGGCGCCACGATAGCTCCGGGCGACCACCGTATCGGCGAAAGCGAAGAACGAAGTAGTATCGGCGCGCTCCTGCCCCAGCCGCTCCACGTCGAGATCAAATTCGCGGTCGAGCATCGCCTGGAGCCGGTTGCGCGAAACGTAGCGGTCAGCGTGCCCGTAAATGGCGTCGCTCACTTTCATGTCGTAAGCCGACATGCTTTTCGCGACCGTGCCCGCGGCGCCGCCGACCCGGAAAAACCAGCGTACCACTTCCTGCCCCGCGCCGATCTCGGCAAAAGTCCCGTACCAGCGCGGATCGAGATTGATCTTGAGCGCTTTGGAATGGGTATCGAGAACTTCGTCTTTCACGACGTGGGAAAAATTTAATAAACTCCTCGACGACTGAAACGCGAGAGTTTCCAGGTGATATTTACGTTACAGAATCTAACGCCGCGCTTTGTGGATAGCATTTCCCATGCAGAAGGCGGCTGACACAGTCCACAATAGGCAGATGCATTTCGGCTGGCAGCCGAAACGGACAGGTTAGCAGCCTGTGCTTTCCAGACCTATTTCATTCGGCGAGCTGGGAGTTGATTAGCCTTTACCCGGCTCTGTCTGAATGGATTCCAGTTGGCGAATGTACTGTGCGGGAAGGTTCCAATGTTTTGCACCGTCGACGATCAGCCTTTTGTAATCATCACTGGGCAAAGGCGGATCAAGCTGCGGATAGCCGCGATAGAGTGCAACGAGGAGCAGCCGTTTCGCGTCACCCTCCCGCCAGACGCAGTGATCTTCGCGAGTGTACTTGCTCTGGTCGTAAGGCCCTCCGGGTCGGTAGCCTTCTCTTTTGTCGAGGTTTTTCAATTCATCCTCCGGGAGTTCATAAACGACACCCCAAACATCTTGCCCTTGATCGGGCAAAACGTCCGCGACGCCACAATCGCGCCTGGCAGACTTAAGCGTGAATGCCAGCCGGTGTGCGGGCAGTTTTGCCCGGCAAACAAACTTTGCTAATGGGCATCGCCGCTTCATCTGCGCCGAGTCCATGTTTGAACCGTATGCGAAATACAACATCAGTGTTCCAGCTGAGCGTTGAGGCATTGAGGAAAGGGCATGTGCCAATGACAGTCAATACTCCTGCGGAGGCTCCAGGAAGTTTTTCGAATGGCGCTCGAAATGAAACGGTCATTTCAATATCATCGCGGCCCATGGATAAACTAATTTACTTCTGCTCGCGCACCGTGATGGGAAAAGTGTTCGTGATGTGCGCGCTTGGCTGCCTCTTCGGATGTGGAGCAAAAAACGGGACGGCGGAAAACACGAGCTTAGCCGATGCGATCAAAACGCCGGCTACAGTCGAACAAGCGGCTCAGGTCCTCGATCTCTCAACAATCCCGCTCATGGACGGTGCGAAGCCTCCCGGGTCGCGCCAGATGGCGCACCTTTTCTATGTTGCAACCGGCAATGCGAAGGCGGGTTTCGAATTCCACCGCAAGGCGCTCGTGGCGCAAGGCTGGAAAGAATTGCCGAACCCCCTCGTTACCGAACAGTCAGCCAGCGCGATGTTCTCGCGTAACGGGTTTGTCGTGTCTCTCTCGGTCTCCCCCGCTGGTGAGACCGGCCGCCTGATGGTGACGCTGCAAAATCTCGGCAATGTGAAACCCGGCCAACTCCCGGTGCCTCCGGACGCAAAGCCGGTCTATGTCGGCGACCCAACCGCCATGTATGTCACAGAGGCGGCCGTCCCCGTGACCGCCGATGCCTGCCGCAAACTCTTCCTTGCGCAAGGGTGGGTGCCCTATGGCGACGCCGGGGATTCGGCCTTCTTCAAAAAGAACGCGATCCTCGTCACTGCAACTGTCTCGTCAGCCCCCGCGCAGGGCGGGAAGACCATGATCCAGTATTCGACTCAGCAAATGTCGGCTGATATTCCCGCGCCGCCGAATGTCGAGGATCTGCGTTATGCCGATGAGCCACCGGAATTAACTTTCGGAACCGTGGAAACGAACCAGAACGCCATCGTCGATTTCTACCAAAAGACTCTGGCCGCCGCGGGCTGGAAATCCACGCTCGATCACATGATCGCAATTGATGACAAGCCGACCATGATCTTTCGCAATCCCGCCAAGGACATGCTCACGCTTTCGATGTCCGGCGTTTACGGTGGCAAGCTTCCCGTCTCGCTTCGTTTTCAAAGCGCGGCGGAAATCGCCGAGCTTGATCGTCGAATAAAAGAGGAGGCGCCCAAGCTCCGCGCCGCTGCCGAAGCGAAAGCAGCGAAAGAAGCGGCCGAATTGGCCGAAAGAAACAAGGTGCCGAAAGTCGCCGTCACTCTACCCGCGGATGCGAAAGACGTGAAACAGACCGGGGACGAGATCAAGTTCACCGTTGGCAAAGGGAAAGCCAAAGCGGCCGTCGAATCTTTGCGGACGCAGTTTCGCGAAGCGGGCTGGAAGGAAGCTGTCGCCTCAGTTACGGGCATGAGCGGCGTAGTCTCTGTTTCAAAAGAAGGTGGCCAGAGTGTGACGATTATGTACACCGACACCGGTTTCCTGCCGACCGGGCTGAGTATATCCGGGATGCGCGTCGAGCTGGAAGTTGCGAAATGAGAAGTAAAAGACGCGACCGCTTCCCCAAGACCGGTTGCGGCTGAGACTGCCTCCACCACAAGATCGTTGTTTCGGCTGGCAGCCGAAACGGACACGCCGGCGGCGTGCGTTCCCCAGATCGCGATCAACCCTTTTTTGGGACAGACGGAGGCGGATCGTCCGGGGCAAGGTACGTGCCGATTGATCGGAACAACGTGTCACTGGAATTCGCATAGTTCCCCTGCGAGTCGAATGCTTCGGGGGCGAAGGTCGTTGCCACGGCGATGGCAATCTTCTTCGAGGGCAGGTACGCTTCCGTCGCGCTGTAGCCGTCAAGGAGCGGGTTTTGCAGCAGCCACGATCCCGAGCGCACGATGCCGATGCCGTAGTTGTATCCGTTGACTTGCGTGAAGCAGGACGGCGCGCAGTTGTCCTGCTTTTTCCCGAAGCCGAGCAGGTGTGGGCCGGTCATGGCTTCGTAGCTGGATTTTGATATGAGTGCGCCCGTACCGACCTTGACCGCTGTGGTGATCATGTCGTCGATGTCCGTCGTCTGATTCGCGCCGATCGGTGTTCCCCATTGCGAGTTCCAGAAGGTCGTTTCCTCGTAGAAGCCGATGTCCGCAGGAATTTTGAGCACGGCCCGGCGTTCGGAGTCGAACGCGTGCAGGACAGGGCCTGGCATCTCGGAAGTCTGAGAGGCGGTGGTATTTTTCAGGCCCATCGGGAGAAGGACCTTCTCCTTCACGAGCACGTCGAGCGGTTTCCCACCGATTTTGCTTAGGACCTCGCCGAGAATCATGAAGTTGGTGTGCGCATAGCTCCAGTTCGTCCCCGGCTCGAACATCATCGGGCGCGAGAATGCGTAATTGATCCGTTCCTCGAATGTAAAGATGTGGAACGGATCTGCGTTAAATGCCGCGAGCCATTTCGGATCGGTCTCGAAGTCCGGATATCCGGAGGTCTGGTTCGCCAACATTTTTAGCGTGACCTGTTTTGCGTCTGGGAGCTTTGGCATCCACCGCTCGATGGTGTCGTCGAGCTTGACCTTGTGCTCGTCCACGAACTGCATGAGCAGCGTTCCGAGGTACGCAAACGCGACGGCGCCGTTGCGGAAGTGCATCGCCGTGGTTGCCGGCACGCCGGTCATCGATTCGCCGTACGCCTGGCTGATTACGACCTTGTCGCCCTGCGTGACCTTTACGATAACCGCTCGAAGGTGCTCGGTCTTCATCGCTTTCTGAACGATCGCCGCGATGGTCGAGACTTGATCCGGCTGCGGTGTCGCGGCCGCGGGGAGAGAGAGGACCGAGAAAGTCAGAAGTAAAAAGGAAGAATTAAGAAGTCGAGGCATGGGAAAGTAAGAATTAATCAGGAAGCCAGGAAAACAGGAAAGAAAATTACTGTAACGTAAAAACAAGAACGAAGCGCGCAGGACGCGCGACATAAAAGGTAAAGGTCGCCGGCGGCGACCGAGCGAGTTTCAATGGAGAGGTGTCACGGCTCAGAATATTGCGAGCCCACACGCTAACCGATAAGCTCACGCCATGAATGATCCCCTAAATCCAAACAAAGCACTCTGGGAAAAGGGCGATTTTACGCGCATCGCGGCGACCATGCGCGAAAGCGGAGAGGCGCTTGTGCGCCAGCTCCGGATTGCGAAAGGAATGAAGGTCCTCGATCTCGGCTGCGGCGATGGCACGACGGCAGTGCCCGAGGCGAAACTTGGCGCAAACGTGTTGGGTATCGACATCGCGCGGAACCTGGTCGAGGCCGGCAACAAGCGGGCGGCGGAGCATGGCCTAACGAACCTTAAGTTTCAGGAAGGCGATGCCTCTAATCTGGAGCAGGTACCGGACAATAGTTTTGATCTCATCGTCAGCATCTTCGGCGCGATGTTTGCGCCCAGGCCGTTTGATGTTGTCAGGGAGATGGTGCGCGTAACGCGACCGGGGGGTCGCATAGTGATGGGCAACTGGATCCCTAACGATCCGACGCTCGTGGCGCAGATTTTGAAGATCAGCTCAAACTACACGCCGCCACCGCCGGAAGGCTTCGTTAGCCCAATGACGTGGGGCGTGGAGAGCAATGTCATCGAGCGTTTTGCCGCGGCAGGAATTCCAACTGAGAGCATTTCGTTCGCGCAGGATACGTTCACTTTCAATTTCCCCGGCACGCCTTCAGCGCTCGTGGACGAATTCAGGAGATATTACGGGCCGACAATGAATGCATTTGAAGCCGCGGAGAAAAATGGCCGAGCGGCTGAGCTGCAGAAACAACTCGAAGATCTGTTCAACAGCCAAAACACGAGTCCGAACGGCACGTCTATTCCTGCAACCTTCCTGAGCGTGACCACCGCTAAAAAATAAGAAGTAAGAAAGGCGGTCAGTGTTGGCCTTCCTTCTTCTTCTTGCCTTGCGGTTGTCCCTTCGGCGCAGGGTGATTTCCGCCAGCTTGCATTTGCGGATGATGCTGCATAGCCATTTGCTGCTGATGATGCTGCGCTCCCATCTGCGGATTGTGCGACATCTTATTCATCGTATGGGGCCCGTTAGCAGCACCTCCAGTGCCGGCCGTTTTGCCGGTATGCATTTTGGCGTGGTTTTCGCCCATGTTTCCCCCGTTCCCCTGGTTTCCGGTCTTGACTTTGTTTCCGTTTACTCCGGCGGCCTTACCTGCTCCTGCTTCCTGAAGATTACGTCCGGTTACGTTCCCCGGTTTGTTTCCAC
The DNA here is from genome assembly GCA_963828355.1 of uncultured Verrucomicrobiae bacterium. Lineage (GTDB taxonomy): Bacteria > Verrucomicrobiota > Verrucomicrobiia > Chthoniobacterales > UBA10450 > Udaeobacter. The sequence continues at coordinate 214,781 of CAWHFD010000009.1, read as the reverse complement.
CTTTTCCAGCACCTGCTGCTCCTGCTGCGTCCCCAAGTCCTTGCGCGCCCTTGCCTTGCCCCGCGCCTTCGCCCTTGTTGAATGATTTGATCGCGTCTGCGTTCGGATTGCCCTTGTTCACCGATGCCCGGAGATTTTGATCCTTTCTCGCCGCCTGCTGACGTGCAAGCTGCTGGGAGGTTGGCGGTATTTTTTTAGCATTCGCGGCCGCGGCTTTTTGCGCCGCGGTCTCCTGCGCATTCACTCCATTAGCACCGTTAAAGCTGGCGCGGTTAGCGTTCAGTTGTGTGTTCACCGAGTTATTGATGTAGGTGTTATGGACAATATTCGTATTCACACGCGTCACAGCGGTGTTGTACTGGAAGTTGTTTCCACTCCATCGACCGCCCCAGTAGCCGTTTCCGGTGTAGCCATAACCGTAATTAAGGCCACCGTAAAAACCGACAGTCGGGCCCCAGTAACCTTCGTGAAACGCATACGCACCATTCGCAAATCCCCACCACGGTGGGGTCCAAAGCAGACCCACTCTTGGCGGGGGGACCCACACGCCAGGGACCCAGTAATAATCCCCGTCACCCCAACCCCAGTAACCGGGAGTCCAGATGTACCCCGGAGTCGGGCAGAGCGGTTGCTCGTAGTCGGGCAGAACCGGCGGAGCAACGTCGACTGATATGTCTACCTGCGCGAACGAGGACGCGAAAGGTAGTGCGAGAAATCCAGCTAAAACCAGGGAACGCAATTTCATCATTTTCATGTCTTAATAGTTAACCACGGCCGTATCAAGAAAGTAGCGAAGAAGAATTCAGAAGTGTGAACGAGGGATGGCGCGTTACGTGAAGGATGCGGGGTCCCTTCGACTGCGCTCAGGATGACAATGCCCCAGGCATTGTCACTTAATTCGGTCGAAGGTCTTTTGGAGAATTTCGAGATCGGTCGCATTACCGGCTTTTTCGCGGGTGGTCTCGATCCATTTCTTCTCCAACGAATTCTTGGTCGGACGATCAGTTTCGTAAAAGACGCCGAAGACGCCGGGGAAAGGGAGCGACGCGAGTTTGTACGCGGCGAGCTCGTCGGTGACGTCGTGGCGAAGCTCATCCTCGGGTGTGCCGTCCCATTTCCTTTCCTGAATGACTTCGAAGCTGCCGCCTTTTTTCGGATTAGCCGGGTCGAAGACATCGGGAAAAAATTCGACACATTCGCTTAAGCATTCGATCACTGAAAAACCCTGGTGATCGAACGCGCGCTCGATCAATTGCATCATGTGAGCCACGTTCGCGGCGTGGGTGCGCGCGATGAATGTGGCCCCAGCGGAGACCAACTTTTTCATCGGATTGACCGGCTGATCGATCGCGCCGGTGGGATCGGTCTTGGACTTGAACCCGATCGGCGACGTGGGCGAAGTCTGTTTCTTCGTCAGGCCGTAGACGAAGTTGTCCATGATGAAATACGTCATGTTAATGTTCTTGCGCGCGCCGTGATCGAGATGATTGCCGCCGATGGAGAAACCGTCACCATCGCCGCCGAAGAGGAACACGTGGAGATCGGGCCGGGCAAGACTGATGCCGCTGGCAAGCGGGACAGCCCGGCCATGAATGAAGTGCGCGCCGTGGCCGTTGACGAAATAGGGAAAGCGCGATGAACAACCAATGCCGGCAAGCGTGACGATTTTTTCGTGCTCAAGGTTCCGTTTCTCAAGAACTTTGTAGAACGAGGCGAGCACCGCGAAATCGCCGCAGCCCGGACACCATGTCGGGTGGTCGGCAGTGATCGCTTTTTTTGTTAACTTCTCTCTGGCAGGCTCTGCGATCGCAGGCGACACGCCTGCCGCTACAGTTGTGGCACCGTCGCCGTTTCCTGTTGTTGCTTCACTCATAAAGTTTAGTTCACCCTCACCTCAATCCTCTCCCGAGCAAGGGAGAGGAGGAAAAAATTCGCAGCAATGGCGTCTGACCCGGCCTTCGCTAAGAGCTGCGGCGTGGCAGGCACAGACGCCCTACAATTCGACGTTGGGCGTTGGACGTTGAGCGTTGGACGTTTTCTTCTCATCTCTAGCCCACTCCCTGCGGCACGACTTCCTTTAACGATTTCACGTTCTCGGGGGCAGTGCCTACGTGCACGATGGCCGCGCCCTCGCGCGGAATATTTCGGGCAGCAAATGAGCGTCCCTTGAACACGCGGTCCAAGATTTCTTTTACACGGAAAGTGAGGCCGTCAGTCTTGGTGACGCTCTGGATCTTCGGTTCGCAATAACGCGCCCGCAAAATCGTCGCGAGCTGGCCAAAGCCGTAAACGCCCTGGTCGTTCATCTCCACGGTCACGATGCGTTTGAACTTCTCGAAAATCTTCTCGAGCCCGTTCGGCAACGGATGCAAATGACGCAAGTGCAGCGCGCCGCCTTTTTCGCCGTTTTCGCGCGCCATCGCGACGGCGTCGTGAATCGGGCCGTAAGTTGATCCCCAGCCGACCAGCAACGTGTCGCCTTCTTGATCGCCGTACACTTCCGGAACCGGGATTTCTTCAGCGAGTTTGCGCAATTTGTTGCGACGTTTCGCAGTCATGGCCATGTGCAACTGCGGGCTGCCGGTTGGGTGACCCATTTCGTCGTGCTCGAGTCCAGACAGAAGCGGATATTTTCCATCGAGAATGCGCGTGCCGGGCGGGACGTGCTGCGTGATCTGGTCGATCGGATAAGGCTTGTGCGTCTGTCGCGGTGTGAGGTTGGGTTTTGAGTCCTGCATCAGCTTCGGCAGATCGGGTTCGTCGAAAGCTTCGATGCGCGTGGCCAGCGATGTATCGCTTAAAATGAAAACCGGTGTGCTATATTTCCGCGCGATCCGGGCGCCTTCGATGGCGATGTAAAAACAGTCTTCCACACTCGCCGCCGCGAGCACAACGCGTGGACTGTCGCCGTGACTGCCGAAGATCGCCTGATGCAAATCGCTTTGCTCGACGTTGGTGGGCAAGCCAGTGCTGGGGCCGCCGCGTTGAATGTTGCAAATGATCAGCGGGATCTCGGCCATCGATGCCCAGCCGATCGCTTCCGCCTTGAGCGAAATGCCCGGGCCGGCGCTGCCGGTCACTGCGAGATAGCCTGCGTAAGAACAACCGAGCGCGATCGACACGGCCGCCAACTCGTCCTCAGCCTGCACAAAAATGCCACCATACTTGGGCAATTCGCGCCGGAGCGTTTCCATGACGGACGACCACGGCGTAATCGGGTAACCGGCACCGAAGCGCACGCCCCCCGCGATCAGGCCGTAGGCGATCGCCTGGTTCCCGTCCATTGTGAGCTGCGCGCGCCCGCTCGCCCTTGGGATGTGCTCGAATCGATAGTGCTTCGTGAGCAAATTGCCGACGGGGTACGCGTAGCCGGCCTGGAACGCCATCAATGCCGTGTTCACTACGCTCTCGTTTTTGCCGCCGAACTTTTCGGTGATGAGTCTTTTCAGTTTTTCGACGTCGAGATTGAAAATTTTCGAGATCAACCCGAGCGAGAAAATGTTTTTGCCCTTGTCCTTGGCCGTGCCGCCGAGCGCTTCGACCGTCAGACCAGTGATGGGCACGCCGACGTAAACGAAACGCTTGTCGTCGAGGTTCGGCTCGACGTTGTCCGAATCGTAGAGCAACACACCGCCCTCGCGCAGAAAACCGATGTGGTCCTGGTAACTGTGTTGGTAAAACGCGACCAGAAAATCGGCTTCATCGCCAGCCGACAACACTTCGCCCGAACCGATGCGCACCTGGAAAATCGAGGGACCACCAGAGATCGTTGCGGGGATGGTCATGTAGGTCATCACATCATGCTCGCTGCGACCGGCGAGCCGGGCGAGGAACGCGCCCGCTGTTTGAATTCCGTCCTGTGAATTTCCGGCGAACCGGATCACAGCGTCCTGAATACTTTCCGGGCGCAGATCGGCCCTGTCGCTGTTTGGCGCGACTGTTTGTGCCGCAGTATCCGGTCGTTCGCTCACGGGATTAGAAAATTAACAGATTGAAGGATCATTTCCACCGACAATTCGTGAGAAACCTCTGGCGCGGGAATGCTCAATCGAGAGAAACCGGATACACAGTGATCTTCTCAAACGGTGTGAAACTGATTCGCCGGGAGAATCGAATTATGAGGTATGTTTTGTTTTATGAAAATCCGCACGCTTCCTATTCTCATCACAGCTGCCCTTGCTTCCACGTTCGCGGGATCTCAAGGTGCAGAGCCTGTCTCTCCACAGACTCTGATAAGCAAGCTCAAATGGCGTTGCGTCGGCCCTTACATTGGCGGGCGTGTGGTCACCGTGACTGGTGTCCCGGGAAATAACAATCTGTTTTATGCTGGGACGGTGGGGGGCGGTGTTTGGCGGAGCGCCGACGGTTCCCAATGGGAAAATATCTCCGATGGCAAGCTGCCTGGGCCGAGTTCCAGCATCGGCGCGATAGCCGTTGCGCCGTCCGATCCCAAGATTATTTATGTCGGCACGGGTGAGGCAGACATTCGCTCCAACGTGATCCCCGGCGACGGCGTTTTTAAATCCACTGACGAAGGCAAAACGTGGCAGTACGCCGGGTTGCGCGACACGCATTCGATCAGTGCGCTCCTCGTGGATCCAAAGGACCCCAACGTCGTCCATGTCGCGTCGATGGGGCACGTGTTCGCTCCCGATCCCAACCGCGGGATCTTCAAATCCACGGACGGCGGCAGATCATGGACAAAGAGCTTATTCGTGGACAACAACACGGGAGCCATCTGCCTCGTGATGGACCCGAACCATCCGGACCTGCTGTACGCCACAATGTGGCAGGCGGAGCGCAAGCCATGGGGCCTAACGAGCGGCGGGCCGGGCAGCGGTATTTATAAGAGCACCGACGGCGGCGCACATTGGACCAACATCTCGCACAATCCCGGATTGCCCAAAGGGGTCTTGGGCCGCATCGGCGTCGCCATTGCTGCCAGCAAGCCCGGCATTGTGTACGCCATCATTCAGGCAAACGAGGGCGGGGTGTTCCGCTCGGATGACGGCGGCGCCACGTGGAAGCGCGTGAATGATGAAATGAAGCTGCGACAACGCGCTTTTTATTACATGACGATTTACGCGGACCCTAAGGACCCCAACACTGTGTACGCGCCGGAGGTGGACGCGCTGTGGGTTTCACATGACGGCGCCAAAACGTTCACGAAGCTGAAAACGCCGCACGGCGATAATCACGTGGTATGGATCAACCCGGACGACACCAGGATTCTGCTCGAAGGCAACGACGGCGGCGCTACCGTCTCCCGAGACGCCGGCAAAACATGGAGCACCGAGCACAATCAGCCGACCGGCCAGTTTTACCACGTAAACATTGACCACCAGTTTCCGTTTCATATCTACGGCGCGCAGCAGGACGAAGGCTCGTTTGAAGGACCGAGTGCGCACGTCGGCGGAACGATCCCGTTGTCCGCATGGCACGAGGTCGCCTATGGTGAGAGCACTTACACTGTGCCGCAACCGGACGATCCCAAGATCACGTATGGCAGCGGTTACTACAGTATTTTCGTAAAGCACGATCAGCGCACTGACGAATACCGCAGCGTAAGCCCGTGGCCATATTATCAGGAAGGCGCATCGTCCGGCGAGCTCAAGAATCGATTTGGATGGACGCATCCGATTCTTTTTTCACCGGCGAACCCCAAGCAGCTGTTCATTGCCGCACAATATGTATTCAGGAGCGACGATTACGGCGCGACCTGGACAAAAATTTCTCCCGATCTCACCCGCAACGAGACGGAGAAAGAAAAGCCCAGTGGCGGCCCCATCGATCTCGACCAATCGGGCGCGGAAATCTATCCGTTAGTATCGGCGCTAGCGGTTTCGCCGCTCGACGGCAATCTCATTTGGGCGGGATCGGATGACGGTCTCGCGCATATCAGCGCAGACGGCGGAAAGAAATGGACAAAAGTGACGCCGCCCGGATTGCCGGACCACGCCTGGATCAGTTGTATTGAACCGTCACACACCGATAAAAATACTGCGTATCTGACGGCCCGGCGCTACATGCTGGACGATTTCAAGCCGTACATGTTCAAGACAACCGATCTGGGCCAACACTGGAGAGCGATCACGACTGGTCTGCCGGACGACGAATTTGTGTTCGATCTTCGGCAGGACCCTAACGAGTCCAAACTGCTATTCGTTGGCACCCGCAGCACGGTCTATTTTAGCCTGGACGAAGGCGGACACTGGCAACCGCTCACACTGAACCTGCCGGTGGTCCAGGTCCGCGATCTGGCGATCAATCCACTCCAGGGTCAGCTGGTCGCGGCTACTCACGGTCGCGCGTTTTGGGTGCTCGATAATCTGACTTTCCTGGAACAACTGACCAAAAATCCCGCAGTGCAGTCCAACGCCAGTTTCCTGTTTGCACCTGAACAGGCCTGGCTGACGCACGATTACGGCGTTCCCGACCCCGACAGAAGACGTCCGCCCAATGCCGGTTACAATCCGCCGTTCGGTGCGACGGTCTTTTTCCACATTCCTCAAAACTATGATGGGAAGACTCCAGCAACACTCCAGTTCGTGGACGCGCAGGGAAAAGTGATCCGCAACATTCCACTGCATCTCGCCACGGAAAAAGAGAAAACGGAAAAAGAAAAGGCAACCGCAGCCTCGGTTGGCATGCATTTGGAAAACGTCGCTACCGAAGAGGAGTACACCGAAAAGAGCACCGACGAGAAGATCCGGGAAAAGGAAGCGAAGCTGGCGGCAATCGAGCCGGGAATGAATCGGCTCCAGTGGGACTTGCGTTATCCCTACGCCACCGAGATCACCGGGTATCATGCTCCTATTGCGGCGGGCGGGCTGGAGGATTCGGTCGAAGGCCCGGTCGTAGCGCCAGGCACGTATACCGTTGCGCTCGATTATGGCGGAAAGAAAACACAACAGAATTTTAAAGTCGCTATCGATCCGCGACTCCATGCTACACAACAGGACCTTGAAGCGCGCCTGGCGTTGGATCTGCAGATTCACGCGGATCTCGACTCGCTCGATAAAGATATTAACCAGGCTCTGGCTGCTCGCGACAAGCTGCAGGAAAGCCTTTCCAGTGGCACTCTCACAAACGCGCAGGCCGTCACTGCACTGAATGCTCTCAACCTCGACATCGAAGACGCTGCGCAAATGGCCATGAAAGGGAGCGAAGGCAGTCTGCTCCATGAAACCAAGCTGCGCGATCATCTGGCGTATTTGGCAGCGGACATTGATTTGTCTTACAACCGGCCAACCGCCGAACAGGAAGCCGTCTTTCGTCAACTGGATCAGCAGTTAAAGGAGACCACGCAAAAGCTTGAAGCCGATGTCGCCGATGCTAACGAAGTGGCTGCAGGGCGATAGGTGAAATCCACCGGTTGAATCGGCCCAGGCCTTCCATATCTGCAGTGATTTTCATTTTGCTGAGAACTGCTACAGCGAAAGAGAAACTGACGCGGCGAGCCTGTCAGTTCGTCGTTGGCAATCCGTCGGCTTTCCAGGATTTAAAGCCACCGGCCATCGAGCGGACGTTTTTGTAGCCCATTTTTTGCAGACTCTCGGCGGCGAGCGCCGAACGGCCGCCTCCGCCGCAGTGGCAGATGATCATTGCATTTGGATCGGGAACTTTTTCTTCGATATCGAGCTCGATAGTGCCGCGGCTCATGTGCGTCGCGCCGGGAATGTGTCCTTCGTCCCATTCGTCCTGGTCACGAACATCGACGATAATTGCTTCGCCGGACTCTAGTTTCGCAGCGACATCCTGCGGCGAGATCTCGGTGATGTTTTTCTTCGCGTCCGCGATGAGTTTTTGGTATCGCTCGTGCTTTCCCACGATCAAATCTAACCACGGATTACGTCGATAGCACGGATGAATAAGAGCAAGAAACACTCCGTTTCATCCGTATGATCCGTGGTCAAAGAGTCCTTTTACTCGTAGCGCAGCGCTTCGATGGGATCGAGCGCGGCGGCTTTGCGCGCGGGGTAAAATCCGAAGAAGACACCGACGGCTGCGCTGAATAGGAATGCAATCGCGATTGGAGCAATCGAGATCAGCGTGGGCCAGTGGGCGTAGATCGAGAGAATTCTCGATGCAGCGATGCCGCAGATTATTCCGATCACGCCGCCGACTGAACTTAGAGTTACGGCTTCGATCAGGAATTGGGTGAGAATGTCGTTCCCGTGTGCGCCGACGGCCATGCGCACGCCGATCTCGCGCGTCCGCTCGGTTACGCTTACGAGCATGATGTTCATGATGCCGATGCCGCCAACCAAGAGCGAGACGCCTGCGATTGCGCCCAAAAGCACCGTCATCACACGTGACGTGGCGGTGGCTGCATCGGCGATTTCTTGTTGCGTGCGCACGGTGAAATCGTCGTCGCGACCGGGACGAATGTTGTGCCGTTGGCGAAGCAGCGAGATGATTTGTTGCTGGGCGGCTTCGACCTGCCGTTCGTCGCCGATTTGCACATTGATGTTGCGCAATGTTGTGCCGCCTATGACGCGTTTCATCGCGCTGGTGTACGGCATCACCACAATGTCGTCCTGGTCCACACCTTGCGGGCTTAGGCCTTTTGATGTGAGCACGCCGAGAATCGTGAATGGCACGTTTTTAATCCGCAAAATCTGGCCGATGGGATTTTCGTTACCGTAAATTTGCGTCGCGGTCGTGCGGCCGATAACGCAAACTTTGTTCGCGCTGCGCACATCCTGAGGAGTGAACGGCGTGCCATCGGCCAGTGGCCATTGACGAATGTCGAAATAATCCGCCGATTCTCCGTAAATCCGTGTGAACCAGTTTTGGTTTCCAGCGGCCACCTGAGTCGTCGAAACAACTTCCTCGCTCACGGCGATGACACCTGGCACTTCGCGCCGGATTGCCTCGGCGTCTTCAATTTTCAATGTGCCCGCGCCACCCCAACCGGTGCGAATACCGCTTGATGTGGTGCTTCCGGAAAAAATCAGAATCACATTTTCTCCAAGGCTGGCGATCTGGGCTTCCACCTGCGCCTTGGCGCCGTTGCCAATCCCGACCATGGCGATGACCGCGCCGACGCCGATGATAATGCCGAGGGCAGTCAGCACCGAACGCATTTTGTTCCGACGCAACGCGCGATAGGCAACGTTAAATGTGGGAGCGATGCGCATTTCCTTCGTTGAAGAGTTAAAGTGTTAAACAGTTGAAGCGGATGGATGTTGAAGCTGTGTTGCTGCGTTCGTCCGTTTGGGGACGAGGTGATCATTCAGGATCAGCCCGTCGCGCATCATCACGTTGCGCTGCGCGTACGCGGCGATGTCCTGCTCATGCGTGACCATGATGATCGTGATTCCGCGTTCATTCAGTTGTTGAAAAATTGCCATGATCTCGACGCTGGTGCGGCTGTCGAGATTGCCGGTCGGTTCATCGGCCAGCAGCATCTCGGGCTCATTGATTAAGGCGCGCGCGATCGCCACTCGCTGTTGCTGTCCGCCGGAAAGCTGGCTGGGATGATGATCCTCGCGGCCGGCGAGTCCCACAGCTGCAAGAACATGATCCGCTTTCTCCCGGAGCTGGCTGTGCGATAGGCGCCTGGCGCTGTAAATAAGCGGCAACTCGGCATTCTCTCGCGCGGATGTGCGCGGCAGCAGATTAAAATTTTGAAACACGAAACCCAGCTTGCGATTGCGAATATCGGCGAGCTGATCGCGATCGAGCCGCGAAACGTCCGCATGATCCAGGAGGTAATGGCCGGACGTGGGTCGATCGAGACAACCAAGGATGTTCATGAGTGTCGATTTGCCCGAGCCGCTGGCGCCCATCAATGCGACGAATTCGCCGCGTTTGATTTCGAGTGAAACGCCACGCACAGCCGGCACTTCCATTTCGCCGGTGCGATAAATCTTGTGTACATCAACCAGGCTAACGAGGGAGCCATTGTTCATGGCCGAACTGTTGTCATTCCGAACGACGTCGAGGAATCAGGTAGTGTGAGCTTTAGGATTCCATCGCGGGATGTCTCGACTATGCTCGACATGACAAGCTATGGGAATCGGCGTGCCCCGCCGGAGAATGGGTTCGCAGGAGTGGACGCTCTGGAGGGTGTGGAAGCCATCTCCGCGGTCACGACGCGATCGCCCTCCTTCAACCCTTCCACGACTTCTGTTGCAACGCCGTCGCTGATTCCTGTTTTAATCTGCACCGGCTCGGGGTGACCGCCGGACAAAACGTAAACCGTACGCCCGCTCGTCGCCTGGCCGCGTCCAGCCATGCCGCGACCGCCTGCTTGCGCGCGAGATCTTGAGCCAATTTGAGCTGGCGGCGCTTCTGCCGGCCGGTACCGCAGCGCGGCGTTTTTGATCTGAAGCACGTTGTCCTTGCGCGCGATAATGATTGAAACATTGGCCGTCATCCCCGGCTTCAGTTTTAAATCCGGGTTGCTCACGCCAATGACGGTGTCGTAAGTGACGACGTTCTGCACTGTGATCGGCGCATTGCGCACTTGGACGACCTTGCCGTGGAACGTCTGCGTCGGAAAGGCGTCAACGGTGAAATCGACGTCCTGTCCCACTTGCACAACGCCGACGTCGGCCTCGGCGACATTCGAATCGATTTGCATTTTCGTGAGATCATTGGCGATTTGGAAAATGATGGGCGCCTGCAGACTGGCGGCGACAGTCTGGCCAACATCCACGCTGCGCGAGATCACCACGCCATCGATAGGCGATGTGATCGTGCAGTGCTCAAGGTCCGCTTTCGCTTTGTCCAGCGCGCCTTGCTTGATTTTCACGTTGGCTTCGGCTTGATGAAGGTTCGCCGTCGCCTGATCAAGGTCCGCTTGCGACGAGGTTTTTGTGGCAAAAAGGTCCTCGGTGCGCTTGGCGTTCACCCTCGCCAGCTCAAGCGCGGCCTGCCCATTAGCTACGTCGCCCTCGGCTTGAGTCACAGTGGCTTGAAAAAGTGCGGGATCGATCTGCGCCACTACCTGGCCGGCTTTGACCTGCGAATTAAAATCCACGAACAGCTTTGAGATGTTCCCGGAGACCTGGCTGCCCACTTGCACGTTGACTACCGGGTTGAGCGTACCGGTTGCCGTCACTGCCTGCGTAATCGGCCCGCGCGTGACGGTTGCGGTCTGGTAGTCTGCAGTGCCATTGTTGCGGAACTGCCGGACAACAATCGCCATTAACAACAGCCCGGCAATAACGACGAGCCAGGGATAAAAACGTTTCATTCAATCTGCGGGTTGACGCGCCTACAACTAAGAGACAGGAGAAACCGGTGCCCCGTTACATCGAAATCTATTCCATCATGCTGCGCAACTCGCTCATCCGGGACATGAGCTTTAAGGCGAACTTTCTCTTGTGGATGGCGGTGGAGATTCTGTGGTTTTGCGGCCAAATCGTTTTTTTCAGCATCATTTTCGGGAATGTCGATCACATCGGCGACTGGACGAAATGGGAAGTGGTGCTTTTGATCGGCACGCACCAGATCATCGCGCAGCTCTTCCAGGCCTTCTTTTTTGTAAACGTCGCGAACATTCCCGAGTTGGTGCGCACTGGGAAACTCGATTCCGTCCTGGTCTTGCCGATCGACAGTCAGTTCGCAGTTTCGACGAAACAATTCGGGCTCGATAGCATTGTCAACGCCCTGCTGGGTGCCGCGGTGGTTGTCGTCTCGTTGTCGAAACTTGGCGTGATACCGAGCCTCACTTCCGTTCTGCTTTATCTCGTGGCGCTTTGTTTCGGCATAGCAGTGCATTATTCCATCATGCTCGGCCTGGCTGCGGCAAGTTTTTGGATCATCCGCGCGCAGGGACTGGTTTACGGCTATTTCAATTTCCTCAATATCGCGCGGTATCCGGACGTAATTTTCCCGCGGCTGTTCCGAGTGATTTTTGGCTGGGTCATTCCTGTAGTGATCATAGCGAATATTCCCGCTCGTCTGCTCATCAAATCCCTGGGCCAGCCGCTTCCGTTGATGCTTCATCTCATCATCGCGTCGACGATCGTGTTCTGGCTCTCGCGGGTGTTTTGGAAGTTTGCATTGGGGCATTATTCCAGCGCCAGCTCGTGAGGTCTTCGGGCTAATTTTGACGAAACTCACCTCGACCGCGCCGCACGATTAGTTTAGGTAACTCTGACGATGATCACTGAAGTAAAAGTTCCATCGGTTGGGGAGTCGGTGACTAGTGGAGTCGTCTCGGCCTGGCACAAGAAATCTGGCGAGTTCGTGAACGAAGGAGAACCGTTGTTTGCGCTCGAGACCGACAAGGTTTCGACGGATATCGTGGCCGAGAAATCCGGCGTGCTCGAGACGAAAGTAGCGGAAGGACAGGAAGTGAAGATCGGCCAGGTCATTGCCGTAATCGATGATTCGAAGCAGCGGGTGCCGGACGAGAAAACAGAGAAGCCGACAGAAAAGAAGAAGTCGTCTTCGGAGACAAAGAAACAGATCGATGCAGACAAAGCAGTTGCGGAGAAACCTCTCTCGCCTGCTGTCCGCCGCATTATCGAAGAAGAGAAGCTCGAGCCACAGAAGATCAGCGCGAGCGGTGAAGGCGGTCGATTGACGAAGACGGATGTCCTCAAAGCAGTGGAAGCGCGCGGCAAGGGCAAATCGTCGCAGGCCGTGGCGAATGTCGAGGAAAAGATTGAAGTCCGCGACGTTCAGCCACCCGCAGGCGTGTCTGCCGAAGCCTCGGCAAAAGCGGAAGCTCGGTTCACTCGAAAAAAGATGTCGCCGTTGCGCCGCAAAATCGCGCAGCAGCTCGTGATGGCGCAGCATACGGCTGCGACCCTCACCACATTCAACGAGTGCGACATGAGCGCTGTTCAGGAATTGCGCCGAAACAAACAAGAAGAGTTCACAAAAAAACACGGCGTAAAACTTGGTTTGATGTCGTTCTTTGTTAAAGCCGCCGTCGAAGCATTGAAAGCCGTACCAGTCGTCAATGGCCGTATCGACGGCGACGATTTCATTCAAAACAACTTCTATGACATTGGCGTGGCTGTCGGCACAGAGCGCGGACTGGTTGTGCCGGTGGTCCGCGACGCAGATAAGAAAAGTTTTGCCGATTTGGAGCGCGACATTGCCGATTACGCTGCCAGAGCGCGCGACGGAAAATTGAAGCTTGAAGATCTGCAGGGCGGCACATTCACCATCACAAATGGCGGGGTATACGGCTCGCTGTTCGCCACACCGATTTTGAATCCGCCGCAGAGCGGAATTCTCGGCATGCACAAAATCATGCCGCGTCCCGTCGCGGTGGGTGGCGATATGGCAGTCCGCCCGATGATGTACCTCGCACTCAGCTACGATCACCGCTCTATCGACGGCAAGGAAGCGGTTACCTTCCTGATTAAAGTGAAAGAGTGCATCGAGGAGCCGAACAATTTTCCGCTGGATTTTTAGTGTAGCGCTTTTTCACAATCTGAGATTCTTCGCTTCGCTCAGAATGACAACACTCAGGCCGTCTTCTGTCATGTTGAGCGGAGCGAAACATCTCTGCCTGGTGTTTTAGCGTTACCGGAGAAATAATCAGAGATTCCTTCGCTTCGGTCGGAATGACAGAAACATATATGGAAAAATTTGACGTTGTTATCATCGGATCCGGACCCGGCGGTTACATTGCCGCCATCCGCGCTGGACAGCTTGGGTTGAAGACCGCACTCATCGAAAAGGACAAGGAGCTTGGCGGGACTTGCCTCAACGTCGGCTGTATCCCAAGCAAAGCGCTCCTGACCTCGAGCGATCATTTCATGTTCGTCAAAAAAGAGGCCGCGAAACATGGCATCGTGATCGACGGCGCGCGTGCCGATCTCGCCAAAATGCAGGAGCGGAAGAACAAGGTCGTAAAAACATTTAACAGCGGCGTGCGCTCGCTGATGAAGACAAACAAAGTAACGGTCGTCGAAGGCTGGGGGACGATCACCGCGCCGGGAAAAGTCTCGATCAAATCTTCAAGCGGCCAGACGCAGGAGATCGAAACGAAAAATATCGTCATTGCGACCGGCAGCGCACCGGTGGAGCTGCCGTTCGCGAAGTTTGACGGCAAAACAATCGTGTGCAGCACCGAAGCGCTGGAGTTCACCGAGCCTCCAAAGAAGCTCGTGGTTATCGGCGCTGGCGCAATTGGCCTAGAACTGGGTTCCGTCTGGAATCGACTCGGTTCGGAAGTGACGATGCTGGAATTTCTGCCACGCATTGCACTGGGGTTCGACCTCGAGCTATCGAACCTGCTTCAACGTCTGCTTACCGCTCAGGGCATGATATTTCACCTCGAAGCAAAAGTGGGCGCGGTGGACGTGGACAACGGACGCGCGACCGTCACCGCGACGAAAGATGGCCAGGACCTTAAATTCGAAGCAGACAAAGTTCTCGTTTCAGTCGGGCGTCGTCCGTTCTCGGGTGGATTGGGCGCGGAGAAGGCCGGCGTCAACATGGATGAAAAGAAACGCATCAAAGTGGATGAACATTTCCGCACGAACGTCGAAGGTATTTACGCCATTGGCGATGTGATTGCCGGGCCGATGCTGGCGCACAAAGCCGAAGACGAGGGAATCGCGTGTGTAGAAATTATCGCGGGCAAGGCCGGCCACGTGAACTACGAAGCCATTGCCGGCATCATCTACACGAATCCCGAGCTGGCCGGCGTCGGTCTCACTGAAGACCAAGCCAAAGAGCAGGGGATCGAGGTCCGTATCGGTAAATTTCCATTCCGCGCCAACAGCCGCGCGCTTTGCATCGATGACGTGGAAGGAATGGTCAAGGTCGTTGCGGACGCAAAGACCGATCGCATTCTCGGGGTTCACATCCTGCACCATGCCGCATCGGAATTAATCGCGGAGGCCGTTTCTGTGATTGAATTCGGAGGCAGCTCCGAAGACATCGGCCGCACCTGTCATGCGCATCCGACCTTGAGCGAAGCCGTCCGGGAGGCCGCGCTTAATGTTGAGAAGCGCGCTCTGCACATCATCAATCGCTGAGCGTTGTAGCGGCGTTTACATCCTAGGCAAAGCCTTGGAGGAAGCGCGCATTCTCCAAATCGCACACGCCTCCGAGCGGCGCACCGACTGGCATGAGCGAATGGCGAGACACGAATGCAGCCTAACGGCTCGCTGTTTATCACTTCGGCACGAATGGCCAGAAGATAGGGATAAAAATGCTGGCTACGATCCAGAGGATGATGTTGAGCGGCACGCCGATTTTCGGGAAGTCAGCGAAGCGATAACCGCCCGCGCCAAACACGTACGTGTTGGTTTGATGTCCGATGGGCGTGGCAAAACTCGCGGCGCAACCAAACATCACCGCAACGGCAAATGGTCGCGCATCCACTCCCATCGTCGCTGCGATTTCGAACGCGATCGGAGTTATTAATAGAGCAACGGCGTTGTTGCTAATCACCTCCGTGAGAACAGTTGCCAGTAAATACATCACCGAAAGCGTCACGCGCGGCCCGAATTGGCCGACCGCCCCGGTGACACCGCTGGCGATGAGATGGGCCGCGCCGGTTTTTTCCATGGCGGCACCGAGCGCGAGCATGCCGAAAATCATGTAGAGAATTCTCCATTGGATGGCGGCCCGCGCTTCCTCTACGTCGAGGCAGCGCGTGAGTACCACGAAGATCGCGGCGATAAGCGCGATCGCGGCAACGGGCAGCACATGAAACGCAGCGAACACAATCACGCTGAGAATTCCGGCGACCGCGAGCGGCGCTTTATGCCGGCGAAACGCGCGTTGTGTCGGTTCGGTGAGACTGAGGAAGTCGCGCTCCTGCATGAGCCGATGAATCGCTTCGGGCGGGCCTTGCACCAGCAGTGTGTCGCCAAAGGTCAGCTCGACGTCCTGAAAATTCTCTCGCAGATTCTCGCCCTGGCGATGCACGGCCAGGATGAGCACGCCGTAACGCTGCTCGAAATTGAGCTCGTGCAGAGTCTTGCGCAGAAAAGTGGAGCGATTCCCGAGAATTCCCTCCATCAGAATGCTTTGTTGTTCGCCGATGGCTTCGAGGCCGAGGTCAGCTTCCGATTGGAAAACTACGCCTGACATTTCCTTTATTCCTTTCACGCCGGCGATTGAGCTCTCGAGAAGGAGCTGGTCGCCGGCGGTCAATCGCAAACTATTTAGTGGCGTCTCGAGCCGCTCGCCGCCGCGTACCACAGTGATGATCTGCGCTTCGCGTAATCGGGCGAGCGGCGTTTCGGCGATCGTTTTGCCGACCAGAGGCGACGCCTTACTAATCACGGCCTGGGTGAGAAATTGTCGCGTTATCTCCCCGCCGATAAGAGCGGCGAGCGTTTCCCGTTTGGGTAAAAGGTAGCGCGCAAAGGCGAGCAAATATCCAACACCGACGACCGTGAAAATGATTCCCAGCGGTGTGATCTCAAACATCCCAAATGGTGCGAGACCTCGGCGTCGCACAATTCCATCGACAAGCAGATTCGTAGAGGTGCCGATAAGTGTGATCGTGCCGCCGAGGATCGAGAAATAAGAAAGCGGAATAAGCAGACGCGATGCCTTCAAATTTGTGCTCCGCGCGAGGGCCAGAACCACGGGAACAAACACAACCACCACCGGCATGTGATTGGTCAGGGCCGAGAGTGGCAACGTCAATGCGGCCAGAGCAAACGCCGCCCGCCGCTCAGTCGTTCCGGCCATGCGGGTGAAAATGCGCGCGAGAAAATCAATCACGCCGGTGCGCTCCAAACCGGCGCTCAGCACAAACATGCAACCAATCACAATCGGCGCGCTGTTGCTGAAGACGCTGAGTGTTTCATCCGCCGTAAGCACGCCGGAGACCAGCAGCACACCCATCGCGCTCAGCGCCACCAGGTCTGGCGAAAGCCATTCACGGAGGAACGCGGTGAAAACCGCTGCTACCAGGCAGAAGACAATGATAAGATGAAGAGTGTGCACGCTCATTTCTTGGTCGCAGATTTCAGGCGGAATGACCTTTTTCTCCGACAACGCCGCCGATCACAACTACGAAATTGTGGGCTCACTCTGTCCGGCCCGAGAGCGCGAGTTGTGTATCGCGCCGCCGCATGATGATCAGTGTAACGACCGCGGCGAGCGCGCAAATGCACGCGCCGGACGCGAGGGCGAAGGGTGTGCCCGCCCAGTGCGCAACGGCGCCCGCCTGAAGGCTGCCAAGCGGAATCATGGCGCCGAACACGAGCGACCACACGCCCATGACCCGTCCGCGCATTTCATCCGGCACGATGGTTTGCAAAACGGTGTTTGAAGTTGAGAAAAACAACAGCATTCCAAAACCGGCGACGAAAAGAAACGCCAGCGCCATAGAAAAATTGCGCGTGAGCGCCAGCGCAAAAAGGCTTGCGGCAAACAGCCAGACGCCACCCAGCGCGAGTTTACGCGGAACAAACAAATGACCATAGGTCGCCACAGCCAGCGCACCGATTAACGCTCCCGTGCCGCTGGCAGACATCAGCACTCCATAACCGTTCGCGCCGCGCCCAAGCACATCGCGGGCAAACGCCGGCATGAGAACCGTGTACGACCAGCCGAAAATCCCGATCACGAGAAAGAGGAGCAAGATTGTGCGGACACGCTGATGTCTCATCGAGTAGACGATTCCTTCCCACGCGTGATCACGCGCGGAAGTGATTTCGATTTTCCGTTCGAAGCGCGGAAGACGCATCATCAGCAAACCGGCGATTACCGCGACAAAGCTCAGTCCGTTGAGAAAAAAACACATCGCTACGCCCACAGCGCCGATCATCAATCCGGCGACGGATGGCCCGACCACGCGTGCGCCATTCACGATCGAGCTATTAAGGGAGATCGCATTCAGCAAATCTTCACGGCTGGTCATTTCCACCGTGAACGCCTGGCGCGCGGGCATGTCGAAACCCATCGCAATTCCGTTGAGCGCGGCGATAGCAATGATGAACCCGGTGGAGGCGAACCCAAGCCAGACGCCTGCCGCCAGCAAGAACGCGCAGATCATCTGCGCGGCTTGCGTCGTTACGAGGATCGATCTTTTGGGATAGAGATCGGCGAGCGCGCCGCCCCACACTGACGAAAGCATCATCGGCGCCGAACCCACAGCAGCCACGAATCCGAGCAAAAATTTTGAATTCGTGATTTGGTAAACGAACCAGCTCATCGCTGTCTGCTGCATCCACGTGCCGATGAGGGAGACGAGTTGGCCCCAGAAGAAAAGCCGGTAATTGCGATGCCGCAGCGCGCGAAAAGTGTGCCGCCACGTGATTCCTCCCACGGGCATGCGCCGCTGCCGCCCACTGATGTCCTCCGGCACGCGCGCTGTTTCGGTCGTAGTTTCGGCGGGCATCGAGAAAGAGACCACGGCTCCCAAGCTTTCGCACCAAGTGCTTTTCCCGTGCGTTCGTCGCACACAGTCGAAAGAATCCTATAGTGTTTCTGTCATGTTGAGCGCAGCGAAACATCTCTGTTGTAGCTGTAGAATCGCTGAAAGTAATCGGAGATTCTTCGCTTCGCTCAGAATGACATTCTATGAGATGGGTTTCAGCGAATGGAAAGCACAGAAGCGATCCTTCTTCGCAAACGGAAATTCAGCGATACGAGCCTGATTGTTTCGTGGTGCACAGAATCGTTTGGCTGCGTTCAGACGATCGCCAAAGGCGCGCGGCGCCCGAAAAGCGCGTTTGCCGGAAAACTGGATTTATTTTTTGAGGCTGAGATTTCCGTTGTGCGGAGCCGCAAATCCGATCTGCATACGCTCACGGAAGTCGTCCTGAAAAATCCGTTTCCGGGAATTCGGAGCAATTATTTGCGCACTCAGACGGCCGCGTATTTCGTGGAGTTAATCGAGATTTGCACCGAGCGTGATCATCGCGAGCCAGAACTGTTCGGGCTGCTGCGCCGGGCGTACAATTACCTGAATACAAATGATCCGAGTCCCCGCGCGGTTGCGCATTTTGAGACCGAGCTGGCGCGTATCGCTGGCGTGCACGATGAGCGGCGGTTGAAAGCCGATCCGGCCTTCGCGCTCGGCAATTTGTTCGGCCGGCTGCCGCTCTCGCGCACGCCGCTCTTGAAAACGCTCGTCGCGCAGGCGAAGAACAGTGCCAAATGAGGTCATGCGCTCCGCTCGCTGCGATCGTAATCGCTGGTCTAACTTCCGTTTCGTCAGCCAGGGAAATTTACAAGTTCGATCCGTCCGGCTCGACGATTGGTTTTAGCGTGCATCAATTCCTCGGCACGACTAGCGGCAAATTCAGCAAGTTCAGCGGCAGGATCGAAGTCGACCGCGAGCATCCGGAGAATTCCTCGGTCACGGCGCAGATCGACGTGCGCAGCATCGATACACGCATCAAAAAGCGGGACGATCATCTCCGTAGCGCGGAGTTTTTAAACGTCGAAAAATTTCCGAATATGACGTTCAAGAGCCGGAGCGTGAAGCAGACTGGCCCGCAAAGCGGCGATATTTTTGGCGACCTCACCATACATGGCGTGACGAAACCGGTCACGCTTCATGTGAAACTGCTGACGCCGATTAATGAAACAAACCGGACCCGTTGGACTGTGACCACCGATCCGATTAACAGGCGTGAGTTCAATTTGATGTTTACTCCAGCGACTGAAACGATCTCCGGAATCAGCCAGACGGTTGCGATCAATATCGAGATTGAGGCAAAGCGCGCGGAATAAATCGCGTCGTGTGATTTTCAGAGATGATCATCCTGAGCGAAGCGCAGCGAAGTCGAGGGATCTCGTGGAAATGCCCACGGTTGTGCTGCGGGAATCCTCGACTCCGCTCGGCATGACGGAACCATGGACATCATCCCTTTAGGAGATTCCGCGTTGACTGTGCGCGTATGCGATCAATTTAACGACGCGCCGGAGGAAACACTGAACGAGGTTCTCCGCGCCTTTCAAAGGCTGCGCAAGTCTGGAATTCCCGGTGTGATTGAACTCGCGCCGGCTTACACCAGCGTCACGGTTTTTTCTGATCCGGTCGCCGTCGCCAAGACGAAGCGAGCCGGGAAAGAAATCTTCGATTGCCTGGTATCGCCCATTCGCGCCGCTGTAGCCGCGGACGGCGACCGTGACAGACGTCACAAAGATCCCAAAGGAGTTGCTCGCCTAGTCGAGATTCCAGTTTGTTACGATCCGGAATTCGCTCCGGATATGGATGACGTCGCGCGGCGCGCAAAAATCTCGAGAGAGGAGGTCGTCGATCTGCATAGCGCGGCTAAATATCGAGTGGCCTGCGTTGGCTTCGTTCCTGGCTTTCCGTTTCTGACGGGCTTGCCAAAAAAATTGGCGACGCCGCGACGGGACACACCGCGAAAAGAAATTCCTCCCGGCTCCGTCGGAATCGGCGGCGCGCAGACAGGAATTTATCCGTTGCGTTCGCCAGGTGGCTGGAATCTGATCGGGCGAACGCCGCTCGAGCTCTTTGATTCGACAAAAAATCCGCCCACGCTCCTAGGTCCGGGCGATCGCGTACGCTTTCGCGCAATCAGCCGGGAGGAATTTCAACTCGCCATCCATGTAACATCAGCTCAAGCGGAATCGAGGGATCCCGTGGCTAATGCATTCGTTCTCCATCGGGATTCGCCCACTTCGGCCGGAATGACGGTGAATGTAACGCGGGCGGGGTTTCTCACGAGTGTGCAGGACTTGGGTCGGACGGGGTTTCGGCAGTTTGGTGTTTCGACCAGCGGCGCATTGGATCCCTTTGCGTTGCGCGTGGCGAATCTTCTGGTTGGCAATGATGAAAACGCGGCCGGGCTCGAAGTCACGCTGGGCGGCTTGCGTTTGCGCTTCAAGGACGAGCGAATGGTGGCCTGGTGCGGCGGCGAATTCGACGTGCAGATGGGATCACGATCCTTTCCGGCCGGGCACGTGGCGCATTTGCGTTCTGGTGACGAATTGAAATTCGGTCGCGCTAAAGTTGGCTGCCGATGCTGGCTCGCGATTTCGGGTGGAGTGGACGCGCCGGTTGTTCTCGACAGTCGCTCAACCGATTTGCGTGCCAATTTCGGCGGGATTTTCGGGCGTGCTTTGCGTGATGGGGACGAAGTTCCCTTGGGAGAGTTTCGGCGGACGCAAATCGCCGCTACGGAAGAAATTTCCCCCTGGACCGCGCCGCATGATTGGGCAAGCCCAGCGAAGCGGAACCCGCTGTTGCGTTTCGTTCGCGGTTCCGATTGGTTTCGATTTCACGATTCAACGATTCAACGATTCACAAATGACGAATTTAGCGTTTCGCCAGATTCGGACCGTATGGGGGTGCGCCTTGATGGTCCGGAGCTGAAACGCAAGGACAACATCGATCTCATTTCGGAAGCAGTCGCACCAGGTACTATTCAGGTTCCACCGAGCGGGAAGCCGATTTTACTTTTGGGAGATTGCCAAACCATTGGCGGGTATCCAAAAATAGCCAACGTGATCACGGTTGATCTCGGCATTGCGGCACAGCTTCGCGCTGGCGATCGCGTGCGCTTTTGCGAAGTCTCGCTGTCCGACGCGCATCGGCTTCTGCTGGAACGTGAGCATGATCTCCAGCGTTTCCGGGTCGGGTTGAGTCTGCACACTTCATGAAATTCTCTGTCGATCTGAACGCCGATCTGGGTGAAGGCTCCGGCCATGACGCCGAACTTTTCGAGCTGATAAGCTCGGCGAATATCGCAACCGGTTTTCACGCCGGCGATCCGTCTTCGATGTTCGATTCGATTCGCGCCGCCAAAGAAAAGGGCGTCGCGGTCGGCGCGCATCCAAGTTTTGCCGATCGCGAGAACTTTGGGCGCAAAGAAATTGCTGTTCTCACCCCGGAATTGTTCGCGCAACTGGTGTATCAACTCGGGGCTTTTCAGTCGGTGGCGGCTGCAGCAGGTGTTCGTCCAAATCACGTCAAACCGCACGGCGCGCTCTACAACATGGCTGTGCGCGATGAGGAGATGGCCAGGGCGATTGCGCAGGCGATCCTCGCAGTTGATCGCTCGTTGATTCTTTTTGCGCCGGCGAATAGCGCCATGGAGCACGCGGCGAGAAAGGCGGAAGTGGAAATTGCGCGCGAAATTTTTGCGGACCGGAATTACTTGAACGACGGGTGGCTTGTTCCCCGCACGCGACCGGACGCATTGCTCCACGACCCAAAGCAAGCAGCCGAGCGAGTTCTGCGGATGTTGCGCGAAGGTAAGGTGCGCTCCGTCGAAGGTCGCGATATCGACGTGCGCGGCGAAACGATTTGTGTTCACGGCGATACCCCGGGTGCAGTTGACTTCGCGCGCGAATTGCGAGCACAGCTCGAGAGTGAAGGCGTGAAAATCTGCGCGCCAAAGAGCTCGCAATGACAAAAGGATTGTCATTCTTCGTTGCGCTGGACATGCCAGCGACGGTTTAAGTCCGCTGTGAGCGAGAACATCGACAATCAACGCGACAGAGGCAGCCTCGTCCGCGCGCTGGGGCCGGTTGACGCGACGATGATCGTCATCGGTTCGATGATTGGGTCTGGGATTTTCATCGTGTCGGCTGAGTCAGCGCGATTGAGTGGCGCACCCGGCTGGTTATTGGTCGCCTGGGCGCTTGCCGGTTTACTGACAATTACAGGCGCGCTGTGTTGCTCGGAGCTGGCAACAATGATGCCGCGGGCAGGCGGGGTTTATGTTTTTCTGCGCGAAGCATACGGCGCATCGATCGGGTTTTTGTACGGCTGGACCTTGTTTCTAGTGATCCAAACGGGAACGATTGCTGCCGTGGCCATAGCGTTCGCGAAGTTTCTCGGCGTTTTTGTCGCAGCAGTTTCACCCGATAAATACCTGGTCGCACCCATCTCGTTAGGCAAATACGCGATTAGTTTGTCGATGGAACAACTGGTCGCAATCGCCTTGATCGCGTTGCTTACATGGACCAATACGCGCGGGCTTGAGATCGGCAAAATTGTCCAGAACACATTCACATTTGCGAAGACAGCTGCGCTGGCGGCCGTGGTTGTGATCGGATTATCGTTGGGATGGAAAGCCAGTTCTGCCGCACTAAGCGCGGCCTGGTGGAATTCTTGGGCCAATGGCTGGAACCCGCAGCTCGCACAACCTGGCCTCAGGGTCACAGGCGGCGTTGCTCTCGCGCTGCTTTTTGGAAGATCAATGGTCGGCCCCCTTTTCGCCCAGACGGCCTGGACAAATGTCACGTTTATCGGCAGCGAAGTTCGCGATCCGGGAAAGAATTTAATGCGCGCCCTTGTGGGAGGCTGCGGCGTGGTGGTCGTACTTTATTTGCTGGCGAACGCTGCTTATCTGGTGGTCCTGCCGTTTCCGGAGATTCAACACGCCCCACAGAATCGCGTTGCTGTGGCGATGATGAATGCGCTCTTCGGGCAACCTGGCGCGATCTGCATGGCCGCGGCGATTATGATCTCCACATTCGGTTGCAACAACGGACTGATTCTCGCCGGAGGGCGTGTGTATTATGCAATGGCGCGCGATCGGCTGTTTTTCCAAAAAATCGCAACGACAAATCGTTTTCGTGTTCCCGCAGCAGCGCTGGTGGCGCAGGGAATCTGGACAGCGCTTCTTGTGTTGCCGCGCACCGTGACCATTGATTCCGCGACGCACGAGGCAAATTACGGCAACGTTTACAACCAACTGCTCGAATACATCGTCTCGGCCGACTTGCTCTTTTACATTCTGATGGTCGTCGCGGTCATCCTTTTACGCCGCACAAAGCCAGATGCAGAGCGCCCATATCGTACGTGGGGTTATCCGATTGTGCCGATCGTCTCTATTGTTCTGTCGGGGCTTTTGGTTATTGATCTCGCGTGGCTAGCGCCGGCCACATCGGGAATTGGGATCCTAATCGTGTTAAGCGGCGTGCCGGTTTATTTCCTGTGGCGGCTGCGGCGCACGGCCTGAGCGCAGCTTCACACAGCGGCGGTGGATGCAGGCCAGTCCATTCTACCTTCGGGAAACGAACTATTTATGTATGCCGGCAAAATCAAAGAAACAACAAATGGCGGCGGGGGCTGCGCTCGCGGCAAAACGCGGGAAGAGTTCAAAATCGTCGCTCAAGGGCGCTTCGCGAAGCATGTACAAGTCAATGAGCAAAGCGGAGCTTCGCAGAATGGCCAAGACCAAGCGAAAAACACTGCCCAAGAAAAAGCGGCGTTAAGAAGTGGCGGTCTCCCAGATCTCGGGGACGGTTACCGCCTGCGCAGGGTTAAGACGTTTCACCTTTCTGCATGATGTCCAGCACTTCCTTTAAAGGTTCGATGCTTACCTTGTTAGCTCCGGTAAAGGGATGATCAAGAATGTAAATCAATAACAAGATCAAACTGATCGTGATAGAAAGCGTAGCTGAAATGATGTATTGCGCTTTAATGTTCTTCATTCCCAGGAAAAACGTGTACGAGATTGTGAACAACCCGCCAATCAGCATGACGCCCCAGATAACTGGCGGCACGGTGTCGTTCCCTGCAAATATCCTCAGCCGGCGGTACTCGGCGAGTTTGTTTAAACAATGTAGTGTTTCGGCGTAAAGTTCCCGGTTTGGGATCGATTGGGCATCGACCTGATGAAAGAGCATCGCGAGCTGGCTATGGGCTCCGCCGGAAAGAAGACTTATCTGGTCTTGCCCAAGCCTTTGTATCTCGTCGTTGTAAACCGAGGCGACGTAATCTCTCAAGCCGTCCCGTAAAACCTTGCTGGTTGGTTCAGGGAATGCTTCGGCACTGTGAAAGATGTCCAGAGCCTCGCTAGCCTCCAGTTGCAGATTTTTAGTTGCGTCGTCGTATCCGTTCCAGGTTGCAAACACGACAAACGCCACCATCACTCCGTAAAATAGTCCGAAGGCATTGAAGATGATCGCTGTGACTTCGTGGTTGTCTTTGAGTACTTCGGTGGGGTACTTCTTTCGCACGAAGTATAGGCCGCCCAGGCCGACGAGGGTAGTAACCGCCGATACGATAAAGAACGAGATCGCTGGAGGTAAATTAAGCAGGAATTCCATAAGTCGTCAGGATTGTGGACGGCGGTTCTGATTCACAACGCGCATTTTCACCTAATGCGTTTCAGCCGATATCCGTCGGCACGGCCACCATATCCGCTGGCATACTCAACCAGCCCAACTCCTTTTTTCCAAACGATTTTTTTGAAATGACCGGAGGGATGGCTCGCTTCGTAAATACAGAGGTGGCCTTTCAATTTGATTGTGGTTTTCCACTCTCCCTCCTGGTGTTCGAAGGTGCCGTTGGTGACGCCGTAAATGTCGTTCGATTCGAATTCCGGCGGTTTGTCGAGTACCGAAATCTTCTTAGCGGAGGCGTCATTGTTCGTTTAGCAGCTCGATTTGGTCGTCAGTCACAATAAAGTAATCCGGCCGAATCCCCGTTGCTTTTCGGCCCGCGATTTCAAATCGGTGAATTCGAGTCTTAAAGATTGCGCCCCACGGCATTTTTGCCATGCGCGTTGTCACCAGTCGCGCAGTGAGAGGGATATCTTGGTCGCCGATGCCATCACTCCATTCCGTTCCACGGAATTTCGCGGCGTCTGGCTTGTCATTTGGCGCATCCAGAAATGGATTCGCGGCGTAAGCCGAAACGGAGAACAAACTCGCCATCGTCGCCGCCGCTAGTAACCTGCAACTCATGGATCGACGTTAGCAAAGCGACGGTTGACAATGCACGCCTGAATTTCCTAGTCTCGCGCCGTGAGCAGCCGGGATCATTGGAAATCACCTTCCGGTGATCATATGAAGACGCTCGTAGCTGTTGGCGCGCGAGCATCGGCGGCGGTGGCACTGTGTCTGTTCGTCAGTGCGTTAATCGCGTCGGGCGGGACACAAAAGAAGTCCACCATATCGAGTCGAGAGAAAGCGGACGCCCTCCTTGCAACCGCGATGAAAAACATGAGCGCCGGCGTGTGGTCGGTGAGTGGCACCGTCACGTTGAAGAAAGTAATCAAACTGCACGGACTCCTTTCCGGCGAAGATTTTGATTTAACAATGGAGCCCGGAATGAAGCCCGACACGCCCTTGCGTGGCATTGTGATCAAAGACAAGGCCTGGGTTTGCTCCGACGGCGAGACCTGGCATGCCGGTAGACCTGACGACCGGTCGCTGTACAATTGGGCGCACGTGCCAATAATGGCCGACCGGCAGCTACCGTCGTTTGAGAAAATGGGGTCTGAACAACGCAATGGACAGACTTGGTTGCACGTTCGGCTCAAAGTTCCTGAGAAGAAGATCAACCCGAAAGAGTTGCCACAGTATTGGCTCGTCCTCGATTCTCAGGGACAAGCTCAATACATCGGGCACACCGAGATGCCGATGTTCTCGCAAGCGCGCAAAGAGGTCATGTACTGCTCGTTTGATTATGCGCCGGCTAAAGAAAAGATCGCGCCGCCGCCACTGGGAGCACCGCTGGATGATAAGGCGTATGGCTTTAACGATATCGAGCAACACAAGTTCGACTGGAAGGGCAGAATTATTCGCATCGAGGTAACTCCTAAAATTTTGGCATCGGAACAAATCGGTGAGGATACCTACCGCGCGCTTTTGAAGG
Source organism: uncultured Verrucomicrobiae bacterium (assembly GCA_963828355.1). Classification (GTDB taxonomy): domain Bacteria; phylum Verrucomicrobiota; class Verrucomicrobiia; order Chthoniobacterales; family UBA10450; genus Udaeobacter. Next base: position 188,299 of record CAWHFD010000009.1, on the reverse strand, counting down.
ACACTGCTAGTCCGAACCATTACGGTATCGTTGAATTTCCGCACGACGCGTTGGTGAAGCTGGGATTTCTGAAAAAGACGGTCAGCGGCAGACACGCTTGGGAAGATCTGGAAAAAATGGGCGCGTTGGGTCGCACTGAAGGCGAGCCGGTTTCGTTGTACGTCGACGTAATTCCAATCGGCGAGAAGCCAGCGGCAAGAACGGTTGCGATCGGAGCGAAACTCGTCCGCGACGTCGACGGAAGCGTCAGTTATAGCTGGGAAACGGACGAGAAACAGGCGACGAAATCACCGGCCGCTTCTGCGGCGTCGGATGCGTCCGACGGCGATCTCGTTAATAGCGGGATCGAAAAGGCACAGAACGGTGACTTGGATGGCGCTCTAGCCGATTTCAACCGTGCAATTGAACTCAATCCAAAAGACGACGCCCCATATTATAACCGAGCTCAAGCCAGATGGCTGAAGAAGGACACGCCTGGCGCCATTGCCGACTTCACCCGGGCCATCGAACTCGGCTCTAAAAATCCGGCTGCTTACAACAACCGCGGCAATGCCAGAGCAGAGACTAACGACTGGGATGGGGCGATCTCGGATTACACACACGCCATCGAGCTCAAGCCCGATTATGCGCGTGCCTATTATAACCGCGCTGTCGCCAGGAAGGACAAGGGTGATACGGGCGGGGCTGAGGCCGACTTACAGATGGCCCACAAACTTGATCCTGAACTGGCCAATGAAAAGTCGGCTGCCGATTCAAGCGGCAATCCGGCCGCGAACCCTGGAGCAGCGGGAACAACAGTCACTCTCCTGGATGGCAAGCTAAAGCTCGATATTCCTGCTGATTTCTCGCGCGATCGTGACGATCCGAAAAATCCAAAGACTATCGCAAAGTTCTCGGGCCCGGACGGAGCATGGGGAGAAGTGTTGCGCGGCACGCATGGATTAACCCCGGACAAGCTCGATGGTTATCTCAAAATGCGCGTGGGCGAATATAGCAAAGGCTTCAACTGGCTGCCGAAGGATTCGCAACTGCGCTGGCTAAAGAAAGACATCGTGGCGATTGACGTGCGAAAATGGGCGGACTGGCGCTACGTTCCAATGCTGAAAGGGACCAACGATTACTCGCACAGCCCCGTTTATACCCGCTTCCTAACCACTTCCTATAAGGGCCAGCTATTAGAGGTCACCTTTACCTCGAATCTGAACACTTTACCCCAGTTAAAGGCAGAGATCGACCACATCATGGACTCGGTGCACCTCGAAGAATGAACCGCCGGAGCTCCAAATTAAGACACGAATTTCACCGGTTAACCCCAATGTCGGACAAAGAAGTCGAAGAGCGGCGGTTTTCTCCCTCATCTGCCAATGACGCCAGTTAACGCGAATAAAGCGTTGTCGGAACTGAATTCATTCGCGTCTATTCGCGCTTGCCGGCCGTGGCAGGTCATTCGCGGGCAGACCTTGCTGGCCGGAATTTTGGTTCTGTTGTTATTTCCAAACGCTTTTGCAGAGACCGACTTTTCTACTTTCTGGAAAAAATTTAGATCTGCAGTCGCCGCAGGCGATAAGGCGATGCTCGCGGAGATGACGAAATTCCCACTGTCGATGCCCTATGGGGTAAAAGCCGTAAAGAACAAGGAGGACTTCTCGCGCCGATATAACGAAATTTTCAAAGGCGAGGCCAATGCCGCGCAATGTTTTAAAAGCGCCGAACCGCGAAAAGAATCGGCCCGGAGCTATGAGATCTACTGCCCTTTCAAGGACACGCCAAACGACTGGGAAAACGCACCAATTCGCTTCATTTTTGAGCTGACCAAAAGCGGCTGGAAATTTGCCGGCCTCGACAATGTTAATGAATGATGCGGATTAACACCAAACGTTTCGACAGCTTTTCACGAATTCTGAATCGGGTCTTATGCGCCTAGCCGCTACAGGATCTCAATTGTGCTGACATCGGTCTATCTCGTGGGAACCAGTAGCACCTTCGCCCAGGACAAGCCGCAGGCGCCGGTGCTAGTGAAAGCCCAGAGAAAAAACGCAGGAGCCGGCGCAATGGTCATTTATAGGGAAGTTGAAGGGGATTATTCAGGTCGCCCAGCGCGCCCGAGATTACTACCGGCTTCAACGAGAACCACAAAGCCTCTGTTGTGAAATCAAGGAAGAGAACTCCGGGAGCGCTGGAATCGCAGCGATGAATACGGCTTTTCGATCCGGCATCTCTCTGCGCGCCCGGCGCCGGTCCCTAAAATCATTTTTCATGTCGGTACGGATCGGTGCGTGCGCGGTTAGCTGTGCCTTCTCGGTTCTTATCTGTGCGCAGCAGCAGAATTCCGACTTTAGTAATCCTACGGCCCAGGCGTTCGATAGTTCGGGTAACCTGTTTGTCGCGAGTTACCCTAACACGATTCTCAAATTCGATGCCGATGGAACCAAAGGCATCTTCGCTAGCGGCGTCTTCAGCTCCAGCGGGTTAGCCTTCGATAAGGCGGATGATATTTTTGCGCTGAATGGGGATTCGAGTTCAATCGTCGAATTCACTCCCGACGGGACCAAAAGCGTCGCAGAAGAAGAAGAGAAAGATTCATCTACTGGGCTGCCGGATAAATTTGCAAAAAATTATCTCGTCGTGGCCAGCACGATTTCGCCCGACAAAAAGTTCGCCGTCATTTGTCCTAGGTTAGAAGCTGAAGAAGCTGCCGAGGAGGCGAACCATCCTGAGCGCATCAAAGACTATCTCGTCTCGTTACATCCGTTCCAAATTGTTGGCGAGCTGCCAACGAAGTTTCCGTATTTCGAGCACGAAAACCACGGCAACCTTAACGCGGAGTGGTCGGGCGATAGCTCGATCGCGTTGATCACGCTCGATGCAAAGTGGGGTCCGCGCGACGTTTTCCTCGTAGAGTTCCACGATGGTAAGCTTGGTCGAATGACAAACATCGCGCGCAAAGCGCACGACCTGTTGGTTCCGAATTATGGGAAAGCCAGAGCTGCTCGATACAACGATCTCTTTGATTTCGTTTTCGTCGAAGACACTACATTCAAACTCGAGGGCACCGGCCGGGTCCTGATCGATGCATCGGCGGAAACCAGCCCGAATATGACGGATGATGTGTTGCGCTCTTCCGATCGCGCATGGCGTGGCCACGTTGAAGCGGTTTGGGACATCGCGCAGGCGAAGTTTACTTCGACGAAAATATCCGGCGAAATCCGAAAGGGAAATAACGAGACTTCCGACTGATAATATGAAATGCCTGTTCCTTGAATCGCGAGTTATAATGGAAATTGAAACTCGGCTGGCTATCAAAACAGAAGAAGCGCGATGATTAAGCCGGTCGCTTTAACATTAGTCGCGGTCGCTTGCTTTACCCCTTGGTTTCTCGGTGAGGAAACGTTTCACGGAGGAATTGTTTACGGGCCCAAAGCTGGGTTTAACATCAGTGCGCCTGAAGGCTGGGTTGTCGACAATGAGTCAGGTAAAGCTCAGGAATTGCCCAGTGTTCTCTATCCAAAGGGCGAATCGTGGTCGAATGCGAAGACAGTAATGTACGCGAAGGTAGCCAGCCCTCAATGGGAAGGCGTAAACGCATTCGTGGCAATGGCGATTAAGGAAATGAAGGCGAAGCACGGCACGCCGAAGGAGAAAATTGCGTCCGGCAAGACCAAGGACGGCCACGATTACTTCATTAACGAATATCCTGCGACAAAGACTTATTCCCAGTGGGAACGCGTCGGCTACGTCCAACTTCCGCAGGCAGTCGCTTACATCGTACTTTCATCTAGCGATCAAGTCAGTTACCAAAAAGATTCCGGCGCGCTCGAGAAAGTTCTGAAAACCCTGGTCTACATCGAGCCGAAGTCAGAGACGGCGAGTGGCCAGGAATACGCTCGTCGTTACAGACAGCTACTGGATCAGCATGCGGAGGGGCAGATCGAGCCGTTGCTCACCGAATGGCGGGAGAAGGCGCCCGACGATCCCGACGCATGGATCACGAGCGCGAATTATTATTTTAACCAACGCCAGACGAACATCTCGACGAAGAAACCAGGCCCAGGCGACATTTCGTTGACTGATAAGAAGGGAAAGCTAGCGGGGAGCATTTCGTTTGAGCAAGCCAACGAAAACATTAAGCGCGCTGCCGATCTCCTTGAGGAAGCTACCGCGAAGTTTCCCGATCACCTGGATATCTGGTGCGGACTGGCGTTCATGTATCAAGAGAACGGAAATTTCGACACTGAATTGTCGACGTTGAAGAAGATGGTCGCGCACGCCCGCGAGCACCCGGCGCAGCTCAAGTGGTTAAAGGGTGAACCGCTAGGCGAGCCTGCCGACAAATTTGTTCCGGAGAAGCTGCACGAGTACGGTTTGTATTACGAGAAAAAGGAGAACCCGGACGATGATAAGCGCTGGTTCCAAATTGCGACACTGGCAACCGAGCAATATCCAAATGACCCGCAAGGCTTCAAAGATGCAGGAGGTTATTGGGCCGATATCGGCGAATGGCAAAAGGCGCGCGAGTCGTTCGAAAAAGCGCACCAGCTCAATCCGAAATCCGCTGCCGCGTTGATTGCCCTCGGGCAGATCAGCGCTGAGATGAAAGACTTCGCGAGCGCACGAAAGTACTACGAGGAAGCTTTAAAACTGGAGCCGAACGGCCAATACGCGCAGACAGCAAAAGAAGCGTTACAAAAACTGAAGAAGAAGTAGCGGACATGAGGAGAGCTTGTGGAGAAAGAGTCCTATTGAAATCGCGACCGCACCTAGCGTGGCTTAAACTCGCGCGCCCGCTTCTGTCCCTGCGGAACCTGCTCCGGCGTCAGCAGCTTACTTTCCAGCAAGGTCATGTGCTCCTTAGGAGCCTTATGGCCTTGTCTCGCTGCCAGCAACAGCCACTTCTAAGCCTCGACCCAATCCTCTGTCACCCCGTCGCCCCGTTCGTAGCAGATGGCCAAATTGTATTGCGCATCGCCGTCATTCTGCTCGGCGGCTTTGTGATACGACTTCGCGGCGTCCGCCTGATCCTTCACCACGCCTGCGCCCTTGTCGTAGCGACGACCGAGTTCCATCTCTGACTCTGCGTCGCCTGCTTCTGTCTTCCCCTTCACTTCCTCAATCGGTTTTTGATCGGCCTTGGTTTGTTGCGCGGCCAATTGAACGACAGCGACACTCGACGCCAACAGAAGCGGGAATATCAATCGACTCGCTTTCATATCGGGAAACTAATTGGGTTCCAGCACGCCTGCTGAGATTCCTAGTTGAATCGACACCTTGTGTTCAGCGTCAAACATAATCGTGACGGTCGATGATCGCAGCTCCCCCAACCTTCGTCCTCTTTTGTGGTTCGGAGCGCAAATTTCCCGTCTGGCGATTTGCTTTTGGTCAAGCAGTCCGTCGCTTTGAGAACACAATGTCGCTGTCTTCAGAGAATGTTCGGCGCGGATTCGCGGCCAAATAGCTCTTGATGTCGCTGAGGAACGGCTCGGCGAAACTCTTTAGCTTTCGTTCGCCCACGCCTGCAATGCGGCGGAACTCGCTCAACGTGGTCGGATAATTTCTTGCCATTTCACGCAGCGATACATCGGAAAAAATGACATAAGCTGGCACGTTGCGTTCATCAGCCAGTTTCCGGCGCAAGCCGCGCAGGCAATCAAACAGCACTTCGTCGCATTCGATCGCGCCTGCCTTGGTTCGCGCGCCTTTCTCCGCGATATCGATTCGCTTGGTCAACGTGACCCGTGTCCGCTTGCGCAACGTCTCCAAACCGTCCGGTGTAAGCGATAGTGTCGTGAACTTGCCCGGCGCGCATTCGATGAGGCCGATCCGCAGCAGTTCGCGACCGATTGCCTGCCATTCACCGCGTTTCAATTCGCCGCCGATGCCGTAAGTGGACAGCTCGTTGTGACCTCGTTGCCGGATCGCTTCGGTGTCTGCGCCGCGGAGGACATCGACAACGTGACCCAATCCGAATCCGAAGCCATGCCTGGCGTAGATGCGATACACACAGGAAAGGAATTTTTGTGCGTGCACTGTTCCGTCGAACGTTTCGCGTGGCTGCAAGCAGTTGTCGCAACCCTCACACGAAACCTGCAGCGGCGGCGTCTCACCACCGAGGCCGTCACGCTTGGCTGGATATATTTCCCCGAAATACTCGAGAAGCGTCGCACGCCGGCATTCGCGTGTCTCGGCGTAATGGACCATTTGTTGAAGCTGTGCGCGGGCGATGCGTGCCTCCTTCTCGGATTTTTCGTCGATGAAATGCAGTTGCTTGGCAACGTCGCTCGGCCTGAACAGCAACACGCATTCGCTGGGTAAACCGTCCCTTCCAGCGCGTCCTGTTTCCTGGTAATAGCTCTCCAGATTTTTCGGCAGATCGTAATGCACCACGAAGCGAACGTTGGGTTTATTGATGCCCATGCCGAACGCGATCGTGGCAGTGATCACGCTCACATCATCCCGCAAAAATGCATCCTGGTGTTTGGTGCGCTCGGACGTGGTTAACCCGGCGTGATATGGTTTTGTACTAATGCCGTCCTCATTCAAATTTCGCGCAAGTGATTCGGTGCTCTTGCGGCTTGCGCAGTAAATGATGCCGCTGTCGTTAGGCCGGCTGCGAATGAAGCCCAGCAGTTGGTCGTAGGGCGCCGTTTTCGGAACTACACGATACGCCAGATTCGGCCGGTTAAAGCTGGCGACGTAGCAGCGCGGATCGCGCAACTCCAGTTCCTTGATGATGTCTCCACGCACGCGCCCAGTGGCCGTGGCTGTGAGCGCCATGATCGGCACTTCGGGCAAATGTTTCCGCAGTTTTTTCAGCTCGCGATATTCCGGCCGGAAATCGTGGCCCCATTCACTGATGCAATGCGCTTCATCGATGGCGAATTGCGCAATATTCCAGTTGAGTGCGCGCTCCAAAAATGTGTCGAGCATCAGTCGCTCGGGTGCGACGTAGAGCATCCGGTACTCGCCGCGATGCAGGCCGCGCCACCGCGCTTTTGCCTCTTCCCGATTCAATGTTGAATTCAGGTATGTGGCCGCAATCCCACTGGTCTGGAGCGCGTCAACCTGATCTTTCATCAGCGAAATGAGCGGCGACACCACGATAGTCAGGCCCTCGCGCATCAGGGCCGGCAACTGAAAGCAAAGGGATTTTCCGCCGCCGGTCGGCATAAGCACAAAAACATCCTGCCCAGCGAGCGCATCCTGCACGATCTCCCGCTGCAATGGCCGAAACTGGTCGTGGCCGAAATGTCTCTTGAGTGGCGCGAGCAACTCCACGGCATCTTTATAAAAGAACACGCGTGTTTTGGCCCAGCGAATTTGTGTCCCTCGCACTCCGCATTCGACAGAAAGCTTGTCGCGGCGGAATTGTTCACGGGCCGAAAGCCGCGTTTTAACCTCGGTGCGTCCGCAGGCTGGGTTCTCGATAATCAGGCCGGCGTGGAACAAGGATTGCCATTCAGATATTCACAAATGGCAGACTTCTTGCGGAAACTAAATATACTAGATTAGTTTCCACAGCATGATAGGATCACCACGGACATGAACCGAGCTCAAAAACCATTGACGCTACGCCGAAAGCGCGATCCGAACCGGCAGCGAATCGTCGACGCTGCGCGGGGCCACTTTTTCAATCATGGCTTCCGTAGTGTCACCATGGATGATCTGGCGGAGGAGCTGGGCATTAGCAAGAAAACGCTCTACACGCATTTTCCGGGCAAGTTCGACCTGCTTGAGGCGGTGCTGGCCGATAAATTAGCAGGCGTCGAGGCGACACTGAAGGAAGTTACGCGCGCACACCCGGACGATTTCGCGGCGACGTTGCGCGAGTTGCTGTCCGGCACGCAACGCGAATTGGATGAGATTAAACCGCCGTTCGTGCGCGATATGCGCCAGAAGGCGCCGGACGTTTTCAAACTCGTCGAACGCCGCCGGGCTGCGCTAATCCAGCGCTACATGGGAAAGTTTTTTGTCGACGGGCAACGGCTGGGAATGGTGCGCAAGGATGTTCCGGCCAAACTGATCATCGAAATTTTGCTGGCGATGGTTCAATCGATCATGAATCCGCCGAAGATGGAGGAGCTTGGGATGATACCAAAAGAAGGCTACACCGGGATTCTTAAGATTATTCTCGAAGGCGCGCTGACATCGAAGGGGCGGAAGGCGTGAATTCGCCATTCGTTAGGGGAGATCGATTCGAGCGCCGTATGTCGTGGCGGATTGGCCGCGGCGAAGAATTGCTGCTCGGAGCGTTAGCTTTGACTTTACTTCTGTTGCTTGCCGGTTGCGGCAAGCGCGGGAATGCTGTTTCGGGGACGATCGAAGTGGACGAAGCGCATGTGGGACCGCGCTCTGGCGGACGTGTAGAAAAGATTTTTGCGTGGGAAGGCGATCGTTTGCACGAAGGCCAGGTGATCGTGCAACTGGATGCTTCGGAACTGCGAGCGCGCCGCGACCTCGCCCAAGCACAGATCGACACAGCACTTCACGATGCGGATGCACAGGAAGCGCAACTGGTGTTCTTGAGCGACGATGCGCGGCGCCAGCAGGACCTGCTGCAGCGAAGAGTCGTTTCGTCCACTGACGCTGAACGGGCCGACAGCTCGGCGAAAACGCAGGAGAAAAATGTCGCGGCGGCCAAGATGCGCGTTGCGCAGGCGCGCGCACAACTTGCGGATATCGACGCGCAGTTAGCAGAAATGCAGGTCACTGCCCCGGCCGATTCCATTCTGGAGGTGCTCAGTGTAAAAGTGGGGGACGTGCTGCCCGCAAATCGCGAAGCCGCCACCCTGATCCTGACCGGACATCTCTGGGTGCGTGTCTATGTTCCGGAATCCTGGCTGGGTTTAATCAAATTGGGCGAGCACGTTCGCGTCCGTGTCGATTCGTTTCCAGGCAAGGATTTCGACGGCGAGGTGGAGCAGATCAATCGACAGGCGGAGTTTACTCCACGCAACGTGCAAACTGTAGCCGACCGGATCAAACAGGTGTTCGGCGTGAAGGTCCGTTTGCCGAGCGATGATGATCGCTTGCGTGCTGGAATGGCGGCGGATGTTTACTTTCCGAATGTGAAATGAGGAATCGATTCAAAGAATCAGGAAAGGAAGTAAGGAAATTGTACCGGCTACTGTTTTGTTTTCCTGTGTCCCTGTTTTCCTGATTCCATTCTTATGGCTGAGGCGATGATCGAAGTTGAAGGACTGACGAAGCGCTTCGGCACTTTCACCGCTGTTGACCATATTTCTTTTACCGTCGGCAAGGGATCGATCTTCGGTTTCCTCGGCCCAAATGGCTCGGGGAAAACAACTGTGATCCGGATGCTGTGCGGAATTTTGGAGCCGAGCGACGGCATTGCGAGAATCGGTGGCCACGACGTCGTCCGAGACTTGGAACCAATCAAGGAAATGATCGGCTACATGTCGCAAAAATTTTCCCTCTACGATGAACTGACTGTGAACGAGAACCTGATCTTTGCAGGTAAACTTTACGGCTTGGGTGGCCGCGAATTGCACCAGCGGCGCGACGAGATGATCGCTACGACGCATCTGGAGCCGTACATCGGCAGGCGTGCCGCCCAACTCTCCGGTGGCTGGCGTCAACGTTTGGCCATGGCTTGTTCGCTGATGCACAAGCCGAGCGTGCTTTTCCTCGATGAGCCGACTGCCGGTATCGATCCCGTCGCGCGACGCGAGCTATGGGATTTGCTCTTCGAGTTCGCTGGCAAGGGAATGACCCTTTTCGTGACGACCCATTACATGGATGAAGCGGAACGCTGCGATCATGTCGGGTACATCTACATGTCGCGATTGATCGTGTGCGGTGAGCCGGACGAGTTGAAGAAATTGCCGGAGGTAAGTCCACCTGGAACGCGACGGCTCGACGTGACATGCGATCATGTGACCACCGCATTGCGCTCCATGCACGAGATGCCCGGAGTGCGCAGCGCCACAGTCTTCGGCCAATCGATGCATTTGTTAGTCGACGAGACCGTCAAGCGCGCGCAGATCGAAGCACAACTGCGCAAAGTTGGAATCAGCGAGGCAGAGATTCACGACATCGGCCCGTCGCTCGAAGACGTATTTGTCGAGCTTTCCGCCAAGCATGCGACTGAACGAAAGGCGGCGTGATGGTTTATGCGAATCGGCGAAATATTGAGACGACGGACCAGCGATGTGAAGAGTGCCGCTTCAACGCCTCAATGCTTTGACGATTTCGCGCGGCGGAGTGCAGCGCAGCCATGAAATACAAACCCTTTCGCGGGCTCAACGCAATTTTGTTCAAGGAGTTCATCACCGTCTGGCGCGATCCGCTAACTCTCTTTTTCTTCTTTTTCCCGCCGTTGATCGAGATGATCGCATTCGGATACGCACTCGACAACGACGTGAAGCACATGGCAATGCTTGTTCTCAACGAAGATCGCACCGTCGAGAGTCGCCAGTTGATCGATCGCTTCGTGAACACTGAATCATTTCGCGTCATTGGCGAAGTGCAAAGCCTGGATCAACTAAAAAGCGAGATGCGCAAAGGCCACGCGTACGCCGCGCTTTACATCCCGCCGACCTTTACTCGTGAGCTAATGGCGGGTCACTCTGCGCAGGTGGAATTACTTGTCGATGGATCCAATTCCACCACGGCGTTGCAGGCTCTTCAGACCGGGCTGGGCGTGGCGTTGACGCAATCGCTGGAATCGCTGATGCGTGACGCCGGCCGAACAGGCATGCCGATCGATGTTCGTCCACAGATGCTTTACAACCCGGCCATGCGCGCGCCGAACTTTTACGTGCCGGGTGTGATCGGCGTCGTTTTGCAAATCGGAACGACAGTGGCAGCGGCCATGGCCCTGGTGCGCGAACGGGAACGGGGCACGCTCGAACAATTATTGGTGAGTCCATTGAGTCCGGCCGGCCTCATGCTTGGCAAACTGGTTCCGTATCTCTGCATCGGCATGACGATGGCGGTCGTCTTGTTCATAATCATGCGTTTTGTGTTTTTCGTTCCTATCGAGGGCAACGTGTTGGCAATGATGTTTTCCACACTCGTGTATGTCTTTGCGCTGTTGAGCCTCGGCTTGCTCGTCGGCACCAGGGCCACAAATCAAATGCAGGCGCTTCAAATGTCGATGGTGTTTCTGTTGCCGAGCGTGTTCTTTTCCGGGTTCATTTTCCCGCGCGAAACCATGCCGTGGATTTTTTATGCGCTCGGTGCGCTGTTTCCCACCACATATTTCATCGCGCTCATGCGAGCGATTATTCTACGCGGCGCAAATCTTCTGGAATACTGGCCGAATCTTCTGGTTCTCATCGTGATGTCGATCCTGCTGTTCAGTTTCTGTGCTCTGCGGTTCCGCAAAAAGCTTGCGTGAACTGCGCCAGGCAGACGCGATGCGAAGTCGCTTCTGGCAATATCTAGCTGTTGTTACATTGCAGCGTGCTTTTGAGAATCTTTCTCGCTTCCCTGTGCATCACGATCGCTGCGGTCGCTGTTTCGGTGTTACTCTGGTGGTTTGGAATGAGGATGCCCGGGAAGAACGTCTCGGCCGCGGGGCCGCTGTCGCCTGATGAGGTTGCCTTGCGCGAAGAACTCCGCGCGAATGTGCAAAAGCTCGCGGGAGAAATCGGCGAGCGCAACCTGTGGCATTACTCGCAGCTCAATGCCGCCGCCGATTTTATCGAAGATTCTTTTTCACGCGCTGGGCTTCATCCGCGACGAGACAGTTACGAAATACGTGGACAACCCTGTCACAACATCGAAGCAGAAATTCCCGGCGCCGAACCTGAGATCATCCTGGTCGGCGCGCATTATGATTCAGTGTCTGGTTCGCCCGGCGCAAACGATAACGGCACCGGTGTCGCTGCAACGCTTGCGCTGGCGCGGCGGTTCGCCAGGGCCATACCGAAACACACCTTACGCTTCGTCGCATTCGTGAATGAGGAGCCGCCTTATTTTCTGTCAGGTGAAATGGGCAGCCTGATTTATGCGCGCAGATGCAGGGAACGCGGCGACAAGATCTCCGCAATGATCAGTCTGGAGACGATCGGCTATTTTTCCGATGCGCCGAATTCGCAAACCTATCCGTCGCCGGGTCTGGGCATTCTTTATCCGAAGGTCGGCAATTTCATCGGCTTCGTGAGTAACGTCCAGTCGCGCGCGTTACTGCGTCGCGTCATCGCGCTTTTCCGCAAGCACGCAAAGATCCCTTCCGAGGGCGCTGCGCTTCCAGCGTTCGTCCCCGGCGTGAGCTGGTCGGACCAAAGGTCATTCTGGCGTCAAGGTTACCCGGCGATCATGGTTACCGACACGGCGCCGTTTCGTTATCCGTATTATCACTCGTCGAGCGATACGCCGGATAAGATTGATTACGATCGGTTCGCACTTGTGGTCGACGGCATGGAGAAAGTAATCGAAGATCTGGATAAATTGTAATCCCACCGGTCGAGTCCGACCTCGGAAGCAAAGACGCTTAATAAGCACTGATGGGCCGGCGTGCGACCAACCCGCCAAATTCGTGGGACACGCCGAGCGGCTGACAAAGATCTGCCTACTGCATCAAAGCCCCCGCAGTCGCAATCCGCTCGAGGGCATAACCGATCAGTCCGCTGGCAGGCAATGTAAAAAGCCAGGTCCAAACGATTCGCTCGATGACCGTCCATCGCATTCCGCTGAAACGTTTCACTGCGCCGACGCCCATGATGGAAGTTGTGATTACGTGTGTCGTTGAAAGTGGAATGCCGTAATAGCTCGCTGCCTGGATAATCAATGCGGCCGTGGTTTCCGCGGCGAATCCGTTTACCGGTTGCAATTTCACCATGCGATGGCCGAGCGTACGAATGATACGCCAACCGCCGGCGGCTGTTCCCACGGCCATCGTTAGCGCACAGAGCACAATGACCCAAACCGGCAGGATAAAGGTTGGAGTTTTCAGAAAGGTCAGGGAGCTGGGTAAATGATCGAAGCTGCCAGCCTTAGTGCCGGTAAAAAGTGCAAGCGCAATGATGCCCATGGTCTTTTGCGCGTCATTCGACCCATGGCTGTGAGCCATCCAAGCGGCGCTGAAGATTTGCAGCTTCCCGAACAGCGAATGAACAAATTGCGGCGTGAATCGACGGAGCACGACGAAAAGCAGGAACATCAGCAGCGCGCCGAAGATAAACCCAGCAAAAGGCGACATGATCATCGGCGCAATCACTTTTGGCCACAGACCCGTATCCCACTTGATCACTGACCAATCACCGTGCGCGGCAGCCAGGGCAGCTCCGCAAAGGCCGCCAATCAGCGAATGACTCGAGCTGGACGGCAATCCTAACCACCACGTAATCATGTTCCATGCGAACGCGGCGATTACCGCGCAAAGCACCGTGGTCATTGTGACGATGTCCGTATCAACCAGTCCCTTGCCGATGGTGGAAGCAACCGCGCCGCCAAGCAGCGCGCCGGTAAGATTGAAAAAGGCAGCCATGGCGATCGCCTTGCGCGGCGTCAGGACTCGTGTTGACACAACGGTGGCAATGGCGTTTGCGGCATCGTGAAAGCCGTTGCTGTATTCGAAAACGATCGCAGCGATGACGACGAAAATGAGCGTGAGCACGCGATGAGCTTGCTACGAATACTTTAACGCCACCTGCAGGATGATGTTGCCGGCGTCCCGGCATCGGTCGATCACTTTCTCCAGAAGGCCGTAAAGATCGTGCAAGAAGATGATCTGCTTCGGCTCGTAACTGCCTTGGAATAGTTCGCGAAGTCGGTCCAGTTCAAGCTGGTCCGCATCGCCTTCGATCGCCTGGAGTTTCGTGTTCATCTCCCGCGCAGTGCGGGCGTCGATGCCTTTGCGCAACTGTTTCACCATGGCCAATACCGTTTCAGCCGCTTGATCGAGCAGCTCCATCTGTTTTTGAAAACTGTGTCCGCGCAAGTCCTCCGGACAGATCAGAATGCGTTCACCGATTTTCTCCACTGTCTTCGGTATTTTATAAAGAGCAGCAGCCAGTTCCTGGATATCCTCCCGCTCCAAAGGCGTGACAAACGTTTTTGAAAGCTGCTCGGTCAGTTCCTGGGTGATCCGCTTGTCTTCGCGCCGGCTGTGCGCGAATTCCTCCAAATGCGCTGGGGTTTCATTTTGCTGGAGTTTTTCCAGCAGGCCGATCAAATGATGCACACTGCTGTCGGCCTGTTGTGCGCTTGCCTCGAGCAGATCGTAGAACTTTCCCTCACGCCCTAGGATCCTTTGAATCGAGAACATAATTTTTTAATTCAGTTGTACCCGAGGGCATTGATGTCGGCAATCCAAGAGCTTGCAACGAGCGCCAACCCGAAAACGTTCGGGCTACAAACAGGCTGGAATCGCCGATCCGGCCACGCCATTTTTTACGACGCCCAAACGCCGTCGACTGTCAATCGTTACAGGAGCGTCCCACGGAGAATTAACAACGCGACATTGAAGTAAATAACCAAACCAGTCACATCCACCAGCGTGGCGACAAATGGTGCGGAGGAGGCCGCTGGATCGAGTCCACAACGCCGCAGCAAGAATGGAAGCAACGCTCCGCTAAGAGTTCCCCAGAGCACGACGCCGACAAGCGCGACGCCAACGGTAATGGCCACCAGCCAGTGATACGGTCCGTAATCAAAAATGTGCAGGTACTGCCACAATGAGATTCGAAAAATACCGATCGTTCCAAGAATTAGTCCAAGCGAAAGTCCAGACAGGAGTTCTTTACGAACCACGCGAAACCAGTCGACCAGGCGGAGCTCGCCCAACGCCATCGCGCGAATGACCAGAGTCGTCGCTTGCGACCCGGAATTGCCACCGCTCGAGATGATCAAAGGCAGGAACATCGCGAGAATTGCCGCCTTTTCGATCTCGCTGTTGTATCCTTGCATCGCCGTGGCGGTAAGCATCTCGCCAAGAAAAAGAAGAACGAGCCACGTCGCGCGTTTTTTCAGCATTCGGAAAAATGGAATGGTCGTGTACGGCTCGTCCAAGGCTTCCATGCCACCGAGTTTCTGGATGTCTTCGGTCGCTTCCGCTTCGGCCACATCTAACATGTCGTCGCTGGTGACAATGCCGACGAGCACGCCGTTGGAATCAACGACCGGCAACGCCACCCTGTCGTATTTGCGGAAAACGTTAAGCGCGGCTTCCTGCGAATCGTTCACCTTGAGTGCCGCAAACGTGTCGTTGCGAATTTCGCTGACCTTCGCTGTAAGCGGTCGCAGCAATACTTCTCGGATGCGCAGATCATCAATCAGTTTGCTGCGGTCATCGACCACGTAAATAACGTTCAGCGTTTCTCTGTCCCGGCCGTGTTCGCGGATATAATTGAGCACTTGCTGCACCGACCAATCTTCCTTCACGGCGATGAAATCGGGCGTCATTAAACGGCCAACACTGCCTTCGGGATAACCGAGCAATGCTGTGGCCACGCGGCGCTCCTCCGGCGTGAGCAATTGAATCAGCTGACGCGCAGCCGCGCTCGGCATTTCCTCGAGTAGTGCCGTGCGATCGTCCGGCGACATTTCATTCAGAATCGCTACGACCTGCTCGTGAGCCATGGCGCGCAACAATGTCTGTTGCGCATCAAAATCGAGATATTCGAAGACATCCGCCGCCAGCGCCGCAGGCAGGACGCGAAAGATGATGACCTGTTCGTCTTCCGGGAGATCAAGAATGACTTCGGCGACATCCGCCGGCGGCCATTCACGAAACACTTCGCGAAGCGCCCCGAAATTTCGGGCTTCGATCATGCCCCTGATCTCTGGTTCTAAGATCTTGCCGACCACGTGGCGTTTCTACCACTCACGGTTAAGAGGCGCAATGGTATGGACGCCGCGCTGCCCCGAAAGGCTTCGGGAGTTACCGCAGCGCAATGACCCTGGATCTGCGCTTCGGATTGGCCTGAAACGCGCTTGTCATTTCGAGCGAAGTCGAGGAATCTCTAACTAACGTATGGCGGTGGCGGTTTCGTCTTCGCTTGGAATTGCGCCAAAAAGAACCAAGATAGTTTCCATGCCTGCGCTTGCTACAGCTCCAATGATTCGGTGCGAAACCGGCGACGATCACATTTGCGTGCTTACGTTCGATCGTCCCGACTCCGGCGCGAACATTTTCGACGCTGCCACTCTCGATGACTTGAATGAGCACCTCGATGCAGTGGAGAAAGACGCTTCGTTGCGTGGACTGATTATCGCTTCGGCAAAGAAATCGATCTTTGTCGCGGGTGCGGATCTCAAGACGTTGTTGCAAGGCGCGAAGAGCGGCCAGATGCGCGGATTTATCGAGCGGGGACAGCAAATCTTCAATCGGCTGGCCGATCTTAAAATTCCCACGGCTGCCGCGATCCATGGCGCCTCAGCCGGCGGTGGATTCGAGGTTTCGCTCGCGTGCGATTATCGCCTCGCATCGGATGACGCGGCTACGCGGCTCGGACTCCCTGAAACGACACTGGGCTTAATTCCCGCCTGGGGCGGCTGCACGCGTCTCGCGCGTTTAGTCGGCACCGAAAAAGCCGCTGAAGTGATTTTGACAGGCAAACTTTATTCCGCTTCGGAATCTTTAGAACTCGGGTTGGTCGATGAAGTTGCGTCACACGATGAGCTTCTCGATCGCACACGCGAAAAGCTGCGCGCCGGCAAACGCAAACCGCAGGGGCGAGCTCCCGCGAGCCGGGCTTCGAAGGAAATCCGGCCACCGAAGCGGGATGGGAATCCGGCGCCCGAACGTGCTTACGAAATAATCAATAAGACGCTCTCCATTTCGCCAGAGGAATCTTTGCGCATGGAGTTGGAGGGGATTGTCCAGCTTGGCAAAACTGAATCGTCGCAAAATTTGATCCGTAATTTCTTTCTCGCGGAGAAATACAGGAAAGGAACGTCGCGAACGCCCTTTGAAAAAATCGTGCACGCGGCAGTAATTGGCGCCGGCGTGATGGGCTCCGGCATCGCGCAATGGCTTAGCTCGCGTGGCGTTACCGTGATTTTGCGTGACGTCGCGCGAGATCAGATCGATCGGGGTTTGGCCAACATCGACAAAATTTATGCCGGCGCCGTGAAGCGCGGTTTGATGACCGAGGAAAAGGCAAAGCAGGGTCGCGCGCGCATCTGTGGCTCCACGGCGCCTATGGAATTGCGCGACGTGCAATTCGTAATTGAAGCGACTTCTGAGAAAATGGAGATCAAGAGAGAAGTTTTCCGCGAGCTGGCGATGGAGGCCGGTCCAAAAACCATTGTCGCTACAAATACTTCAGCGCTTCCGGTCAGCGCGCTGGGCGATGTGACGGTCTCGCCCGAGCACGTCATCGGCATGCACTTTTTCAATCCAGTGAGTCGGATGAAACTCGTGGAAGTTGTAATCGCAAAACAAACTTCAGAAGATACACGCGACCGTACGCTGGCGTTCGCACGACAAATTGGGAAAGCGCCGGTAATCGTGCGCGACAGCCCTGGGTTCCTGGTGAACCGCGTGTTATTTCCCTACTTGCTCGATGCGGCCGAGCTTTTCGAAAGCGGCCTGGATGCGCAGCGAATCGATCGTGCATTGGTAGAATGGGGCATGCCCATGGGACCCTTACGATTGATCGACGAAATCGGCGTGGACATCACTGTCGATATTGCCAACACGCTGGAGAACGCTTACGGACAGCGCGATCACGTTCCTGCCGTCCTGCTCTGGCTGCGGGACCAGCAGATGCTCGGCCGGAAAACAGGCACGGGCTTTTACAAATACGAAGGCAGGAACCAGACACCTAACGATTCGCTGGAACACTGGCGGCGCGGTTTGCACGGCGAGCCGGGTCCCGGCTTGCCATTAAACGAAGAGCAGTTGGCAAACCGAATCGTCTTTTTGATGGTGAATGAGGCCGCTCGTTGCGTAGAAGAGAAAGTGGTGGAATCTCCGGAAGACGCTGATTACGGAATGATTTTGGGAACCGGTTTCGCGCCATTTCGCGGCGGGCCGTTGCGATTCGCGGAACATTTTGGACTGGGCAAAGTGGTCAATGAACTGAAGCGGCTGGCCGGAACCGAAGAAAAATTTTCGCCTTGCGAGATTTTGAAGAGGCATGCCCGTGAGGGAACGAGATTTTATGAGGAGTAACACTGCGCTGCGGTCGGAAGACAGACCGCCTGGCAGGCTATCATCCATATGAAAACGCCGCTTGAAGCGCCGGAAAAATCCCGCGGTCGCGGGACTGAGGAAACGAGCGCAACAGCCGAAAAGCCGGCGCCAGCCGCTGTGATCGACACATCGAAGATGGCCAAAGGCCAGCGCGAAGCGCTAGAGCTGGCGGAGGCCGCGCGCGATCCGCTCGAAGACCGCGGCAGTTTCGCCAGCAACCTGTTCGTCGGGCGTTATGATTTCGAGCGGATTCATCCCTATCCCGCGCAGAGCGCAGAAGATTGCGCCGCTGGCGAAGAATTTTTACGGAAGCTGGAAACCTACCTTCGCGAACATGTCGATCCGGACGAGATCGATCGCACCGGCGAAATTCCGCCGGAAAATTTCAAGGGACTGGCGGAGATCGGCGCATTTGGAATCAAAGTGCCGAAGAAATACGGTGGGCTCGGATTATCCCAATCCAATTATGGACGTGCGGCGGTGTTGCTCGGTAGCTGGGATGGAAACGTCGCTGCGCTTGTTTCTGCGCATCAATCGATAGGTGTAGCACAACCGTTGCTTCTGTTTGGTACCGAAGAGCAGAAACAAAAATATCTGCCACGCGTAGCGGGCGGTGAGATTTCTGCATTCGCGCTGACTGAAATCCAGGCAGGATCCGATCCCGCGACCTTGAACTTAAAGGCAGAGCCAACGACCGATGGCTCCGAGTTCATCCTTAACGGAGAAAAGCTTTGGTGCACCAATGGAGTGAAAGCAGGAGTGCTGGTGGTGATGGCGCGCACTCCGGCGAAGATGGTTGGCGGAAAAGAACGCAAGCAGATCACTGCTTTCATCGTCGATGTGGATACGCCGGGGCTGGAGATCGCATATCGCTGCCGGTTCATGGGACTGCGAGCGCTCTACAATGCCGTCGTCCGATTCACGAATGTGCGCGTCCCGCGGGAGAACATCATTTTCAAGGAAGGCGCAGGTTTAAAGGTAGCGCTGACGACGCTCAACACAGGACGGCTAACGCTTCCTGCGGCGTGCGTCGGTGTTTCGAAGCGGTTACTAGAGATTTCACGGAAATGGGCCGGGGAACGCATTCAATGGGGCGTCCCCATCGGCAAACATGCAGCCATTGCAGGAAAAGTGGCGGAGATGGCGGGCAACGTTTTTGCGATGGAAGCGATGACTTTTCTCACATCATCGCTGCTTGATCGCAAATCTGGCGATCTGCGTATCGAAACGGCGATGTGCAAAATGTGGGCAACGGAAACGACTTGGCGCATTGCCGATGAAGCAATGCAAGTGCGCGGCGGGCGGGGATACGAGACTGCTGCATCGCTGGCCGGACGCGGCGAGCCGCCAATCGCTGTGGAAAGATTCCTGCGCGATTGCCGCGTAAACACAATTTTCGAAGGCTCGAGTGAAATCATGCGGCTCTTTATTGCGCGCGAAGCGCTCGATCCGCATTTGAAAGTCGGCGGCGCGATTTTCAACACGCAACTGCCGATGTCCGATCGGGCGAAAGCCGTTGTGAGTTCCGGAAAATTCTATGCCGGGTGGTATCCGCGCCAGTGGATGCCGAACGGCGCGGGCAAGATCGACAATCTGCACGCGACACTTCTCGGCCACGTCAATTACGCGGCGCGCACAAGCAAACGACTCGCGCGCGGCTTATTTCATGCCATGGCGCGGTTCGGTCCGAAACTGGACCGGGAGCAACTGCTCCTTTCCAGATTCGTCGGGATCGCGACGGAATTATTTGCGATCAGCGCGACATGTTCGTATGCGCAATGGCTGCTCGGACAGGGCAAACCGACTGATGAAATTCTCGCAGTCGCAGATTATTTCTGCCGCTCAGCACGAATGCGAATCGATCATCATTTCGCCGGTACCGCGCGCAACGCGGACAAGCGTGGCTATGCTCTCGTGCAGGATTTATTGGCCGGCAGGCACGCGTTGTTACACGACGGCATTGTGTAAAGGTAGCGGTGGTTCACCTGAACCGCCTTTGGGATTGAGGCCAATCGCCCCGACTCGGATTGACCGCATCGGCGCAACAGATTACGATCTTGGATGAGTATCGCACCCCTTCTCGCGAGAACACCTTCGACTCGAAACCGCACGTCAAAGAGCGAACCCCCAAAGCCACTAGCGCCTGCGAAAGTTCTCCACACCATCGAGCAACACATCTTGCTCGATGGCTTCAAGATCGTTATCGATCTCGACAGAAGTCGCGGCTCTTATTTGCACAACGCCGTCTCCGACAGGCGACTCATTGATTTCTACGGATTTTTCGGCTCGACGCCGGTTGGATTTAAT
Source organism: uncultured Verrucomicrobiae bacterium (assembly GCA_963828355.1). Taxonomy (GTDB): domain Bacteria; phylum Verrucomicrobiota; class Verrucomicrobiia; order Chthoniobacterales; family UBA10450; genus Udaeobacter. The sequence goes on along the minus strand of CAWHFD010000009.1, from coordinate 167,889 downwards.
CATCCGCACTTTGATGATCCTGCAGTGCAGCGCGATCTTCTTCGGGCGGCGAAAGTCAAAATCGCCAACTCGGATATTTACTCACAGGGATACGCTGAGTTTGTAGAAACCTTCGAGCGCGTAGTCGGTCTGCCGCCGCTTGAACATTATCTGTTCATCGAGGGCGGCGCGCTGGCAGTGGAGAATTGTCTGAAAGCCGCGATGGATTGGAAGGTGCGCAAAAACATGGCGGCGGGTCACGGCGAACGCGGCACGCAGATCTTGCATTTCCGTCGGGCTTTTCACGGACGCAGCGGTTACACTATGAGCCTGACGAATACCGATCCGCGTAAGACGGATTTGTTCGCAAAATTTGATTGGCCCCGTATCTCCTGTCCGTCCATCGATTTTTCACTCCCCGAATCGAAACGCGAGGCGCACGTTATCGAGCGCGAACAGAAAGCCGAGCGCGAGATCCGCGAGTTCGTGGAACAACGCAACATCGACATTTGCGCCATTATCATCGAGCCGATTCAGGGCGAGGGGGGCGACAACCATTTCCGCGGTGAATGGCTGCAAAAACTGCGAAAAATTTCCGACGAAAACGAGATTCTGCTGATCTTCGACGAAGTACAATGCGGCATGGGCGCCACCGGTCGCAATTGGTGCTGCGAACATTTCGACGTCTTGCCCGACCTGATGGCGTTCGGAAAAAAAGCGCAGGTCTGCGGTGTGATGGCCGGCCCGCGCATCGACGAAGTGAAAGACAACGCTTTTCGGTTGCCTAGCCGTTTAAATTCAACATGGGGCGGAAACTTCACAGATATGGTGCGCTCGACGCATTATCTGCGCATTATCGAGCAGGAACATTTGGTTGAGAACGCCGCGAAAGCAGGTGCCTATTTCCTCGATCAACTGCGCGATCTGCAAACAGAAGAACCACTGATCTCCGCTGCGCGTGGCCGCGGAGTATTTCTCGCGTTCGATCTTCCCGATGCGAAAACGCGCGAACAATTTTGGCACGGCTTTTTCGACCTTGGTGTGTTGACCCTTCGCGCTGGCGAGACTTCGATTCGTTTTCGCCCCGCGCTCGACATTACTACGGACGCAATTGATGAAGCGGTGGAGTTAATGCGCAAATTCTGTCAGCAGCGACGCAAGTAAAGCCGTTGAAGCCGTCCAATCCTGTCATGTTGAGCGAAGCGAAACAGTTTTTGAGGCTGCATGCGCAACCATGATTTTTGGCTGATCTGAGATTCTTCGCTTCGCTCGGAATGACAGTACCCTTTTGTTTATGAAAACACCTCTGGGAAAACTGGGTCTGACCGATGACAACGCCGGGGTCTTCGACGGCGACTGGCGCGGCGCTGGCGCCAAGATCGACAAGATTTCGCCAATTGACGGACGGCGACTCGCCAGCGTGCGCACGGCGTCCGATGACGATTACAACAAAGCTATCGCGCGAGCGCGCGAAGCGTTTCTGAGATGGCGTGTCACACCCGGGCCAGTGCGCGGCGAGACCGTTCGCCGCCTCGGCAACGCGTTGCGTGAATTAAAACATGAGCTCGGCCAGCTTGTGACGCTCGAGACCGGGAAAATCATCGCGGAGGGCGAAGGCGAAGTGCAGGAGATGATCGACATTTGCGACTTCGCCGTCGGCCAGTCGCGAATGCTCTACGGCCTAACGATTCAGTCCGAACGTCCGAGCCATCGATTGATGGAGCAATGGCACCCCCTCGGCGTAGTTGCAGTGATAAGCGCCTTCAATTTTCCCGTTGCGGTTTGGTCTTGGAACGCGGCGCTCGCTGCAGTGTGCGGTGACGCCACGATTTGGAAGCCGTCCGAAAAAACGCCGCTCACCGCGATAGCAGTCACGAAAATTGCCGAGCGCGTTTGTCGCGAGACTGGTGCGGATCCGGCGATCTTTACGCTGCTGGTTGGCGATCGTAAAACGGTCGGACAAAAATTGGCGGATGATCCGCGTATTCCGTTGGTGTCGGCTACCGGCTCGACCAATATGGGATTTAATGTCGCCACGGCGGTTAACGGACGGCTGGGTCGAACGATTCTGGAACTCGGCGGCAACAACGCGCTCATCGTCACGCCGAGCGCAGATCTCGAGATGGCAGTGCGATCGATTTTTTTCGGCGCCGTGGGCACGGCCGGACAACGTTGTACTTCGACACGCCGGGTGATCATGCACGAGTCAGTTGCATCGAAGGTACGCGATAAGCTCCTTGCCGGTTACAAAACGCTATCCATTGGGAATCCGCTGGATCGCAAGACCGTTATGGGTCCGCTGATTGACAGGCACGCTGTCGATACGGTGCAAGAGTCCATTCAGCGGTTGAGAGATGAAGGCGGCGAGGTGCTGTACGGCGGGGAACGGCTCACGGTTCCCGGCGGCGCTTATATGAAGCCATGCCTGGCTGTTGCGAAGCCGGATTTCGAAATCGTGAAGCACGAAACATTCGGGCCATTGCTTTACCTGATGACGTATCGCGACTTCGACGAGGCGATGGCGATTCATAACGATGTGCCGCAAGGATTGACCTCATCGATTTTCACCAATGACGTGCGCGAGGCGGAAAAATTCGTGAGCGCCGTCGGGAGCGATTGCGGAATTGCCAACGTAAACACCGGCACGAGCGGCGCAGAGATCGGCGGCGCGTTCGGCGGCGAAAAACAAACTGGAGGCGGCCGCGAGAGTGGCAGCGATTGCTGGAAGTACTACATGCGGCGTCAGACAAACACGATCAATTTCTCAGGCGAGCTGCCGCTTGCGCAGGGGATTCAGTTCGGCGCAGGCGAGGGGAGCGGGACGGCCTAACGGACGTTTGCGTGGCGGATTACGCACGGTTCTGTAGCCACGGCCCTGTGGGCCGTCTTTTCGATCCAAGTCCCGGCGTCGTTAGCCAGCCACAGGCATGGTGGCTACAGCAGATCACGCGCGATCGACGTCAACGATCTCTCCTTGGTAAGGCCAGTCTGTTGCTGATTTAACCAATCCGGCGCGCACGGGATTCTTACGAACATAATTCCACTTTTGCGAGTAGCTCTCGTTGCTTCGCAAAACGTGGTCCGAAAGTCCGTTTCGCAGCTAAATCTGTCGTCATGGGGTTGTGGATCGTCGAAATATTTTTGTCGAGAAACTTTCGGCACTCGACCGGCCACAGGCCGGTTACTACAGCTCACCGCGCGATTGTCAGCCCCAGAAGTTGGTCAAGCTTCCCGAGATTTTCCAAATTCATGATGCGCTGACGCAACTCTTCGCACTGCTTTTTTCCGATCACATCTCCGCCGAGCGCAGTGAATTTCACCGCGATTTCTTCTTCGGTCATCGGATCGCGCGGATCGCCCTTGGGCACATCGACGCGAGTTGAGTGTGATTTACCGTCGTTGGTTGTGATGGTCACGCGGCTCGGTTGGAACTTGGGAAAGAGCGCTTCGAATTCTTCATTCGCGACAACCTTTATCTTGTCCATGATTGGAATCAGCGATTTATCGAGTACCCGCTCCTCTTTGAATTGCAGCGGCGTCACCATTCCATCAACGAGTCCCACAGCCATGCAATATGGGAGTGAATGATCGGCCGTTTCTTTTGAGTCGGGTCGATACTTGTGTGGGTCGCCAAGGATGTCCGCGGCGCGCGCGATCACTTCAACTTTGATTTCTTTCACGTCGTCAGCCTTAATCTTGTTTTCCTTGACCGTTTTCATCATGGCGGTGAGCGGCGCGTGACTCAGCGCTTCGATGGGAAAACTTTTCATCCCGCAATCCAGAATGCGGTAGTGAGATGTCGGCGATGTTGGTAAATCCTTGACCAAACCTTCGCCATCGAAGCTTGCCGGTTGTCCCTTGTATTGGACATGGCCGAACACGGCGAACAGACCTTCCTTTCCGTCAATCATGTGCTCGGGTCCGGAGAATCCTTCTCGCGCGAGCAACGCGCTCTCAGCGCCCATGCGACCAGCCCACGGATCGACGGTGTTTTTCATGTTGGTCAACTTACCGGCAGTGACCGCGCCCGGACAAAACGTGCGCGCCGCGCTGATGCCGATCGCCGACACCATTTGATCGTGCGTGAGATTTAGCACTCGCCCCGCCGCTACGGGCGCCGCGAACGCGCTCAACGTTGCATGATGCCACCCATATTCGCGAACTCCCGGGCGCCCGATTTCGCAAAGCCGCATCTCAATTTCATAGGCAATGATCGTACCGAGAATTAGATCTTTGCCGCTCAGTCCTTCGCTTTCGCAGAGTGCCAGAGGAGCGGAAATGAGATCGCTCGGGTGACACGGGTCGGCTTTCCAGTAGATGTCGTTGTAATCCATGGCGCGAATCATGTGGCCATTCATGAATGCTGCGTCGACCGGGTTGGTTTTGAAGCCGGAAACGAATACGGTCGCTTTGCCATCGCTCTTAGCCGCCGCGCGGTCTTGTTCCTTTGTCATTCCGAGGGAAGTCGAGGAATCTCTGGAATTCGCCTTTTCACCCGCCATCGCGCGATGATGTTTTAGTAAAATCTTGGCGTCTTCCTGTTGGCTTCCACCCAGCGCGCAGCCGATGGAATCGAACCAGAACAATTTGGCCGCTTGAATCGCTTCGGGCGAGAGATGCTCGTATTTCAGGCCGCAAGCCCATTCCGCGATGATGTATGAAAGTAGACGTTTCGATTCAGTTGATTGATGTGACATAACGGTTTTTGTGTCGACCAGCTTGATCGGACCTATGCCAATTTTCAAGTCGCTTTGGTTCACCCGGCTTTCGTTCTGACTGAGCCCGGAAGAACCGCCAGCCACCGCTCTTTTGTGCTCGCGTTCGTCTGCCTTAGGCCGCCTTCAAAATAACAGAGCCCAGCTTCTGCAGTTTCGGCGCTACGACCGGAATGCTCAACATGGTACTGGCCACCGCCATTAAAAGCGTGGCCGTGAATGTCTCGCTCGTGATGATGCGTTTATCGAGGAGGATGTTGACAAAAATGATCATGATCAGGGCCTTGGTCTGGAGGAGCCAACCGATGATCGAGGCTTCGCCTTTGTCCCATTTCAGAATTTTTCCAGCAATCTGAACGCCAGCCAGTTTGCCGGCCACAGAGGCAACGAGAAGCAGTGCGGCTGCGCCGAATACGACGAAGCCACCAACCTGCCAGTTGGTCCGCAGACCGGTGGAAAGGAAAAAGACCGGCATGATGGCCAACAACACGTGAGCGCGGAACTGGTCCATTTGTTCTTGGTCGAACAGGTCGGCGTCGAGGACGGCGCCGGAAAGGAATGCGCCCACCATAAAATGCAGACCCGACCAGTCGGCGGCGAACCCAGATACAGCCAACCAAATTAGACCGAGATACCAGCGATCACGTTTCGGGACCCAACGCATCAGTTTCCGAAAGAGAAAGGACGCAATCCCAAAGAGGACAAGAAAGCTGAGCTGGCGCTGCACGCGATTCCAGTCGAGTAAAATGATCGCGAGCACGCCCCAAATCGCAACATCATCGAGACTAGCATAACGCAAAATCCGTTGGCCAATGGGTTGACGCAAAATCTGGAGTTTCTCCATGAAAAGAACAAGAATTGGCAAAGCGGTGACCGCGTAGGCCATCCCGATTCCGACAATAAATTGCCAGGTGTGCCCGTTCGGTCCGATCCAACCGCTGCTCAACCACAACATCGTTATCGCTGCCCCGCAGCCAAAGAAAAGCGGGACGCCCAGAGCCAGTCCGGCTGTTATGCCGGTCTCCCGCCGGTGCCGCCAAGCTCTCTCGATATCGAGCTCAATACCCGCTACCCAGACGAAAATCATTACCGCCCATTGGGCGATGCCGTTGAGCTGGCCGATGACCTATGGATTGAAAACAAATCGATAATAGTCGGGAAAAACAGCGCCCAACACACCGGGACCCAGAAGGATGCCGCCAATGATCTGGACGACAACAAGCGGCGCGTAATAATCGGTGCCGAATAACCGCCACACCAGGTAGGGCACAGTAAAAATAATCGCCATTGCGATTAAGAAAATCTCCGATGTGCTCATGATACGGGGGTAATAGCGTCTTCCGGACTCAAGCGAACGTGCAGGGTCGCGCCAACGCGCGGAGCCTCGCAGATTTCCTCTTTCGTATCAAATCAGGCGTGGAATGATCCGACGCCATGCTCGGCCGATGCAGCGAAGCAATCCAAGAAGGAAAACGCGCCTGTGAAATCCTGCCTTACACCAAAGATTCATGGGTCGGACCGACGTTCATCACTTACCTGGGTGTGATTTACGCAACCTGTGGCGAAAAAGAGGCCGCGCTGCAACAACTCAAAACGTCAGCCGAACTTCCGGTCGGCATCTGGTATGGTGAGCTAAGACAAAGTCCGGATTGGGACACCTTGCGCGGCGATCCACGCTTCGAACAAATCGTCGCTTCGCTCGCGCAGAAAGAGAGACACTAATTTCACGAATTGTCACCAATCGGACGACGACCTCGGTTTGATTCGTGTGGATTCGTGAAATTCGTGTCTAAATCGTCGCTCCGTTCGCGACAAAAGAATAGGCTAGAGAGGGTTGCGCTAAGCTAGTACAGTCGCGCTTCATGGCTGACGAGCACAAGGCGAAGCGCCTGGAGATTGCGCACGTGCTCTTCATGGACATCGTCGGGTACTCTACGCTACTGACCGACGAACAATCAGAAGCGCTTCAGGAGTTGAACCAGATTGTGCGCAGCACCGAAGTGGTGCGCCAGGCGGAGGCTGCAGGGGGGCTTACCGTTTTGCCGACGGGCGATGGCATGGCGCTGGTTTTCACTGGTTCTGTGGAAGAGCCGGTCGAATGCGCCCTGGAGATCAGCCGAGCTTTCCGCTCGCAGCCGAGTCTGCCGGTGAGGATGGGAATCCACAGCGGCCCGATCCATCACGTGAAGGATGCAAACGGGCGTGAAAATATCGCCGGCGTGGGCATCAACATTGCGCAGCGTGTGATGGATTGCGGCGACGCCGGCCACATTCTGGTGAGTAAACGTGTCGCCGACGATCTCGCACAACAGCGTCGTTGGCAGCCGTATCTGCATGAACTGGGCGACGTGGAAGTGAAACACGGAGTTGTTGTCTCATTAGTGAATCTTTATGCCGAAACTATCGGTAATCCCACACCGCCGACGCGACTCGGGAAAGCGCACGGGGGTATTCGAGCCTTGTCGAGAGGCACGCGCAAAGGTCTCTCTCCGGTTGCGCGCGCGATCTTTATTGTCGCGGGACTGTTCATCGCACTCACCTTCGCGCTTGCCATCGTGTCAGTGATCTTTGCGCCGGCCATCATGCGCACGCTCGACAAACGCAGGGCGACGCCACTGCCTCAACCGACCGCCACGGCGCCCCCTTCGTTGGCCGATACCATTAAGAGCGCAGTCGCCAAGAAGATCACCGATGAACTGAAGGACGAACTTTCTCGTGAGAAAAACGCCGCGGTCGAGCCATCCTCTACCGGGTCGGTGATCCCGGAGAAAAGCATTGCTGTGCTGCCTTTCGAGAATCTCAGCGACGACAAGGCCAATGCCTATTTTGCCGAAGGCATTCAGGACGAAATTCTCACCCGGCTATCAAAGATCGCGGCGCTCAAAGTCATCTCGCGCACGTCCACGCAGAAATATAAGAGCGCGCCCGATAACTTGCGCGAAGTAGGCCAGCAATTAGGCGTAGCGAACTTACTCGAAGGCAGCGTACAAAAGTCCGGCAACGCGGTGCACATCAATGTGCAGCTGATCAAAGCGGCAACTGATGAGCACGTGTGGGCCGAGAGTTACGATCGCGAATTACAAAATATCTTCGGTGTAGAAGGCGAAGTGGCGGGCGCCATTGCTGATCAGTTAAGCGCAAAGCTGAGCGGGAAGGAGAAGCGAGAATTGGGCGCCCGATCCACTAAAAATCCGGATGCCTACGACGCTTACCTGCGCGGCCTCGCTTTCGAGGGTGACGTGCAAGATTTTCGAGCGAGTCTGGTAAAATCGATAGACGCGTTCGAGAACGCAGTGCGACTTGACCCTGAATTCGCCATCGCCTGGGCGCACCTGTGCCGCCAGAACGGCCTGGCATTCATTAATAATGTCGGTCAGGCCCCAGAGCGACGTGAAGCGGCGCGCAAGGCCTTGGACATGGCCATAAAGTTCGGGCCAGAGTTGGTCGAGACGCAACTGGCGAAGGCCTTCTACAAATATTACTGTGAGCGTGATTATGAAGGCGCCAAGGCCCAACTCGAATCGATTCGTCGGCAATATCCAAACAATGCCGTAGTCTCGGAATTTTTGGGAGGTATTGCTCGCCGGCAGGGACAGTGGGAACAAAGCCGTGCCCTTTACGCGCAAGCGGTCGAGCTCGACCCACAAAATATTTTTCTCCTCACCGATGCGGCGTTGACTGATCTGGCAATGCGCGATGCCGCCGCGGCACAGAAACACCTCGGGCGAGCCCGTGATCTAAGTCCGCAAAATTCCACCGTCATCAGTTTTCTTGCCCAGAGCTTTCAGTTGGGTGGCGACATCGCGCAGGCGCAAGCGCTTCTCGACACCGTTCAGCCGAAGCGGGGCGATGGCATCTACGTAAGCACGGCCGTGACGAACGCCATACTTTTGCGGAGGTATGATTCGGCGTTAGCGATGCTCAAGGCCCAGCTGGAACAACCCGACGCGCTGGGCGGCACTCCCGGGGTTTTTGAGAATGCGTTAGGCGATCTGGAGCGACACGCCGGCAACACCCCCGAAGCGACGATGGCTTATCAGAAAGCAAAGCAGGCCGTGAACGACTTGTTGCGTGCTCAGCCTGAGAATTCCGAGTTTCTGATTCAACTGGCCTGGGCCGACACATGGCTTGGCGACAAAGCTGCGGCATTCGCGCACGCAAAACAGGCCATTGCCGTATTGCCGGCCGCGAAAGACGCCTTCGTCGGGCCTGGATATGAAGACACCCTCGCCCGCATCGAGGCTCATTTCGGCGAGAAGGACACCGCGATCGGCGCTCTGCAACACCTGCTCAGTATTTCCTACGGAAGTCCGGTGACGCGGGCACTTCTGCGGATCGATCCAGACTGGGACAATCTCCGCAAAGATCCGCGCTTCGAGAAGCTCTGCCAGAACAAAGAGCTCTGAACCTTGGCAACCTCTTCGCCGAGCTGAAGCGGCGCAACGTCATCCGCATGGCGGGACTCTATCTCGCCGGTGCATGGCTGGTGGTGCAAGCGGCCGGGACACTGCTGCCAATGTTCGGGGCGCCCTCGCGAAAAATAAAACAAACTGATCGGTTTAGACTGCTACCGCTTTCACGAGCCTTTTGACGAGAAGATACAACGGATAGCTAAGTGCAATTCCTATCATAGCATAGAGGCTGTTTTCTGTGCTACTCACAACGAACGCAATCAAGAGCAACCCGGCGCCAAGAAACACGATTGCTGGAAGCACAGGATAGCCGCGGGCTCTATACGGTCGTGGAAGATCGGGCTCTCTCCAGCGCAAAACAAAGACCGTGCCGAACGCTGCTACATCTACCAGCACACTTAGGAAGGCGGTAAAAGCGAATAGTTTGTCGAAGCTGCCGACGCATGCGAGCATGATCGCTACCAAAGCAGTTACCAGCAAGGCCGCGGTAGGTGTGCCTCCGGTATTTATTCTGACACCGGAATGGAAGAAGAGTCCGTCGCGACTAAGAGCGAACATCACACGCGGCGTGAAAAGGAAGGCGGCGTTGATAATCCCAAGTAGGGAAATTAACATGATGCTCGTCACGATGTGGCTGCTATTGCCACCGAAGATGAGCTGAGCGGCATCTGCCGCTGCTAATTTTGAGCCTGCCAACTTTGACATCGGCAGCGCATACAGCATGGCGAAGTTAATCAGCACGTAGATCGCCGTCACCAAAGCAACACCGGAAAAAAGGGAGCGAGGAATGCTTTTCGAGGGATCGGTATTCTCCTCCGAAAAGTAAACCGGCGCATGCCAGCCGGCGTAAGTGCCAAGAATGCTTTGCATCGACAAGGCGATGGCCACAAACAAAAGCTTTGGATCGGAAAAGAGCGATGGCTTTGCGCTTGGGACAGCGGTTAGCTTCGGGCTGAAAAGAAAGCAGGCAGCGATGATGACGAAGAAAGCGAGGACTTTGAACAGGCTCATGATTTCCTGAGCGCGGCTACCTACGCGCAGACCGAGCCAGTGAAATGCGGTGAAAAAGATCAACACGGCAATGGCCGCCGGCGTTATGACACCGGGATTATAAGAGAAAACTCCAGCGGCGTATTCGGTTAACGCAACCGCCAAATATGCCATGGAACTGGTGCGGAGGAGCCAATCGCTCCAGCCGACCAGAAATCCACCGAACTCGCCATATGCCCGCCGCGCGTAAACGTAAGGTCCGCCGTCCAGCGGCAGCATTGTGCCCAGCTCGGCATAGGTATTTGCACCGGCGAAAGCATACAATCCGGAGATAATCCATACAGCCATGATAAGTCCGCCATGGCCGAGCTGGGCCGCGACGCTGCCTGGAATCCGCAGGATGCCAATCCCGATTGTTCCGCCGATGCCTACCGCCACGCCGAAGGTCACTCCAAGAATGCGCAGCAGTCGTTCTTTGCCAACGGGGGCTGTATCAGGACGCGGTTGCTCCGTCTGCATGCGTTCGGCTTAGCTGATTCAGCGCCGCACAACAAGGCCGTAGGGTCAGGTCACCGGGGTCTGGACTTTGCTCTGCCTTCTGTACAATTAGCGCTCGATTATTAGCCAAGAGTGAATCTGAGCAACTTCCTAGCCGAGCTGAGGCGGCGCAATGTTTACAAGGTCGCCGTCGCGTATGCAGTCGTTGGCTGGCTCTTGATCCAGGTCGCTACGCAAGTCTTCCCGTTTTTCGAAATTCCGAATTGGGCCGTTCGGCTGACTGTGCTGGCAATTATCGTCGGATTCCCAATCGCGCTAGTGATCGCGTGGGCCTTTGAATTGACGCCAGAGGGGCTGAAACGGACAGAAGATGTCGATGTTGCGACGTCGGCGCGACAACCACGAAAGCGTGCTTGGATTCTTGTCGTGATCGTTGGGGTCGCGCTCTCAGTCGGCTTATTTTTCATTGGACGTTACACGGCTCATACGCCTCGACCCGTAACGCAGCCGGAGGCGAGGCCGGGCTTTCAAAGCGAGGCGGCTACAGTTCTGCAAAAGTCGATCGCGGTGTTGCCCTTCGATAATCTCAGTCGCGATCCCGACAACGCTTATTTCGCTGAAGGAGTTCAGGACGAAATCCTGACCCGTCTGGCAAAGGTCGCTGACCTCAAAGTGATCTCGCGCACGTCGACGCAACGATTCAAGAGCGCGCCTCCAGATTTGCGCGACATAGCGAAGCAACTTGGCGTTATGAACATTCTGGAAGGGAGTGTGCAGAAAGCGAACGACCAGGTGCGGGTAAACGTGCAGCTCATCAACGCCATGAATGATGCGCATCTCTGGGCGGACACATACGATCGCAAATTGACCGACATCTTCTCCGTCGAAAGCGAGATCGCGAAGACGATTGCCGATACGTTGCAGGCGAAGCTGACCGGCTCTGAAAAGCAAATGATGGCTGCGGCTCCGACGACTGACACGACAGCTTACGAACTTTATCACAAAGGCAGATCACTCTGGGACAAGCGTTCCGGCGACAACATTCCCAAAGCGATTGCGTTTTTCGAGCAGGCGATTGCCCGCGATCCCAATTACGCGCTGGCCTACGCGGGTCTGGCCAAAGCCTACATTCTGGCTCCTTTTTTCGCAGGTGCGGATCGGCTCGATGCCTACTCGAAGGCCAAAGAGGCGGCCCTCAAAGCCCTCAGCCTTGACCCCAATCTGGCCGAAGCGCATACCTCATTCGGCAAGGTACTCTTCTTTCGTGAAATCGATTTGGCCGGAGCCATGCGCGAATACAAACGCGCGATCGAGCTCCAGCCGAACGATGCGACGGCACATCACTGGCTTGGCAATGACACTCTGGCGGCCCTCGGGCGATTCGACGAAGCCATTGCCGAAGGTAAGCGCGCGATTGAGTTGGATCCGCTATCGCCAATTATCAATGCGGACCTTGGAGTAACCCTCAGCTACGCCCACCGCTTCGACGAATCTGCCAGGCAATTGCGCAAGACGCTCGAGATCGATCCAACATTTTTCTACGCGCACTATAATCTCGGAATTGTTCTTCAAGCAAAAGGCGACCTGTCCGGCGCGATTGCCGAATACGAAAAAGCAAAACGATTGAGCGACGACCCATTTACGGCGACGGTCTGCGCTCAGGCTAAAGCGTACGCTGGTGACAAGGATGCCGCGCTGCGCATGTTGAGCGATCTCGATAAGATAAGTCAGCAGCGTGAGGTGGTTGGCTACTTACGTGCTCTGCTTTATCTCAGCCTGAACAATAAGGATGAAGCGGTGCGCTGGCTCGAAAAGGGTTACGAGGAACGGGACGGCTCGAACATCAGCTGGATCAAGGTCGATCCGCTGCTCGATCCATTGCACGGCAATCCGCGCTTCGAAACATTAGTTCAGAAAGTAAGCGCGCCCAAAGCGGCAGATCGTCAATGAGGCCGAAGCGCTCGCCTGTCACGTCCGAAGCACAGCGATGGCGGATGCAAAAAGTGGTCGCACCGAAATAGATCGTTGAATCGCGAACTTCCAGATAAAAGCAAGCCCATGCCGCCCGAGCAATCCTCAGAAGTGAAATTCGAGATCGGGCACGTCCTGTTCATCGATATCGTTGGTTATTCGAAGTTGCTCATCAACGAACAGGGCGAGCAGATGCAAAAGTTAAAAGAGATTGTTCGCGGAACGGAGCAGTTCCGCGTGGCTGAAGCCGAAGGCAAACTGCTGCGCTTACCGACCGGCGATGGTGGAGCACTTGTGTTCCGCACCAGCCCGAATCGCCGGTCCGCTGCGCGCTAGAAATTAGTAAGGAGCTCAAGAAGCATCCCGAACTCCGGGTCCGAATGGGAATTCACAGCCGTGCGGTCAACGAAATCACGGATCTGAACGAACAGGCAAACATTGCGGGCGCCGGCATCAACATCGCGCAGCGGATCATGGATCGCGGTGCAGTCCGAAAATTCTTCCGACGTGAAATTCGAGATCGGCCATGTGTTGTTCATTGACATCGTGGGTTGAAGCGGGCAGTTTTTGTAGGGCAAGCGCTTCGCTTGGCAAGGGGCGGAGGGGGCAACCGAAGAAATGTGGCAGGCGGAGCGTCTGCCTTACAATCTTTTTCGCGCGACCGGTCGTTGTAGGGCGAGCGCTTCGTTTGCAGAGGGCAGGGCCATTGTAGCAATCCCGAAGATTTTTTGGAATGGCCCTACAATCAAACGTCGTCGAGCCCGATTTGGTAGGGCCAATCCTTCCAGTGTTTAACTAACCCGGCTCGGACAGGATTTTCTCGGACGTAGAGCCACTTTTCGTGCAGCGACTCATCGGAGCGCAGGAGACGATCGAACCAGCTAGGGTGAAAATCCCACGACGCATTTAGTTGCTCGCGCATCCAGCGTTTCAATGCCGCTGAACAATTTCCCAATTTCGCTTCGCGATCCTCTGTTGGTGCGACGATCACATGCAGGTGGTCGGGCATCACCATGCCAGCAAGAACTCTCCAATGCTGGAGCTTACCGGCGGCTGTTTTAAAGGCCTCAAAGGCGGCGTCGTTTGTCAGGACGGATTGGCGACGCTCAATGCACATCGTGACGAAATAAATCACGCGTTGTTCCCATGGTAACCACACAGGTATTCGCGGTGGATGGCCCACGCGTGAAATGTGGCAGGCGGAGCGCCTGCCCTACAATCTTTTTCGCGCGACCGGCCACTGTAGGGCAAGCGCGGCGCTTGCCAGGGGAGAGGCACCAAAGTGAACATGCCGGACCGAGGGGACCTTGTGAATTGACCGGACTGAAGGCTATGACTAGAGCATCTGCCAAAAAAAGTTTCCGACTACCACATTTTTGGTACTTGGTACTATTTGGCATGTTGTGGTGTGAAGCTGGTTGTTGCGCAGCGATTGCCTGGAGCCTAACGGAGAGAACGCGAGTGATGGGGAGTTGCTCGTGGCGATGGAAGCTGCACCCAACAAGCGCAGCTACCGGCGCTTGGCAGCGATGCGGGCGCTCCTCCGGGGGTGGCCGCGGGCTGAGGTGGCGCAGGTTTTTGGTCGAAGCGAGCGGATGGTGAGGCTCCGGATTTTAGCCTTCAATTCAGGCGGGATCGATGCCCTGGCGAGCAAGCCGCGTCCGGGCCGGCCGCGCAAAGTGAAGCTGGAGCGGGTGCGCGATCTGCTGGTGCCAGTGCTGGAAGAACCGGGGAAAGCAGGCCAGGGTCACTGGACCGGAGTGAAGCTTCACGGCTGGTTAAAAGAGCAACTCTGCCTGGAACTGGGCTATCGCACCCTCATTCGTTATCTGCATCAGCTCGATTATAACCTGCGCGTCCCGCAGCGCTGGCCCGAGCGGCAGGATGAAGCTGAGCGCAAAGCTTTCCTCGAGCGCCTGGCGGAGCTGCGGCAGGATCCCACAATGGAACTGTGGTATGGCGACAAGTGCGGGGTGGAAGGCGATCCGCGACCGCGCCGGCGCTGGACGGCACGCGGCAGCCGCCCGCGCGTGCCCTACTTAGGCGATCACATCCGGGCCAATGTGGTCGGCGCAGTCTGCCCTGCCACCGGCCAGAGCTTCGCCATGGTCTTCGACGCCATGAATACCGACTGCTTCCAGTGTTTTTTGGATCAATTGGCCGAGACCATTCCTCCCGAGTCGGGCAAACGCCGAGTCCTTTTCATCGATAACGCCAGCTGGCATAAAGCGGAGTGCTTGAAGTGGCACCATTTCGAGCGGGAGTATCTGCCCACCTACAGCCCCGACTTCAATCCCATCGAACGACTCTGGCTGCGCTTAAAAGCCGACTATTTCACCGACTTCATCGCCCGCACTCCCGAGCAATTGACCCAGCGCCTACTGAGCGCCCTCAAAGCCTTTATCGACGATCCCTTCACTGTCGCTTCCCAGTGCGCTACTCGGAAATAATTTTTGGCAGTCGCTCTAGACTGCGACAAATGGCGTCAGCCGGATTCACTTACTCGCAGGATGGAGAAATGTGGCTGGGGTATCTCGATCAGTTCCCCGACTACATGACGCAGGGAACGTCGTTCGAAGATCTCAAAGAGCATCTTCTCGATCTCCATAAGGACCTCTCCTCAGGCGTTATCCCAAACGTGCGCCAGCATTCTGAACTCGAGCTGGCGTGAAGCGGCGCGAGGATGCGGTCGCACTCCGAAAGTTGCCGCGAGATCAAACGCATTTCGTCTGAAATTTTGCACGCACGAAGACTCGCGCTCGCTCGATTTGTTGCAATCAATCGAGGCAACGGCGAAGTTGAGTGTGGTGCAACGAAAAGAAGCAGGTCCGGTTCATGCCGGAGCAAGTGATGCGTTTGACGAATGGGAAGAGTGGTATCGACTTACACCGTTGCAACGCTGGGAAGAAAGTCAGAAGCTCTGGCCAACTTATTTCGCCTTAGGAGGTTCACTTGATCCCGAGCCCGATAGTCAAAGTCCTTTCGACGATCCGGAAACATGGCGTGAGAGCGCTGCTCATGGGCGGCCAGGCGTGCGTGTTTTACGGCGCGGCGGAGTTTAGCCGCGACGCTGATTTAGTCATTGTGCCCGACCCGGAAAATCTCGATCGTTTGCGCGCTGCGCTCGGCGAACTCGGAGCCACCCGCATCTTCGTGCCGGAATTAACTGAAGAATTCCTGCGCCGCGGTCATACAATCCACTTCCGCTGCGCTGCGCCGGAAGCGAATCGGATCCGGGTAGATGTGATGTCGATCTTGCGCGGCGTCGATTCGTTCGACCAGCTCTGGCAGCGGCGCACGACAATCGCCGATGACGCCGGCAACCAGTACCGATCTGTTGTCGCTGGCCGATCTGGTTCAGGCGAAAAAGACGCAGCGCGACAAAGATTGGCCCATGATCGCGCGGCTGTTGGAGGCGAATTACGCTGAAAGGAAAGAGGCGCCTTCTGCCGAACAAATCCGCTTTTGGTTACGTGAGATGCGCACAGCGCGCTACTTGATCGAAATTGCTGGGCAATTTTCTTCTGCCGCGGCTGAAATCGCAGTGAAGCGGCCTTTATTGCAATACGCGATCGCCGGAGAGGCTGAAGCTCTTGAGACAGCATTGGCCGAAGAGCAGGCCGCGGAACAACAACGCGACAAGAAATACTGGCAGCCGTTACTCGCGGAAATCGAACAGCTTCGGCGCGCTGGCCGTTAAACAATGCTTTTGCCATATCCCTGCTGAGGCGCGGGCTCGCCTTTCGTGAGCATGAGCAGCGACCAGGGAGAATAGCTGCGCAGGCCGATGATTGGACTCGTTAAATTGTGGTTTCGGAGGTAGAAGGAAATCTCGTGCCACCTGAGCTTTCGCCCGACGTGAAATTCGAGATCGGGCACGTCTTGTTCATCGATATCGTCGGCTACACGAAGTTGCTCATCAACGAGCAGAGCGAGCAGATTCGAACGCTAAGGGAAATCGTGCGCGGAACCGAGCAGTTCCGTCTCGCCGAAGCACAAGGAAAGTTAGTGCGCCTGCCAACCGGCGATGGCGGCGCGGTCGTTTTTCAAACTAGTCCGGAAGCGCCGGCGCTCTGCGCGCTCGAGATCAGCATAGCGCTGAAAAGTCATCCCGAACTTCACGTGCGAATGGGAATTCACAGCGGGCCGGTGAACGAAGTCACCGATTTGAACGGGCAAGCTAACATCGCGGGCGCCGGGATTAACATCGCGCAGCGCGTCATGGATTGCGGCGATGCCGGTCACATTCTTCTTTCCAAACGTGTCGCCGACGACCTGGAGCACTACCCGCAATGGCGTTCTCTTCTGCACGAACTCGGCGAATTCGAAGTAAAACACGGATTACGCATCTCGCTCCTGAATCTTTATGACGAGAACGCTGGCAATCCGGAACTGCCGGCGAAAATGCGGCAGAATAAGGAAGAGACAACAACTACCACGTCTGATGTTTCTGTGCGCCGTGAAGAAGGTTTCTGGATTGCTGTGCTGCCGTTTAAATACAGCGGAAGCAACGCCGATCTAACTGCCCTGGCTGAAGGACTAACCGAGGACATCGTGACTGGCCTGTCACGATTCTCTTATCTCAAGGTGATCGCGCGCAGCTCTCCTTCACGTTTCGCCACTGACTCGCTTGACGTTCGTTCTGCAGGCAAGGAACTCGGTGCGCGCTACGTGATGGAGGGCAGCCTCCGGCAGGCAGGGACGAAGCTGCGCATCGCAGTGCAGCTCGTGGATGCGAGTTCCGGCGCCCATCTGTGGGCGGAGAGCTTCGACCGTCCCTTCAGCCCGGAAGCGGTTTTCGACCTGCAGGACGACCTCGTTCCGCGGATCGTCTCCACCGTGGCCGATATGTACGGCGTCCTGCCGCACAGCATGAGCGAAGCGGTTCGAGGCAAGGACCCTGACAAACTCAGTCCCTATGAGGCCGTGCTGCGCAGTTTCAGTTACCACGAGCGCCTCACCGCCGAGGAGCATGCTGCAGCTCGGGCTAGCTTGGAACGGGCCGTCCAACAGGCGCCGGGTTATGCCGATGGCTGGGCCATGCTGTCCTCTCTCTATAGTGACGAGTACGCAATCGGATTCAATCCACAGCCCGATCCCCTGGGCCGCGCACTCGATGCCGCGCGGCGATCCGTCGACGCGGCGCCTTCCAATCACCGTGCCCATTTCGCCCTAGCCTACGCCCTTTTCTTTCGCAAGGAGTTCCAGGCCTTCCGAAATGCGGCGGAGCGAGCCCTCGCGCTCAACCCTTTGGACGGAAGCACCACTGAGTTTCTGGGCTTATGCATGGCTTATGCTGGCGACTGGGAACGGGGTTGTGCTCTGGCCGAGCGGGCCATGCAACTCAATCCGAATCATCCCGGCAAGTATTGGTATCCCGCCGTCTTCAACGCATACCGCAAGGGCGACTACCGCGGCGCGCTGAACCTCGCACTCAAAATCAACATGCCGGGCGTTTTCTACACACCGTTGGCCCTGGCCGTGGCCAACGGACAGCTCGGGAAACGTGATGCTTCAGGCAAAGCCCTGCGTGACTTGCTCACCATGCAGCCGGACTACGCCGCGATGGCGCGGGAGGACCTCGGGAAGTGGTTCGATCAGGAACTCGTCGAGCACTTGATCGTTGGGTTGCGCAAGGCGGGGCTCTCGATTCCTGAGAACGGATCATCCGACTCGTCAAGGCGGAGCGGGACGTTCACGGATAACCGGCAGCGGCCTCCGAACATCAGGGCCGCTGCTCCGGCCAAATCCATCGCGGTGCTGCCGTTCGTGAACCTCAGCGCTGACAAAAACGATGAATACTTGAGCGACGGAATGACCGAGGAACTAATCAACGCGCTGGCCAGGGTACCAGGGCTGCGCGTGCCGGGACGGACATCTTGTTTCTCGTTCAAGGGCAGAAGCGAAGCGGATATTTTCCGGAAAGTCGGTGATCAGTTGCAGGTCGACACAGTGTTGGAAGGAAGCGTTCGCAAAGCCGGTGAGAAGCTGCGCGTGACCGCTCAACTCATCAACGTGAGTGACGGTTATCAACTCTGGTCGGAAGATTACGGCGGCGACGTAAGAGACATTTTTACTTTTCAGAGCGACGTGGCCCAGCGCGTTGTCGATGCCCTGCAAATCAAGTTAGGTGTCGAAGCGGCGCGTGCTTTAGTGAAAAAGCCGACCGAGAACCCGGAGGCTCATCGCCTCTATTTGCTGGGACGCTATGAATTTGGCAAATACAGCGAAGCCGGCTGGACCAGCTCGACCCGCTACTACGAGCAGGCGCTGAAGCTCGATCCCAACTATGCTCTGGCCTATTGCGGCCTCGCCGACACCTACGCCTACATGGGGGGAGTAGTGATGCCGAGCAGAGAAGCGGTCGTTAAAGAGAAGGAGTTCGCGCAAAGAGCGATCGAGCTCGAACCGGATCTGGCGGAAGCGCATCTTTCCCTCGCCGCCGCACTCGCCGGCGCTTTTGATTGGCGCAGCGCCCAGGTTGAATTCGACCGCGCCATCGAACTAAATCCTAATCTGGCCTGGGCCTATGAAATATATGCGTGGTTTCTGGGCGGGCTTGGCCTATTGGACGAGGCGATTGCGAAAGACAAGAAAGCGATCGAACTCGATCCGCTGAATTCGTTCTTTCAAGCGGCCCTGGCTTACTTTCTGTATCACGCACGTCGATATGACGACGCCATTGTCCAAATCAGAAGGACGCTCGACCTGGATCCCGCTTCAACCCTTGCCCGTCATTTGTTAGGCTGCTGCCTCCTGTGGAAAGGCGACACGACGGGAGCAATCGCGGAATTTCAACGAAGTAAAATAGTGGTTACCGGCGCCTGGTATCAAGGACTCCTCGGTTACGCTTATGCCACTTCTGGAAATCGACCGAAAGCCGAGCAGATCTTGCGCGAACTCGAAGAGATGGCAAAACGGCAATACGTCAACTCGACAGCGTTCGCTGACATTCATCTAGGACTTGGCGAAAAGGGGAAAGCGCTGGATTGGCTGGAAATAGCTTATGAGAATCAGGAGAGCGCCTGTTGGTATCTAAAGGTAGACCCGATTTACGATAGTGTGCGCAACGAGCCGCGTTTCCAGGCGCTCCTGAGAAAGGTGGGACTCGATCAATGAGCGCCGGTGCCAGGGAACGCAGGCTCGCGGTCGCCTGCACAGTGGTGGGTCGGAGGATGAATGGCGCCTGAATCCGAAAGTAATCTCCGGCTCGAGATCGGGCACGTGCTCTTTATCGATCTGGTCGGTTATTCCAAGCTGTTGATCGAGGAGCAGAAGGATCGGCTGCGTCGGTTGACCGACATCGTGCTCGCGACGCCCCAGGTCGTGGAGTCTACCAACGAACAACTCGTGAGGCTCCCGACCGGCGACGGAATAGCACTGGTCTTTCGCAACAGTTCGGAGGAACCGGCGCAATGTTCTCTCGAGATCGCTCAAGCGCTCATGGCGCACCCGGAAGTTGCGGTGCGCATGGGAATTCACAGCGGGCCGGTAAGCGAAGTGACCGATGTGAGTGGTCGCACCAACATCGCCGGCGCCGGGATTAACATGGCGCAGCGAGTGATGGATTGCGGCGATGCCGGTCACATTTTGCTCTCCAGACATGTGGCGGAGGATTTGGAGCAGTACGGACATTGGAAGCCGCAGTTGCACGACCTCGGCGAGTGCGAAGTGAAGCACGGCCTGCGGCTGGGCGTGGTCAATCTCTATGGAGATGACGTGGGCAATCCGCGGCTGCCGAAAAAGTTTCGCGCGTTCAAACAGCACCGCAGCCGAATGCGATGGGCCGGGATCGCCGCGGTCCTCTTGCTTGTGGCCACAATCCTGGCCACCTTCCTCTTCATCCTGCGGAAACCGGCACCTTCGACATCCGCCGTGCCGGATAAATCGATCGCGGTGCTGCCGTTCGAAAACCTAAGCGACGACAAGCAGAACGCCTATTTCGCCGATGGCGTGCAGGATGAAATTCTGACCGACCTGGCGAAGATCGCCGACCTGAAAGGGATCAGCCGCGCCAGCGTGATGCAATACAAGAGCGGAGTCGCTCGCAACCTGGGCGAGATTGGGAAACAGCTCAGGGTGGCGCACCTGCTCGAAGGCAGCGTGCAGCGTGCGGGCGGGAAAGTCCGAGTGAACGCACAGTTAATTGATGCGGGCACCGACGCGCATCTTTGGGCCGCCACGTACGATCGCGATCTCGCCGACGTGTTCGCCATTCAAAGTGATATCGCCGAGAAGATCGCCAACGAACTAAAAAGTAAACTTTAGCCCGATGAAAAAGCGGCCATCGAACAGCCACCGACCACCGATTTGGTGGCATTCGATTTTTACACTCACGCTAAAACACTTTTGTTTAGCGTGAGCATCAGCGCGCAGGAAATTTCGAAAAAATATCTCTACGAAGCGGTCGATCTTCTCGACAAGGCGGTTGCTCGAGATCCGGCCTTTGCCTCGGCCTTCTATTTACTGGCGAAAGCACATGGCCGCATCTACTCGTTCGATATCGATCATTCACCGGAGCGACGCGTCCTGGCCGAGAAAGCGGTGCGTGCAGCAGAGGATCTCAACCCGAGCGGCGGCGAAACCCATTTGGCGAGAGCGCGGTTTCTTTTTGATTTTGATCTCAACTACGAATGGGCTGAGAGCGAACTCCGCGCGGCCGAATCGTCATTGCCGAACAACGCCGAACTTTTTCTCCTTCGCGGTTATATCGAGCGGCGCAAAGGCCATTGGGATGAATCGTTGCGTAGCATGGAAAAGGCGATCGAGATCGATCCGCGCAACTTTTCGCTCTGGCAAGAAATTGCCCTCAACTATCTTATGCTTCGGCGTTATCCGGAGATGAGAGCGGCGGCCGACCGTGCGGTTGTCATCGTCCCTGACGATGGCCTCACCCGTGTCTTCCGGGCTGCCGTCGACTTCTACTGTTGCGCCAATCCGCGACCGGCGCTCAAGACCATCCACGAAGTCGTCACCGCCGATCCCAACGTCGCCTCCAGCGTAGCGGATATCTGGTTCGATCTCGCCCTCTGTGAACGCGACAATGCCGAGATCGCGCGGGCTCTAAGCGCCATCTCCGAAACGGGGAGCCAGCCGGCATTTGTCACATTTCCTCGAGCTTTTTGTGAAGGTCTGGCCGCCCGGGTCCGCAATGATCCAGACGCCGCGCGCTCTGCCTTTGCCGCCGCCCGAGCTGAATTGGAGCGTATTACGCGCGAGCAGCCTCAGTTTGCTTCACCGCTTGCTGTATTGGGAATGGTCGATGCCGCCCTTGGCCGAAAAGAAGAAGCGATCGCCGAAGGCCGCCGCGCTCTTGAGCTGTGTCCGCCGAGCAAAGACGCGATCGTGGGCGCGGACTTAATGGAATACCTTGCCGTTATTTATGCCTGGACCGGGGAGAAGGACCTCGCTCTCGAACAACTCGCCGCCACGGTAAAAATTCCGGGCGTGTTGAATTACGGGGATCTCCGCCTTCATCCATTTTGGGACCCGTTGCGCGGCGATCCGCGCTTCGAGGAAATCGTCGCCTCCATCGCGCCGAAGGAACCGCCCAAGTAGAAGAAGGATGAACGCGCGCAACCTCTTCGCCGAACTGAAGCGGCGCAACGTTTACAAGGTGGCGGTCGCGTATGCCGTCGTCGGCTGGCTGTTGGTTCAAGTCGCCACGCAGGTGTTTCCGTTTTTCGAGATTCCGAACTGGGCGGTGCGTCTCGTTGTGCTTGCAATCGTGATCGGATTTCCCATCGCGCTCGTGATCGCATGGGCATTCGAATTGACGCCGCAAGGATTGAAGCGAACGGAAGTTGCCGATGCGATGCCAATGGCGGCAGGCCGAAAGAAGCACGCATGGATCTATGTTGTGGTCGTCGGCACCGCAGTTTCGACGGGTTTAATCTTTGTCGGTCGATATACGGCGAGGAACAATGCAGCGCCTCGACAGAGCGAGGCGGCTACAGCTTCGTCCATCCCGCAAAAATCCATCGCGGTATTGCCTTTCGAAAACCTCAGCGACGATAAGGGTGCGGCTTATTTCGCCGACGGCATTCAGGATGAAATCCTGACCAAGCTCGCGAGCATTGCCGATTTGAAAGTGATCTCGCGCACTTCTACCGCGAAATACAAAAGCAAGCCGGAAGATCTAAAGACAGTTTCGCAACAACTCGGCGTCGCGACCGTTCTTGAAGGCAGTGTGCAGAAAGCCAGTGATAAAGTTCGCGTCAACGTGCAGCTCATCGATGCGCAGGCTGACTCACATCTATGGGCCAAGACCTACGACCGCGACATCAAAGATGTCTTTGCCGTTGAGAGCGAAGTGGCGCAGGAAATCGCCGACTCTCTTCAAGCAAAACTTTCTCCGGCCGAAGCCAACACGCTCGCGACTGCGCCCACCCAGGATGCCGCTGCTTACGATCTCTTCTTGAAAGGGGAATACGAGGAACATCTCGCCGAGAATTCACTTAAGCTGCAATCTTACGAACAAGCCTCTGACTGGTACCAGCAGGCTATCGCGCGCGATCCCAATTTCGCGCTGGCCATGGCTCATCTGGTTAGGAACCGGATGGACCGTCATTGGTTCTTTGAACAAATGACCGAACCGCAACTGGCACAAGTGCGGAGTTTGGCGGAGCGCGCACTCGCACTTGCGCCCAACCTGGCCGAGGCGCACGTCGCGCTCGGCATTTTCTTTTACCATGGTTATCGACAGTATGAGCCGGCGCTGGCGGAGTTCGAGCGCGCGTTACAATTGCAACCAAACGCTACCAGTGCGCTGGAGTATTTGGGTTACGTGCATCGCCGGCAGGGGCAATGGGCCCGTTGTCTGGAGGAGTTCAAAAGAGCTCGCGAACAGGATCCGCGTAACGCGTTGCTGGCTGGAAATGTAGCTGCCACTTACGTCACATTGCGGATGTGGAAGGAAGCGGAGCGCGCCGCCAGGCATACACTCGAACTCGATCCTCACTCAACCGAAGGCATGCGGGCTTTGCTCGACAGTATCGCCCGTGGAAGCGGTGACATGAATGAAACACAGCGAGTGCTGGCGACATTTCCGGCAGAAAACAAAATCCTTGTCACCTCTGACGTCGGAGATCTCCGAGATGTGATGGGCGATCGGGCTTATGTCTTCGTTCTCGCGCGGGATTTCAAAGCAGCACTGAAAAGCTGCGAAGCTACTGGCACCACTGCTATCGATCAACGACGCGAGCTATCCTCTAAAGCCGCGATCCGAGTCCTTGCCGGCGATCTCACCAGCGCACAGGCTGAAACGGAGAAAGCCCGACAATTGCTGGAAGAAAGATTGCGCGAGCGGCCTGGCGAAATTTCCTCGATGACCCAATTGTGCTGGATTTACCTCGCGCTCAAACGCGATAGCGACGCGATCAATCTCGCGCAGCAAGCCGCCGCGCTGTTACCGCCGGAGAAAGATGCGCTTGTTGGTAACATTCTCCTGGCTGGTCTCGCGGAGATCGAAGCTCGCACCGGCGGGACGGCCGACGCTGTCGCAATTCTTCGCCGGCTACTCTCGGTTTCTGCCGGCCAAAGCGTTTCTATCGCGCGGTTAAAAATCGATCCCGTGTGGGATCCGATCCGCAACGATCCGGGCTTCCAACAACTGCTCGCGGGCAAGGAACTCATCGGCCCTTAAATATGTCTTCAGACGCAACGTCCGATGTGAAGTTTGAGATCGGCCATGTCTTGTTCATCGACATCGTCGGTTACTCAAAGCTCTTACTCGACGAGCAGAAGGAGCGTCTGCGCGAACTGACAGATGTCGTGCTGGCTACTCCTCAGGTAAGTGAATCGACTAACGAACAACTGGTGAGACTGCCGACCGGTGATGGGATGGCCCTGGTCTTCCGCAATAGCTCAGAAGAGCCGGCGCGATGTTCGTTGGAAATTGCCCAAGCACTCAAAGCGCACCCTGAGGTTTTGGTGCGCATGGGGATTCACAGCGGGCCCGTCAGCGAAGTCATCGACGTCAATGGTCACAAGAACCTCGCTGGAGCCGGGATCAACATGGCGCAGCGGGTGATGGATTGCGGCGATGCCGATCACATCCTGCTTTCGAAACGCGCGGCGGAAGACTTGGCGCAATATCGCCAGTGGCAACCGGACCTGCACGATCTCGGCGAATGCGAGGTGAAACACGGCGTGCGTCTTCACCTTTTCAATCTTTATGCTGACGCATTAGGCAATGCGCAGACGCCAAAAAAACTTCGGCAGGCGAAAACCGCTCGGACTGCCAAGCTCTGGAAGATCGCGGTTCCCATCCTGCTTGTCATCGCGCTGACAGCGGTGGGACTTTACTACCGCTCGTCTCAACGCAAGCCTCTGACGGACAAGGACCGGATTGTTCTCGCAGATTTCACGAACACGACCGGCGATCCCGTTTTTGACGGCACACTTCGACAAGGACTCGCGTCGCAGCTCGAGCAGACACCGTTTCTCACTCTGGTCTCAGATTCGATCATCGCTCAGACGCTGACGCGAATGTCGAAACCCAGGGATGTGCGGCTCACGTCGGAGCTGGCGCGCGAAGTTGGTCAACGGCTTGGCGCTGCCGCCACCATCGAAGGCTCCATCTCCGCCCTCGGAACGCAGTATGTCGTGTCGCTAAAAGCAGTGAACTGCCGCGATGGAAATTTGCTCGCGCAAGAACAGGAGACCGCAACCGGAAAGGAGCACGTGCTGAATGCACTCGGTCAAGCGGCGACGAAGATGCGAAAGAGACTGGGCGAATCGCTAGCGTCAATCCAGAAATACGACGCGTTACCCGAAGACGTAACCACTCCGTCGCTCGAGGCGCTACAAGCGTACTCACTTGGTATAAAGGCTTTTGACGTGACTAACGATTTCGTCGCCGCCATCCCGTTTTTTCAGCGCGCCGTCACTCTCGACCCGAATTTCGCCATGGCCTATTTGATGTTAGGCGAATCCTATCAACCTCAAGGCGAGCTCGCGCTCGCCGCTGAAAATACGCGCAAGGCATATGAGTTGCGCGAGCGAACCAGCGACCACGAAAAACTCAACATCGCGGCATTCTATGAAATCGTCGTAACCGGCAACCTTGAGGCCGCCCGCCGGTCCTACGAATTACTCGCGCAAACCTATCCGCGTGATGAGAGTGCACAGCTATACCTTTGGTTCATCCATCTCACGTTGGGCGATTATGCCAGGTCTGACGCAGCAGCGAAACGAGCCTTTGAGATCAATCCCGACAGTTCGAACAATTACGTCAATTTGATCTATTGCCACCAGTACCTTAGCCGGCTTGATCAAGCGAAGGCCTTAATAGAGCAATCGCGAGCTAAGAAGCTCAATTCCCCCTGGTATTCAATCGTTCTTTACGTGGTCGATTTTCTTCAGAACGACCCCGCTGGGATGCAGCAACAAGCGGCAGCTGCAATGGGAACCCCGGGAGTGGAGGATCAAATGTTTTTTCTCGAATCCGAAACGGCGGCGCATGGCGGACAGTTCGGCAAAGCTCGCGATCTAACCCGCCGCGCGGCCGAGTCCGCGCGACGCGCACAGGAAAAGGAAACTGCAGCAGAGTATCAGGGACACAATTCGCTCCGCGAAGCGCTGGTCGGAATGACCGACTTCGCCAAGGAAGACGCGCAGTCCGCTCTGGCGGAGATAAGGGGAAAACACGGTGAAGGATATTCCGCCATCGCTTTCGCGCTCGCGGGCGACCTCGCCAACGCCAATCGCTCGATCGATGACCTAACGAAGCGTTTTCCGCAAGACACCGTTGTTCAAACTCAATATCTGCCCATGGCTCGGGCGGCTCTCGCGCTTAACAGAGGCGATGCGACGGCCGCGCTCGATGCCTTATCCGCCGCTGCGCCTTATGAATTGGGACACACGAACGATGACTTCACCTTTGCGCTCTATCCCATCTATTTCCGAGGCCAGGCGTATCTGGCGGCGAAAAACGGCGCCGGCGCCACAGCCGAATTCCAAAAGATTCTTGATCATGCAGGCGTTGTGGGAAATGAACCGATCGGCGCGCTGGCTCACCTGGGACTCGCGCGCGCTTATTCCTTGTCCGGAAACACCGCTAAAGCCAAAACTGCTTATCAGGATTTTTTCGCTCTTTGGAAGGACGCCGATTCAGATGTTCCCATTTTGATTCAAGCAAAAGCGGAGTACGCGAAGCTGCAATGAATCTGCGTAATCCGATTCTTACTCGGCTGTTAAGTTCGAGCTCGGCCACGTCTCGTTTACTGACATGCTCGTTCAGAATATTTGGTCCTTTGTTTTCCACACCCTCGGCTCCTAACCGCATCCAATGAAGATCGACAATTTCTTTTCCGAGCTGAAGCGGCGCAACGTTTACAAGGTCGCGATTGCTTACATTGTCGCCGGTTGGGCTCTTTCTCAGGGAATCGCTCAGGTGTTTCCGGTCTTCGACATTCCGAATTGGGTGATCCGTTTGATTGTCGTGCTCATAATAATAGGGCTACCGATCGCGCTTATTCTCGCGTGGATGTTCGAGCTGACGCCTCAGGGAATTAAGCGCACGGAAGATGTCGATCTTGTAGCGGCGGCCCAACAACCAAAAAAGCGCACCTGGATTTTTGTTGTCATCATCGGCGCTCTTGTGTCGATCGGATTATTTTTTCTAGGTCGCTATAGCGCCGTCAACGGAGCGCCTCGACAGAGCGAGGCGGCTACTGTTCCGGACAAATCGATCGCGGTCTTGCCGTTCGACAATCTCAGTCGCGATCCGGACAACGCGTATTTTGCGGAGGGTGTGCAGGACGAAATCCTCACTCGACTGGCGAAGATCGGAGATTTGAAAGTGATTTCCCGGACGTCGACCGAAAAATACAAAAGCGCACCGGCGAATTTGCGCGAGATCGCGCAGCAACTTGGCGTCGCCCACATTGTTGAGGGAAGCGTTCAGAAAGCCAACGATCAAGTGCGGGTGAATGTGCAACTGATCAATGCGCTGACCGACTCGCATCTTTGGGCCGACACTTACGATCGAAAGTTGACCGACATTTTCGCGGTCGAGAGCGAGATTGCGAAAACAATCGCGGAGACGTTGCAAGCGCGACTCACCGGCTCGGAGAAAAGTTCAATTGGCAAAGCGCCGACCGCTAATCCGGAAGCATACGAGCTTTATCTCAAGGGAAGGTTTTTTTGGAACAAACGCAACGGCGACGACCTGCGTAAAGCGATCGACTATTTTAATCAAGCGATTGCCAAGGACCCGGGTTACGCACTCGCCTATGTCGGCCTGGCAGATTCCTACCTGCTATTTCCTAACTATGCCGCCGTTTCTCCCGTGGATTCAATTCCACCTGCGCGATCGGCGATAAAGAAAGCGCTCGAGCTGGACGATTCGCTGGCGGAAGCGCATGCTTCCGCCGACCTGCTCGCTACCGTCGAGCTGAAGCTCCAGCCCGCGATTGATGAATTGAAGCGAGCGGCAGACCTGGAGCCGAACTACGCCACAGCGCATCACTGGCTTGCTTTGGCTTGGATGACAGTCGGCCAATTCGATCCGGCGATCGCCGAAGCAAAACGTGCGCTCGAACTTGATCCGCTCTCGCTAATCATTAATGCCGATTTCAGCTGGCTTTATCTCTGCAGCCGGCACTACGACGAAGCGGAAGCGCAGGCCCGCAAGGCCTTGGAAATCGATCCCCACTTTTTTCTGGCGCATTACTACCTCGGTGAAATTTTACAGTTCAAAGGACGCTTGACCGATGCTATCGCTGAATATCAAAAAGCGTTCGACCTGACCAACGATCCATACCCGCTCGCCGCCTTGGGCCAGGCGCGCGCACGGAACGGACAAAAGGACGAAGCGCGCAAGATTCTTGGCCGACTCAATGAAGAAGCAAAGTCACGCTTTGTCGCGCCTTACGCGAAGGCGCTGGTTCTTAACTCGTTGGGCGAGAAAGCGCACGCCATCGATGAGCTGGAACTCGCTTATCGCGAAGGCACAGGCGCTTACCTGTTCGTCATCAAATGGATCCGTTCCTCGACGATCTCCGTGGCGATCCGCGGTTTGAAACGCTCGAGCAAAAGATTACCCGCGGGAAATAATGAAGATCGACAACGGAGGCGGTGGGAGCCGAGAAAGATCGACGGACGGGTCGGGATCACGACGGGGGCGGAGTGCTGTTGACGAGCGGAGACGCGAGTCAATCAACTTCTTCGCCGAACTGAAGCGGCGCAACGTTTACAACTTTCGACCTAGTTCTCCTGCTAGCCAGAAAGGAATCGAATGAGAGCAAGTAAGATTATCGGTTTTGCCATCATGTTGGGCGCTGCCGCAACGCAGGCCGATGAAATCCAAATCGTCCGCGATGTCCTTGGACCGGAGGGCCCATTGTACATTGATGGCAACCTTTATTATGTGGGCTGGGTCTCAAACACGCTGTCGAAGTGGGATGGAAAAAGGATAACCGTTTTGAATCACACTGAGGGCTGTGGCCATAACGGCCTGGCGCTCACGAAACAGAAGACATTCCTGCTCGCATGCACGGACGATCCCGGCGCAATCCTGGAACTCGACATGACCGGGAAGCAACTGCGGCGATGGGATGTCGACAGCAACGGCAAGAAGTTTGATGGCGGGATAAATGATATCGTGGTGACCCCCAACGGCGGCGCTTATGCCACGGTCTTTGGCCCATATGCCGACCCGCCAACACCAACCTCATTAATTGGGAAGATCCTTTATCTTGCGCCCGGCAGTAAAAAATGGGTGGAGGTGGCAAACGACCTCAATTACGCCAACGGAATAGGCGTCTCGCCGGATCAAAAGACCCTGTATGTCAGCGAGACTGTCGGAAACTGCATCCTGAAGTTCACGATAAATAACGACGGATCGTTAAGCCACAGATCCAATTTTTCCCTTCTAAACCTTCTTGTCCCGAACAAGAACCAATCCTGGTGGCTTGGACCTGATAGCATGAAGATCGATAGCAAGGGTAACATCTATGTAGCACAATGGTTTGGCGGCAAAATTTTGAAGATATCTCCTGAGGGCAAACTTCTCCACGTCTTCGAAATTGCCGCGGGCGATGGCACGACAAACGTCGCCTTCGGCAAAGACGAGAAAGAGCTATACGTGACCGTCGTGAAAGATCCAAGGGACCCGCAGGCCAAGGGCAGCATCGTAAAGATCAAGAATGTTAAGTAGCCTCTGGCAGGTGGGCATGTCGTAGTGAACTACCACAACTTCTTCTCCGAGTTGAAGCGGCGTAACGATACTGATTGTGCTCCTGGCGGTTTGGCTTTCCGATCGCACTGACATCCTAGTGGGCGTTTGAGATTACGCCGGAAGGAATCAAGTTTGAATCCGAGATCGAGGCCAGTAGATCGCTGCTCTGCCGGCTTGTGACCGAGGATGCAAAATTGCGTTCGGTGGCACCGGCTTTGACCCAATCATTGGCGGAAGCACTGGCGCGAAGCTGAACTGCGGTCTAGTACATCTGTTGAACGCGCTATGAACACGCGGCACTTCTTATCCGAGCTAAAGCGACGCAACGTTTACAAGGTCGCGGTGGCGTACGTCGTCGCCGGGTGGGCTCTTGCTCAAGGCCTTGCGCAAGTGCTGCCTGTTTTCAGCGTTCCGAACTGGATCATTCAGCTGCTTGTAGTGCTCGTCATAACGGGCCTGCCAGTTGCGCTCGCTCTAGCCTGGGCCTTCGAGTTGACGCCGGAGGGAATCAAGCGCGCCGAAGAACTTGATAACACGGTGGCAATGGCTCCGTACAAGAAGCGCGCCTGGCTTTATGTGGTGATCCTCGGCGCGTTTGTATCGATTGGATTGTTTTTTCTCGGTCGCTACACGGCTGCCCCTCCGCAAAACGCAGCGGTCGACACTTCGGCGAAATCGATTGCGGTTCTGCCGTTTGAAAATTTCAGTGACGACAAGCAAAACTCGTACTTCGCTGACGGCGTGCAAGATCAGATCCTGACGAACTTGGCGAAGGTCTCCGAGCTGAGGGTAATTAGCCACACCACCGCCCGCCAATACAAGAGCGGCGTGCCACGAAACCTGCGCGAGATTGGTCAACAGTTAGGCGTCACTTACATTCTCGAGGGTTCCGTTCAACGCGCAGGTAATCGGCTGCGCATTGCCGCGCAGTTAATTGACGCCCGTACGGATTCACAAATCTGGGCCGAGACGTACGACCGGACTGCTGCCGATTTGTTTGCGATTCAAAGTGAGCTGGCGGAATCAATCGTTGCTCAACTCCAGGCAAAACTGTCGCCTGAACAGAAGGCCGATATCGAGGCGCGTCCAACTCAGGACCTGGTCGCGTTCGAGCTTTACCTTCGTGCGAAGCAAATCGTCGACAGCTATCTCATCGCTGAGGACGTCCGGGCCGCGGTGTTGTCTGCCTTGCAATCGCTGGATCAGGCAGTCAAACGCGACCCTGACTTTCTCTCCGCGTATTGCTATATCGCCCGTGCGAACAGTCTGCTCTACTTTTTCGACCTCGATCCTACACCGGACCGGATCCTTCTTGCGGAAGCAGCAGTAAAGGCGGCGCTGCGACTTCGTCCCGACTCGGCCGAAGCACACTTCGCGATGGCTGATTTCCTGTTCCGTTGCCACCGGGATTACGATGGCGCTCTAAAGGAACTAGCGATAGCGCGTCCCGGTCTGCCGAATGACACCGCGTTTTTCATTCTTTCAGGTTACATCAACCGGCGTCGCAACAATTGGGCTCAAGCGGAGCGAGACTTCTCTACCGCCATGGCGCTCGACCCCCGAAACCCGAATGCTTACAACCTGCTCGCAGATACCTACAATCTGCAACGCAGGTACGAGCTGGCCGCGCAGGTTTACGAGCGCGTCCTTGCTGCAGGGGCGCGCACGCCAATTGTTTTCTTTCGACAAGCGTCAGCGCTATTCAATGGCACGGGAGACTCCAAAGCTTTGCGTGAGGTGCTCGCCAAAAATCCGGACATGGATGTAGGCGGTGCACAAACTCCCGTGCGAGTAATGCTGGCCTTAATCGACCATAATTTTGCCGAAGCCGAACAAGTCCTCGCCGGTTCACCGCGCGAAGACTTTCAAGACATCGACTACAGCTTTTATTACCCGAAAGCCTGGTTTGAGGCGATGATTGCGAGAGCAAAAGGCGATTCTGCGCGTGCGACCGCTGCCTTCTCCGCCGCACGCACAATCCTCGACCAGAGATTAGCGATTAAGCCTGAAGACGCACGAACGATTGCAGTGCTTGCTCAAGTCGACGCCGGTCTCGGCCGCAAAGAATTGGCGATTCAAGAGGCGCAACACGCCGTCGATTTGATGCCGGTTTCGAAAGACATTTACGATGGCGCGTTGGTGCTCGAGGGATTAGCTCAGGTTTACACGTGGACCAATGAACTCGATCGCGCCATCGAGTTGCTGCAAAAGCTGGTGACAATGCCGGGCTACACTAACTACGCTCGACTCAAATTACATCCCATGTGGGATCCGCTCCGAGGCGATCCGCGTTTCGAGAAGATAGTCGCGTCACTCGCACCGAAAGCCCAGAGCGAGTAAACTCGGGCCAAATGAATCCGAAGGAATTCTTCGGCGAGGCAAAGCGACGCAATGTTTACAAGGTGGCTGCGGCGTATGCCGTTGTCGGCTGGTTACTGATTCAAGTCGCTACGCAGGTCTTTCCATTCCTGGAAATTCCGAACTCGGCGATCCGGCTTGTCATTTTTGTAACGGCACTCGGTTTTCCTGTCGCGCTAATTATTGCATGGGCATTCGAACTCACGCCTGAAGGGATTAAGCGGACCGAAACCGCCGATGCGGCAGGACAGCGTTCTCGGGGCGGAATTTGGATCGCAGTGGTGCTGATTGCCGCGGCGCTTTCGTTAGGCCTGTTTTTCCTCGGTCGCTACACTGCTGAACATGGAACGCCTCGACCCGCCTCCGGGGAACTACGGCATGGCAAGCAAAGTGAAGTGGCTACAACCGTTACCGGCAAATCCATCGCGGTATTGCCATTGATCAATGAAAGCGGCGATCCGCACGACGAATATTTTTCGGATGGCTTGTCGGAAGAATTGATCGCAGCTCTGGCTCAAATTAGCGGGCTAAAGGTTATCGGTCGCAGCTCATCTTTCCGGTTCAAAGATAGGAAGGAGGAACCCAAAAAAATCGGCGAGGAATTGGGTGTGAGCACACTTCTAGATGGCACGGTGCGCAAGCAAGGCGACCGGGTGCGTATTGTAGCCGAACTCGTCAATGCGGCAGATGGCGTTCAGCTCTGGACGCGAACGTTCGATCGCGAACTTAAGGATATCTTTGCAGTTCAGGAGGAAATCGCCAGGGCGGTCGCCGAGTCGTTGAAAGTGACGTTGCTTGGATCGGATTCGGCTCAAAAAAGTGCGCCGAAGAACGTGGAAGCTCACAACGCTTACTTGCAGGGTCATTTCCATTTTCAGCGTCGGAATCTCGAGGACTATCGCAAAGCTGTCGGTTACTTCGATCAGGCGATCCGGCTCGACTCGAATTATGCTTTGGCTTACGCAGAGCGTTCCGAAGCGTTGACCTTTATTGGAGACCTCACCGGCCAACATGAGCCAGCATGGTCAAACGCGCGGAGCGATGCAGAAAAGGCCGTCGCCATCGCACCTGATCTGGCTGAGGCGCATGCGGCCCTCGGCTTTGTGCGCTTTATTGTGGACTGGAAATTCACCGAAGGCTTGAACGAATTAGAGCGTGCGAAAGAACTTTCTCCGAGCAATCCTACCGCCAACGATGTACTCGCCCGCCTGATCGGTTACCTGGGGCGAATTGATGAGGCTGAGCAGCAGGGCCGCCAGGCGGTGGAACTCGACCCACTTTCCGTCATTACGCAAAACAACCTCGCTCGAATTCTTTTCTACGCCGGAAAACTGGATGAGGCAGACGCGATTGCACGAAAGTCGGCGGAGTTGCAGCCGGCTGCTGCTGCCACCCATCGATGGCAGGCGGTCATCGCTGCCCAGCGCGGCGACGGCGAGACGGCGTTACGAGAAGCGCAACTGGAGCCCGATGAAGGTTATCGCCGTTTCGAGCTCGCGCTCGCTCAATACGTGCGCGGCGATCGCGCAGCGGCAGACGCGGCTTTAGCCGACCTGATTGCCAATGGGCGGGATAACCTGGCCTATCAAATCGCTGAAGTCTACGCCGTGCGAGGCGAGAAAGACAAAGCTTTCGAGTGGTTGCAAATCTCGTTTGATAACCATGACGCGGGAACGCTGACTCTTTTAGTTGACCCGTTGTTGCGCGGCTTGCGCGACGATCCTCGCTACCACAAGTTGCTCGAGAAACTCGGTTTACCTGCACCATCATGAAGGCAAAGGTTTCTTTATTCTCGGAGCTCAGGCGGCGCAACGTGTTCAGGGTTGCGTTGACTTATGCCGTGGTAGCGTGGTTGCTCATTGAGATCGCGGCGGTTTTTTTACCGATGCTCGACGCGCCCGAGTGGATCATAACGGCATTCGTTGTCGTGTTGGCGTTTGGATTCGCGCTGGCGATGTTCGTTTCGTGGGCTTTCGAAATGACGCCTGAGGGCTTGAAACGCACCGAGGATCTTTCACCCGACGAGGTCATCCCTTATTGGAGCCGTCGCAAGTTTGCCAGATTCATCATCGGCGTTGCGGTCATTGCCTTTGCTCTCGCTGCTTACCAACTCTTGGTACCGAAGCGAGGAACCACTTTTTCAAAGAACGAGCCGGGTTCGATTTCGGCGCAATCCAT
Organism: uncultured Verrucomicrobiae bacterium; assembly: GCA_963828355.1. GTDB lineage: Bacteria > Verrucomicrobiota > Verrucomicrobiia > Chthoniobacterales > UBA10450 > Udaeobacter. The sequence continues at coordinate 133,606 of CAWHFD010000009.1, read as the reverse complement.
TACTGGTTCGGAGTCGGAAGACGCGAGCAATACGCGGCCGATGGAGCGCATTCTTCGTGATCTTGATATGCAATGGTCAAAAGCCGCGGCAGCTAAAGATCTCGAGCAAACCGTCGCTTATTACTCTGACGACGCGATTGTGCTCCCTCCGAACGCGACCCCCGCGGCGACAAAGGAAACGATTCGCAATGCTTGGAAAGATGTTCTCGCTGCACCGGGCCTCGTGATCACATGGAAACCGATCAAGGTCAAACTCGGCAACTCCGGCGAAATGGCATGGGTGAGCGGCACGTACGAACTGACGATGAACGATCCGAGCGGCAAACCGGCCAACGATCGGGGGAAATACCTCGAGGTATGGGAAAAACAGCCTGACGGAAATTGGAAATGTGCCGCCGACATGTGGAATTCTGACCTCGCGGCTTCGGCGTCCGCACCTGCTGAGAAAAAGTAGCAGCTCGCGTATCGTGAAGTTTTTGTCCGGCCAGAAGATGGTCAGGTTCAGTTAGGCAAACACATTCGATGAATTGGGAAATGCTCACAGCCATCGGCCAGCTCGCGACGGTCTTTATCGGAGTTCCTTCGATCATTTACTTCGCCATCCAGCTCCGTGAGCAGACCAGGGAACGCCGCCAGTCAGCGGTCAATGCCCTCACAGTTCAATGGGGCGATCTGACAAAGGCGTTGCACGAAAATGCGGAGTTCACGGCGCTTTATCTTCGCGGCATTCAGTCTTTCCAGGGCCTCGACGCCGTATCCAAAGTGCGTTTCAGCGCGTTTCAAAACCGTTTCTTCAAAAACTTCGAGGGAATGTATTACTCCTGGCGCGAAGGGATACTCAATCCGGAATTATGGGAAGAGATTAAGCGGACCATGAGCGACTTCCTTGCCTACGATGGTGTTCGCCAGTGGTGGGAGACACGAAAACATTGGCACACGGACGCGTTTGTGCGTGTCGTCGATGCCATGATTGCCAGGGGCGGCAAGCCTTCGGCGTACTCGACCTATGATTTGAAGCAGGTCGTGCTGCCTACAGACAAGCAATGAGCGAAATTCAAGAATGGCCACGAATTGCAGTCGTGGGCGCCGGTGCAGTGGGTGGGTATTTTGGTGGAATGTTTGCACGCGCGGGCGCGCCGGTTGTTTTCGTCGGGCGAAAACACTTCGCTGACGCGGTCACTGCCAAAGGTCTTGTTCTCGATAAAGCACAGGGCCGAGAGCAAATCAAAGCAAGGGCGACGGTGGAGATGAGCGCCGTTCGAGATTCCTGGCTGATTCTCTTTTGTGTCAAAGCAAACGATACGTCGGCTACCGCGAAACAAATGGCTCAATTTGTCAGGCCGGATGCGACGGTGGTTTGCCTGCAGAATGGCGTCGATAACGCGGATCGCGTTCGCGCAGCAACGAATATCATCGTGTTACCAGCCGCGGTTTACGTTGCGGTGTCGGTGCCGGAGTCTGGTCACGTGAAGCACCTTTCGCGCGGCGATTTGATCGTTGGTCCTCAGTCGGAAAAAACAACGGAAGTGGCAAATCTTTTTGCCCGCGCCGGCATCTCCTGTCGGATTTCGGACAATATCGAAGGGGAACTGTGGCTGAAGCTGCTCTGCAACTGTGCGTTGAACGCGATCTCTGCATTAGGACATGTGCGCTATGGCCAAATAATCGAAGATCCCGATGCAAAACAATTGATGGAGCACATTGTGGATGAAGTGCTGGCGGTTGCCAGCGCGGCTCGGGTCGTTTTGCCCAGCGTCCACGACCGCAAATCGGGAATGGCTGCGGCAATGCACCTCGCAAGGCAGATGGCGGACGCGTTCTCTTCAACTGCGCAGGATTTAAATCGCAGCCATCCAACAGAGATTGAAGCCCTGAACGGTTACATTTGTCTTCGAGGAGCAGAGCTTGGCGTCCCGGTGTCCGTGAATCATGCGTTATTCACGTTGGTGAAGTTAGCCGAACAAAAAGACCGCCGTTAAACCGACGTCGATTTTTTCTTAAAAAAGATTTGCATGTGCAATAGTGTTATAGTTATCTATAACACTACATGAGGAGCAGGATTTCATTAGTCGCTCCCGACGCCCCTTCGGGGTGCGCGGAGATCTGAACAGTAACGAATGAATCGCGAATGGAATGACACTCAACCAATCTACCGCCAACTTCGTGATCGCGGCGTGCATATGATTCTCGATGGCGTGCTCAAGGAAGGCGATCCCCTGCCATCGGTGCGCACTGTTGCAGCGGAGTTCCGGGTCAATCCGCTTACGGTACTGAAGGCATACCAGGAATTAGTCGATGAGGACTTGGTCGAGATGAAGCGCGGCCTCGGGATGTTCGTCAAACCCGGCGCCCGTGATCTGCTGCTTAAAGGCGAACGCCAGAAATTTCTTGCCGACGAATGGCCGAGGGTCGCGGAAAAAATTCAGCGATTGGGTCTGACCCAGAAAGAACTCGATGCCGTCGCCGCGAAATCAAAAGCCAGAAAGGAGAAGCGCTGAGCTATGGCAACGATAGAAGCACGCGGTCTTGGCAAAAGGTACGGCACAACTGTGGCGTTGGAGGGTATCGATCTTCGTGTCGAAGAAGGTCGCATTCTCGGGATCATCGGACCGAACGGAGCGGGGAAAACGACCGCGCTCAATGCCATTCTCGGACTCACATCTTACGAGGGAGAATTGAAAGTGCTCGGTCGCGATCCATGGACCAGCCGCGACGAACTGATGCGCAATGTCTCGTTCATTGCTGATGTCGCCGTGCTGCCGCGCTGGATTCGGGTTTCACATTTGCTCGAGTACATGGCCGGCGTGCATCCGAAGTTCGACCGTACAAAGGCAGAAGCTTTCCTCGGAAAAACCACAATCAAACGCACGAAGAAAGTCCGGGAATTATCGAAAGGCATGATTGCGCAGCTCCATTTGGCGATCGTGATGGCGATCGACGCGCGCTTGCTCGTTCTGGATGAGCCGACACTTGGGCTGGACATTTTGTATCGCAAACAGTTCTACGATTCGCTGCTGAACGATTATTTCGATCGTAGCCGCACGATCGTTGTCACCACGCATCAGGTGGAGGAGGTCCAGGACGTTCTGACCGATCTGATGTTCATCGATCGCGGCCGCATTGTGCTCGAGTGCAGCATGGAAGAATTCGACTCGCGCTACATCGAAGTAATGGTGAATCCCGAGCAACTCGCTGCCGCTCGCGCGCTCAATCCAATGCACGAACGGCCGGTTTTCGGTCGGAGCGTGCTGTTGTTTGATCGCGTTAATCGCGAACAACTCGCAGCCCTCGGCGACGTGCGCCGGCCGAGCATCGCCGATTTGTTCGTCGCGATGATGAGCGCGCCTTCGGATTGGGCTCAGTCTCAGGCGCAGCGAGCGGATGAAGTTGGAGCAGCCAAATGAATGCCACATCGGACACGGTGCCTGAATCTGCCGGGGTCAACGCCCCCGGCTACAGCACCCCGGCGCGGCCGTTCTACTGGTCGGTGCGTCGAGAGCTGTGGGAGAACCGTTCGATCTACATCGCGCCACTGATCGTTGCCGCTGTCGAGCTGTTTGGATTCCTGGTCAGCTCGATTGGGCTGCCGGACCGGCGGCGCGCGGTTTTATTGCTCGGCCCTGCAAAGGCGCGAGCTGCAATCGGGGTTCCGTACGACGTAGCGGCAATCATGCTGATCCTGACTGCGTTTGTGGTCGGTGTTTTCTATTGTCTCGATGCGCTGTATGGCGAACGACGTGAGCGCAGTATTCTGTTTTGGAAATCGCTGCCAGTTTCAGATCGCACAACTGTGCTTTCCAAAACGAGTGTTCCCTTGCTCGTTCTGCCGCTGGTTACGTTCGTGACCATCGTTGGGACACAGCTCCTGATGCTGCTCTGGACCAGCATCCTGCTTATGACTCACGGCATGAGCCCGGCTTCGACCTGGACATATTTGCCGTTGTTTCAGCAGTGCGTGGTCCTGCTTTACGGACTCGGCGCGATCACCGTTTGGCATGCGCCTATTTACGGCTGGGCGCTACTCGTTTCGGGCTGGGCACGGCGCGCGACGTTTCTGTGGGCCGTGTTGCCGGTATTCGCGATCGCTGTCTTCGAGAAAATCACCTTCAACACTTCGCATTTTGCCGGGCTGGTAAAAGATCGCTTACTCGGGTTTGCACCCAATGCCTTCGCATTTGGACTACATCGCGGCGTTGCAATCGACTCACTGGTACAACTCACTCCGGGCCGGTATCTGAGCACGCCGGGTCTTTGGCTTGGATTGGTGTTTGCAGCTGTATGTATCGCTGCCGCAATACGGCTGCACCGTTATCGCGGGCCACTCTGATTCCGACGCTCAATTGAATCACAAATCAAAAGAACCATGAAAATAACCATAAGTGTTAGCGCGTGTTGGTTGTTGTTTGCGGCTTCGCTGTTCGCTTCGTCATTGCAGGAACAAAACAAGGCGATCGCGAAACGCGCATTCGCGGAAATCCTCAGCGGCGGCCGCTTCGAACTCGCAGACGAGCTTTACGCCAGGGATTTCATCAACCATGGGATCCATCGAAACGCCAGCCTCGAGGAGGACCATGCGGCCCTGAAAGGCTGGCATGAGGCGTTTCCCAACGTCTCCATCATGCCTGAGAAGTTGATTGCTGAAGACGATCTCGTCACCATCTACTGGATCGCTCGAGGCACCAACACCGGAGCAGGCAATGGGCTACCCGCGACCGGCAAAAAGGCGGAACTCGCCGGGATAACTATCTGGCGGATCGCCGACGGCAGGATCAAGGAAGAATGGTCTGCGTTTGATCAGCTTTCAATGATGCAACAACTCGGGCTGCTCCCAGCCAACAAGTAGCACCAACAAAACAGGGGAAAATCCATGCACCCAACTGTCAAAGCCGCACGCACCGCCGGCTTTGTCTATTTGGCGATGATTCTCTTCGCCCCGTTCAGCATGCTTTATGTTCCGGGCAAGCTCATCGTTCGCGACAATACAGCCGCGACCGTCGAGAACATCCTCACGCACGAGACGTTGTTTCGATTGTCGATCTTCGGAGATCTGATCGGTCACGTGATTTTTATCTGCCTGAGCGTCGCGCTCTATCGTTTGCTCAGCAGCGTGAACAAACACTGGGCTTTGCTCATGGTGGGATTTGTTTGGGTTTCCGCGGCGGTTGGATTTCTCAATACCGTGAACGACCTCGCCGCAGTCATTTTTTTTCGCGGCGCCGATTTCCTCGCGATGTTCGACAAAGCCCAGTGTGATGCGCTCGGCATGTTCTTTATTAAGCTGCACACTCAGGGACTTTTTATCGATGAGATTTTCTGGGGCGTTTGGCTCTTTCCTTTCGGCTGGTTGGTCTTTCGCTCTGGATTTTTGCCGCGGTTCCTCGGCGTCTGGTTGATCCTTGCCTGCTTCGGCTGGGTCTCGCTCAGCGCCATCGCAGTCTTCTCTCCGATTTACTACGAGGCCGCGTTGCGCTGGTTGCAGCCAGTCTTCTTTGCCGAACTGGCGTTCATGCTCTGGGTTCTGATTAGAGGCGCTAACGTACAGCGCGTTGCCGGCCCAGACGGTCTGACTCGTTAGGCTGATGAAGATAAAGCGTTTTCTCAAGTGGAGCGCGGCCGTCATTTTCGCCGGTTTGGCAGTGGTGACGTTCATCGCCTACTGGATGTCGACTAACGATTGCGATCATAGACCTACTCCGAGTAATCCGATGAAGGCCATTACCCATTGCGAGTATGGGGGTCCCGAGGTCCTTAAGGTTGAAGAAATCGAAAAGCCGGTTCCGAATGACAACCAAGTCCTGGTGAAGGTTCGCGCGAATTCAGTGAACCCACTCGATCTCACTATTCGAGGCCCGCTTCTCCTTCGCCCGCTGTTTGGTCTGCGCAAACCAAAGGACACGCGACTGGGTGTTGACTATGCCGGCACCGTCGAAGCAATTGGCAAGAACGTCACCAATTTCAAACCCGGCGACGAAGTGTTCGGCGGAAAGAACGGGGCCATCGCCGAGTACGTGTGCGTCCTAGCGGACAGAGCAGTCGTTTTGAAGCCGACGAATATGACATTTGAGCAAGCGGCTTCGGTCCCGGTGGCGGCAATCACCGCGCTGCAAGGCCTTCGTGACAAAGGACACATTCAATCGGGACAGAAGGTCTTGATCAACGGCGCTTCTGGAGGCGTGGGCACCCTTGCGGTGCAAATCGCCAAGTCGTTTGGGACGGAGGTAACCGGCGTATGCAGCACGCGGAATGTCGATCTTGTCCAATCAATCGGCGCAGACCGCGTGATCGACTACACGAAAGAGGATTTCACCAAAACCGATCAACGCTACGATCTGATCTTCGACCTCATTGGGAACCACTCCTTCTCCGAGCGCCGACGCATTTTGAATCCAAATGGCATCTGCGTCATGGCGGGGGTCGGCGGCGCAGGATGGCACGACGGTATGGGGATGCGTTTGGCTGGTGAACTCAACGCCTATGTGCGATCACGGTTCGTCAGCCAGAAGTTCGTCGCCTACATTGCCACGATGAACAAAGCGGACCTGATAATCCTGGCTGATCTGATGCAGTCCGGAAAGATGACCCCGGTCATCGACAAGACTTACAAATTGAATGAGACGCCTGACGCTCTTCGATACCTGGAAACAGGCCACGCGCGAGGCAAAGTGGTAATAACTTTGGAGTAACAACAAGACCTACCTACACAAGCGGAGGGAGGACATGAATTCAATTAAAAAGACAGCAAGAATCGCAGGACTACTGTATCTACTGTTGGGAGTGACCTCCACCTTTGGTCTGAGTATCCCTTCTTTCATTGTACGTGGCGATGCCGCAGCCACCGCTGACAAGATTGTATCTCATCATTTGTTTTATCGCCTCTGTGTCGTCAGCGATCTGGCGTCGCAGATCCTTTTTGTCTTTCTGGTGCTAACTCTGTATCAGTTGCTCAAAGGAGTGAACAAGAGACTGGCTGCCCTGATGGTGGCACTGGTTCTCGTTCAGGTCCCGATGACGTTTGCCACTATGCTCTGCGGGATCGCTCCACTCGTACTGTTGAATGGGGCTGACTACTGGTCGGTATTCGACAAACATCAGCTGGATGCCATGACAATGGGATTTCTAAGCTTGCGTAGCTATGGAATAAACGCGGTCACGGCACTATGGGGTCTCTGGCTCCTGCCGTTCGGGCTTCTTATATTTCGATCCGGGTTTATTCCGCGAATTCTTGGCGTCATCCTAATCGTCGGCTGTTTTGCTGACCTCACCGTTAGCGTGACATCTTTGCTCTTCCCGGCTTACGAGCACGCTGTTCAAAAGTTGCTGATTCTAGGTGTTGGTGAGATCTTGATTATTCTCTGGCTCTTGATCAAGGGTGCAAAGGTGCAACCACCTAGGCCACGCGAACACGCTCGGGGAAAAGTCGAAATTGAATAAAGAGGACCTGACCATCCTAGGCGACCTGATGCAATCCGGAAAAGTGACACCGGTCATCGACCGAACTTACAAGCTGAGCGAGAGAGCAGAGGCGATGCGGTATCTCGAACAAGGACATGCGCGAGGCAAAGTCGTCATCAGTTTGGAGAATTAAATGACAAAGAGCACGGTCGACAGTTCACAACGCACGGCCGCGAAAGTTGCCGGTGTTGCGGGTTTGCTTGCGTTCGTGCTGGTTGTCTTCGGCAATTACGTTTTGCTCGGCCCGCTGATTGTCCCGCGCAACGCAGCCGACACCGCGCGAAACATCCTCGCACACGAAACACAATTCCGCGTCGCGCTCATTTGCTTCATTGCCTATGGCATCGGGGCCATCGTTCTGTTGACTGCGCTCTACGTTATACTAGCACCCTTGAATCGCGGACTGGCGCTCGCCGGCGCCTTGTTTCGCCTTGTCTTCGCGATGTTGTGGCTCATTGCGCCGCTCAACAGTCTGGCCGCGCTTCGTCTTCTCGGCGACGCGAATTACCTGAAAGTTTTCGAATCCGACCGCCTGCAGGCACTCGCGCGCGTGCAGATCGCCGGGAGTTTCGACGATTATTATGTGGGCCTGCCATTTTTCGGTTTGGCCGCGACCGTGTGCGCCTGGTTATGGCTCAAGTCGAACTACATTCCGAAGGGACTGTCGATCTTCGGTGTAATCGCGTCCGCCTGGTGCGTGCTCTGCGCTTTCATTTTCCTTATTTTCCCGAACTTCAACAAAATTGTTAACGACTACATCTTCGATTCACCGATGGCTTTGTTCGAATTGGTCGTCAGCTTTTGGCTTTTGCTTAAAGGATTACCACGCCAGAGTACCGCCACAGCGCTGCCATGAGACCAGCTGTCACTGAATAACAAGAAGTCATCCGGCTTATGAAACGAATACTGAAGTGGATTGTGCGCCTGATTCTCGTCCTGGTAATAATCGCATTCCTGTTTGTCTTCATCGCGTACTGGCGATCAACCAATGATTGCGTCCGCAAAACAGCTGCTCCGGCAAATCCGATGAAGGCCATCGTGTATTGCGATTACGGTTTGGCGAACCTTAAACTCCAGGACATCGAAAAGCCGACGCCAGCCGACGATCAAGTGCTGGTCAAAGTTCACGCCGTTTCGATAAATCCATACGACTGGCATTTCGTTGAAGGCACACCGTACGTCATGCGCGCAATGGGCGTTGGCTTGCGCAAACCGAAGGACATTCAGTTGGGCGTCGATTTTGCGGGAACCGTCGAAGCGGTCGGGAAAAACGTAACGCAGTTCAAACCGGGCGATGAAGTTTTTGGCGGCCGCGGCGGCGCATTTGCGCAATACGTTTGTCCGCGCGCGACGCGAGCGGTCGCGCTCAAACCGACGAGCGTGAGCTTTGAAGAAGCAGCTTCGGTCAACATCGCGGGCATTACCGCGTTGCAGGCCGTCCGCGACAAAGGAAAAGTTCAACCGGGGCAAAAAGTTCTTATCAACGGTGCGTCGGGCGGGGTCGGAACGTTTGCCGTCCAGATTGCGAAGTCGTTAGGCGCGGATGTGACCGGCGTTTGCAGCACGCGCAATGTCGACCTTGTGAAATCGCTCGGCGCCGATCACGTGATCGATTACACCAAAGAGGATTTCACCAAGGGCGCGGAACGTTACGACGTCATGCTCGACAACGTAGGCAACCATTCGCTGTCGGAGTGCCGGGGCGTCTTAACTCCCAACGGCAAATACGTTCTCATTGGCGGTGGCGGCGCTAACGAGCAAGGAGTTCTCGGTGGTTTGGGCAAAGCGCTTTGGGCGATGGTGTTCTCCAAGTTCGTCAATCAGCAAATGGGTATGATGATGGCCGACGCGAACGGAAAAGATCTCACCGTCCTCGCCGACATGATGCAGTCCGGAAAGCTGAAACCGGTGATCGATCGCACTTACAAATCGTTAGGCGAAATTCCCGACGCGCTCCGGTATCTCGAGCAAGGCCACGCCCGGGGAAAAGTAATAGTGACTGTGGAATAACATACCGCGTGTTGAAAGATCTCGCTTCTGCAGCAGACGCCTGATTATTGTCAGGCGAATGAAAATCTTACGCATTCTCGCATTGACGGCGGCTGCCGGGCTTTGCATAGCGGCGGATCCGACTTGGAATCCGGCTGATGCGGTGAAGGAAGCGGAGCAGGACATCCGCTCAGGGCACATCAAGTTTTATTGGTCGGGAAGCATCGCGTCGATGCCAGTTGGCGTCCCGATCGAAGTGGCTAAGAAGTATCCAAAGGCCGATGCTGGAGTTGGCTGCGTCACCAACGACATACCACTTCGAGAACGGCAGCAAGAATATGCCCGTAGGTACAACGAGAAAATTTACGCCTACATCACTCAGAAGCGGTGACGAGTGACGAGTTCTGATCATGCGAGCGGTACAGCTCACTCAGATCGGAGAACCGCTTGAGGATGCAGACGTTCCAATTCCGGAAATCGGTCCGGCTGACGTTTTGATTCGCATCGCGGCTGCCGGAATCTGTCACTCGGATGTGCATTATCGCGCGGGCATTTCCAAAATCGATCATTTACCGCTGACGCTGGGGCACGAAATCGGGGGGCGCGTGGAGCAAGTCGGCAGAAATGTGGCGAACGTCTCAGCGGGCGACCGCGTTTGCGTGCATTATTTGGTGCGCTGCGGAACTTGCGAGTTCTGTGTCCGCGGCTTGGAACAGTTCTGTCGGAGCGGCCAGATGATCGGCAAACATCGGGACGGCGGTTACGCGGAATTCATCAAAGTTCCCGGCGCGAATGCGGTTCCGCTTCCCGACGAGATTCCATTCGAAATCGGCGCCATCATGATGTGCTCGTCGGCAACTGCGCTGCATGCTTTGAACAAGGCACGCCTTAAACCCGGTGAGTCCGTGGCGATCTTTGGCTTCGGTGGACTCGGATTTTCGGCGTTGCAACTGGCAGGCGCTTTCGATTGCGGAGATGTCTATGTGGTTGAAATCAATCCTGCGAAACTCGCGTCAGCCATCAACATGGGAGCCACCGCGATCGACGCCAAGGCAGCAGATCCAGTCGAGCAAATCAGCGAGGCAACCGCTGGGAGAGGAGTTGATGTCGCCCTCGAATTGATCGGCTCTGCGAAGACGATGCAACAAGCCGTCCAGTGTTTGGCGCCCCTCGGACGCGCTGCGCTTGTCGGGCTGACTGCTGAATCGATGTCGATCTTTCCGTACACAGAGTTAATCAACAAAGAAGCGGAGATTATCGGCGTTTCCGATCATCTCGCCAGCGAACTTCCAGCACTCATCGAGTTCGCACGCAGCGGGAAACTTCGATTTCCGCCGGAATCGTTACGCTTTGTCGATTTGGATGCCGGACAGATCAATGCCGCACTCGACTCACTTCAGAGTTCCATTGATTACGTCAGAACGATAATAAAAGTAACGAGTGAGGTGTGACCAGTTAACAGAATTTGCTCAACAAAAGCGCAGTCAGGACATCGGTAACACTTTTGGGTCAGAACATGGGTAACACCGGTATGGATTAATGGTTACACTATTTCTGTCTCATCTGCAGTTTTATTCGGGTGGATAGCCGCCACTTTTTGCGTTTTATTGGAGCGGCTATCTGCCCGAATAAAACTGCTCGCGCTCAAGTCCACTTGGCCCAAGAGGAGGCGACCGAACTAAACTTCCATCAGCTCGGATGCGATGGGCTTGAGTCCCACAGACCAGCCAGCCAAAGCTGTGCTCAGGAAGAGAGCCTCTCCATCCAGCTTAATGAGTCCATCTTTGCTGACCCGCCGTGGACACATCTGGGGATAATCCAAATCCTCTGGATACCTTCGTATTTTCGCTCCGAGGAGGTATAAACTTCCCCTGGACAGCGCATCCCCAGTGCCTCATGCGGCCGCTCATAGTTAAATGTTTGTCGCCACAGATCCAGCGCTTCCTGGCCGGATTGACCAACTGCTTCCAACTCACGACTCATATCGCCGTGCATCCGCTCATGGGCTGCGTTGTCCTGGGGATGACCGGGACGACCTCGTTCTAAGTCAATGCCCAACGCCACCCACCACGCGGACAAGCGGCTCAAACCAAACGGAGCATTCCTGCTGGCAAAAGGGGACCCGTTATCACTGCGAATTGCCTGGGGTAAACCGTATCGCTTAAAGAGATGCTCAAAACGCTTGTGCACCGTTTCACTTCGCGCGTTTTCCAACGCGCGTGCTTCCAAAACATAACGACTGTGCTCATCCCGTACCGTCAGCGGCTCGCAGCGTCTTGCCTCATTCCTCCACCAGCCCTTAAAATCTACTGTCCAAACTTCATTGGCAGTCCCAGCTTTGCGGCCGGTGCTTAATCGGCCCGCCTCCGTCGAGCGATGCCGCCGTCGCTTCTGGGTTAAGCCGGCTCGTTCCAGCACCCGTTTCAAAGTGCTCTCGCTAGCCGCTTGTCCGTGCCGACGCCGATACAACTCCGCGATCTTGCGTGGTCCCCACGACCAATGCGCCAATTTCAAACGCACGATCTCGCATACTTCTTCCTCCGCCAGTTGCCGAGGATGGCCCTTGGGTCGCCGCGACTCTTCGGCCATTCCTTCCAAACCCTCCCGGATAAAGCGCTCCTTCCACTTGTAGCCGGTCTTGGTGCTGATCCCATATTTCCTGGCAGAGCGCCCGAAAATTGAGCGTCCCAATTGCCTTCAACGCAAACTCGATTCTCTCTTCCATAGGTTCACTTTTTTTCCACGGCATAGAGCGCCTTTTTAGCGCCTTTCTCTCCCCAAAGTGTTACCTATGTATTGAACCTGGAGTGTTACCTATGTTCTGAACCTGCACCCGATACGCACAGGCTTGGTGCAACCACAAGCCTGAGAGCGTCGCGGCATTCTTCGCGGAGCGCGGCTCAATTAGCATTAATAAAGGGCCTCCCGCGGTTGGACGCGCGGCGATTGCCAGGGAAGCGCAAACGTTCATGACAACATTTCCGGACATGATCGTGACGTTCGACAAATTGGAGCCGCGCGGAAACAGAACCGCGTTTCATTGGACGTTGACCGGAACGAACACCGGACCTAGCGGAACCGGAAACAAAGTTCGGATCAGCGGCTATGAACTCTGGAACTTCGACAACGACGGACTCATCGCAGAATCGAGCGGCCACTTCGACGCCGCCGAGTACGACAGACAACTGAAGCGCGCACCTGAGTTGTAGGGCAGGCGCATCGCCTGCCGCTTTTTGGTTTCGCAAGCGGAGCGCTTGCTCTACAAGTGACGTCTGACACATGAGCCTCACCGATCTCGCGAATATCGGACAAGTGATCGGCGCGATCGCGGTCGTGATTTCGTTGATCTATGTCGCTCTGCAGATCCGACAAAACACCAACGCTGTCCGATCTGCCACCGCACAAGCGGTTCACGAACATTTCTTCGCCTCTCCTCCTCGTTCGAGGAGAGGACTGAGGTGAGGAGTCGATCCGATTTAACGCTTTGACGATTCAACGGTTCAACGGATGGCCGTGCCAAACAGCGATCGAGTTACTGCTTGTCATAGGCCGCTTTCTCTTTCGACTTCTTGCCCTGCTCACCAGCTGCACGCGCCGTTACCATGCGGGACTTGCCGTCGGCTGCTACGACAATGCGGCCCATGATAGTTGTCTTACCATCCTTCTTGATGGTGAACACCAACCTATGGTCGTCAATTTTTTTGTAGGACCGCATATCGGACTTTGGATCACCGGTGACGGCATAGTCTTTCCCGTCAAACTTACCCGTCCACTCGTTATGCGTCGGCTTACCCTCAGCGTCGGTGCCGTCGATGGTAACTTTCACCTGGTCGCCAGCGGCCTCATACATAACGGTCGTGTTCTTTCCCTCCCCGGGCGTAAGCTTCGATTTACCTTCGTTCAACTTCCACGTGCCCATATTCGCGTCGTCGGCGGCGAAGCACGCTGCCCCCGCGAAAAAGCAAAGCGCCAGAGTAATCCAATAGTTTTTATCTTCATGCCTCCACCGAGCACGCATTTTCAGATCCCGTCAATGTTTCTTTTCAAACTAACCAACGGGTTATGACCGACAATCAGCACTGATCGCAGCCTCGAAATGCCCACCGCAAAGCGCGGACTACGAAAGCCAACTCAAGCACGGCGTCGATCGTTAGTTGTCGCGGTTGTTTAGCGAACTTTAATTTTCAGCCACTAATTCCGCAGTAAGTTTATGCGACATTAGACGAAAGCATTTCGAGTGACGACTGAACAATTTCTATCTCCTGCCGAGTTCAGCGAGCGGTTTGCAGCAGAACTTGCGGTTGCCGAATTACGCTTCAGATCAGCGGTCCGGAATGTCGATGCTCGCGTTGCGTTCGCTAGCTATGCTTTGTGTCGGCTCGCGACTCCGAGCAGTCGCGTGAGGGAATACGCGAGGCCGATGCCCGCTGGCGTGGAGCACGCAGCGTGGTTGCTCTATCCGGAATTCGACAAGAGCTCGGGAGGTGATAGCGCGCGTATTCAGGAAGTGATTGATGCAGTCGAGGCGCATGGCGCCGCGCTGAACTTCACTGAGATGTTTCCGGCGCGGGAGGACACCGATCCCAAGGATCATCTCGCGAGCCATCTTCGACTGTATTCTGGAATCGTCCGGGATCCGCTTACCCGCTGCAGCTGGTCCGGCGAATTGAAAAGGTAATGCGACCGTTTGAAGCCGAGTTTGCTGCGCGCGTTGGCGTAGGGCCTTGGCGCGCCGTCGAAATTCTGAAAGCACTGAACACCGCGACTGAAGCAAAAATCCATAGTGGCCACGATAAATTTGCGGCAATTGCAGCGAGACACGAAGAGCTCGCGCGAAAAAAAAGCGGACGGCTGACGAGGAGGCGGAGCTGCTCGACATCAGATCGAAGGTCAATGAAGTAGCCGGTCGATTGGCAGTGGATTGGGTGCCATCGAAAGATGAGGTTGGTGGAGTAGTTAGGGCATTATCTGATCTGGAATGGGCGAGCTTGCGTGATGTCATGGGGCTCACACCTGCAAGTAGACTCGCGCTTTCAACGATCGTGGACGTTCAAGATCGACCCTTGTTCTTTCTGGATCCGACGCACGCATTCTATGTGCATGGCGGCCAGTGTTTCGACGCTGTGTTTAACGCTTTTGATAACATTGCTCGTAACGATGTCGCTTTGCGCGACCGCTACGGCGATCACGTTGCCCGTTGGATGGAAGAAGAGACTTCTGGTTATATGCAGCGGCTCTTTCCGCCGGCGAATATCTTTCGTAATGCTTGCTTTCCGGATCCAGACAATCCTCGCGGCGAAACCGAAGCAGATGTTGTGGTTGTCTGGGGTCCTTTTCTGGTGGTAGCCGAGGCGAAAGGAAAGAAGGTGCCACGTGAGGCATTACGCGGCAGCCGCACAAAACTCAGGAACTCCTTAACTGCAAACGTTCAGGACGCGTTTTATCGCGTCGCGTCGTGCGCATTCTCGACCGCGACGGCAGGATACGGTTTAAGGAGCGAGACACTGGCAGCAGCGTAGAGCTGACCCAGGAGCAACTGCGTCGAGTGATGCCGATATCCGTAACCTTGCAACACTTATCCGGCTTACCAACTCAGCTCGCGATAACTCAGCAGCTTGGATTGTTCAAAGGCAACGCGTATCCGTGGTCAGTTTCCATCGAGGACTTGGACGTAATTACGAGGTTTTCGGGGTCGCCTGATGCATTCCTCCATTATATCGAACGTCGGACGGCTCATCAGCACGTTGAGATTAGTGTCTCCGGTGATGAGCTCGACATTTTTGGCCACTACTTGGACAACCGACTTCATCCGAGCATTTACGAGGAGCGGCCGGAGATCGCCGAGCACGAAGGCCCGCGACTACTTAGCTTTGACGGTGGAGAAGAGCGATTCGAGCCTTTCTACATAGCGGAATGGGACGGCAACCCGTCTCCCGACGAGGTGCCGAAGCTTCAGGTGCCCTCGCAAATCTCTGAAATTCTTAATGAGCTGCGTGCTCGAACCGACGATGGGGCACGTTGGATTTCATTTGCGTTGCTCGGATTGAGTCCTTCGGCTCTTGCGAAGTTGAACGCAGGCATTCGTGATTTGCGCAAGGTGAAAGCTCCCGGTCGCCAGATGCGCCGAGCTACAGCAAAGGAAGGCGACGTCGTCATTAACGTAACCGTCCACGACGGTTTGGATGAGGGAACGTTCCGACGGAATGCTCTCTTCCGGACGAGTCTCGAACAGTATGCCGCAAAGGCGCGTGCGTCAGTGACTATTGGGATTAATCAGCGTGATGAGTCGAAACCATTCGACATTGCACTCTGGTCGGAAGGCGCTTGGGAGAAAGACGAAACAATGGAGCAGCTATTAGCGGCCGATCGAGCGCGACCCCGAACTATGCAACTGCTGCGTAAAGGCAAAAAGCCGGGCCGAAATGATCCCTGCCCGTGTGGCAGCGGTAGAAAACTCAAGCATTGCTGCCTCAATCGGCTGACGTTCAAGTGTCAGCCGTTACGATAAACGCGACTTTCCCTCTACGAACTCGCGTATTCGGCGATGGCTTTCGCTACGTCGAGGGTGGAAGCGTTGCCGCCCATATCGTAGGTGCGCACTTTGCCTTCCTTGATCACGCGTGCGATGGCGGTTTCCAATCGCGTGGCCATTTGAGTTTCCTTGAGCCAGTCGAACATCAGCTTTGCAGTCAAAAGCATGGCGATTGGGTTGACCTTGTATTGGCCGGCGTATTTCGGCGCGGAACCGTGGGTCGGTTCGAACACTGCGTAGTTGTCACCGAGGTTTGCGCTGGGCGCGAAGCCGAGTCCGCCGACAAGACCCGCGCATAGATCGCTGACGATGTCCCCGAACATATTTTCTGCGACGAGCACAGAGTAATCCTGCGGGTTTTTGAACATCCACATGCAGATGGCGTCGATATTCACTTCGTCCGCCCAAATGTCTGGGTAATCCTTTGCCACGTCGCGAAAACAACGTGTCATCAAACCGCCGGTCTCGCGCAGCACATTCGGTTTCTCGATCAGTGTGACGCGTTTGCGTCCGGTCTTTTTGGCGAACTCGAACGCTTCTTTGCAAATATTCGTGCAACCCTGCACGCTCATGATGCGGGTGGAGAGCGCGATGTTTTCCAGGCCCGCTTTGTCCTTCCACTTCTTCATTTTTGGATTCGCGCACAGCGCGGTGTAAACCGACTCGGGCAACGGAAAAAACTCTACGCCGCCATACATGCCTTCGGTATTCTCCCGGAACACGACCTGATCGATGTAAACGTCGTCGCCGCTCGGGTTAGTGATTTTGTTGCCGCGATAATTCAACGGATTACCGGGATAACTTTTACACGGCCGCATGTTGGTATGGAGGTTGAACAACTGCCGCAGACCGACGATGGGCGAAAAATAGCTCAGTCCTTTTCCCTTGAGTTCAGGGCCCAGTTCTTCCTTCGCTTTATCCTGGGGTTTGCTCGTGATTGCGCCGAAGAGTGCGCATGTAGTGTCCTTGAGCGCTTTCACCGTGCGATCCGGTAGGGCGTTACCTTCCTTGCACCAAAATTCCCAGCCGATGTCGCAAGGCACGTATTCGGCATCGAATTTCATTCGATCGAGAACGATCCGCGTCGCTTCCATCACATCGTTGCCCACGCCGTCTCCCGGCATCCACGCAATTCTGTATTTAGCCATAGGAAGGCGACTTTATCGGCGAGATTCCGGCCTGCAAGCGCGGGTCAATTTTTGCGACCACGGATTACACAGATGACACGGATTCAATCGATAAGTTCTGGGGAGCACACGCCGCTGGCATGTTACATCCGGCGGCTCGCCGAATGACCTGTGCAAATTGCTACATCCCCTCAACAAAGAAAAGTCCACGGCAGCTGGCAGCCGTCGCCAACAGGCTGGCAGCCTGTGCTCCCCGGAATTACGCCGCTCCCGCGTTTGCCCGTAGCCGCGAAGCGACGAGCTTTTCGGCGCCGCCGGCGACGATCAATTCCTGCGCGGCGGGACTGAGCGGCGGGAAGGGGAATGATTTTCCGTCAGCTGCGAGAACGGATCTTGCGTAATCGATCGTGATTTCAGAGCCGACCGTCGTGGGCTCGTCCCGCATCCGCGGGATCGTGCGTAGATGCGTCACCAACTCCGGGCATTCGAAAACGACGAAGCCGTTATTGAATGCGTTGCGCTTGTACGTTTCGGAGAAACTGCCGGCGATGACGCACGGGATTCCTTTGAACTTCAGCGCGGTGGCGGCTTGCTCGCGACTCGAGCCGGTGCCGAAATTAAATCCGGCGACGATCACATCGCCCGCCTGATAGAGTTCGTTGAATTTCGGATCGTAGTTTTCGAATGTGACGGCGGCCATCTGAGCGGGCGTCATATCGTCGCGATAGGTGTGTTTGCCAGCGTAAATGCCGTCGGTATTCAAATTGTCTTTGTCGATGAAAAGAACGCGGCCGCGCACGCTGGACGGGAAGCCTTCCATGATCTGCACCGATCCTGCAGATCTTGATTTTTTCTCAGGGCGACGGACTGCTATGCCAGCAGGGCGTTCGTCGAAATTTGTCGGCGCGCAAATGAATCCGGCCAGCGCACTTGCGGCGACCACGGCAGGTGAGGCGAGATAAACAAACGCGTCGCGGTCGCCCATGCGTCCTTTGAAATTGCGATTGGTGGCGCTGATCGCGATTTCGCCTTTTTGCACCAGACCGCGCCCCAGACCGATGCACGCGCCGCAACCAGGTGGCAACGCAATTGCGCCTGCGCCGATCAGAGTTTGCCAATCCCCATTCGATTCCGAGCGCGCCTGCACTTCAGCGCTTGCCGGGGCGAGATAAAATTCTACGCCTTCGGCAACGCGCCCGCCCCGCACGCGGATGACTTCGGCGGCATCGTGCAAATCCTCGAAGCGGGCGTTCACACACGACAACAAATACGCCTTCTGGATGGGCACATGTTTTCTTTCCATCTCTGGCAGCGACACCATGGTTTTGACTTCGTTAGGCCCGGACACATGCGGAACCACAGTCGCAAGATCAAGTTCAAGCTCGATGGCGTAGTTTGCGTCGGAATCGGCGCTGAATTCGCTGCGATTTTTCCACCACAGGTCGATCTCGGTGTTGGCATAATCTGAACGACTCTTCGCGCTTCGTTTCCCCGGACGTTTCGGATTTGTGAACTCAGGGACGCGCGAGCGCAAATAATTCACTGTCACCTCATCGAACGGAAACACGCCCGCAAGCGCGCCCCACTCGGTGGTCATGTTGGCGATGGTCATGCGCGCGGACATCGGAAGATTTGCCACGCCATCGCCGACAAATTCGACCGCATGATTGAGCACTTCGTCTTTATTGAAGAGTCCGCACAGAGCGATGATGACGTCCTTGCCGACGACGCCGGGCGAAAGTTTTCCCTTGAGCACAACCTTCGCGACCGGTGGGACCTGCCACCACGTGACTCCGGTCGCCCAAATGCTCGCTGCATCTGTGCGCACTACCGGCGTGCCCAAGGCGGCGATCGCGCCGTAGAGATTCGAATGCGAATCGCTGGCCACTACCATCGAGCCTGGAACAACGTAACCCTGTTCCACCATTACCTGATGCGAAATGCCGGTGCCGGCCGGGTAAAAGTCGATGCCGTGCTCATTCGCGAAGGCTTCTATCTTGGCGTACTTCGCCAGATTTTCCGGCGAAGTGTTTTGGATGTCGTGGTCGATTGCGAAGACCGGTTGTGCCGGATCTGCGATTTTGGTTGCTCCGATCTGTTTGAATTTCGGGATCACCGCGCCGGTGTTGTCATGCGTCATCACGTGACGCGGGCGGATCGAAACAAAGTCTCCGCTGTGCACCGCGGTTCCCGGAGCAAATCCGTCTGCGTGCCGTGCTGCAATTTTCTCAACAAGCGTCAAGCCCATACAAACGTCGGCAACAAATTATTCAGCTCCGGCGCGCGAGTCCAGCGTTGCTACAGTTTTACTTTTTCGCGGCGCGTTTACCCAGAAGCTTGGCAATGTCGAAGTCCACGAAATCGGCATGGTGGAAAATGATCGATTCGATCGAGCGCTCCACCTTGTCGCCTTCATGGCTGTGCGTGGCGATAATATGCAAAACTTCGCCCGGAATGCCGTGCTTGTACGCGAGCGCGACGCCGCTGAAGGGATGGCGCACCTGTTGTCCGAATTTTCCCTGGATCACTTTGCCCGAGGTTCCTTTGTCGTACTCGAGCGGTTTACCAACATCCGCCAGAAGCGCCCCGGCGATAAGATGATCGCGCTGGATGGGAATCCCGCAGCGGAACGAACTCTCAAGCACATCGGCGATCGCGATGCACTGGCGCGCACACGAATTGAGATGCTCGACAAAGGTCATGTCGATATCGCCAGCCAGCAGTGTGAACTTCACTGCCCGCAATTCATCGAACGTCCAGCCCTTGCCGCCGCAGCCAGTCGTTATGGCTTCGTTCCATACTGCTGCCACTTTTTCGCGCAGCGATTGGTCTTTGATCTCCATCAAAGTTGGAAATAGCTCCGCAATTTCTCTTACGCCGTGATTCATCATCAAGCACTATTAGACACGAATCGACACGAATAAAGGGGCCCATTGCTGAAGCTTCCGACAGTCGTGGCTACCTTTTGTGCCGTAACATCGCGTGGATGTGGATTAGTGCTTAAACATTGAGGCAGCTCGAAAGTTGAATTCTAAGTCCTTTAATGCAGACTTTTGACGGTCGTCCGAGATTGATCATGCCAACCTACGAATATTCGTGCAAGAAGTGCGGCCAGACTTTCGAAGCATTCCAGTCAATGCGCGATGAACCGTTCCGCGAATGTCCAAAGGAGCTTTGTCGGTTGCCAAAGTGGGGACACGGGAAGGTGAAACGTTTACTGGGAACGGGTGCGGGTCTGATTTTCAAAGGCTCGGGATTTTACAGCACCGATTATCGCAGCGATTCGTACAAAGAAGCAGCGAAAAAAGACTCGGCTCCGAAAACGGCCGAAGCTGGCGAGAAATCCTCCGCGTCGAAAGACACGGCCAAAAGTCCTTCGCCTGGCAAGGCTAAGGCAGTTGAGAAGAAATCAACGAAAGAATCCGCCTGACGCTCTGGTGTCAGTTACTCAGGTGCAAAACCGATCGGATCAGCGCCCGGTTATCCGTGCCGCAATTTTTGCAGTTCCGCAATGAACGCATCCGGGCCGCCGGGGAAGTAACCGTCAAATTGCCAAAGCTTCTGCCCATTGCCGTTTAACACGACGATCGTCGGAAACCCAAGAACTTCGTACTGTTGCGCGAGTTGGATGTTCTGCTTTTTCAGCTCGGCAGGGAGGGCCTTTCGGCGGGGAAAATCTAGCTCCACCAGCACGAGGTTGTCGCGCGCGTAATCTTTGAACTGCGGCTGCGACCAAATCTCCTTATCGATTTTTATGCACCACCCGCACCAGTCAGAGCCGGTAAAATTTAGCAGCAGAAGCTTGTTGTTCGCTTTCGCCTCTTCCTGCGCTTTCTTATAGTCATTCAACCAGGCAGATTCCGCTCGTGCAAATGGCGCAAACAAAACGGAGGCTGCGACTGCGAAGACAAATAATCGAGGGATTTTCACTCAAACATCTTCGACGAGATTGCAAGCGGGCGCAAGAGCGGTACAACGTACCGCCCGGTGCGGCGATCATTTTTTTCCAAGCCCGAAACAGTCCAGTGTGGCAATGCGGGCTCTCAACGGATTTCTGATCTAGCGAAGGTGCTTCGAGACGAGCTTGGTCATCTCGAACATGCTCACCTGGCTCTTGCCATTAAATACCGGCTTGAGCGCGTCGTCGGCGTTGATCATGATCCTTTTCTTTTTGTCCTGCAGACCCCGCCTCTTGATGTAGGCCCAAAGCTTCTTGGTAAGCTCCGGGCGCGATAGCGGCTGCGACCCGACGACAGCAGCAAGCTTATCATCCGGCTGGACCGGTTTCATGAATGCGGGATTCGGTTTGCGCTTGGAAGTTTTTTTGGTTTTCGGCATGGACGCTGACTAACGTTTCGCCTGCGAGAGAGCAAGAACTAAATTTGAGATAAATAAAAAATTTTACTGCCCGACCAACCGGCGCACTGCGATGGCTGCAACATCGTCAGGAGCAGTATTTGCAGAATCTCCAGAATTCTCGGGAGCTGTTTGCACCAGGATTGTGTTCAGCAACGCCTCGGCGCTGGGTGCGGAAGGATCAAGCATTTTTTGTAGCTGTTTGGGACTTAGCCGGTGGCGCTCGTCTTTGCTCCAATGCAAAAGGCCATCGGTGTAAAGCAGGAAAGCATCGCCGGGGTTTAAATGGATGGGTGTTTCGCTGAAGGTCGCGCGTTTGATTAAGCCCAGCGGAGGCGCTACCGAAGCGATTGACTGCGTCGATCCGTTGTGGCGAACAACCAGGAGTGGGGGGTGCCCTGCGCCGACAACGGCTGCGTGTCCGGTGGTGGGATCCAAGGCGACGCACATTGCAGTCATGAATGAGTGCGCGCCGAAGATGCTGCGAAAATCGTCATCCACAGCTTCCATCAGCGTCACCGGTGTATCGTGCTCAAGGCCGTGCTGGAAGAGAAGTTTTGCCAAGGTGGTAAGCAACGCGGCGGCCGCGCCGTGGCCGGTGCCATCGGCGATCCAAAACAAGATCCGCCCGTTCTTCATTTGGAGCCATCCATAGATATCGCCGCCAACCTGGATCACAGGCCGGTAACAAGTTGCAACCTGCCAACCAGGCAGCATCAGCGGTTTCTGTGGGATTAATGATTGCTGCGTCAAACGCGCGGCTGCCAGATCGCGCTCCAGATCCCGACGCCATTTCTCCAGTTCATCATTTTGCTGTTCCAATTGCCGGCGCATCGACCGGAGCCGAAGCTGTGTCTCAATTCGCGCGCGCAATACTGAGGCATTTACCGGTTTCGTCACAAAATCATCCGCACCGGCCTGGAGACAGGAGACCTCGCTCTGTTCGCTGCCATGCGCAGTCAGCATGATGGCGGGAACTTGGGAGACGGCGGCATCTTCGTCCGAACGAAGACGCTTGAGCACCTCAGCGCCGTTTAGTCCCGGCATATCAAAGTCCAGCAGCAAAAGCGCAGGCGGTTTGGCGTGAATTATCTGCAGTGCTTCGGAACCATCCCTGGACACGCGACAATTGTAACCGGAGGTACTCAACAGTTGCGCCAATATCCTGCGACTCATGGCGTCATCGTCCACGACCAAAATCTCTGCATGTGAATTCTCGGCCATTTGTACTTCGGATTCGGATGACACGCGCCGGCGCATTGTATTCATGCTGCTATTTGTCAACGATTCTCAGGCGTGTGAACAAAGCGTGATTTAGTGATTGGCAACGACTCTGACTCCGGATACGATTACGAAAAGTCTTTCATTATGAAATTTTCACTCGCTCTTGCTCTCCTCGCGGCTTTCTTTCTCGCCTCATGCGCTGAGGAGCCGCCACCAGTGACCCAACATCACAGGGCGTCGACTTACGCTTCCACTCAGACGCAAGAATACCCACCGCCGCAGCAACCGTTCAACCCGAATGGGCCGGTACAGCCCGTGGGTACGCCCACGCCGCCCCCACCGCAAGTAGCATCTACGCCACCGCCTACAGCTGCGCCGCCGCCGACAAAGGTGGCAAAGGGCGATTATCCGTACGGGATTCCTGTCCCCGGAAAACCGCACCTCGTGGAGAGTCCGTATTCGCCCGGCAAATATATCGATGTGGAAGGATTCCCTCCCGGCACTGAAGTGAAGGATCCTTACACGGACAAGATTTTCCTTGTGCCATAACGCAGCCGCTCGCGAGTTCCGCCGATGCGGGTTACTGAATGCCAAATCAGATCAGCACAGGGTTTTTATCCGAGCATTCGGCATGAACATTACGACGTTCAGTTGATTGTATGGAGTTGCGGGTAAAGCGAGCCCCCCGAATCGATCTCGAGATTACTGTACCGGGCGACAAGAGCATTTCACATCGCGCCGTGATCATTGCCGCTCTCTCGAACGGCGTCTGCACGCTGAACGGATTTCTCCCCGGCGAAGATTGCATGCACACGGTGAATGCGATGCGCGCATTGGGAATCAAGATCGAGCAGCCTGAGGCCAGCAAGTTGGTCGTCCATGGAAAAAGGCGAATCCTCACTGCGCCAACCGCAGATATCAACTGCGGTAATTCCGGGACTACGATCCGTCTTATCGCAGGTCTTCTGGCCGGACAAAAGTTCGAGAGTCGTCTGGTGGGAGATCCGGCACTTACGAAACGTCCAATGGACCGGATCATCGCTCCGCTTTGTGAGATGGGGGCGAGCGTTGTCGCTGAAGGTCCTGATGGAACGCCGCCGCTGCGCGTCTCCGGCGGGTCACTTCGGGGAATTCACTATTGTCCGCCTGTGGCGAGCGCACAGGTCAAAGGCGCATTGCTGCTGGCGGGTCTCTTTGCCAGAGGCAAAACGACGATCGCAGAACCCACACCTACGCGCAACCACATGGAGAAAATGCTCAACTATTTCCTGGTGCGAACGACTACGGAAGCTGATGGCAGTGTGACAGTTTTCGGCGACCAGGTTCCAGAGTCTCGGGATTTTGACATTCCTGGTGATATCTCTTCAGCGGCTTTTTGGCTGGTGGCCGCTGCGGCGCAACGCCGTGGTCATCTGCTCATTCGCAACATTGGTTTGAACGATACGCGAACGGCGATACTGGGAGTATTGCTTCGAATGGGCGCGCAGGTCCGGGAGGCCGTCGAGGATGTTGAGCAGCTTGAGCCGCGCGGCATTGTCGAAGTCACCGGTGTCCCGCTTAAGGCAACCGTCATTCAGGGCAAGGAAGTCCCACAGCTGATTGATGAGCTGCCGATTCTCTCTATCGCAGGCGTCCTGGCGAGCGGGAAAACAACAATCCGGCATGCCGAGGAATTGCGCGTCAAAGAAACCGATCGCATTGCAGCGATCGCCCATAACTTGCGCGCTATGGGTGCCCAAGTGAACGAGTTAAGTGACGGTCTTGAAATCTATGGACCGGCGCCGCTCCACGGCGCTCGGCTGCCGAGTTTTGGCGATCATCGCATTGCCATGGCCTTTGCCATAGCGGGGCTGTTTGCTGACGGCGAGACCGTCATTCAGGACGCCGAATGTATTCGCGAATCGTATCCGGGATTCGAAACAGTAATCGAAGAATTTACGAACCAAAAACGGATGCAGGTCAGCACGCCTGTGATCGGCTCGCTCGCTCCCGCGCCGGCGGAGGAAGGCTAGCAAATTCCGTTACTCACTGAATACCATGGGATCAAAGGCTTCCCAGCAGCGCTTGGATCGCGTCATCGCCATTGATGGTCCAGCGGCGTCGGGAAAAAGCAGCGTGGCACGGGAGCTTGCCCGTCGGCTCAGTTTTATCTATGTCAACTCTGGTGGATTCTATCGTGCGATCACCTGGCATCTCCTGCAAAGAAGCATACGGCCGGACGAGAGCGACCGCATTGGTGCAGCGCTGGATTTAGCCGCACTTACCTGCGCCGTTCAAGACAACGAGTCGCGCATCCTTTTAAACAATATTGATCCCATGGACCATTTGCGTGACGATCGCGTGAACGAAAGGGTTTCTCGGGTCAGCAGATTGCCGCGCGTACGGCAAATCGTTTCACAGAAGCTTCATGAGTGCGCCGGCGGACATGACGTCGTGATCGAGGGGCGGGACATTGGGTCGGTCGTGTTCCGAGACACGCCCTATAAGTTCTATATCGATGCTTCGCCCGAGGTCCGTCTTCAACGTCGTGCTGCACAAGGAGAACGCGATGAAATCGCCATACGCGATCACGACGATGTTTCACGTGCGCTCTCGCCTCTGGTGATCGCGACTGATGCGCACGTGATCGACACTTCCCACGTCACCATTGACCAAGTCGTGGACGATATCATGAGCCGGCTAAAACAATTGGGTTTGGCTATCGGCGATCCGCCATTCAAGAAATCGCGCGCTCGGTGAATGAATTTCTATTATTGGGTTGGTTATCATTTTGCGCGGCTGGGCGGGCGATTGTTGTTTCAATTCCGGATTATTCATCGGGAGCGCATGATTCAAAATGGGCCGGTAATTCTCGCGATGAATCACCAGAGCTATCTCGATCCGCCGCTGGCCGGAACTGCGTGTGATCGGGCGATTTATTTTCTGGCTCGGCGGACGCTTTTGAGTGTGCCGCTGTTGGGTCGGGTCTTGCCAAAACTGAATGTTATCCCAGTCAATCAGGAAGGGGTCGATCGCAGTGCCATTAAAGCTATGATCCGCGTCTTGCAAGCCGGCAATGGCGTCCTGGTTTTTCCCGAAGGCTCGCGGACGCTCGACGGCAACTTGCAACCAGCCGAGCCGGGATTGGGCCTGGTGATTGCCAAAACACTCGCACCGGTCGTCCCAATGCGGATTTTTGGCGCCGACCAAGCGCTGCCGCGCAGCGGCGGGCGCCTTCGTTTTGTGCCAATTACTGTTGTCGTTGGAGAACCGATTTTTTTCGACACAGCCGATCTGGATTCGGCAGGAAAGAATCTTTACGGGCGGTTGAGTGACCGCGTAATGAACGCAATCGCAGCGCTGCGTCTCCACTGACGCGCACTAACTCGTTTGCGCTCGCGACGTTTACCCGGATCGTAGGGGGCGTGAATTTGCCAGAAACAGCGATTGAAGAATCTCAACAGCGTCGAGCCCCGAACATCGCTTTTTTTTTGATGCTAATCATTGTCTTTTGTTTGGCGATGCTGGCAGTGTTTGCCAACGTCCAGCGTTTTCGGCGTGGCGTAGAAGTGATCAGCGTTACACCGGCAAGTTTGCCTGCACCACAGGCTACGGAGCGCTAAGTTTCGTTTGACATCGAGAAACGCCCCTTTTTGTTCGTTCAACACAACAAGACCCAATCCACCGTTGATATGAAAAAACTCTTTGTCCTCTCGATGCTGATTCCTTTTGCGCTGGTTTGCTCGTGTCAAAAGCAAAATTCCACCGCTGAACAACAACTCGCTCAGCGAAAAACGGAGCTGGACGCTCGGGAGAAAGCATTGGATGAAAGGGAGAAAGCATTGGCCGCACGGGAGAACGTTGCTGGGAGGTCGAGGGTTCCTGCAGTGCCCCGAGTCGCTCCCGCCGGACCTCAGCGGACCATTCCCCCTGAACTCAAAGGCCTCATTGCAGATCCCTCTCGGGGAAGGGCTGACCGAGAACAACGAATGCAGGAACACCTCGCTGAAAGGCAGCGCAGGCTGGAAGAGCTACAAAAAATGAGGGCAACTCCGCCGCTACAGCGTCCCCAGGAGACAGCTCCCGCTACCGAGGCAACTTCGCCGACTTCATCGCCGACCCCAGAGTAAGCATCGGACCCTCGTCAGGCGCTCTTCTCGAAGTCGGTTGGTGAATTTGTTGACCGCCTGACAAGGTCGCGCGCGTACTGGACTGTATCGATGGAATCAACATTCTTGTCGCGCCGAATCGCCTTGATCCTTGGGAAACGCAGCGCCAATCCACTGGCGTGACGTGTGCTGGGCTGGATTGAATTGAAAGCCACCTCAAGCACGACATCCGGTTTCACCCTGCGATATCGGCCGTGATCGGCAATCGTGTTCTGTTTGAAGTGCTCTGTTAATTCCCCGATCTCCGCGTCGGTCAACCCGCTGTACGCCTTGCCGATCGGCAAAAGTTCTCCGGAGATTTCGTCGCGCACTGCAAACGTGTAATCGCTCAGTACATTATTGCGTTTACCGTGGCCAAGCTCCGCGGCGACAACCACCACATCCAGCGTCGCCAATTCGCGCTTCAGCTTGAACCAATACATTCCACGGGTGCCCGAGAGATAGAAGCTTTCCGGATCTTTGATCATCAAGCCTTCATTCGAGCGCCGGCGCGCATCCTGAAAGATTTGCTCAATCTCGCTGGCAGAATGCGCCGGCGTTACCTTCGCCCTGCGAAATTTAGGCGGTAACACGAGCGTCCCGAGTTGTTGCCGCCGCTCTTGTAGCGGCGTACGCAAGAGCGAGCGCCCGTTCATCCAGAGAACATCGAAAATCACGAAGGCGACGGGCACATCCGCTGCCGCGCGTGCAAACAGGTCTGCGTTCTCGTCCCTGCGCCCGAGTCGCTTTTGCAAATCGAAGAACGTCAGTCGCCGGCCTTCTGCGCACGCTATGATTTCACCGTCAGCAATCAGCTCCTGGTCGAAGGTCATGGCTTGTTCAAGGAGCTCCGGGAATTGTTCGGTAATGCGTCTCAAATCGCGCGAGAAAATTTCGACTCTGTCTCTGCTGCAATGGAGTTGCGCGCGAATGCCGTCGAATTTGTCCTCAACATAGACTGTAGCCTGGGTGGATGGCCGCGGCTGGCGACCGATCGCAGAACTCTTCGCCTGGATAAGGCGGCTCCAAACGGCATCCGGGTCTGATTCGGGAGTGGCGAGCATGCACTTGATCGGACGAAACATCGATAGTTCGGCTCGATTCAATTCTTTTCGGGAAGCCAGCAGCGCGGTGCGTCCAATGTCGCCTAACAACATGTTAGCGTGTTTGACCTCTTCGAGCGAAACATCGAACGCCCTGGCGATGGCTTCCTCCACCAGGTCCTCACGCAAGCCAATGCGGAGATCGCCTGTCAAAATCTTGACGATATACTGGCCTTCGCGCGGGGATAGAATCGAAAATCGTTCTTGCAGCAACTTTGCCTTCGCGATCGGCCCATGCGCGCGATGAAGGTTTTGGAACCACTCAGCCGATTCACGAATGCTGAATGCATGCGGCGCCGTTCGCCCATCGAGTAATTCAAGAGCAGTTTTGCCCGCATCGCCGTGCCTGCCAGCGACGCGATGAAATTCAGCTTCGCCGATTCTGGTCGCGTCCTGCAACGCCCGGAAAATTACCGCCCATCCGACCTGCAACACACGCGGATCACTTTGAGCAAATGCCTTTCCGGTGAAATACGTGGCTGCAATCGGAAGCTGCTCCCTTGTTAGGCTCCGCATGCAATCGGATAGCAAACGAATCTTCTCCGATCTTGCCGGAGTCGCCGCAATGGCTTCACCCATATCGGCAAACCGCAGAAATTCAGATTCCGAAATTGACTGGCGCGGATTGCGCGGTGTTCCAACAGGTTTAGGGACAGATCGCGGTGCGCAATCCTTGGCTCCAAAATGCAACTCCATCTGGTTTTCCTCGCTCAACGCCTAGGCCTCCATGCCGCGACGGCGAAGGTCGCAGGCAAACGCAGCGGCGAATCCGTGCATTGTTAACACCCGGCGCGGCTGCACCAATTCGACGTATCGAAGCAAATCGTCGTAGTCCGCATGATCGGACAAGGGAAAGGCTGCATCAACCCGGTAACGGTAAACGACATCGGGATCGACGGCCCAACCACTGACCAGCGCCACACGTTTGCGCGGGATTTTCTCCAGCATCTGTGATCGATTTGCACTCGGCGGACAGATCAACACTTTCCCGGCGAGGTCATTCGGGTGGTATCGCACGTATTTGCAAAACGATTGGCCAAACTGTTCGTAGATACGGGTGATTCGAAAAATCGAGCCGTGCAGCATGGGTGTTAAGCCGGCGCCATCCAGGGAACAGAGGATTTCCTGTGCTTTGCCTAACGAATAGCCGAGCAGAACGGGGACCTCTCCTGCCTCAATGGCTTCGCCGCAAAACGCCACCATTTGATCCACGACTGATTTCGTCGGCGGGAAGCGATAACGCGGCAGTCCAAAAGTCGTTTCCATCACGAGTGTCTCAGCCTGACGCCACTCCGCTTGCTCGGCGGACTTCCCGGGACGCAGCTTGAAATCGCCCGTGTACAGAAGCGTCCCCTCGTCAGCGAAAATCAGACACTGCGCTGAACCACATATATGCCCGGCAGGTATCAACATCAGGTCGATACCGCGAACGGAACGTCTTTCACCGAATGGCAGAGCATGCTCAATACGCGAACCCGGCAGGCGGACTCGCATCAGGCTTGCTGTGCGTTGGGAAGCGATAACCTCCTTGTGCGGTGCGATGTGGTCGCCATGCGCGTGCGAAACAAACCCGAAGTCTTTTGCCTCCCATGGATCCAGCCAGATATCCTGTTTCGGCAAGTAAACTCCGCGCTCGTAACGAACTTCAATCACCAAAAAAAATACTTCCGAATCCCGGCGAGTTCCATAGCGCACCTGTCCGTTGCGCGTTGACACCGACTCGAGGGAGCCGCTTTATTATGGAAATGAGATTTGCCACGATCGTTTTCGTTTTGACGTTTCTTGCTCTGTCCGCTTCGGGCAAGGGCACTCGACCAGAACCGAAAGTAGTAGAAAAAGTGACTCCGCTACCGGTGGCCTTGGACAAAGATTTCGAATTTAGAAAAACAAAGCTCTTCTTCTTAAGCGCACTAGCGCTTACGGCAAGCCAAAGAGCGCACCAGACGACGAACAAGATTGGCGCAAAGTCAAATTCGCCGAACCAGGCAACTGCTACGGTTCAGGACGCCCCCATCGTTTTTGAGAGGCAATACCGATTGTTTGGTGCGGTGACGGGGCTTGATCAACGCCAGCGTTTTGGTAATTACTTCGATTTCTTTTGGCGCGCCAAACGCCCCGCCGATGTCACAGTGCGTTTGGAGTATCGCCAGGAAAAATTGCACCAACACGTCCAAGCTCAGGAAATCACGTATAAAAACGTGCGCGGCACTCACAAGACGGAATTCAAGGTGATCGGGGACGATTACTTGGACGATGGGCAAGTGATTGCCTGGAGATGCCTGTTAATCACGAACGGCCGGATCGTGGCGGAGAACCGCTCGTTTCTCTGGGAGTAAATAGCGCGACCGACCGCCTCGCTATTCTTTCCCGTGCATCCGTAAGTCAGCATCGATGCAGCTCTTTAGCGCCGCATTCGGGATCAGTTCATGGGAATTTTCTCCAAGCCTCTGCCAGGTTTGACAGCATGCCTTTCGGGCTGGTATCGTTTGAGAGAGTAACTGTGGACTCATCTATTCAAGTTGGGGTACGAGGGCCGACCGTATGGGTGAAAGTGGAGGGAAAAGGTAGTTTCCTCAATAGCGGCAACCTCAAGGAGTTCGCACGCGAAATGTTGGGCCGCGGTTATCGCGAATTTGTGGTCGACCTTGCGGATTGCGCCATGATGGATTCCACATTCATGGGCACGATGGCGAGCGTGGCGTTGCGCCTGAAGGAACTCGGCCATGGCCATCTTCATATCATCCATTGCGGAGACCGCAGCCAGCAACTGCTTTCCGGGCTTGGTTTAGACCAGATATTCGACATCCATAGCGATGGCGCCCGCGCCCCGGAATGTGAGGCGTTCGAGCAAGCCACCAGAGACCAGTCACCGCATTCGGGGAAAAAGGAAGAGGCAGAAACAATGCTGGAGGCCCACGAGGCGCTTTGCGAGGCGGCGCCGGAAAATATCTTTCGCTTTAAGGACGTTCTCGATTTCTTAAGACAAGATCTTCATCACGAGGCGTCTTCGAAGTAAGCTGGCCCTGCGAAATGTGGCCGACCCTTCTCCTTGGACTCCTTGTCGCGTCTCTGGCCGGGTGGGTTGTCACTGCTTACTTCCAGACGCGCCGAATTCGCTGGCTGGAGCGCTCGCATGAGGAAATTCAAGTCGAGGAAACACTCGTCTTCGATTTCCTGCACGGTTTGGGCGAGGCATTCCGGGAATCGATTCGACCTCAGGAACTACATCGGCTTATCGTCGAGGGCGCCACGCGTATTCTGGATGCACATGGCGGCGCGCTTTATGTGAGTGATCGCACCGGCGGGAAGCTTACGCCCGCGTTTATCTCCAAGGGCTGTCCGCCGCTGATTGATATCCCGCAAGATATTTTGCAACAGGCGGCTGCCAATCCCGTCGCCCTGGAGAGTTTTCTGAGGCTCCACACGATTGGACCGAGTGAAGGACTCGTTGGGCGTGTTTGGCAAGCAGGTCAGGCTGTGTGTCTGAACGAGTTTTCTGAAGCGACGGAATTGGCCAAGTTGCGCGGAAGCGCCTTTGGCAGCGTGTCAGTGATGGCTGCCGCGCTGCGTTATGGAGATCAGGATATGGGAGTGCTGGCGTTGGCGAACGGGCCAATGGGTGCGCCGTTTTCGCAGGCCGATTTTGTCGTTTTTAAATCGATTGCCGAACAATCCGCCTTTGCGCTCTACAACGCCATCATTTATTCGATGGCGAACGAAAAGAAACGCTTGGATCACGACCTCGAAATCGCACGAGACATTCAGCGCATCCTGCTCCCGTCAGAAGCGCCGGCCATCAATGGATTTCAAATCAGCGGGATTAATGTGCCGGCCCGCCAGGTAAGCGGCGACTACTTCGATTACATCGACGTGGATAAAGATCGGTTGGGCGTCGCGATCGCTGATGTCTCCGGGAAAGGTGTGCCTGCATCACTCATCATGGCGATCTGCCGAAGCGTGTTGCGGGCCGAGGCGGCCCGAAACCCGTCGCCTGCAGATGTCCTGCGAAAGGTAAATCGGCAGCTTTATCCCGATGTTAAGGAAGACATGTTTATCAGTATGGCCTATCTGATCCTCGATCATCATCACGATGGTGTTACGCTGGCGCGCGCCGGGCATGATGCCCCGTTGTGGTACCAGCGGCAGTCACAAACCGTTACTGCGGTGAAGTCACCGGGAATGGTGGTAGGAATTGACAGCGGAAGCGTGTTCGATAGGCTTACAGTTGATTTCGCGGTACCGCTCGAGCGCAACGATTGCCTCGTTCTCTACACCGACGGCGTGACTGAGACCCTTAACTCCGAAGGAGACGAGTTTGGTGTCGACCGTATGATGCAGTCAGTCCGCGCCAGCGCAGACGATGGCGCGCAAGCGATTGTAAAGAGGATCATTGAGGACGTGCGCGAGTTTACCGGGTCGGTTCCGCAAAACGACGACATGACATTGATCGCCATTCGCAAAACATGAAAAAAATTCCTTCCCCTGAACAAGACCAGGAAATGAATGCATCAGCACAGGCAAGGCCGGTGTCCTCACCCGCTCCTGCCACCGGGACCGATTCCGAAGATGCAATGTCCGGCTTGCAAGCCGATCTCGACCGGTTCCGCGATCTCGCGGCCCGCAGCCAGGCTGATTTCGAAAATTACAAGAAACGTGCTACCCGAGAAAAAGAGGAGGCGATTAAATATGCAAACAGCGCGTTACTCCAGCAGTTGGCCTCGATTCTCGATAACTTCGAACTCGGTCTGGCAGTTGCAAAAACCCAGGCACAGGAATCGCCGATCTATTCCGGAATGATTCTGGTTCAAAAACAGCTGAACGATTTGCTCGCGGAAAACGGATTGGAACCGATCGAAGCCGCGGGCAAAAAATTCGATCCGAACCTTCATGAAGCGATTGGTCATGAGCCAAGCGATTCTCGCGAAGGAACGGTTATTCGCCAGGCCCGGCGAGGATATCGTTTGAAGGATCGTCTCTTGCGGCCTGCGCAAGTGGTTGTCTCCAGCGGTCCTGCAAAGAAGTGAGCGTTCCTGGTTGCTTCCCTGGTTAGCCACACTTCCTGACAAAGGACTAATCGCTGCATGGCCACGGACAAACGCGATTATTACACGGTTTTGGGCGTCGAACGGACTGCCGCCTCTGAAGAGATCAAACGCGCCTATCGCAAGCTCGCCATAAAGTTTCATCCCGACAAAAACCCCGACGACCCGCACGCCGAGGAAAAATTCAAAGAGTTAGGTGAAGCGTACGACGTACTGATGGATCCGGAGAAGCGCGCCGCGTACGACCGCTTTGGACATGCCGCTTTCGCGCAGGGGGGCGCTGGTTTCGGTGGTGGTTTTCATGATCCATTCGAAATTTTCCGGGAAGTGTTTGGCGGCGTTGGATTTGGCGGAGGACTTTTCGAGACATTCTTCGGTGGCGGCTCCGGTCAGCGCACAGATGATCGTCGTCGCGGATCAGATTTGCGCTATGACATGGAAATCAAGCTGGAGGAGGCGGCTATTGGCGCTGAGAAGACGATCGAGATTGAGAAGCTTGGTAC
Organism: uncultured Verrucomicrobiae bacterium; assembly: GCA_963828355.1. Classification (GTDB taxonomy): domain Bacteria; phylum Verrucomicrobiota; class Verrucomicrobiia; order Chthoniobacterales; family UBA10450; genus Udaeobacter. The sequence goes on along the minus strand of CAWHFD010000009.1, from coordinate 100,151 downwards.
CTGCGAAAAATGCCACGGCATCGGTGCTGAATCCGGCTCTCACAAGGTCAACTGCCCGGCGTGTGCTGGGCGTGGTCAGGTCATCAGTTCGCGCGGTTTCTTTCATATCTCGCAAACGTGTCCTCGCTGCCACGGCGCCGGCGAGATCATCGAAAAACCATGCCAGAAATGTGGCGGCGAAGGACGCGTCGAAAAGCTAAGCCGGATCAAGCTGAAGATTCCTGCCGGAATCAGGGAGGGCACCCGATTACGTTCTTCCGGAAACGGCGAGGCTGGCGTTGGCGGCGGACCCGCGGGCGATCTCTATGTGGTCGTCCATCTCAAGGAGCACAACATCTTTCACCGCGAAGACGACGATTTGTACTGCGACGTGCCGATCCAGTTCTGGATTGCGGCGTTGGGCGGCGAAATCGATGTGCCGACCCTTGAAGGCAAGGCGCAGCTCAAAGTCCCCCCAGGCACGCAAACGGGGCAAATGTTTAAACTGCGCGGAAAGGGGATAACAAGCGTAAGTGGGCGCGGTCACGGTGATTTGTTTGCGCGGCTGATCGTCGAGGTGCCGTCGCGCCTGAATCCAGAGCAACGCCGCAAGCTGGAGGAATTTGCTGCGCTTTGCGGCGATGAAAACACTCCAATGCGCAAAAGTTTCTTCGACCGCGCGAAGGAATTTTTTAAATGACCGCTGCGATTTCCGCGCTTCGCAATGACCTCAAGCTAATCGAATGCCCCCGCGATGCGTGGCAGGGACTGAGCCGGCAGATTCCTACCGAACTAAAGGCGCGTTACTTGCGCACACTCATTGGTGCGGGTTTCAAACATATCGATGCCGTAAGTTTCGTTTCTCCCAAGGCCGTCCCGCAAATGGCCGATAGCGAGAAGGTGCTGGAGCAAATCGATGTGCCGGACGATGTCGAAATCATCGGCATCGTCGTCAATGAAAAGGGCGCTGAGCGCGCCATAGCCACCCGAGCAGTTTCAATTCTGGGTTTCCCCTGCTCAATATCCGAAACCTTTCTGCGTAAAAACCAGAATCAAACAATCGAAGAATCCTACAAGCTTCTGGAATTGATTAAACGAACAGCTGAAACCGCGGACCTGGGCGTTGTGGCCTACATTTCGATGGCATTCGGGAATCCATACGGTGATCCATGGGACGAGACCCAAATTTTAAAGGCGATGCATAAACTGGTTAGTCTCGGTATTGGATCCATTTCACTCGCTGACACCGTTGGGATGGCGAGTTCTGATTTGATTCACCGTGTGTTTGAATCGATAACAGGCGAATATGCGGACTGTGACATTGGCGTGCACCTTCACAGCGCGCCAGGCGAGGCCGCAGCAAAAGTCCTCGCCGCGTACGACGCAGGCTGCTGCCGCTTTGATTCGGCCATCGGCGGCCTTGGTGGATGTCCATTCGCGCAGGATGCGCTGGTTGGCAATATCGCCACCGAGAGTGTAATCACGGCGCTCCAACGTTGCGGTGTAGAGTTTGGAATGAGTAGATCACTCGATACCGTGCTGAGGCTAAACTCCGAGATCGCGTTGAATTACGCGTAGGGTCTCCAACCAAGCGTGTAAGCCGTATGCATCGATTTTACGTTTCACCTGAGAACTGGGACTCTCAGGCACTCGCGTTGCGCGGCTCCGAGGCTTATCACGCACGCCAGGTGCTGAGAATGAAAGCCGGGGAGAGACTTGTGCTTTTCAATGGGCACGGGCGCGAACTCACTGCGGAAATTATCGATCCTGCCGGCGACGAAATCCGATTGCGAAGAGTACACGAAGCGCAAACACCACCACTGCGCTGCCGGATCGTCCTGGGACAGGCAATCCCAAAAGGGAAAAACATGGAGTTGATCGTGCAGAAAGCGGTTGAGATCGGCGCGACAGAAATTGCGCCGATCATCTCCGACCGCACGGTTGTGCAGCTCGATTCCGAATCGGCTGTGCAGAAACAATCGAAATGGCTGCAGATCGCTATCGAGGCGGCCAAGCAGTGCGGTCAAAACTGGCTGCCGCGCGTGTACGGGCCAAGAAAATTAACGGAATTCTTTTCCACCGCGTCCGAGCAATCGTTTGATCTTCGGTTGATCGGATCGCTCCAGCCCGAAGCGCAACACTTGAAAAAAATTCTGGAAACGTATTGCAGCGACCATGCTGATTATCCTCGAAGCGTACTTATGCTGATCGGGCCGGAAGGCGACTTTACGCCTGCGGAATTGGCGCTCGCGCGCCGCTATGGCTGCCAGCCGATAACACTCGGACCAATCATCCTGCGAGTGGAAACCGCGGCAATTTACTGTCTGAGCATTCTCTCCTACGAATTGCTGATTCAGGATCGGTGTTGAACTGTTGATCACGACAAACGCGCAGTCCAGACGGGCTTATTTTGCAGTAGCCGTTTCCACACCAGCTTCCTGTACGGGAGCGGTGGCTGGATTCATTTCGTCTATTGGCGCGGCTTGGATGGAGACTATTGTGAATTCCGCTGCGCCATGCTCCGTTTTCAAAGAGACGGTTTCACCCACTTCATGGCCGAGCAATGCCTGGGCAATCGCGGTTTGGTACGAGATAACGTGCCGGTCCGGATCGCTGTCCCATGCCCCCAGAATTGTATAGGTCTCCTCCCGGTTCGACGCCACTTCGTGAAGAGCGACGACTGTGCCGATGGACACCCGCGATGTGTCCGGATTTTCAAATGAAGTGCCGCGCGCATCGTGCAGCATCTGTTCCAGGTCGGCCTTCCGTCGCATTAGCACGGTTTGCATTTGCTTGGCCGCCTTAAATTCAAAATTCTCGCTGAGGTCGCCGTACGACCTGGCGATGGCGATTTCCTTGGTGTTCTCAGGAATTTTTACTTTGACGATCTCTTCGTGTTCCGCTCTGCGCTTTTCCAAACTGCTCCACGACACGATGAGTGGCGCGGTTTTTTCCTGCGGTTGCGCATCTGCTATCGCGCTTTCCAGCTCCGGATAAACTTTAACCATCCGTGCAAGTAGCGAGCGTTTCGTCAGCTCATCGAACAGCGGCGTTGACTGAAGCCGACGCATCGCATCGCGCGCCACGCCGACGTCGGTTTTCTGGAAGATTTGCCCAAGCAATTGCCGGTCTTCACCTACCGCCCGTTGCAATTTGCTGGCACGCCCGGGAGAACTGTGCTGTTCCCGCTCCAGCGCAGCCAGAATCGCCGAAAGTAAATCCGGGTTAACCAACTCGTCCCAGTTTTCCTTTTCGCTGCACAACCAGGTGAGCATTTCGCTCGTGGCCGAATGCTCGCGAATGCTTCGCTCGAGCATTGTCCGAAGCTCAGCGTGCTGGCCGGTTTCGTTCAAGATGCGCGGGATTTGCGCGACCATGCGACCGTGACTCGATTCCATGAGGAGCAAGGCGCGCTCTGTCCAACCCGAGCCAAGTGCGGATGGCAACGCTTGTAAAACTCGCTTCTCTTTGGCCGCCGGCAAGTTTGGCAGGATCGACGTCAGGCGCTTTTCCTCCTCCACAATCAACTTTGAAAGGGTCAGACCAATATGGGTGGTATGCAGTGACGGGACGCGCGCAAGCAGATCGTCTCGCGCCAAGATTAGTTCGAAAGCCAGCTCAGGATGCATTTTTTGGTTGCGCACGGCCGCATTCTCGATTGCCACAATGATGGATTGGAGCTGCTTTTCCGGGTCCTTGAATTGTTCGTGAGATCTTATGATCTGCTCGAGCGCCGCGATTTGCTGTTTCGGCTGTCGCGCTTTGCTAAACGCCGCCAGCAACTCATCCGCGTGTGATACGCCTTCGCCGCGGATTTGAATTGGGTCCGTCTTTTTTGCGGGGATTGAAAATGCGCCGCTTGCTTTTAGTGCTTTCCTGGTCGATTCCCACCAGCGTTTCCATTCGGCTTCAGTGAGGATATCGCCAATGAGCCATTCCCCGATCTGCTGGGCGCTGGCTTTGCCATCCAGGCTTTCCAAAATATTTTGCACGAGTGCGACCGGGTTTTCCGTGGCCAGATTCTTGATCGACCCGATGTCCGTCGCCTTTCGGACCAGGAAATGTTCCAGCGCGAGCGGCGTCAGATTCTCGGCGGCGTATTGCGCCTGCATCGGATGAGATTTCTTGCTGGCGAAATCGATGACTATTTGGTTCAGCAACAGGTTCCACTCGTGGACCCGGCCGAATCCCCAACTCTTGTGCAAACAAAATGTCCCTGGCTGTAGTTTTTGCAGTTGCTCGGCGGCCTTAGTACTGAGCTTTCCAGCTTCGACGAGCTTTTCTAATTCAGCTTCCATTTATGAAAACAAATGTGTCACCTGTGACGTATAGGTCGCATCGGTCGATCGCGCAATTTGCGATTGCCCCACGCCTCTCGGCATGAAAACCTGCCCGCCGTGACGACGAGCATCTGGTTTTGGATCGCTTTTCACCTTGGCGTGTTCGTTGCCATTGGAATTGATCTTTTCACCTTTCACAGACGCGGTCGCGAGTTAAGCATGGGTGCCGCAGCGCGGCGCAGCGCGATTTGGATTGTGGTGTCGCTCGCCTTCAACGGCGTGGTGTGGCGGGTGAAAGGGCCACATCACGCTCTCGATTTTCTTACAGGTTATCTGATCGAGTACCTCGCTGAGCATGGACAACATCTTTGTGTTCGTGCTTATCTTCACGCATTTTCGTGTTCCACCGCGCGCGCAACACCGGGTATTGGTCTGGGGAATTATCGGCGCACTCATCATGCGCGGCACGATGATCCTGTTCGGTATCGCTTTAGTGCGGCGCTTTGATTTCATTCTTTATCTCTTCGGGTTCTTTCTGCTGATCACTGCGGCACGCATGTTCTCGGGCAAACATCCCGCGCGCGATTTCAGGGAAACGCACGTGATGCAAATCTGTCGCCGGATCCTTCCGATTACCCCAGACTTTCACAATGAACACTTTAAGGTGCGCGTGAATGGCCGCTGGATGTTCACCCCGCTTGCTTTGACGATGATTGTAATTGAAGTCACGGATCTGGCCTTTGCGGTAGATTCGATCCCGGCCATTTTTGCGATCACTCGCGATCCCTTCATTGTTTACACATCCAACATCTGCGCCATCCTCGGCTTGCGGTCCCTTTATTTCCTGCTGGCCGGTCTGATGAACCGTTTTATTTATCTCCGAACAGGCCTGGCGTTCGTACTCGGCTTTGTCGGCATCAAAATGATCGCTGCAGATTTCCTTCCTTTGCCCCGAGTGGTCTCGCTCGGAATTATTGCGGTGATTCTTGGGATTACTATTGGGCTTTCCATATTGAAGACCAGGAACGACGGGGTAGCTGAACAGCGAAAATAAGTATTGCCATTGCTGCCCGAAATTACTTAACTAGTCGCGACCCCCCTATGAAAACTATCTTTGCCTTCGTTGCGATTGCCGGCCTTGCCGTCGGGGCCTTGGCCGATATTCAGGATCCACCTTCGAATGATTATGGTCCGACGCGCAAACTTGGTCGTGGAATGTCGAATTTTGTCATCGCTCCGACCGAGTTCTTTGTAACCGTTAACCAAATCAACCAAACGGAAGGAAATTCCGCCGGCGCTGGTTATGGCGTTTGGCGCGGCCTGGGGCGTTCAGCAGCGCGTCACGTGGCAGGTCTTATTGAGATTTTGACCTTTCCGTTTCCAATCTGGCACGACAGCTATCAACCTTTGCTGCCGTCAGACATTCCTTACATTCATGCTGGCTACGCGGAATTCCCGCCCGAGATCGGTAACGAGTCGCAATATCCCTACGTGCGCGACACGCACCAGGATTTCAATTAGCGCGCACTCTCTGCAGCAAGGGCGTAGTCTGTTGATCATCTAACCATCGCTACACGGTTAGTTGCCGTTGTTAACACTGATCAGCGTGGAAACGTTCGCGCTGTCGCTGCGAAAATCGGGCGAATGGACATCCGCAGAAAGCTTCGAGTAACTCACACTGGGGCGGTTGGGACCATGTAATCGCGACGTTTTTCCGGGCTGCCCCCTCGTCGGCATCGTAACGGCCAGCCACTTCATAACCGGAAAACTCGGTTTGACCCTGGCGTCACTGAATTCAAGCGCTTCGCCAGTATGGCCACCCGCTGGAATAGCGCTGGCCGCATTACTCTCTTGCTCGGCTATCGCGTGTGGTCGGCGATCTTGGTTGGCGCATTTCTGGTCAACGTTACGACCGCTGGAAATCTGGCGACCTCATTTGCCATCGCCACGGGCAATACCATCGAGGCCGCCATCGAACGGACGCTTAGCCAAACGTGACCCGCTCGTTAGGGACCCACGTTTTAGAAAACTCTCATTAACAAAGTGTTTTAGCACCGCGTTCAACGCGTCGACTGCGCGTAACCGCTTCAGCGGTTTCCCAGCATTGAAACTGTATCATTGGCGGAGAGATCCAACTAAAGCAGGATATAGGTGAAATGCGCGTTGTTGATCTACGAATCGAGGACATCGCTTTTGGCGGAAAAGGTGTCGCGCGAGAACAGGGCAAAGCGGTCTTTGTTCCTTACACGATCGAGGGCGAGCTTGTTTCGGCGCAAATCATCCGGGAGAAGACGCAGTTTTCCGAAGCAGATTTGGTCGAAGTTAAGGAAAGTTCCTCGCAACGCGTCGCGCCCAAATGCCCATATTTCGGTAGATGCGGCGGCTGCGCGTATCAGCACATCGATTACCAACATCAGCTTTCGATTAAATCGCGACAGGCGCGCGATGCACTCCAACGAATCGGCAAGCTTAACGACGTTTCCATGCAACCCATCATCCCTTCACCGAAACAGTATGCGTATCGCAACCGCATCACGGTGCACGCGCGGGATGGAGTGATCGGTTTTTTCCAGCGCGATTCGCATCATCTGATTGATATCAAAAACTGTCCCATCTCTCGCGACGAAGTGAATCGGGCGCTGGCGCGGTTACGCGCCGAAACATATGTGCGGGACGGGCACTACAGCTTGCGGGCTGGATCGGAGCCGCGCGTCTTTTCACAAGTTAACGACGCCACTGCACAGACGCTGCGCAATTTGATTGTCGATCTGGTTCCGCCAAACCAGGACCTGTTAATCGATGCTTATTGCGGCGCGGGATTTTTTGCGAAAACGCTGCTCGACAAATTCGAGAGCGCGATCGGGATTGATTGGGACGCGTTCGCAATTGCGGCTGCGAAACAAAACGCGACCGGGAAAGAGACGTACATCGCCGGTGACGTGGAAACGGCGCTAACACGGAGAGACGGCTTGTTAGCCCTCGAGCGGCAAACGCCACGACCGGGAAGCCGGCGCTCTTTGACGGTCATTGTCGATCCGCCAGCGAAGGGCCTCACCGGGGAAGTTCGCAGCGCCATTGTCGGTCTTGCGCCGGAAACATTCATTTACGTTTCATGCAATCCACCGACGCTCGCGCGCGATTTAAAAGATTTTCAGGGGAAATTCACCATCGATTCGGTCACGCCGCTCGACATGTTCCCGCAAACTGCCGAGATTGAAGTCGTGGCGCATTTGCGATCGCTGCCGCCAAAATAAGGACGCTAAGCCGGGGCGGTTGGCGTTCTTGGGAATATTCGAGGCGGCCAGCGCAACACTCGAGTTTCATTGACGGATCGTTCGACGATAAGTCCAATGCTGGGATGATTTTGCTTTTGGGCTTCGTAACGGCCTCCCCGAACCGGCTTATCATGCTGCCGTTCGTAGTCTTGTTGCTCGCCATCGCCCTCGGCCCGTTAATCTCGCAACGACACTGGGAGCGCCACTACCACAAGCTTTGCATTGTTTTGGCAAGCATTGTCTGTCTTTATCATCTCGTCGTAATCCATCAGGCGGGGCGCGTCATCCGCGTCGGAATCGATTACGCGACCTTCATGGTTGTTGTCGGGTCTTTCTTCGTCGTTTCGGGCGGAATCCATCTGCGCGCCAAAGCGCCGAGCAGTCCAGTACGAAATACTGTATTTCTTTTCCTCGGCGCAGTGCTGGCAAATCTGATCGGAACAATTGGCGCGTCGCTTTTGCTTATTCGTCCCTGGATTGCGATGAACCGCGGGCGGATCGCGCCGATGCACATCGCATTTTTTATTTTTTTGGTGAGCAACATCGGTGGCGCGCTTTTGCCGGTCGGTCCACCGTTGCTCCTCGGATTTCTCAAAGGCGTGCCGTTCGCTTGGACGTTGCAACATTACTGGCTGCAATGGCTAATGACGGTTGGAATCGTTCTCGTCATATTCGTTGTTTTCGATTTGATCAATCTTCGCTCTAACAGGAAAACCACTCGTGAGGCGGAGCTGACTTCATGGCGATGCGCTGGTGCGCACAATTTCATTTTCCTGTTTGCCATTTTAGCTGCCCTCATTGCGGTGCCGGCGGGTTGGTGCGAACCGCTGCTGATTCTGATCGCGCTTGGATCTTATCTTGGAACGCCCCAGCGAATTCGCGACGCCAATAATTTTACGTTTGCGCCGCTCGGAGAAATCGGGTGGCTTTTTCTCGGCATCTTCGGAACCATGATTCCGGTTTTGGAGTTCATGGAAGGATCGGCTGGAAGACTCGGACTCAACTCCCATCTGGCATTCTTTTGGGCGACCGGACTGCTCTCGGCATTACTCGATAACGCGCCTACGTATCTTGCGTTTTTCGCCGCTGCTCTCGGGCGTTATGGCTTAAACACGAACGATGTGTCGCACGTCGCCAGGTTCCTCTCGGAAAATGGCCGCGACCTGATCGCAATTTCATTGGGCGCAACTTTCTTTGGCGCGCTCACGTATATCGGCAACGCGCCGAACTTGCTCGTGAAAGCCGTTGCGGAACACGCGCGCGTTCCCACTCCAAGCTTCATCGGTTATATCTGGAAGTTCGCGCTTCCAATTCTGCTTCCGGTATTTGTGCTGCTGTCGATCTTATTCTTCTCCCGGTAGCACAGAGCTTCATCTTGGCTGGCGTTAATGTTTTTTTAACACCTTTTCGCAGCAGTTTAACTGACGTTGTCGCCAAATTTCGCTCATGGTTAGGTCAGTCTTATGAGCGAATTCATCATCATCGGCATTATTCTGATTTTGGGTGTGAACGGGCTGTACTCTCGGTTCTGTGAAAAGGCGAAGGAGTGATGTCATGAGCGACGTAATTTTTGCCGGAACAGTCATCGCGTTTTTTATTGTGGGCGCGCTGTACACGCTGCTTTGCGAGAAGTTGTAGGAGGACGAATGGAAACCGTCATCGTCGGAGTCATCGCGCTCCTGCTGTTTATTTATCTGCTCGTGGCCATGATTCGGCCTGAAAAATTCTGACACCGATATGGAAACGTCTGGTTGGATTCAATTCGCGATCTATCTGATCGCACTCGCGCTGTTGACGAAGCCGATGGGCCTCTACCTGGTGCGTGTGCTTGACGCCAACGGGACAACCTGGTTCGACCCGGTGCTGCGGCCGCTCGAGCGATTCACATACCGTGTCATGGGTGTCGATGCCAACAAAGAGCACAACTGGAAAAAGTACACTCTTGCGATGCTGCTCTTCAGTCTGGTGGGCTGCCTGTTCACTTATGCGATCCTGCGCTTGCAATATTTGCTGCCGCTGAATCCGCAACGACTCCCCGGGGTGAGCCCCGATCTTTCTTTTAACACCGCAGCCAGTTTTACCACGAATACAAACTGGCAGAACTACGGCGGGGAATCCACGATGTCGTATTTCTCGCAGATGGTCGGGCTGACGTTTCACAATTTCGTGTCGGCTGCCACTGGTATTGCTATCGCGGCTGCGCTTGTCAGGGCAATTGCGCGGCATTCGGCGACGACAATCGGCAACTTCTGGGTCGATCTGGTTCGCGTCACTTACTATCTGCTGCTGCCCGTTTGTTTGCTGTTTGCCGTGTTCCTCGTCTCGCAGGGCATGATTCAAAATTTCAAGCCTTATACCAAGGCCACCCTGGTCGAGCCGATGAAGATCCAAGTTGAGAAGAAGAATGACAGAGGCGAGACGATCAAAGGACCAGACGGCAAAGCAGTCACAGAAGATCAAACGGTGACCGAACAGAGCATCGTGCAAGGCCCGATGGCATCGCAGGTCGCGATCAAGATGCTTGGCACCAATGGTGGTGGTTACGCGAATGCCAACGCTGCGCATCCGTTCGAGAATCCAACTCCTCTTTCGAATTTCATTCAGATGCTGTCGATCTTCTCAATCGGCAGCGGGCTTACCTATTACTTTGGCTGGATGGTGAAGAACCAAAAGCATGGCTGGACAGTCTGGGCCGCGATGTTGATCCTTTTTGTCGGCGGCGTGCTGTTGTGTTGGTGGGCTGAGGCGAACGGCAATCCCATTCATCATCGGCTTGGACTTGCCGGTGGCAACATGGAGGGGAAGGAAGTCCGCTTCGGGATATTCAACTCCGCGTTATTTGCCGCGATCACGACCGACGCCTCGTGCGGTGCGGTCAACTCGATGCACGACTCATTCACCGCGCTTGGCGGCTTCGTCCCGTTGTTCAACATTCAGTTGGGTGAGGTTATTTTCGGCGGCGTGGGAGCAGGCTTGTACGGGATGCTGGTTTTCGTTGTGCTCGCAGTCTTTATCGCCGGTCTAATGGTAGGTCGAACGCCGGAATACCTGGGTAAAAAGATCGAAGCTTACGACGTCAAGATGGCCATGCTGTCGTTGCTTATCCTCGCCATTTCGATTCTCGGCTTTGCAGCTTGGGCCGTAGTGGCGAAGTGGGGTTTGGCCGGGCTGAACAACAATGGCCCCCACGGATTGAGCGAAATTCTCTACGCGTTTAGCTCGGGTGCGGGGAATAACGGCAGCGCATTCGCCGGGCTTTCCGGCAATACGCCTTGGTACAACACAACGCTCGGCCTCGATATGTTGTTCGGCCGATTCCTTATGATCGTGCCGATCATGGCGCTGGCCGGATCGTTGGTGCAAAAGAAGGTCGCCCCGCCAAGTATCGGTACGTTCCCAGTCTCCGGCGGGACCTTTCTGATTCTTCTTCTCGGAACCGTGTTCTTGATCGGCGCGCTGAACTTTCTCCCTGCGTTGACTCTCGGGCCGATTGTCGAGCACTTCCTCATGCAGGGCGGAAAGCTTTTCTAACACGAGAGCGAACTTTTATGACGCAAAAGCCTGCATCGCTTTTCGACTGGAACATTGCCGGTCCGGCTATCGCCGACGCGTTCAAAAAGCTGAGCCCGCGTCTGATGGTGAAGAACCCGGTCATGTTCGTGACCATGGTCGGCGCCGCACTAACCACCGTCGGAATCTTTACGGCCGACCCGGCACTGCGTGGTTTCGTGACGCAACTGGCTATCTGGCTCTGGTTCACGGTGCTGTTTGCTAATTTTGCTGAAGCGGTCGCGGAAGGCCGTGGCAAAGCTCAAGCCGCCAGCCTCCGGAAAGCGCGCAAGGATACAATCGCGCGGCGCCTGCGGAACGGACGCGAAGAGAGAATTCCCGCGCCGGCATTGCAAAAAGGAGATCTAGTGGTGTGCGAAGCGGGAGACATCATTCCGGCAGACGGCGACGTTGTCGAAGGCATTGCGAGCGTGGATGAGGCTGCAATCACCGGCGAATCTGCGCCCGTAATCCGCGAGAGCGGCGGCGACCGCAGCGCGGTGACCGGCGGCACGCGCGTGCTGAGCGATCGCATCGTGATCAGCGTTACAGCTGACAAAGGCGCCGGATTTCTGGACAAAATGATTTCACTGGTCGAAGGTGCGCGCCGCCAGAAAACGCCTAACGAAATTGCGCTTACGATACTGCTTGCCGCATTGACGTTCATCTTTCTTCTCGTGTGCGTAACGCTGAAGCCATTTGGAATTTATTCGGCGACGAATTTTTCGATTCCGGTGCTGATATCGCTGCTTGTCTGTCTCATTCCCACAACGATTGGCGGTTTGCTGAGCGCTATCGGCATCGCGGGAATGGATCGCGTGCTTCAGCGCAACGTGCTCGCGATGAGCGGACGTGCAGTCGAAGCAGCAGGCGACGTTGACGTTTTGTTACTGGATAAAACCGGTACGATTACGCTCGGCAACCGCATGGCTGTCGCCTTTCATGCTGCACCCGGCGTTTCGACCAATGATCTCGCGGCTTCTGCGCAATTAAGCTCGCTGGCTGATGAAACGCCGGAAGGACGCTCGATCGTCGTGCTGGCGAAAGAGAAATTTGGATTGCGCGCGCGTGATATGCACGAACTGGAGGCCACCTTCGTGCCTTTCACGGCGCAAACGCGAATGAGCGGTGTAGATCTTCACGCCAACGGTGCGGAACCGAAAATGCGCATCCGCAAAGGCGCAGCCGACGCGGTCCGCGGGTTTATCGAATCGGCGGGCGGCATTTTTCCGCAGCCAGTCACCAAAACAGTCGATGAAATCTCGCATCGCGGCGGAACGCCGCTCGTCGTTGCGTCCGATCTGCTGACGCTCGGTACGATTGAACTGAAGGATGTGGTCAAGGGCGGAATTAAGGAGCGATTCGCTCAGTTGCGCAAAATGGGAATCAAGACCGTCATGATCACCGGCGACAATCCGCTTACCGCCGCGGCGATTGCGGCCGAAGCAGGCGTGGACGATTTCATGGCGCAAGCGACGCCGGAACAAAAACTAAAACGTATCCGCCAGGAGCAGTTCGAGGGTCACCTGGTTGCCATGACCGGTGACGGCACGAACGACGCACCGGCGCTGGCGCAGGCCGACGTGGGTGTTGCCATGAACACCGGTACTCAAGCCGCGCGCGAAGCGGGCAACATGGTCGACCTCGATTCCAATCCAACCAAGCTGCTGGACATTGTTGAGATCGGGAAACAGATGCTGATCACGCGCGGTTCGCTGACGACGTTTAGTATCGCGAACGATGTAGCCAAATACTTCGCGATTATTCCCGCGATGTTGATGAGCACGTTTCCCGCGATTGCGCCACTTAACATCATGCATCTGCACACGTCGACCAGCGCCATTCTGAGCGCCGTCATTTTTAACGCCCTCATTATTATAGTGCTGATTCCACTCGCGCTGCGCGGCGTCGCGTACAAACCGATGGGCGCCCTGGCAATTTTACAACGCAACCTCCTCATCTACGGCTTCGGTGGCCTGGTCGTCCCGTTTATTGGAATCAAGCTGATCGATCTGATCATTACTGCGCTTCGCCTGGCCTAACAAATGAAAGACTTTTTCTCCCATATTCGTGGCGCAGTTGTATCGACGATCGTGCTGGCAGTAGTTTGCTGCGGCCTGTATCCACTCGTCGTGTTCGGAATTTCGCAGCTGTTGTTTCGTGACCAGGCGAACGGCAGTTTGATTGTCAGTGCAGATGGAACGGTCCGCGGCTCGAAATTGTTAGGCCAGGCGTTCTCAGATCCAAAGTATTTTCATCCGCGCCCTTCTGCTGCGGGCAACGGCTACGACGCGGCGAGTTCCGGCGGGAGCAATCTCGGCCCTACTTCCAAAAAGCTGAATGACGCGATCAAAGAGCGTATTGACACGTATCGGCAAGAGAACGGCTTGGTTGGAAATGAAGCCGTTCCCGCGGATGCAGTCACCGCGTCAGGTAGCGGACTCGATCCTCACATCAGTTTGCAAAACGCAGAACTGCAAATCGCTCGCGTGGCTAAAGCTCGTGGCTTGAGCGAAGACAACGTTCGGAAGCTTGTGGAACAAAACACCGATGGACGAGATCTCGGAGTGTTCGGTGATCCCGGAGTCAATGTTCTGCAATTGAACCTAGCGCTCGATCAGCAGCACTGATGAGAGCGGCGCGAACTTACGTTTTCATGTCTGTTCCGATTCTATTGGAGCGAGTAGCCAACATGAGAGGTGCAACTGGCTTTAGGACTGGGTCGAACGGGAGTTCGCCGTCGGATGAGAAGCACAATAGAACAGCGCGGTGGCCGGTGCGGCATTGCTCGGGAGGCGAAACACAGGCGCTACCCGATCATCTGTTCTGGACCTGGTTCAGCGACACTCCGCGTCCGCAATCCAGCAAATGAAACAATCAATATGTCGATCCCAAAAAAATTCCGCTCTTGTCTATCAAACGATCGGCCACCACAATTCGGATTTCTGGGCGAGTCGCGCGTGAATGTCATGGGATTGAACCGCCTTCTCAACCTACTCTCATAGCCTTGACGCCTCCGCTCGGAGTGGGAATAATGGCGGCCTACCGGAGGACAACCAATGTTGCATCTCGATACAGGCAATACTGCCTTCACACTGCTGTGCGCCAGCTTGGTGATGTTAATGACGCCGGGACTGGCATTCTTTTATGGCGGACTCGTTGGACGAAAGAACGTGCTGGCCATCATGATGCAGAGCTTCGTCTCGATGGGCTGGACCACAGTGTTGTGGTGGGCCTTCGGATTCTCGCTTTGTTTCTCCGGCGATCAGAAGAGCGGCACGGACTTTTTCGGAATCATCGGCAACCTGAATTGGGCCGGCCTGCGCGGCATCACCCTGTCCACGCCATCGCCGAACGACACGATCCCAATGATCGTTTTCTGTGCCTATCAGATGATGTTCGCCATCATCACGCCGGCGCTGATCACCGGCGCATTCACCAACCGAATCACCTTCAAGGCCTACATGCTGTTTCTGACGGCGTGGCTGATCCTGGTCTATTTTCCTTTTGTCCACATGATTTGGGGCGGCGGTATGCTGGCGCAATGGGGCGTAAAAGATTTTGCTGGCGGCATCGTCGTCCACAACATCGCGGGCATGGCTGCACTCGCGTCTATTCTCTACGTTGGCAAACGCAAAGTCGCGGATCGCGGTCCGCACAGCATTCCGCTCGTTGCGCTTGGCACTGGCTTGCTTTGGTTCGGTTGGTACGGCTTCAATGCCGGATCCGAGTTTCGCGTGGATGCGACCACCGCGGTGGCGTTTATCAACACCGACATTGCCGCCTCGTTCGCGGCCATCGCCTGGCTGCTCGTGGACTGGCGAGTCTCAAAGAAGCCGAAATTCCTCGGGTTGCTGACTGGCGCGGTAGCGGGTCTCGCGACCATTACGCCCGCAGCAGGCTACGTGTCGCCGACAACCGCCGTCATCATCGGAGTCTTGGCAGGCGTCGTCTGCTATTGCGCTTGCGCGCTGAAGAACAAATTACGATTGGACGATGCACTCGATGTGTGGGGTGTGCACGGTGTCGGCGGCTTGCTCGGCATCGTTCTACTTGGCGTGTTTGCCTCGACGGCGTGGAATCCGGCGGCCAACGGCGGCGTGAACGGACTGCTCGCCGGCGACTCGAGCTTCTTTGCGAAGCAGCTTGCGGCCGGACTGTTCTCGTCCGTCTGGGCCTTGGTTTTCACGCTTGGGATGCTGTGGATCATCGACCGCATCACGCCGGTGCGCGTCGAAGATGCACACGAAGAACTCGGCCTCGACGAGGCGATCCACGGCGAGACGGCCTACGTAGAAGGATTGTAATCGCGCGTGTCGCGCGTCAACGTCCTGCGCCCAAACCGAGCACTGAACGAACCGCGCCGATCGTTCCTGTTAAACCATGAAACACTTTTTCATTTTCTCGCTTGCTTTTTGTCTCGCCGCAGTGGCTGTCGCAGGCGAGGAGCGTGGCATCCCGCCTGCAGCGGCTGAACAGCTGCCAGCGACTCCAACGCCAGCACCGTTAATGAACCTCCTGGACCAAACTGGTCTCAGTAAACCTCTCAGGGATCTGGGGCTTAACTTGTACGGATATGTCGAGGGGGGTTATTTCTATGATTTTAGCGCTCCGCATCACGAAGACGGCCCCACGTTCATGGGATATAACAAGTTCAAGAATAGCTTCATTCTGGACAACATCAGTTTGAACTTGGAGCGGGCGGTGGACCCAACGAAAAAGCAGTTCGACGTCGGCTTCCGTGTGGAAGGCCTTTATGGCGCCGACGCGGCATTCATCCATTCAAACGGAATTCTCGATGATCAAACTGGCCGCAATCAATGGGACCTTCTGCAAGCGTGGGTGGATGTCACCTTGCCCGGCATACCAATGCGGGTTCGAGTAGGTAAGTGGATCGAACTGGCAGGGTTCGAGCACTACAGCGCGAACATCTATAACGCGTTTGGCGACCCGGCCCGGAACTTCTACTCCCACAGCTACTCGTTTCTCTACGCTGAACCAGGTACACAGACGGGCGTATTATTCAGTTACGTCCACAGTCCGCGGTGGACGTTCGATGGCGGGTTTACGCGTGGCTGGAATCAATCCACCCGCGACGCGAACAATGCATTAGATTTTCTCGGTCGCATTATTTTCACGCCCAGTGACAAGACGGCCATCACCTTCGTCATGACCGAAGGCCCGGAGTTTCCAATCGGTGTCGGGCCTAATTTGCCTCCAGGCGACAATAGTCACTGGTGGACGTACCTGGACTTGGTTATCACCCAGAAGATTACGGACCAATTGAGCGCCGGCATAGGCATTGACTTCGTCACCGCTGCAGAGATTCCTGACTTAAGCGGCGGCGCCAAACAATGGGGCGCAGTCGATGGCTACGTTAGCTATGCGGTCGATCCGCATTTCACGTTGAACACACGGCTGGAATGGTATCGGGATGCCGCCAACGGATTCTCGTACGGTGGGCCTGTCAGCGCTAATTTCTACTCGGCAACCTTCGGCGTTGCGATCAAGCCGTTCCCTGAAAACGCATTTCTTTCACACTTACTCTTTAGACCGGAGATCCGCTACGACCACTCGAGCGATGCGGTCTTCGACAACGGCGACAAAGATCAGGTAATGTTCAGCGCTGACGCTCTCTTCACGTTTTAGAGACGCGTGCACGCGTCGAGATTTCGCCACAGTCAACGTACCCCTCGCGCCGGACCGATTGTCGAGCAGTTCTACTTTCGTTCGTAACAGAGATCGACGCCATGTTTTGTCTGTGAGCTAGTCATCACAGCGGCCAGCGGTTGGCTCCAGTGTCTGGTTAGGCGTTTGGGGTGTTAAGTCGCCATAAATGATAGCCCCATCGAGTAGCATAGATAAGGTAAATGCAGTAGAACGAAAGCAAGATAGCACCGAGAGGATCGGTCCTGGCGAGAAGGATGACCAGCGCGGCGACGAGGAACGCATAAGGCACGAATGCGATGAAGCTCGCGCGTAGATCGCGCCAACGGAAGAACAGCACGCTCCAAAACGCATTCGCGAGTAAGAGCACAACCGTCAGCACCAGCGCAAACATCTGTGAGGACGACACAAGCCCAGTGCTGAGCACATGGCGCAAAATGACGAAGCACATCGCATAGAACAGGAAACCGATCACAAGCCAAAGTGCGAATGGTGGGGAATAGAGTGGCATTCGAAGCTGCGCCATCCGCTGACGAACACCTTCGCCGGCGAGTACGCCCTCCAAAACTGCTGCCGCGGTGCAAATGATCACGCCGAGAACGGTGGGACTTAGCATGGCCTCCATCAGAACAGCGCGACAAAGAGTAACGCAATACCAACGAAGGCTGTGTTCCAACATACAAGCGAACGCAGGAGGCCTAAGCCGAGTGCCGCGGCGATCACATATGCTAGGCGCGCCCAGAAATAGAGATGCACGCCCCAAATGGTAAGTGCGCTGTGATGATTGATGACGTGCGCAATAAGCACCAGCGCGGCGAAGAATGGAAATGTCTCAAGGAAATTCGTCGTCGCCTGATCCACTCGATTCGTCAAGCCGTGTAGTGGAGGAACCGTCTCTTCGCGGCTGCTAGCAGTCCAACGATAGCCGCGTTGCCAACTGATGAGATGCGAGCTGGCGATAAGATGAATCATGCCCAGGGCGATGCTTGCCGCCAGCATCCATAATTCGACCGTCATCCGCAATTTGAACGCCTAACGAGAAAGAGATAAGGCACGGCAGGGTGTCGTGGCAAACACGCTGAACGCATTTCAAAATAGGGCCGTTGGCTTCATCGCCCGGTTAGATCCGCAATCTGCAACGTCAGTGTCCAAGGATAGACATGATTGCGACGAGCAAAAACCACGTGCTAAGCAAGAACAGACCGAGTCCGGTGCGACGAACTTGTCGGACTGTGATGCGGCCTTCGTGCGGCTGAATAGGAAGTGCGAAGTGTAGCAACTTGGGCGTGCGCCGTGCGGTTTCATTTGCCTGACGAACGATCATATCGGGCTTGAAGCAGTAAACCGCCGCAAAGAAAAGCGGTCACCGAACCAAACAGCAATGCGAGTATGGTCGAGATCGCCATCTAACGAAAATTCGACCCAATGTTTGGTCATTTCAAGAGAAATAGAAAACCGGTAAAAAACGACGGCTTCGGCGACACTACCGTGCGGCTAAAAATCAATCTTCTTGGAAACGACGACGGCAAATTGGTGATCGGATTCCTCTCGTCGGTTTTGGTTTACCGGTGAACTATTCGTTGCCGTGGGGTTTCACGTTTTTCGGTCGGACGAGGATCGACATTCTCGATCAGCCTGGCAGCAGTAGCATGCGCATGCAGTGGCAAAATCCCATCGGGCTGTCGCGCACGATCATCGGGAACCTCAGCGGCTACGTCGAATTTTACGATGCCGTAAGCACGGGTCGCAATCAACCATAGGTCGGCACACTCGACACCGGTTTGATTTATCAAGTCACTCCGAACTTCTCTGTTGATGTGGATTCATTTTTTGGGCGGACACGCAGTGCTCCGGATTACAACGTGTTCACCGGGTTTGGCTACCGCTTCTGAGATGCAGACCTTGCCCCGACGGCGTAGAATTGGGGCATGAGCGAGGCCGAACGGCCTGATCCGGACGCACTTCTCGCGCGCATGAAGCGCGACGAGGAGGAGTCCACCCACGGCAAACTCAAGATTTTCTTTGGGATGTCGCCGGGCGTGGGAAAAACCTACGCCATGCTGCAAGCGGCGCGGCAGAAACAGGCGGAAGGATGCGAGGTCGTGCTCGGGATTCTGGAAACACACGGTCGCAAGGAAACCGAAGCGTTACTCGAGGGAATGCCGATCATGCCGCGCATGCAGATCGAATATCGCGGAACAAAGCTTGAGGAGATGGATCTCGATGCGATCCTTACCTGGCACCCCGGTCTCGCGGTGGTCGATGAACTGGCACACACGAACGCGCCTGGTTCGCGTCATCCGAAGCGCTATCAGGACGTGCTCGAGTTGCTCGACGCCGGCATCAACGTTTACACAACGCTCAATGTGCAACATGTCGCCAGTCGCGCGGACGTCGTCCGTCAGATCAGTGGTATTTCGGTTCACGAAACAGTTCCTGATACTGTTCTCGATCTGGCCGACGAAATCGTTCTTGTCGATCTAACCCCGGAGCAACTGCGCACGCGTCTGGCCGAAGGAAAAGTGTATCTCGGGGAGCGCGCGGAGTGGGCGGCGCGAAATTTCTTCCGTGAAAGCAACCTGACCGCCTTGCGCGAAATGGCCCTGCGTCTTGTCGCCGAACATGTCGATCGCGACCTACGCGAAATCATGTCGGAGGAAAAAATCGCTGGGCCATGGAAGAGTGGGGATCGCTTGCTCGTGGCCGTAAGCGCGAGTCCTTATTCGGAAAGATTGATTCGCTACACGCGCCGGCTGGCCTCATCAATGGAGGCGTCATGGATTGTGGCAAACATCGAAGGGCCTCGTCCGCTTTCGCAGGAGGAACAGACGCGGCTCACTCGTTACCTCGCGCTGGCGCGACAGCTCGGAGCGGAAGTGATTACAACGCCGGGGCGAGACGTGGCCGAGACTTTGCTGCGTGTCGCGCGCGACAACAACGTTAGCCAAATAGTGATTGGAAAACCTCTAGGGACGCGGTGGTTGAGTTTCTGGAAACCCGACCCGCTGCGCTGGTTGATGCGACACAGCGGCAACATCGACATCCACATGATCCCATCCGAAGAAAGCGCGCAGCCGAGACGTGAATCGCTCGAAGAACGTCTGGCGCATACGCCTTGGCAGGAGCTTGGAATCGCCCTCGTCATCGCTGCAAGCGTTACTGGTTTCTCATTGCTGATCGCTAACTTTATCGATTATCGCGCGGTGGCGCTCTTCTACCTCTTCGCGGTCGTAATTGCCGGAATGCGATTGAGCCGCTGGCCAACGTTCGTTCTCGCTGCCCTCAGCGCGTTGCTCTGGAATTTCTTGTTCATTCCACCGCAGTTCACTTTTTACATCAGCAAGTTCGAGGACTTCATGATGTTCGGCGCGTATTTCGTTATCGCGGTGGTCATCGGACATCTGGCAACCCAATTGCACGAACGCGAGCAAGCCGAACGCCGCCGCGAAGAACGCGCCATGGCATTGTATCGCCTGACACGGTCGCTGGCCGCCAGCCGCGATCTTAGTCAGGCGCTCCCGAGGGTTTTGCAATTGATCAGAGATTTCTTTCAGGCGGATGCAGCAGTCTGGTTGCGGGATGAAAATGGCCTGACGCAACATGCCGCCAGCACGTTTGTGCCATCGAAAAAGGACGAAAGCGTTGCGATGTGGGCCTTTCAAAAGAAACACGCTGCTGGAAAATCAACAGACACGCTTCCTGATTCAGAATGCTTGCACGTTCCGCTGGTCACCGGCGACCGTACTGAGGGCGTGCTCAGCGTAAGGCTAAGAACGCTGCCTACACTGGAACAGCGCGAATTGCTCGATGCTTTCGCTGCACAGCTTGCGCTTTTCGTAAACAAAGAGCGGGCATTGGAAGAAAGCCGGACTGCACAGCTCGCCCGTCAATCAGAGAAGTTACAGAAAGCGCTCTTCGATTCTATTTCGCACGAATTGAAAACGCCCCTGGCGGCGATGGCTGTGGCATTGCAACAGCCGGAACCCAATCGTGCGGAATTGCAGCAGGCCGTGGGGCGTTTGACTCGCACCGTGGATCATCTCCTCGACGCAACCCGTTTGGAGTCGGGCTTGCTCCAGCCGGTGTGCGAATGGTGTGACCCCGCCGACATCGTGCGCGAAGCCGTCGCGCACGCGCGATTGAGCGATGGCGCAGTAAAAATCAGCATCGCAAAAGACTTGCCGACGATTTCTGTCGATACGCGCTTGGTCGAGCAGGCACTCGTGACATTGCTATCTAACGCGGTGGCGCACAGCCTAGGCGGCGAGCCAATCGAAGTTAGCGCAGCGCGCCACGATAACGCCGTCGTGTTGTCCGTGGCTGATCACGGCCCGGGTCTCGCGCCCGGCGAACAAAACAAAGTGTTCGAGAAATTCTATCGCGGCCCTGGCACGGCACCTGGGGGCCTCGGACTTGGGCTATCCATTGGCCGTCAACTTATCGAAGCTCATGGCGGCGAAATCATCGCGCAGAATCGAGAAGACACGCGCGGTTCGCGCTTCTCTATTCGTATTCCGATCGGCGAAACGATGCGGCTTCCTTCCGAAGCGACCGCATGAATCCGATTGCACTGATCATTGACGACGAAGTTCAGATCCGACGACTTCTGCGTCTTGTTCTCGAAGCTGAGAACTACAAGGTGTATGAAGCCGACACGGGGCAGCAAGGCTTGATGGAAATCGCCACTCGCAAACCGAATGTCGTTCTTCTCGATTTCGGGCTGCCAGATGTGGAAGGATTCCAAGTGCTAAAACGTTTGCGGGAATGGAGCGAAGTGCCCGTCATTGTGCTGACGGTGCGCGATGATGTGCAGGAAAAAGTGACCGCGCTTGATGCTGGCGCGGACGATTATATCACCAAGCCATTTAGCACGCCGGAATTGCTCGCACGTCTTCGTGCCGCGCAGCGGAAGACACGCCCGTCCGAGGAAGTCTCTGTATTTAACAATGGCGATCTGGTCGTTGATCTTACTGCGCATGTCGTGATGCGTGCCGGCCGTGAAATCAAACTAACCGCCACGGAGTACGCTTTGCTTCGCTTATTCGTGAAACATCCCGGACGCGTACTGACGCACCGTTATATCCTGCGTGAAATCTGGGGCCCGAAATCCGAGGAGCATCGGCAGTATTTGCGCGTTTACGTCACGCATCTCCGTCACAAGATCGAGCCGGACCCGGCAAAGCCCTCTTTGATTCAGACGCAGCCGGGGATTGGCTACCGCTTCGGCGGATAGCCGTCACTGATCACTGACCGAGAAAGAGCTTGCCAGCGAGCGAGCGCACAATCGAGATTCGCCAATAGATGGCAGAGTTGTTGGAGGATGTTGTTCTCGATGCGAGTGCGGGTGTGCATCGGCCACGCAATCTGGATTGGAAGCGCGCCGCCGCATTGCTGTACGGTGACTGGGGAACCAGCAAGGCGTATGTAATTGGTTTGGCGTTTGTCGCCGCGGGGTTTTCATCGCTCCCGATCATTCTTGCAGTTTGCGCCGTGACCGCGCTGGTCGGCATCAATTACATCGTTATTTGTCGTCACTTTCCCGATGGTGGCGGTGTTTACTCATCGGCGCGTTCACAGGGGCGTTTGTTGGCCGTCGTCGGTGCTCTATTGCTGGTCGCTGATCTGACAGTAACGGCCGCTCTCAGCGGCTGGTCGGCACTAAGCTACATCACCTCGGGCGCAGAGGGCATCGTTTGGATTAAGTTCCTGCGCGACCACATAGCGCTCACAACGATTGGTGTGTTGTTGGTCATGGGCTTGATCAACTGTCTCGGGCCGAAACATTCCGGGAGTCTCGCTGTAGTACTGGCGCTGCCGACGGCCGTCGTGGTGGTCCTTCTTGTCGTAATCGGTGCGCCGCATTTGACTACGCGATTTCTCGAGCCACCGCATCAGAGTTTCACCACTGTGTGGGTGCAATTCGTCGGGGTAATCCTGGCGTTATCGGGTGCGGAGTCCATCGCGAATCTCACCGGCGTCATGAAGCTCGATCCGGGATCGACAATGGAACACCCGCGCGTTGCGCGTGAGTCGCTGAAGGCAATTTTGCCGGTGGCCATCGAAGTTGTTGTTGCGACAGCGCTTCTCGGATGGGCAATGCTCTCGTTGCCATCCGTGCTTGGTAAAACACTGCACGTAACTGATAAGGGCACGATCGCCGCAGTTTTGGGGCAGCGGAGTGAAGACATGTTGCGCTTCATCGGGGAACAGTTTGCCACAGCCACGTTTTCGCCCGCAGTCGGTCAGGTCTTTGGTTGGATCGTCGGAATTGTTTTCTGCCTGCTACTGTTGAGCGCGGCCAACACTGCGATCCTGGCGATGATCGGTTTGCTTTACATGATGTCGCGCGATCGCGAGATGCCGCAGCAATTTCGTCGGCTGAACCGGCACGGTGTTCCCATGTGGCCGTTGGTGATTGCCGTTGGTCTGCCGGTCGTTGTGCTGCTTTTTGCGGCAAGCTTCACTGCGCTTGCCGGCCTTTATGCGATTGGCGTAGTCGGCGCGATCACAGTGAATCTTGGTTCCTGCACATTCAATCGCGCGGTAGATTTCACCTGGTACGATCGCGTCCTCTTTGGCATCACCTTTGTGATTCTGGCGTTGGTCGAGCTGACGCTGGCTCACACGAAAGTCGATGCGCTTCAATTTGTCCTCGCGATTTTGATCGGCGGCCTGGCATTGCGTGCATACACGTTGAAACGGCAGGGCCTCACCACGCTAACGGTAACCCGCGAAGTCGCCCAGATGGTCACGCCTGATCTTGTGACCAGTATGCGACCGCGCTTGGAGGAAGGTCAAAAAATCATGGTCGCTGCGCGCGGTATTACACCGGTGCTCAGTTTTGCCTTGGACGAAGCGCAGTTGCGCAAAGCCACGCTCTTTGTGCTCTACGTTAAAGAAGTCGCTGTTTATTACACAGCAGCCGGTACACGGCTTGGCCGCTCCAACTGGCAGGACGACCCGGAAGCAAATGCTATCATGTGCTCGATGCGCAAGCTCGGGAGCGAGCGCGGCATGAACGTGGTTCCGCTTTATGCCCTAAGCCAGGACGCCGCCACGACGATTGTCGATCTTGCCGCAACGATGGGCATGGATTTTCTCGTCATCGGTGCCTCGCAGCGTCCGGCGATGGTGAAGCTCCTCCGCGGTAGCGTTGCCACAAACGTGGCCCAGCATCTGCCCGAATCGATTCGCCTGATCATTTACGGTTGAACTCTAGGGCAATCGCTTCGCCTGCCCTACAATATTTTTCCCGTGGAAAAGCAGCTTGCTGCCAGCGCCTCATTTCCGAATCCCGAAAAATGCTTCGAACGCGGGCGTTCCCAACGCTTTCCAGATCTTGATCACTTCATAGGTGATGACTGTGGTGAAGGTCACAGCGAACCAAACAAAAACCGCTTCGATCGGCAGCCCGGACCACGCTACGATATGCATCCCCATCATGGTACGCGGCCGGTATTCCCACCAACCATAAGGCAAAGCGAGCGTCGCTTCCCAGACCAAACTAATCAGCAAAAGCAGGAAAAAGGTAAAGCTAAATGCGCGCCAGTTTATGAATGGTTTCGCACTGTGGAAAAAGCCAGCCGATGGAATCAGCGACGCGCAGACGAGATAAACGGAATACCAGGGGAAACCTTCTGACGCGCCGGACAAAAATTTTCGATAGACGATCGCGGCTGCGATCAGCACAACGCCAAGCACGACAGAAGCAATATGAAAACGAACGATTCGCGTTATGTTTTCGGTCGTCGCCGCGTAATCGGGCACGTTGTACGCCCCCATCCAGTATTCATCGCACCAAATGTAACTCAGCAGCACCAGCATGAACCCGGCGAGGTAGAAAACGAATTCTTCAATCGGAATCGCTCCTCCCACTGCGGGTATTTCCCAACCCAGCGTGGCCGATTTATTCGGGAAAACGAAGAAAGCGTTACCAAAGAGCAGGTCGAGCAGGAAACCCAGTGGCGTTAGCACCGCGAGCGCTCGCCAGAACGCCTTTCTTGGGAACTGCAAATCCGGTCGGCGAGCAAACCACCAGCCCAGCGCGCCGATCGGGATGATAAACAACAGCAGGCTCCACGTGTATCCGAGCGGCGTCGGATTGTCCGACGTGGCTTGCAAAATGACGGGGTGAACAACCGTCCGCAAGGTGAGCGCAGCCGGAATGATAAGCGCGGCTGCGATGGCGAAAACTACAAGGAACGCTCTCCGCTCTTGCATGCGGCTGAGTTTAAACAGAAAGAGATTTGAGTTTAAGACTTAAGTGCGCCGGCTCATAAAAACATTGTCATGTTGAGCGAAGCGAAACATCTCTGGTTCCGTTCACTTGCGAAAAACCAACTCCAGAAAATAATCAGAGATTGAACTCGTTCATCTCCCGACTCACTCGCCGCTACCCTATGCGGCTTGGCAGTCCATGTCGCTCGCCCCGCTTGCTCCATTCTTCACTTCGCTCAGAATGACACATTGTGAGATCTGATCAGGGGCTTAAAAGTTAATACTGCCGTGACTTCGCCGAAGGTCCTTATCGCCGATTCCATTTCGCAACGCGGAGTGGACGAACTAGCGCGCGAGAACGCGCTGGAGGTTACGGTTAAAACCGGCTTGAACGAGCGTGAACTTGTCGAGGTCATTCCTCCATTCAGCGCGCTGGTGGTGCGCAGCCAGACCAAAGTCACGGCTGATATCTTGAATGCGGGTGCGAAATTGCGCGTTGTCGGTCGCGCCGGGGTCGGAGTGGACAATGTTGATGTGGAGACAGCCACACGCTGCGGCATCGTGGTGTTGAACGCGCCTGGCGGGAATACCATTTCCACCGCCGAACATGCATTTTCGTTGTTGCTTTGTGTTGCGCGCAAGATTCCGCAGGCTGACGGAAATGTTCGGGCCAAGAATTGGGACAAAAAGAATTTCCAAGGCGTCGAGCTTTACAACAAAACTCTTGGCGTGATCGGCATGGGCCGGATCGGCAGTGAGCTGAGTCGCCGCGCCATTGCGTTCGGTATGCGGGTGCTCGCGTACGATCCGTATCTCTCCGCCACACGCGCCCGGACTCTGCAGGTGGAACTGGTGGACGAACTTGATGATTTACTTATGCGGGCGGATTTCATCTCTTTGCACACACCAGTTACCGCGGAAACGCATCACATTCTCGATGCCGCTCGGCTAACGAGGACAAAATGTGGTGTTCGCATAATCAACTGCGCCCGCGGCGGTTTGATTGATGAGGCTGCACTGGTTCAGGTGTTGCAACAGGGGCATGTGGCAGGCGCAGCACTGGATGTTTTCGAAACTGAACCGTTGCCGCCCGATTCGCCATTGCGCAGCGCGCCTAATCTTGTTCTCACGCCGCATCTCGGCGCATCCACAGCGGAAGCGCAGGAGAGCGTCGGCATCGAGATCGCGCAATCGATCCGTGCAGTCCTGCTCGAAGGAACGATCCGAAACGCCGTGAATATGCCCAATCTAGACGCAAAGACGCTCGCGATCATCGGCCCTCACCTCCGTTTTGGCGAAAGGCTTGGCAAATTTCTGTCGCAGATCGCGCCGAAACGCGCCGGGTCGCTCAACATTAACTACAGCGGCAAAGTCAATGAGGTCGACACGACCGCAATTACGCGCGCAGTGCTGAAAGGTTTCCTGCAGGTCGCAGGTGGTAGCGAAGTCAATGAAGTGAACGCACCCGCATTCGCCGAGGCTCTTGGTTTAAAGGTGAGCGAATCACGACTGAGCGCGCCCGGTGATTACACCGATATGCTGGAACTTTCCGCAGTCGGCGAAGGAAAAACCGTTTCGGTAGGCGGCGCGTTTTTCGGGGCGACACCGCGAATTGTGAACATCAACAGTCGTCCGGTCGAAGCTCGCCCACATGGCGTGGTGCTCGTACTGGAAAATACAGATCGTCCCGGAATGGTCGGTAGGATTGGCACCCTGCTGGGCGAGCATGGCGTCAACATAGCCACCATGTCGCTAAGCCGGAATCAGGCTGGCGGCACTGCGCTCACCGTGTTAAATCTCGACACTGCTCCGACCGAACAACTGCTCAGCGAAATTCGCGCTAGCGAAGATATTAACTCGGCGCAAGTGGTTCAGTTATAGCCACACCCCAGTAGGTCGTCTCTCGCGAACCGACAATCGAAGACGCGCCACAGGCGGGTGACTGCAACGGATACCGTGCAATCTTTGCGACAGCGAATTTTCAACCAATTTTCTTGCCGGGCAGCAATCAAGTCGCTAGAACTAGTTCACTATGGACTTTGGCGCTCACTCGTTTATCTGGATTATTCTCGTAGGTCTGGTCATCGGCGCGATTGCCAAACTGCTAATGCCAGGAAGAGATCCCGGTGGTTGCATCATCACGATTCTGCTCGGTATCGCCGGCGCATTAATTGGTACCTGGATCGGTCGCGTCTTTGCGGGCGAGAATTACGTCGCTGGCTGGATCATGTCGGTCGTCGGCGCAATGATCCTGTTGCTGCTATATCGGTTGCTTTTCAAGCGCGGATCGTAGCATCACGCAATTCGGCAACGTGGCGGTATTCGCCGCTGCCCGAGGCATTTTGTTCAGGCGTTTGCGCAAACGCCTCTGCAGTTCGCGCGTTTGCTCTACCTGGCGAATACGACATTGTCATTCTCTGCATGGCCGTCCCAAAAAAAACGCTGGTGATCGTTGCGTTCGTCGCCCTGTATCTGATTTGGGGCTCCACTTATCTCGGCATCCGGTTCGCCATCGAAACGATTCCGCCATTTCTAATGGCAGGAGCGCGATTCGTGTTGGCCGGCCTGATCATGTATGCGATTGCATGGTCGCAGGGTATCTGGAAATCGACATGGGCGAACTGGCGCACGTCACTGATTATCGGCGCATGTCTGCTGCTGGGCGGCAACGGCGGCGTGACAATCTCCGAACAGTTTATCGACTCGGGACTGGCGGCGTTGATCGTGGCGATCGTTCCAATTTACATTGTGCTGCTTGGGTGGGCGATGGGAATGGCGCCTCGACCAACGGCAATCATGTGGATGGGACTCGCGGGTGGTTTTTTTGGGGTTGGAATTTTATTCGGACCGGGTCTGCATTTTCATTCGGTCGGCGGCCGAAATCCTGCAATCGGAATATCGATCCTGCTCGTCACAAGTTTCATTTGGTCGGCAGGTTCGCTTTATTCGCGAGCGGCGAAACATGCGCCCTCGCCGTTTCTGACTGCCGCTCAACAAATGATCTGTGGCGGAATTTTGCTTTTGATTGCCGGCGTCGTTACCGGTGAACTGCCGCAGTTTCACTCGAGTCATATTTCAATGTTATCGCTCGCCTCATTTATTTACCTCGTGTTCATCGGAGCCGTGGTCGGATACACCGCTTACATTTGGCTGCTGCGTCATTGTGATCCGGCGAAAGTCGCCACTTATGCGTACGTGAATCCTATTGTCGCTGTCCTGCTCGGCACTTTCTTCGCGGGTGAAACCGTCGCCGCACGCACGTTGGGTGCCGCTGCTCTAATCATCGGTTCAGTGGCACTCATAATCACGGCACAGCAGCTGCGAGCGCGTGTCGAGCCGGCCTTGAGCGCTGCGATAGAGCCTGCTGATTGAACACGGAGACGGATCAAGGAGCGGCGATCTCCAGTCCACCGCATTAAGGAGGGTGGATTGGAAACCGCCCCTGCTTGCGCTTTAATGCCGCATGGCCCCCGGGCAGAAAGATCATCAACAAACGATCGAAGTCGCGAAACGCAATTGGCAGGCGGAAGTCGAGACCGCGCAAACATACCGCGATCTGGCAGGACGCGAACCAGATGACAAACGCAAGAGCGTTCTTCTGCGCATGGCCGAAGCGGAAGAGCGCCACGCACAACGTTGGGAGAAAAAACTGATAGACCTTGGAGCCGAGCAACCCGTTTACAAAGACACTCTTGCCCGCAGGCTAAATCGTTGGTGGAACAAAATCGCCGGAGCGGACATCGCGATTCGGCGGATGGAAGCGACGGAAGAAAAGCAGGAAGCGGAATTTCACGATCAAGCCGAGCGCGCGTTCGTCGGCGAAAAGGATGTTCAGGAATTTCTGCGAAAAAGTGCGATCGAAGAGAAAGCTCATGCGCGAGTGCTGAGTGCCATGGCACCGTCGGTGAACCCGCGCACCGCGCTGGACAAAATCCTGAAGCGCGAACGCTGGCACGGACGCGGCGGCAGTTGGGTGGCTGACGCGATTTACGGCGCAAATGATGGGCTTGGGGCAGTGTTTGGAATCGTGTCCGGAGTGGCTGGTGCGACGAACAATCAGCAGCATTACATTTTGATCTCCGGCCTTGCTGGCATGCTCGCTTCCACTCTGTCGATGGGCGCGGGCGCGTATCTCGCCACAAAGAGCGAGGCGGAAGTCTACGAAGCCGAGATTTCGCGTGAACGCACCGAGGTGGAAGAAAATCCTGAAGAAGAAATCGAAGAGATGTCGCTTTTTTATCAGTTACAGGGATTCACTCCTGAGGAATCGCAGAAAATGGCGGAGCGTCTTGCTCAACAACCGGAGCAATTCGTGCAGGCGATGGCGCAAAGTGAGCTCGGCTTATCCGAGCATCGGTTTCCCAACCAATGGACCGCCGCGTTCTCGGCCGGCATTTCTACGGCGATCGGCGCTTTCGTCCCGATCATTCCGTTCTTTTTCGCGGGCGGACTGACGGCCGTCATTATTTCCTTCGGTATCAGTTTAGTCGCCCACTTTCTGGTGGGCGCATTGAAATCGCTGATCACGATCCGTTCGTGGTGGGCGTCGGGTCTGGAGATGACTTGGATTGGTGTTATCGTCGCGGTCGTTACGTACGGGCTGGGACTTGCGTTTGGCTCGCTGGGTTAAATTACGACCAATCGTTGAACCGAAACGCGTCCCAAGGTCGGGACTATCGCATCCCAGAAACGGAACCAAGAGAACTCGACCAACTGAATAACCAAATGGCAAATCGCTGGTAAAGCGGCGATTTCAACGGCTCATAGAACCTTTGGCACGAGCATTGCAAGCAAATTGTACTCCTTAAACACGCAGGGGAGAAATAGTTGGTGTCAAGAATTTTTATCGTAGACAATCAGCGTGACGTGTTCGAAGCGCCATCCTTCCTGTACATAAACCAACGCAACCCACGGAATTAATGAAGGACCTGCTACTGGATGTTCGGTATGCGCTGCGCGTGCTTTGGAAGTCTCCCGCGTTTACGCTCGTAGCCTTGCTCACTCTAATGCTCGGGATTGGAGCAAATGTCCTTGTCTTCGGAATAGTGAATGCCGTCCTGCTGCACCCGTTGGAAGTGAGCGACCCGCAAAATCTCTACCAACTCCGCAACGGTTCGTGGACTAGTGGGAAGGCGCTGACGACATCGTATCCCGCATTCGGAGAGATCCAGCAGCGAAATAGCACGTTTAGCGATATCGGGGGCTTCTATGGATACTGTCAGGCGAGACTGCGCTGGGGTGATGCCGTGAGGAATGTCTCTGGCTATGCAGTCACCGGCAACTATTTCGATCTGTTAGGCGTGCAGCCGCTAGTGGGACGATTGATCCATGCGGAGGACGAGCATGGCGTGAATTCAGCGCCTTACATTGTGTTGAGCGATAGCCTTTGGCGAAGCGCATTCAACTCCGATCCGGGCGTAGTCGGCACCACCGTGTGGCTCTACAACGATCTGTTTACGGTGATTGGCGTGGCACCGGCGCAGTTCCATGGCACGGAGCGATTTGATTGGCCCGACTATTACATACCGATCGTGAACTATTTCGACGCGGCTTATCTTCAGACCCGGACGGGCAGGCCGCTGACGGTGCTTGGCCGATTGAAGCCGGGCGTGACGCCGGAGCAGGCTGCGGAAAATCTAACTGCCATCGCGGCCCAGTTGGCAAAGGAGTATCCAAAGACAGACACTCGAGTGCCGCTGCGGTTGATCCATCCAGGACTTCAGGGGGACGCCGGTGACGTCATTCGGGGATTTCTCTACAGCGTGACCGGGCTGGCTCTGTTGGTGTTGGCGGCCGCGTGCGCCAATCTGGCCAGTCTGTTTGCAGCGCGCGCGTCGGATCGCAGCCGGGAGCTGGCGCTTCGCGTCGCGCTTGGTGCGAGCCGTTGGCGACTCGTTAGGCAACTGATGACTGAGGCGATGGTCCTGTCGCTGCTGGGCGGAACGGCAGGCCTGTTGATCGCGGGTCTGCTGCTGCGTGTCCTAAACCAGTCGCTGTCGCCGTACGGCCGTCTGGCAGCCAGTGTGGATGCGCCTGTCTACCTTGCAGCTCTGTTCCTGACCTTGGCAAGCGCACTGCTGTTTGGGATGATTCCGGCGCGGCAAGTGTCGCAGAGCAGTCCGTTACAGGCGATGAAAAGCGGACCAGTAGATTCAACGCCGCTGCGCCGATTTACTCTGCGGGACCTGTTGCTCGGTGCACAAATTGCGATCTGCACGTTGCTCGCGACGGCCTCGCTGGTCGCCGTCCGCGGCATGGTTCGCATGTTGCACGCTCCGCTGGGTTTTCAGCCAGAGGGAGCAATGCTCGCCAACATAGACTTGAGTGAAATAGAACAGCGAGGTGATGCGCTGCTTGTGAAACAGAAAGCAATGCTTGAGGCTGTGCGGAGGATTCCAGGTGTAACGACGGCGGGTGAGGTGAACCGCGTGCCCTTTACCGGCGGGCTGCGGGGCGTTCCGGTTTTCACGCCAGAAACGACAGATTTCAATCTGAACAATTCTGTGCTGGCACCATACGTGTTTACGATGTCGCCCGGTTACCTGAAGGCTGCGAGCACCAGGCTCCTAAGTGGACGGGATATCTCATGGCATGACACCAAAACGACGCCGTATGTCGCGGTCGTGAATCAAACTTTCGCGCAGAAGATGTGGGGTGAAACGCCCGCTATTGGACAACGCTTCATACTTAGAGATCACTTGACGGAAGTGGTGGGCGTGGCGGAGGACGGCAAGTATTACGAAATTATGGAGCCGCAACAACCGGTCGTGTTTCTGCCGTTGTTGCAAACTGAGAACGGCGTCGCGGTCTTCGTGGTACGGACGATGCGGGCGCAGAACGAGATGGTCACAGCGCTCGAACGCACCCTGAGCGCTATTGAGCCGAACGCGCTGATTACCGTGCAGAGCTGGCGCGATGCAATGGCGCGAGTGCTATTCCCAGCCCGTGCGGCGAGCGTAGGACTGGGTGTGATGGGCCTGCAGGCTGCGATGCTGGCAGTGACTGGCATCTTCGGCATGGCCACCTACAACGTGAGCCGCCGGATGAAGGAGCTGGGCATTCGCGTGGCCCTCGGCGCGCGTAGGAAGCACGTGATGAACGCCGCGGTTGGGCGGCCAATCGTGTTGCTTGGACTTGGATCGTTAGCGGGACTGCTGTTAGGCGTGTTCGCCAGCCGGTTACTCGAGCACATCGTGTATCAGGCGAATCCGCGGGATCCCGTGGTCTTGGTCGGCGCGGTGCTAACGATGTCGCTTCTCGGCATAGCCGCCTCGGCCATTCCAGCGCTACGAGCGATGGCCATCGATCCATCCAAACTCCTGCGGGAAGAATAAACCGGTGGCTACGCTCCTATCTCAGCATGTTGCGAGCGTGAAACGATGCGAGCTTTTGTGCTTGCCCGACCGGGGCGCTCTCTCCGAATTTTTTTCACAACGATTGACTGGTCCGAAAACGCGCAGAACAGATTGCCCGTGACAAGAATTCTAATCGCAGACGACCAGCGCGACGTGCTCGAAGCGCTGCGCATCTTGCTCAAGGGCGAAGGTTATCAGACCGAGGGAGTCACCTCGCTCGCCGGCATCTTTCACGCGCTGGAAAAGAAAGAGTACGCGCTGTTGCTGATGGACCTGAATTACACTCGCGATACGACCTCGGGACAGGAAGGCCTGACAGCGCTCTCAAGAATTCAGGAGATCGACAAAACACTTCCAATTGTTGTGATGACCGCCTGGGCGACAATCGAACTGGCGGTCGACGCAATGAAACGTGGCGCGCGCGATTTTGTGACGAAGCCATGGGACAACCAGCGACTCCTGGCGATTGTGAGAACACAGATCGAGCTGGCGGCCGCGTTGCGTCGCGAGCGCAAGCTCGAAGCGGAAAATGAAATGCTGCGCGGCACCATGCCGGATTTGATCGCGCAATCGCCCGCGATGCGGCCGGTAATCGAGATGATTTCACGCATCGCGCCATCCGACGCGAACGTTTTGATAACCGGCGAAAACGGCACGGGAAAAAGTTTGATCGCGCGGGCGATTCACGCTTTGTCGCCGCGGGCGGCGCGTACGATGATCACCGTCAACATGGGCGGCTTGTCGGAGACATTGTTTGAGAGCGAATTGTTTGGACACGTAAAAGGCGCTTTCACGGACGCAAAGACGGATCGGGCCGGGCGCTTCGAGCTTGCCGATGAGAGCACGCTCTTTATGGATGAGATTGCAAACATCCCGCTTGCCCAGCAGGCGAAACTTTTGCGAGTAATTGAAACAGGCGATTTCGAACGGGTTGGCTCATCCAAAACGCTTCATGCGAATGTCCGAATCATCTCCGCCACAAATGCAAATCTGGACAGCGAAATTGAGCTCGGTCGCTTTCGGCAGGACCTGCTGTTTCGGCTTAACACAATTCAGATCGAATTGCCGCCGTTGCGCGATCGACGCGAGGACATCATGCCGCTGGCGAACAGCTTTCTTTGTCAACACGCAGAGCGCTACCGCAAACCCGTGGGCGGTTTCGACGAAATGGCACGAGAGCGTTTGCTACAGCATCGGTTTCCCGGAAACATCCGGGAACTCGATCACATCGTCGAGCGCGCAGTGCTTATGACGCAAGATGATCGACAAGTCTGCGCAGCCGACCTGGGCCTGACGCCCGGCGGCAGCGAATCGCGGAACGTCGAGGAGATGAGTCTCGAAGAGGTCGAGGCGTTTCTGATCAAAAAAGCGTTGGCCCGAAATGATGGCAATGCGCGCAAGGCCGCGGAGGCGCTGGGCTTGAGCAGAAGCGCGTTCTATCGGCGTCTGCAACAATATGGGCTTTAATAATCGCGCATTCCGGATTGCCGGTTGCGGATTGCAGCTTTGATGGTGCGCAAAGCAAAAAAACCGACCCGGCTTTCCTACGAAGGGAAAATCACGTGGCTCACGTTTGTCGCAGCCGCGCCTGCAGTCATCATTGCGCTGGCCCTTCTGTGGTTCGGCGATCACACGTCAAAGGTACAGTGGACGTTTACGATTCTGATTGTTGGCTGCTTCATTGCGTTCTTATGGAGCATACGCGAACACGCCGTTCGTCCATTGCAGACACTCTCTAATCTGCTCGCGGCATTACGCGAGGGAGACTATTCGATTCGCGCGAGGAGCGCCCGCGAAGGCAGCGCGCTGGGTGAAGTCCTTCTGGAAGTGAATTCGCTCGGCGAAACATTGCGTCAGCAGCGCCTCGGCGCCTTTGAAGCCACTGCGCTGTTGCGCACGATCATGAGCGAAATCGATGTCGCAATTTTCACGTTTGATCCCGGACGACGTCTCCGCCTTATCAATCGCGCCGGCGAAACTTTACTGACACGACCAATGGACAAATTGTTAGGCAAAACCGCGGATGAACTTGGGCTCCATGCTTGTTTTAGTGCGGACGATGACGAACCGCTGACGTTGAATTTCCCCGGCGCGTCTGGCCGTTGGGGCATTCGCCGGAGCACGTTTCGCGAACAGGGTTTGCCACACGAGCTCCTTGTGTTGACGGATCTCAGCCGCACACTGCGCGAAGAAGAACGACGCGCCTGGAAGCGACTCGTGCGAGTGCTCGGTCATGAAATGAACAATTCGCTGGCTCCAATCAAATCGCTCGCCGCCAGCTTGGAATCGCTGCTGCGGCGCGAGCCGCTCCCAGCGGATTGGAAGGATGATGCAAGCTCCGGCTTGAACTCCATCGCATCGCGCGCCGATTCGCTGAGTCGCTTTCTGCAAGCTTATACCCGGCTCACAAAGCTTCCGCCGCCACAAAAACAAGACATCGAGCTAGCGCCGCTTGTACAGCGTGTGGTGGATCTGGAACCCAGACTCAGGGTGCAAGTCCTCTCGGGCCCGAAAACAGTGATTTGCGCAGATGAGGCGCAGATTGAACAAGCGTTGATCAATTTGGTGCATAACGCCGTTGATGCGGCCTTGGAAACGCAGGGAAACGTCACGCTCGCCTGGCGTGAGAAAGGAAATTGCGTGGATATCTTCGTTGAAGACGAAGGCCCGGGCATTATGAACCCGGCCAATCTTTTCGTTCCGTTTTTTACAACAAAGCCCGACGGCTCGGGAATTGGTCTGCCATTGAGCCGTCAAATTGCTGAAGCTCATGACGGAACATTAGTCCTCATGAACCGAGAGGATCGTCAAGGCGCGCGAGCTTTGCTGCGCCTGCCAAAGTAATAGCGTAGCGCGAGCGTCCGCCCCTGCCGGCTTAGCCCGCACAAGCCAGGGCCGCGCACTACGTTTGTCCCAAAATCGGGACGATCGCGTCCCGAGAGTGAAAATGTCTTGTGCTAGCAAGTACGGATAGAATTATCGCAAGTCTCTAATAATTAAATAGATACAACTTTGTTTCTGAACTTGGCATGGCTGCTGCAATAGAGCGAGGGAGATAACGATTATGGGTGGTCGCCTTGTTATTAAAGAATTTTTTTGAATCCAACAAATACACCAACTGCCTCTCACTATAGGAGCTGAAAGAAAATGAAACCATCACCAAATACCTCACCGAACGGGCGGAAGTTTCCGCTCGTCGAATATCATTACCACGCGCCGATGCTCAACGCTTCGAGCGCGCCATGCATCAAGACATCGAAATCATTGCGCGACATCAGCCGCGATTATTTCGACGCTGAAGCCAACCGCGAGTTCACAACCGAAGCGGCCGTGTTCGCCACGTTTATCATCGTGGCAATGGTGCCGATCACGACCGGTATATCCGCGGTGCTCCAGCTCCTGCGCATTCTTCCGCTGTTCTGACCCAAACGAAACCGTGATTCCAGAGCGAAAAACAACAGGCCAAAGAATTGTGCGCCCGGCCGGCTTTGCGCCGAATCTTTCCTCGATGGACGTACCGCGCACGGGCGTTGCTGCGAAAAAACGCA
Source organism: uncultured Verrucomicrobiae bacterium (assembly GCA_963828355.1). Taxonomy (GTDB): domain Bacteria; phylum Verrucomicrobiota; class Verrucomicrobiia; order Chthoniobacterales; family UBA10450; genus Udaeobacter. The sequence continues at coordinate 64,281 of CAWHFD010000009.1, read as the reverse complement.
AGCGTCGGATCATGATCGTCGCTGCGTCTGTGCTTGGGTTAATTTTGGCGACAATCGCAATTTCGCGCTTGAAACCGGCAGTGCCGAGCGTGGATCGCTCGACAGTGTGGATCGACACCGTCAAGCGCGGTCCGATGGTCCGCCAGGTTCGCGGCCTCGGTACGCTCGTGCCGGAGGACATTCGTTGGATTCCTGCAAACACCGAGGGTCGCGTGGACAAAATAAAGATCTGGCCCGGCACGCATGTGGAACCGGACTCGGTGATTTTGGAATTAACCAGTCCCGAGCTGGAACAGGCCGCTCATGATGCCGCCCTCCAGGCAACGGCCGCCGAAGCCGAGCTAACTACCTTACGCGCCACACTTCAGCGCGAATTGCTCGATCAGGAAGCAACCACAGCCAAGGTGAAATCGGATTACGAGCAGGCGAAGATGGAACGCGAAACCAACGATCAGTTGGCGAAGAACGGTTTGATCGCCGAGCTGCAATACAAAACGTCAAAGGTCAAAGAGGCGGAACTGGCGAATCGGAACGAGATCGAACAAAAGCGACTGCAGTTTGCGCACGAGTCCATTGACCCACAGCTAGCGTCGAAACAGGCCGCCGTGGATCAGGCCAAACAACTCGCCAAGTTGAAAGCTGACCAGGTGGAAGCTTTGCATGTGCGCGCCGGCATGTCGGGTGTCCTGCAACAACTGCCTGTGCAAATCGGACAGAGAATGAAAGTCGGCGATAACCTCGCCCGCGTCGCGGATCCGACAAAGCTGAAAGCGCAGATTAAAATCGCCGAGACCCAGGCAAAGGACATTCAGATTGGCCAGAAAGCCTCGATCGATACTCGCAACGGCGTCGCGAAGGGTCACGTTACACGTGTTGACCCTGCAGTGGAGCAGGGGACCGTGACCGTCGAGGTCGCCTTCGACGAGCCGTTGCCGAAAGGCGCTCGGCCCGATCTCAGCGTTGATGGAACAATTGAGCTAGAACACCTCAACGACGTCACTTACGTCGGGCGACCGGCGTTCGGGCAGGAAAACAACACCGTCGGCATGTTTAAGCTCATCAACGGCACTTCGGAAGCCGTCCGTACTCCGGTGAAGCTGGGCAAAAGCTCGGTGAACACCATTCAAATCATAGGGGGGCTCCAACCGGGGGACCAGGTGATCCTTTCCGATACCAGTGCGTGGGACGCACACGACAGGATTCGACTTAACTGAAAAAAAATGAAATCAACTGAACTAATCGCAGAAGACGCAACCAACGCATTCGACGGGAACAGTGTCACACCGTTGATTCGCCTCAACGGTGTGACCAAAGTGTTTCTTACTGACGAAGTAGAAACACACGCGCTTTCGGGGATTCACCTCGATATACGCGAGGGAGAATATGCTTCCATCGCTGGACCTTCAGGTTGCGGCAAAACGACGCTGCTTTCGATTCTCGGTCTGCTCGATACTCCCTCGGATGGCAGTTACGCGTTAAAAGGTCACGAGGTCGCGAATTTGTCGTTCGCGGAACGCGCGCGTGTTCGCAACCGGGAGATCGGTTTTATCTTCCAAAGCTTCAATTTGATCGGTGATCTGACGGTTTTTGAAAACGTCGAATTACCGCTTACATATCGGGGCACCAGCGCCGCTGACCGCAAAGCGCTGGTGACCGAAGCGTTGGAGCGCGTAGGTATGGCGCACCGGGCTAAACATTTGCCGAGCCAACTCTCCGGTGGCCAGCAACAACGCGTCGCAGTCGCTCGCGCGCTCGCGGGCAGACCGGCGATTCTGCTCGCGGACGAGCCGACCGGCAACCTCGATTCGCACAACGGCGAAGCTGTGATGCACCTGCTCCGCGAACTGCATCAGGGTGGCGCCACGATTTGCATGGTCACGCACGACGAGCGTTTCGCCCAGCACGCAGATCGCACCGTGCATTTGTTTGATGGCCGGATCGTCGAGGACCGCATGGCTGCCTGACGAAATCTGAAACCGACATTCAGCACGTATGCTGAGGGAAATCAAACTGGCGTTACGCCGGCTGGCAAAAAGCCCGGGTTTCACTGTCATCGCCGTTATTACCGTCGCGCTCGCCATCGGAGCGACCACGGCTGTGCTGAGTCTGGTCAATGGCCTGCTGGTTCGGCCGTTGCCATATCGAGCGCCACAGCGGCTCGTCCTGCTCCTTCAGCATTTCAAATCGCAAAATCTGGAGCGGATCCCGGTTTCGCCGCCTGAATTCAAAGATTACGAAACGCGGGCACACAGTTTTGAAAAGCTCGGCGCATTCGGTTTCACCAGTTTCAACCTCGCTGGCGAAGATCGACCCGAGCGGATTGCAGGTGCGACTGTTACCGCAGACGTGTTTCCGTTGCTCGGTGTTTCACCGATCAAGGGCCGTTTTTTTGAACCGCAAGAGTGCGCGCTTGGTCGGGACGACGTTGTTATCATCAGCGCGCGATTATGGCAGCGCCGATTTAACAGCGACCCGGAGATCATCGGGACGAAACTTCTTCTCGACGGCAAGAGTTTCACCGTGGTTGGCGTGATGCCGTCGAGCTTTGATTTTCCGCTCCAGCTTTTCAACCTTGGCAACGGCGGCCAATTTGGCGGGCGCGCTGAAATTTGGAAGCCGCTTGCGTTTACCGATGACCAGATGAAAGCGCGTTACTCGCGCAGTTTCACGATTATTGGACGGTTGGCGCCGCAGACGTCAGCGGCGCAAGCGCAGGCGGAAATCGAAACCATCAACGCGCAGATGCGACGCGAGCATCCTGATAATTACATGGCCTCTGGCAGCCCAGGCGACAAGCAGGGCAACAGTTTCGGCGGCGACGTTTTATCGCTGCAGGATTTGGCCGTCGCGGGAATGCGTCCGGCGCTTCTTATCCTGCTGGGCGCTGTCGTTGTCGTTCTACTGATCGCGTGCGCGAATCTCACCACGATGTTGCTTGCGCGTGCGGCAGCGCGCGAACGCGAGATGGCAGTTCGCGTCGCTCTCGGTGCAGGCCGGCTACGGTTGCTGAAGCAGGTTTTCACTGAAAGCGTGTTGCTGGCGCTGATTGGTGGCGCCGCGGGCGTTGTTCTCGCGTTGTTGGGCGTTGAGCTATTGAAAACAATCGGCGCGCAAACCGTCCCGCGGCTGCGCGAAGTGAATGTCGATCTTGTCGTGTTGGGTGTGACGGCGGCGATTTGCGTCGGCACCGGAATCATCTTCGGTCTGGCTCCGGGTCTGGCCAGCGCGCGGCCAGAACTCACTGAAGCACTGAAGGAAGGCGGACGAGGTTCGACCCAGGGCGCACGGCGAAATCGTCTGCGCAATGGACTCGTCATCGCCGAGATCGCGCTGGCGCTGGTACTGCTTAGCGGCGCCGGGCTTCTCATCAAAAGTTTTGTGCGCTTGCAAAACGTGAACCCGGGTTTCAATCCGCGAGGCGCGGTGACGTTCGAGATTTCACTGCCGAAGACGCAGTATCCTGACGACGCATCGATCGTCCGTTTCAACAACGAAGCGCAACGCCGAATAGCTGCGCTCCCCAGTGTGCAGGCTGCGGGATTCAGCACAATCCTCCCGCTCGCTGGGAGCAACAGCGATTCTTCGTTTGCGATCGAAGGCCGCACCACAAACGATAACAGCCCGACCCCTGACGAAGAAAACCGCCAGGTTTCTCCAGATTACTTTCGCGCGCTTGAAACGCCTTTGATCAAAGGACGCTTTTTCACCGATGCGGACAATGCAGACGCGCCGCTGGTGATTATCGTCAATCAGGCCTTCGCAAAGAAATTCTGGCCAAACGAGAATGCGCTGGGCAAACGCATCGTGATGGGAGGAATGTCTGACGATCCGAAGTGGATCACGATCGTGGGAATTGTCGGTGACATCCACCATTTCGGGCTGGATGTCGATCCGAAACCGGAGATGTACGTTCCCTTTGCTCAGCAGTCCTACTTTACGACGATCTACGTGGTCCGGAGCAACCAGGACCCACGAACTTTGCTTCCGGCGATCCACCGTGAAATCCAAGCCATGGATTCCGCCGTGCCTCTCGCAAATGTGCGCACATTCGAGAATGTCATTGCCGATTCGATTGCTCCACGGCGGCTATCAGTGGTTCTGCTCGCAGTATTTGCAGGCGTCGCGGTGCTGCTGGCGAGCGTTGGCATTTACGGCGTGATGTCATTTCTGGTTGTTCAACGCACGCACGAGCTCGGTGTGCGTATGGCACTTGGCGCCCAGCGTAGTGACGTGCTGAAGCTGGTCCTGGCCCGGTCCCTCAAGCTGATTTCCGCCGGAACGATCATCGGTCTCATCGTTGCGCTGATGAGCACGCATACGTTGCAAGCATTGCTCTACAGCGTAAGCGCGTTCGATGCGACGACTTTTGTGCTAGTCACAATCGTGCTGGCAGCTGTCGCATTGGCGGCAAGTTATCTGCCAGCCATGCGCGCGACCAAAGCGGATCCAATGACTGCGCTACACGTCGAATGACATGAATGATCTAACGTTCGCCATGCGCCAACTCCTCAAAGCGCCGGGGTTCACTTTTGTCGCTGTCGTAACGCTTGCGCTCGGCATTGGCGCCAACACGGCCATCTTCAGTGTCGTTAATGCAGTAGTTCTGCGGCCGTTGCCCTATCCGCAGCCGGACCGGTTGGTGCTCATTCGTGAGCGCACACGCATTTTCGACTCCGGTTCAGTCAGCCTGCCCAACTATCTCGATTGGCGGGCGAACCAGCGTGGCTTTAGCGATCTTGCGCTTTTCCGTCGCGGTGATGCGAATTTATCCGGCGTCGCCAGCGATGTTGAGGCAGAACGGGTCGGCTCAGCCCGCGTGAGTTATAATTTTCTAGCCGTGCTCGGTCTGTCGCCGGAACTCGGACGCGATTTCGGCGAAGCGGACGACGTTCCCCACTGCAAAAAAGTTGTGCTTATTTCAAATGCGCTATGGAAACGCCGCTTTGGGGGATCGCGCGGCGTTATAGGGCGGTCCATCATCCTCGACGGCGTTGAGCGCGAAGTGATTGGGGTGCTTCCACCAAGCGTGAAGTTGCCGCGCCAAGCGCAAATTTACATTCCGCTGGATGATCTGCGAGCAGACAAGGTTTATTTGGACCGCGGTAATCATCCCGGCTTTTCCGCGCTTGGCCGGCTCAAACCGGGCGTTACGCTCGATCAGGCGACGGCCGACCTGAACAACATGGCGACCGAGCTGGAGCGCCGCTATCCGGATTCAAACAGTGCGCGACGCGTGACTACGCTGATCCTTCTCGATTCGGTAATAAAAGACTACAAACGTGGCGTCTCGCTTCTTCTTGCCGCAGTCGGTTGCGTGCTGCTGATTGCCTGCGCGAATGTGGCAAACCTGCAGCTGGCTCGCGCGCTCGGCCGAGAACGCGAACTGGCGGTACGCGCTGCTCTGGGCGCGAGCCGCTGGCAACTGGCCATGCAGGTGTTTGTCGAAAGTGCGATCCTGACAGTCTTCGGCGCGATTGCCGGCCTGCTGCTCGCCTTGTGGGGACTTGACGCAGTCAAAGCAATGTCCCCGGCTGGCTCGGCGAGTTTTACTCCATCGGACCCGACGCGTTTTCAGGAGGCAAGTCTTGATTTCAAAGTGCTCGCATTCACTGCCGCCGTAGCCATTGGCACGGGCGTGCTGGTAGGTATCTGGCCGGCGCTGCGCATTTCGCGCAACGCATCGCTCACTACATCCCTGCATGAGGGGGGTCGCGGCACGAGCGATGGTGCGCAACGTCAACGCCTCCGATCGGGCCTGGTCGTGGCGCAGGTCGCGCTCGCATTGTTGCTGCTGGCCGGTGCGGGATTAACCCTGAAAAGTTTTCGCAACGCGGAAGACGCGCCACTCGGATTCAAGCCCCAGAATATTTTGGTCGCGGATCTTTTGTTGCCGAAGGCGCGTTACGACACGGACGAAAAAGTCACCCGGTTTCATAATCAGCTCCTCGATCGAATTCGAGCGCTTCCCGGTGTAGAAGCGGTCGCTCTAGGATCGAATATTCCCTTCGACAATAACGAATGGGACAGCTCCTTTCATATCACCGGTACTCCGGCTTTTCCTCCCGGTGAAAGACCGGAGGCGGAGGTAAACAGTGTCACGCCCGACTATTTTCGCCTGATGGGAATGCCCGTGCTGCACGGCCGCGCGTTCACCGCTGACGATCGGGCCAACAAACCGCACTCAGTCATTATCGATGAAAGTCTGGCGCGCCGATATTTCTCCGGCAAAGACCCCATCGGCCAGCAGATTGACGACAACGAATCGGAGCGGAAGAATCCGCCGCTAACTATCATTGGCGTGGTTCCCCGCACGCGCAACGAGGCGCCCGGAGAGGATAACGTCGAGCAGTACCACTGGGTGCAAATATATTATTGCGCGGACCAACTGCCGAGTCACGGCAACATGCTGATGTTGCGCGTAAAGTCGGGTGATCCGCGGTCTCTCGTTCCGGCGATCAAGCGCGAACTCGCGTCGCTCGATCCTGACCAGGCGTTTTCCGACATTTCCACGATGGAAGACAACATCGCCAAAAGCCTGGGCTCGCGGCGCATGATGATGTCGCTGTTGGGCGCGTTCGCGATCATTGCTCTCGTGCTGGCTAGTGTTGGACTCTATGGAGTGATGGCACTGACGGTGACGCAACGTACTCGCGAACTGGGCATTCGTCTCGCCTTGGGCGCGCAACGCGCCGACGTGTTTCGCCTCGTTCTTACACAGGGGATGCTGCTGGTTTTTGCCGGTCTAATTATCGGATTGCTTGCCGTCGTCGGCGCCGAGCGCGGATTGCAAAGTTTGCTTTACGGTGTGGGCGGCTTCGATGTTCCTGCTTTAAGTCTCGCCCTTTTCGCGCTCGCCCTGGTGGCACTGATCGCCTGCTGGTTGCCGGCGAGGCGCGCTACGTGTGTTGATCCAATCGAAGCATTGCGTGCTGAATAACATGAATGATCTCACGTTCGCCATGCGCCAACTCCGCAAATCGCCGGGGTTCACTTTGCTTGCCGTCCTTACGCTGGCGATCGGGATCGGCATGAACACTGCCATCTTTAGTTTGATACAGGATCTCTTTTTGCGCGGTCTGCCGTTTTCCGAACCGGATCGCGTGGTGCGTATTTATGGTGAAGCAAAAGAGCGCGACTTGAAGCAACTGCCGTTTTCGGTGCCGAAGTTTTGGCATTATCGCGATGGGCAAAATGTTTTTTCGGCCATCGCAGCCGATTCGGGCAATGGATTTATCCTCACGGGGATGGGCGAGCCGGCCCAACTCCTCGGAGGGAATGTAACGTCAAACTATTTCGAGCTGCTGGGGATCCATCCAATTCTTGGACGCAATTTTCTGCCGGAGGAAGACACAAAAGGCGACGTCGTAATGGTGACAGAAAGTTTCTGGCGGAAACGTTTCAATTCTGATCCCAGGGTGCTGGGCCAGGTTATTACGCTCAACGGCGTGCCCACCACTATCGTGGGTGTGCTGCCAAATTTGCCAATCTCGTGGTTTGGCCGGGACGCTGAGATTTTCGCCAACAGAGTGTTCGAACCGTCCAACATTACCAAAGATCGCCTCATGCGCGGCGTCAGCTTTATGCGCTGCATCGCTCGATTAAAGCCTGGTATCACACTCGCCCAGGCGCAGGCGGCCATGCCGTCACTCGAACGCAGTTACCGAGAGCAACATCCCGAAACTGCCGACAATAGCTGGGCGTCAGTCTTGGTGGGGGCTTCGGAGGACGTGACCGGAAACTTGCGTCCTGCGTTTATCACGCTGATCGCGGCAGTTGGTGCCGTATTGCTCATCGCTTGCAGCAATGTTGCGAACTTGTTACTTGTCCGCTTCACGGCCCGTCGGCGCGAGATTGCGTTGCGTATGGCGCTCGGAGCGGAACGGCGCGGCATTGTGCGGTTATTCGTATTCGAGAGCACGCTCGTTAGTGTGATCGCTGGCGCGATCGGATTGTGCCTCGCGTTTTGGACAGTATCAGTCGTTCCGAAACTCGCTGGTCAAAACATTCCGCTTGAGAGCGGAATGACTTTGCAATGGCCAGTGCTCGTTTTCGCACTGGGATTGTCGCTGATCACCGGCCTGCTCATGGGTCTGTATCCGGCATGGCAGAGTTCGCGCTCCGATCTGGTCGTTGGGCTGAAGGAAGGCGGACGCGGAACGAGCGGCAATCGCAGCCAATATCGTTTTCGCAGTGGTTTGGTCGCGGCGCAAGTCGGATTGTCGGTCGTGCTTCTGGCTGGAGCAGGCATGTTGGTTTCCAGTTTCGTGCGGCTCAGCCGACAGGAGGTGGGATTTCGTTCAGACCACGTCTGGACTGGAGGCATCGGATTGCCTCCGGCTCATTATCCCGATCCCGCTTCGCTCGAGCGCTTTGCCGAACGATTGCAGACCGAACTGGAGACTGCTCCCGGTGTTGAAGCCGTTTCGATGGTCGATGCTGTCCCGCTCTCCGGAAATTATTCTGGCGCACCGTACGCGCGCGCAGATGGAAACCCTGTTCCGGTAAATCAACGCCAGCTCGGGCTGACGCGAAGCATTTTGCCCGGATACTTTCGCACGCTGGGCATTCCGCTCCTTTCCGGCCGCGACTTCACGAAACAGGACAAGCTGGATTCACCGCTGGTCGTGATCCTGAGTAATTCGACCGCAAAGAAACTTTTCCCTAACGAGAATCCGATTGGCCGCCAAATCCTTTTCGGGACAGACAACGGCAACGGACTTCCATCGGAGGTGGTGGGCGTTGTTGGTGACGTCCGCTCACTACAGCTGGACAAAGCGAACGACGTCGAATTTTATCGGCCGTGGCCGCAACGAAGCACTCCGTTTCTTAATGTGCTCGTGCGCAGCGCAACCAAACCGGAGGCGACAGCGGGAATTGTTCGGGCGGCCCTGAACAGGATCGACAATGGATTGCCGATTCTGCAACCGAGCACGCTCGATGCGATCGTGGTGCAATCGCTCGGCCAGCAGCGGTTGACGATGGCGCTCCTCGGTGTTTTCGCTGGAATCGCTTTATTGCTGGCGATCGTTGGAATTTATGGCGCCGTCGCGTACACGGTCGAACAGCGCACGGGCGAGATTGGTGTGCGCATGGCCTTAGGCGCGCAGACGCAGGATGTTTTGCGCCTGGTTGTGCGGCAGGGAATGAATCCGGTCATCCTCGGCTTGATTATCGGTCTGACCGCAACATTCGTGGTTGGCCGGTTGCTGACGGCGCAATTGTATCAGGTTTCGCCGCATAGCCCCTTATTGCTGGGCGCGACCGCCGTTGTCCTGGCTGTCGCTGCCATGCTCGCGTGTTTGATCCCCGCGCGCCGCGCCGCGCTGGTCGATCCCATTCAAGCATTACGCACCGAATGACGTGAACGAATGAACGGAATTTCTGATTTGCCATGATCAAGCTTCGTCGTCTCGAGCGCAAATATCCCTTGGGAAAGGAGAAGTTTTTCTACGTATTGCGCGACATCAATTTGGATATCGCCGAAGGTGAATTCGTCTCGGTGATGGGACCATCAGGCGCGGGGAAATCGACGCTGTTGCACGTTCCCGGAATGCACGATCACGGGTGGGCGGGCGAATATTTTCGGGGGAAAACCGCAGTGCATCATTTAAAGCCTAAGGAACGCGCCGCGTTGACGTTTGCGGTCGTAACGATTTTGCTCGGCGCCGTCGCGTTGGCGGCAAGTTACCTTCCGGCGATCCAGGCAACCAGGGCCGATCCGATGGTCGTCCTCGGGCAAAACACCTGACCATGATTCGTGATCTTAAATTTGGGTTCCGCCAGCTGTTCAAGGCGCCAGCGTTTACGATTGCAGCGGTAACGGTGCTCGCGCTCGGCATTGGCGTGAATACCGCCGTATTCACTTTGGTGAACACGGTTTTCTTTGCCTCCCCGGCTTATGCTAAGCCGCATGAAATGGTGCAGCTCTTTTCTCAGGACAAGAAGGATCCGAAAAAATTTCGTGGTTTTTCCTATCCCACTTATCTCGACATTCGCGAGCAGAACACGGTGTTCACCGACGTAATGGCGTTCAATCTCGCGTTGATCGGCCTCGGCCAGAAAGGCGATACGCGGCGCGCGTTCGGTGCCATCGTGACCTCGAATTATTTCTCTGTCCTCGGCGTCCCGTTGGCGCGCGGCCGTGCATTTTTGCCGGAAGAGGAAACGCCCGGCAACAAAGCCCCGGTCGCGATCGTGAGTTACAGTTACTGGCAGAAGCACGACCTCGATCCAAACGTGCTCGGGTCACAATTACTGATCAACGGTCGCCCGTTCACGATTGTAGGGATTACGCCGAAGGGCTTCGTCGGCACGATGCAAATTCTTTCGCCGGAAGTCTGGTTGGCGATGAGTGTTTACGATCAGGTAGCGAATGATTTCGAGTCGGAAAACAAGACGACGATTGACGATCGAAAGGGAACGCACATGCGCATCATGGGCCGGCTTAAACCCGGGATGACTGCGGCCGCGGCCGAGCCTGCGCTCAAAGGGCTCGCGGCCAATTTGGAAACGGCCTATCCAGTCGAGCAGAGGAATCAAACGTTCATGACGGCACCGGTGTCACGCAATTCGGTAAGTAACAACCCGGCGACTGAGAGCGGTATAAAAGTCATCGGGCCATTGCTCCTCGGAACGGCAGTAGTAGTGCTGCTGGTGGCATGCCTTAACCTCGCTAACATGCTGCTTGCGCGCGGTAGCGCGCGCCGCAAAGAAATAGCAATCCGTCTCGCGCTCGGTGGTAACCGTTGGCGCATCGTTCGCCAGCTTCTCACCGAAGGCTTTGTGCTGGCGGTGCTCGGCGGCGTGGGTGGACTCGTTCTTGGACTCTGGTCGTCTGACCTGCTGGTTGGCTCAATGCGCAAGTTGATGCCGCTCGACATTGTATGGTCGAGCGGACCGAACCCCGCAATTTTAGGGGCGACATTCGGATTTTGCCTGCTTGGCACGCTCATGTTTGCACTTGGGCCGGCCTTGAAGATTTCGCGTGGCGCACTGGTGGCCGATCTGAAGGAACATGCCGGGGAAGATGTGGTGCGCCGGCGCTGGAAATTCTTGCCGCGCCACCCGCTTGTCGTCGTGCAAATCGCCTTCTCACTCGCGCTCATCACCGCTGCGGCGCTGTTCATTCGTGGTGCACACAAAGCTGCGTCGATCGATACCGGATTAAGACCCGGCGCAAGCTACATTCTCGAAGTCGACGCGAGCCTGGCTGGTTATGAACCGAAACGCGCGCAGGAGCTTTATCGCAACTTGAATGAGAGACTGGCGGCGCTGCCAGGCGTGGAGCACGCGAGCATCTCTTCAATAGTTCCGTTCGGGATGTTTGAGCTAAACAGAAAAGTGCAACGCGCCGGCCTCCGTCTCGCTCCCGATGCTAAGCCGGCGACCGCCGCTGAAGGCCTTGCCTTCGAGGTGGCCTGGAACAGTGTGGGTGCAGATTATTTTTCAACCGTTGGATTGCCAGTGCTTCGGGGTCGCGCGTTCACCGAATCGGAGGCGACCGAGCCCGGTCCGAAGGTCGCGATTATTGACGAAGTGCTGGCAAAGAAGCTCTGGCCGGATAGTGATGCGCTTGGACAACGCATTCAATATGCGGGCCAAAATGCGCCGTCGGCCGACAGCGGAGGTGCCCACGCCGGACGGAGCGCGGATGTGAGTGAAGAGGAGAAGCAGGGAGACACGATCGAAGTAGTCGGCATCGTGCCGGCAACACGCCACGCGCTCTTTGAAAAAGAGGAGCCGGCTGGCGGAATTTACTTGCCGTTCGCGCGTGGATTCCAAAGTGCTGTTTTCTTTTTTGTTCGATTTCGTTCACTCGCGTCCGGAAATGAAGCTGCCACTGCCGATTTGCTACGACGCACCGTGCGTGATGTCGATCCATCAATCCCGATCCTTTCGCTGCGGACGTTCGTGCAGCATCTCGATTCGAATCTGGACCTATGGATCGTTCGCGCGGGCGCGGTGTTGTTCTCCGTCTTTGGGACACTTGCGCTCGGTCTCGCCGTCGTTGGTCTTTACGGAGTCAAAGCTTACTCCGTCGCTCGGCGGACCCGGGAGATCGGAATCCGGATGGCGCTGGGTGCTCAGGCCGGAGCGGTGTTGCGAATGTTCATGCGGGAAGGCTCCATCATGCTGTTCAGTGGAGTCATCATTGGCCTCCTGCTTGCGATCGCCACCGCAAAAATTCTGAGCGGGATTCTTTACGGAGTTCGTGCGCTTGATCCGATCGCATTCACCGTCGCTGCACTGGTAATGACTAGCGGCGCGCTTATTGCCACATGGTTCCCCGCGAGACGCGCCACGCGGGTCGATCCAGTCCAAGCATTACGGAGCGAGTAAACGTATGATCAAACTTAAAAATCTCGAACGCAGATACCCGTTAGGCAAAGAGAAGTTTTTCTACGTCCTGCGCGATATCAATCTGGACATCGCCGAAGGCGAATTTATTTCGATCATGGGTCCGTCTGGCGCAGGGAAATCGACGCTATTGCACGTTCTCGGGATGCACGACCACGGCTGGGAGGGCGAATATTCTTTGAACGAAACGGCCGTGCATCATCTAAAGCCGAAAGAGCGCGCCACGCTCCGGAACGAGCAGATCGGTTTCGTATTTCAGCAGTACCATTTGCTCGACGATCTCACGGTTTACGAGAACCTCGAGATCCCGTTGTCGTATCGCCATTACAGCAAGAGCGAGCGCGCGGCATTAGTGGCGGATGCGCTCGACCGATTTCAGATCGTTGGGAAAAAGGATTTGTATCCGTGCCAGCTATCTGGTGGACAACAGCAGCTCGTCGGTGTTGCTCGCGCGATCATCGCTGAGCCGAAGCTTCTGCTCGCTGATGAGCCCACGGGAAACCTGCACTCCAGTCAGGGCGAGGAAATCATGGAGCTATTTCGCAGGCTCAATAACGAAGGCATGACCATTGTGCAGGTCACGCACTCGGAGAAAAACGCATCTTGTGGGAAACGCATTATTCAGCTTCGGGACGGCTGGGTCGTTCCAAACAACTCAACTTCTTAACTTCTATGTTTGATTCATTCTTTCAGGACATTCGCGTTGGGCTGCGGCTTTTATTGAAGGACAAGACGTTCTGCTTTTTGGCCGTGCTCGTGCTTGGGCTCGGCATTGGCGGCGCGACGACGCAATTCACAATTGTGAACGCGATCGTGCTGCGCGGTTTTTCTTTCCCGCATTCCGAGCAGTTGATGTCGGTAGGCTTGCTCGATCCAAAGGCGAGCGATCAAAACAACAACTTCGGGCTGGGCGTCATCCCGACGGCACAGGACTACGAAGACCTGAAGAACGCGCAACAGTCGTTCGCGATGATGGCCGGTTACCTGAGCGGCTCGACGATAAACGTTACCTATAAAAACAATCCACAGCGTTACGCCGGCGGCTATGTCACCGAGGATTTCTTCAAGATTCTCGGTGTTTCGCCGATTCTTGGCCGCGATTTCACCGCGCAAGACAACAAGCCCGGCGCGGAGGAGGTCGCGATTCTTGGTCACGAAATCTGGAAGCGCGACTTCAATGGTAACCCCGGCATCATCGGACAAAACGTTCGAATGAATGGAAAGGCTGCGACGATCATCGGCGTGATGCCGCCGAATTTTAAATTTCCAGTGTCGGAGGAACTCTGGACGCCGCTTTACAATCAATTTCCGCCGATTCCGCGCGGCGAGTTGCGGATTGGAGCTAATAACCCCGCACCAGCGGTGATGGGCCGGCTGAAACCCGGTGTCACCCTCGATCAGGTGAACGCGGAGTTTGTCGGGCTGGCCAGGCGTTTGGCCCAGGAATACCCGAAGACGAATCAAAATTTCACGTCGGCAAGCGTGCAGCCGCTGTTGAACTCGATGATTGGTCCACAATTTCGCCAAACGGTTTGGGCGATGCTCGCTGCCGTCATTCTCGTGTTGCTCATCGCATGCGTGAACGTGATGAACATGCAATTCGGCCGCGTCGCGTTGCGTGCGAAAGAACTGGCGATTCGCGGCGCGCTGGGCGCAACTCGTTGGCGGCTCGTGCGCCAAATGTTGACTGAAAGCTTCGTCGTCGCAGCAGCCGGAGCGATGGCAGGAATTCTCCTCGCCTACTGGGCAGTCGACATATTCACGCGCGCTACGAGCGCACTGTCGAGCCCGTTGCCCTACTGGATTCAATTCACGATCGATGCGCGCGTTCTCGCATTCACAGTGGGAATTACCTTGGTCGCAACGATCGCTTCGGGGCTTTTGCCGGCATTGATCAGTTCTCGCGGGAATGCCGCGGAGATGATGAAAGAAGGCGGGCGCGGCAATACCAGTCGGCTGGTCAACATTATCATGCGCGTGCTTGTAGTCGGCCAAATTGCTTTGACCGCGGGGCTGTTGATTGCGGCGACGCTGCAAATCAAATCGATCCGAAATCAACTCAAGCTCAATTATGGTTACGATGAAAACGCCGTTTACACCGCGCGCATGGCCTTGCTGGAAGGCGCTTACACTGAGGAGGGGCGCCGCGAGTTTTTCAAACGTGCCGTGCGGGAGTTGCGCGCGAATTCCCAGTTCGAAGCGGTGGCGCTGAGCGACCGCTTTCAAATGACTTTCGCCGGTGGCGGCCAGTACGAAGTGGACGGGCAAAATTATCTGACCGATCGGGATCGACCTCGCGGAAATTTCGAATCCGTTTCCAACAATTACTTTTCGACGCTCGGTCTGAAGATTTTGGAGGGCCGCGATTTCACGGTGGACGACTCAGATGCGAAGCAGCCGGTCGCGATCGTGAATGCGAGTTTCGCGCGGAAATACTGGGGAAACCAAAGCGCGCTCGGCCATCGGGTCCGCATCTTCAATCCGGGTCAGCCGCAGCCGTGGCGCACCATTGTCGGCGTGGTGCCGGACACGTTGATGCAGGGGCCGTTCAACCAGCAAACCGACAACGCGGGTTTCTACATGCCGCTCCTCGGCGCGCAACCGGCAACGCAATTTTGCACGATCATCGTTCGGCCGCGCACCGGACAGAGCGCGGAAACGCTCGGTCCGGCGCTCAGCAAAGCGGTCGCGCAGCTTGATCCGAATCTTCCAATCTATGTTCCCGGCACACCTGCTCGGTTGCACAACGAAATCCTCGCAGGCCCCCGAATCATCGCGAACGTGTTCGTGATTTTTGGCGCAGTCGGCTTTCTTCTGTCAGCCGTCGGTCTCTACGGCGTGATGAGTTTCTCGGTCAACCAGCGAACGCAGGAATTCGGAATTCGCATGGCACTTGGCGCGGACGCTGCACGCATTTTCAAAATGGTCATGCAGCAGGGCGCCTGGCAGCTCGTCATTGGTCTTGTCCTTGGCGTGGGTGGCGCGGCGTTGCTGCTCGGAGTTTTGGCTGCGGCTGCGTTGAAAAATATTTTGTTTAAAGTCAATTCGCTCGATCCGTCCATTTATTTCGCGGTTGCCGGTCTGCTGACAATTGTTGCCGCGGTTTCCTGTTTTGTCCCGGCGCGTCGCGCCACTCACGTCGATCCCGTGGAGGCGCTTCGTTATGATTAATTTTCCATTCGTTACCCGACGGAGGCACAGCTCTCTGGTTTTTACAATTGTCGCGCTAATTTGCTTTGCATTTCAACTCATGGGCACGACGGCTACGGCCGCAGAGGCTGCTTCGGCGCTGGAGGGAAGGTGGAGCGGAAAGATTCAGATCCCGGGCCAGGAGCTGGTCTTGGTTGTCGATCTAGCGCACGGAGCGAACTGGAACGGCTCCGCGATTTTGCCAGGATTGAACGTGAAGGGGGCGCCGCTCACTGAAATCAAGGTCCAGGGCGCTGATGTTTCTTTCCGTATTCAGGCTATGACGGGACCGAGTGTTGAACCGCCGAAAATTAAAGCGCGTTTGGACGACAAAAAATTAGTCGGCGACTTTCTACAGGGTGGAAACACTGCTCGGTTTATTTTGGAAAAAATCGGGCCGCCCCAGGTCGAGGAGCCGGCGCGCAGCACACCGGTCGCAAAAGAATTCGAGGGAGATTGGAAAGGTGATTACGAGCTATTCGGTTATCCACGCAAAGTAACTCTGAAGCTGCAGAATCGTGTGTCGCAACCGGCATCGGCTGACTTTGTGATCGTCGGTCGCAAGGTGAATCACCTGCCGGTGGATCGAATCACACAGCAGGGAAACTTCATCACTGTTGAATCCAGCGCCAATGGACTCACCTACGAGGGCCGGCTCGAGAACGGAGAAATTCACGGCACGCTGCTTCAAGGGCCTATCGAAGTCCCGCTGATCTTGCGCCGGCCGAAGTATTCGCGTCCACTCCCATGAAGTTATCTCTCTTTTTGATTTTGTCGGTTGATGTTTGCAGTCTGGCGCTGAGCGCCCACGGGCAGACGATGTTCCGCGGCAATGCCGCGCACACCGGCGTTTATTCCGGCCCCGCTCCGCGCCAGTTTCATCGGGTAAAATGGAAATTTCCGACTGGCAATCGCATCGTCTCGTCGCCGGTGACTGACGGGAGGTTGATTTACTTCGGTAGCGACGACGGCAATGTTTACGCAGTCGATAGCGAAACGGGCCGCCAAGTCTGGAAGACCAAAACACGAGGCCCCGTCTCAGCAACGCCGGCCGTCGCGAACGGCATGCTCTACGTCGGCAGCTACGACGGAAATTTTTATGCGCTCAATGCCGAGACCGGAGAGTTGAAATGGAAATTCGCTACCGGAGGCGAGCGACGGTTCGAGGCAAAAGGATTGGACGGAATGCAACCGAAGAATCAGACCATCGCCGATCCGTTCGACATTTTTCTGTCCAGCCCGGTCGTAACAGGTGGCTCGGTTTATTTCGGAAGCGGCGACGGACATGTCTATCGTCTGGACGCGAATAGCGGGGAACTGAAGTGGAAATTCAAAACCGGCGATGTGGTCCACGCCTCGCCCGCCTTCGCGGACGACACAATATTCGTCGGCAGTTGGGACAGTTATTTTTACGCCATTGATGCGAAGAGCGGAAAAGAAAAATGGCGTTTCCACGGTGGCGAAGACGCGCTCATTCACAATCAAGTTGGCTTTCAATCCTCACCCGCGGTCGTGGGCGGTGTCGTCTACACCGGTTGCCGGGACGCGCAGCTCTATGCTCTGGACGCCACCAGTGGGAAGCAGAAATGGAAGTTTGACAATCAGCTTAGCTGGGTCATCACCTCGCCCGCGGTGCTCAACGGTAAAGTTTATTTTGCCACATCCGATTCGGCGCTCTATCACGTCGCCGAAGCCGCGACAGGCAAATCTCTCGTGAAGGAAGACGGAGGCGCCTACGTGTTTTCATCTCCGGCGGTGGTCAACGACACCGTATTCATCGGGGTCCTCAATGGAACCCTCATGGCGCGCGATGCCGAAACCGGAAAATTACTATGGGAATTTCAGACCGATGCATCAAAGGAGAACAAGGGTTGGGTCCTCACGGCGGAACGCCGCTTCAACGTGCCGATGCTTTCCTTTGACAACTGGAAAGAAGGACCACTTGTGGCGCAAGATCGACAAATGAGTGTCGGTTCGATCTTTTCCTCCCCGCTGGTGGCGAACGGCACAGTTTACTTCGGAAGCACAGACGGTTTTCTATATGCGCTCGATTAACGCCACAGCCAGGGCAAACACGCTCTCCTTTTCCGTCGCAGAATTTCTGTCGCTCCAATCCTCTTCGATCGGAGTAGCGACCACTTCGTAAAGAGAAGCTTATGCTGGAAGATCTCCGCTTCGCGCTTCGACAACTCGCGAAAAATCCGGGCGTTACGGTGGTCGCGGTATTTGCGCTTGCGCTCGGGATTGGGGCGAACACCGCGATCTTTAGCGTTGTTAACGCAGTGCTGGTGCGGCCACTGCCGTATCCCGATGCGGACAAATTGATCGTGGTTCGCGAGCGATCGCACGCATTCGAGCAAGGCTCGGTGGGTTACATGAATTGGCTCGACTGGCACGCCAGTCAAAAGAGCTTTACCGACATTGCGCTAGTTAGGCGCGAAGCGGTTAACTTTTCGCTCGACGCCGGCGCTGGCTCTCCGGAGCGTCTCCGCGGTGTCCGTGCCAGCTCCGGATTTCTTTCCGTGCTCGGGTTAAAGCCGAAGATTGGCCGCGATTTAAGCGCCGGAGATGACACAGCAGGCGCGCCGAATGTCGTGCTGATTAGCGATAACTTGTGGCGACACCAGTTCGCTGGTTCGCCGTCCGTGCTTGGCCGACGCGTGCTGATCGATGGGCTGGTACGCGAGATCATCGGAGTGTTGCCGGCTGAACTTCAATTTGGCCGAAATCCGGACGTGCTGGTCCCGCTCGGTGAAATTGCCAGCGAAGAGTGGATGCGAAGTCGTGACAATCACCAGGGTTTCTGGGGTCTTGGCCGGCTGAAACCCGGTGTGACGATCTCACAGGCCATGAGTGATCTGAATGCGATCGCGATCGATCTCGAGAAAAAATATCCGCAAAGCAACACAGGGCGGCGAGTCACGATGCGACCGCTGTTTGAAACGACAGTTGGCGATTATCGCGCCAGCTTGAACCTGTTGATCGCCGCTGTGGTGTGCGTGCTCTTAATCGCCTGCGCGAATGTTGCGAACCTGCAATTCGCACGCGCGCTTGCACGCGGCAGAGAAATTGCGGTGCGCGCGGCGCTCGGTGCCGGCCGTTGGGTCATCGCGCGGCAACTACTTGTCGAAAGCACATTACTTGCAGTAGTCGGCGCTGTTGCCGGATTACTGCTGACGCTGTGGTGCATGGATGCGATTCTCGCGCTCACGCCGGCAAAGCTGCCGCGGTTCCATGAAACAAAGATCGACCTGCACGTGCTCGCCTTCACCACGTGTGTGGCCCTGCTGGCCGGCGTGCTTGTTGGTGTCTGGCCGGCTTGGCGAATCTCAAATACGGAGTCAATCTCGCTTGCGCTGCACGAAGCAGGCGGCCGTACAGGGAGCGACGGCGCCGGCAGCCGGCAAATGCGATCCGGTCTTGTGATCACCCAGGTCGCGCTGGCAATTGTTCTGCTCGCCGGCGCAGGATTGACGTTAAAAAGTTTCTGGCACGCACAGAACGCACCGCTCGGTTTCGATCCGCACGGCGTCGTAAATTTCGAAATTTCATTACCCGACGCGAAGTACAAAACAAACGAGCAGAAGGACGCGTTTTGGACACAGTTGTTGCAACGGGCGCAAAACATTCCGGGGGTCGAGGCCGCCGCCATAAGTGCCAACAGCCCGTTTGACGACAACGAATGGGACAGTGGCTTTCATGTGACTGGGACTCCGCCTATCCCACCAGGCCAAAACCCTCCGGCGGAAGTTAGTTCTGTGTCGCCCGCCTACTTCCGCGTGATGGGAATGCCACTCCTTCGAGGTCGCGGATTTGGTCCGGAGGATTTGCCCGGCGAAAAGGGCCACTCGCGCTCCATCATCATCGATGAGTCCTTCGCGCAGAAATATTTTGCGAGAAAAGATCCCATAGGGCAGCACATCGACGACAACGAATCAATGGACGAACACGCGCCGCCGATGACGATCATCGGGGTCGTGCCGCGAACACGCAATGAAGCTCCGGGCGAATTCAACACGGAGTCGCTGCACATGGTGGAGGAGTATCTGTTAGCATCGCAGGACCCGCAGGGCGCAAACACTTTGCACGTTCGGACGAAGCTGCGCGACATCGGTCCGCTCGTGGCCGCGATTAAACGCGAAGTGCAAGCGCTCGATCCGGATCAACCGATCGGACAGATCACGACCATGGAGGAGGCCATCGCTTTAAGTCTCGCGACGCGCCGGCTAACGATGGTGTTATTGACCGCGTTTGCCGTGCTTGCGCTGGTGCTTGCCAGCGTAGGTCTTTACGGCGTGATGGCGCTTACGGTTACACAACGCACTCGCGAGCTCGGGATTCGCATGGCGCTCGGCGCGGAGCGCGCAAACATTTTCAAGCTCGTGCTCGGCCAGGGCATGACGCTAATGGCAATTGGCATCGGAATCGGCCTCATCGGCGCAATCGCTGCGGGTCGGGCGTTGATGTCGTTGCTTTACAACGTGGGCGCTATCGATGCGGGCGCTGTGATGACCGCCGTGTTTTCGCTGTTGGTCGTCGCGCTGATCGCGTGTTGTGTGCCAGCCCGCCGCGCCACGCGTGTCGATCCGATTGTCGCGCTGCGAACAGAATGATATGAACGATTTCAAGTTCGCCCTTCGCCAGCTTCGCAAATCGCCGGGATTCACGCTCGTTGCCGTCCTGACGCTGGCGCTCGGTATCGGTGCAAATACTGCGATCTTCTCCGTGGTGGAAGGTGCGTTCCTGCGGCCATTGCCGTTTCCGCATGGGGAACGACTCGTTAGGGTCTATGAAGCGCTTGACGAAAATGGCGCGCGTTCGGCGTCGTTGAATCTGAGCGATCGCACGGTGGCGCGGTTCCGCGAGTTCGGCCGGGACATTTTCGAAGATGTTGCAGGCGGAACCGGCGGGGCTGCCGTTGTCGGCCTGACCGGCGGTGTGCCTGCCCAGACGCTCCCTGCTGCGCAGGTCACTTCGAACTTCTTCAACGTGCTCGGATTATCACCGGCACAGGGCCGCAATTTCACGGAAAAAGAGGGACTGGATCGGGCAGCAAACGTTGTCATCATCAGCGACGATCTCTGGCGCAATACCCTGAATTCGCGCCAAGACGTGCTCGGCAGCACGATTGTGGTCGATGGCACGCCTCGCACCGTTATCGGGGTGATGCCGAAAGCGTTCCGGCATCCCTATCGCGCGAATCTGTGGCTGCCGCTTGCGCTTGAGCCGGACAATCCGGCAACGATTAACAACCACTATCTCTATGGTGTCGCGCGGCTGCACCCCGGCGTGACACCGGCAAAAGCAGAAGAGGCGGTGAAGCGCATGTGCGCCACAATCAATCGCGACGATCCGAATCCGGCGAACGTCCGTGGCGCGTCTATTCTGCCGTTGCGCGAAAGTTTTGTGATGGATTTGCGGCCGAAAATTCTCGTCATCGTCGGCGCGGCAGTCTGTGCGCTGTTGATCGCGGCGGCGAATTTCGCTGGTTTGCTGCTCGCCCGCGTGATCGAACGGGAGGGGGAATTTGCGCTGCGCGCTGCGCTCGGGGCAGGCAGGCGACGACTTGTCAGTCAGCAACTCATTCAAGCGCTTCTGCTCGCTTTAGCCGGAACTGCGCTTGGCCTTCTCATCGCATTCTGGATTACGCCAACGCTGTTCGCGCTTAGCCCGGAAGGTGCGGACGCGACCGGCAGCGCGATGCGCGAATTCGACTACGCGGCCCGACTCGATCTGCCCGTGTTCGCTTTTGCTGCCGGTGTAATGGCGTTGGTCGGTTTGGGTTTTGGTTTGCTGCCGGCGCTGCGCGCAGCGCGCACAGATTTGCGCGGCGCAATGAGCGTCACATCACGCGGCGCAACACTCGACCGGAGTGCGCGCAGATTGCTTGGTTCGTTCGTCGTGATCGAGCTCGCGATTGCCGCTGCGCTCCTGACAGCCAGCGTCACCGCAACGCAATATTTCCGGAAGCGGGTCGAGGAGCCATGGGGCTTCGACACGAAAGATCGGCTGGCCTTCAACGTCACTGTTCCCGATCGATTCTTTTCGACCGCCGCGGCGAAAGAGAACGCGCTCGAAGCGTCGCTCGGGCAACTGCAAGCGCTGCCTGGCGTCAAATCCGCAACCGTCGTTTCGCCGTCACCAATGGACGCGTCATGGACGATGATGCTCTTCAACGCCGAAGGCAGGCCCGCGTCTGAGCCGCGCGGCGTGTACACGGCGTACTCGCGTGTTCCCGTGCCCAGCTACTTCCAGAGCATGGGCCAACCGCTCTTACAGGGCCGCGATTTCAATACCAGCGACACTGCCGACTCGCCGCTGGTCTGCATCATCAGCCAAAGCATCGCGAAACGTTTTTGGCCTAACGATTCACCAGTCGGAAAACGCATTCGCTGGGGACGACTCGATGGGACTCGTCCGTGGTTTACGATTGTGGGCGTGGTCGGCGATATGAAAGCCGTCGCCGACCCGCGCGACGGCGAAGTTGTCGGCATGATCGCGCGCCCGCTCGCCCAAATGCTCGTGCACGCGAGCACACCGCTCGACGACATCACCTTTGTTCTGCACACCGATGGCCGCTCGGTTAACGAGCAGGCGATTCGCGCCGTGCTGGGGCGTGTGAATGCAAATCTCGCCGCGTATAATTTTGTCTCCCTCCAGGATGCCGCAGCGCGCGCACGCACTACGGAGCGATTCATATTTGTTCTCGTATCATCGTTTGGACTCGTCGGGCTTGTGCTCTCTGCCGTCGGTCTGTATGGCCTGCTCGCGCTGCAAGTTGCGCGACGCGAACGCGAATTCGGCATCCGCAGTGCACTCGGCGCCACCGCGCGTCAACTCGTTCAGCTCGTCGCACAACAAGGCGCGGCTTTGCTTTTGTTAGGCTTTACTGCCGGTGCGCTCGCGACTTATGGAGTGGTGCGCCTGGTCAAGAATCAATGGGCCGAAATGCCGGCGCCGAATCCAATCGCGTGCATTTGTGCAGCGGTCGTGCTCTGCATCGCGGTGATGGTCGCGTGCTGGTTGCCGGCGCGCCGGGCCGCTCGCGTCGATCCTGTTATTGCACTTCGAACCGAATGATATGAATGACTTAAAGTTTGCTCTTCGTCAGATTCGGAAATCTCCCGGATTCACGGCGCTGGCGATCATCACGCTCGCGATCGGGATCGGGCTGAACACCGCGATTTTCAGTTTGATCAACGATCTGTTCCTGCGGGCCCTGCCGTTTAAAGAACCATCTCGTGTGGTTCATTTTTTTGGCGACGACAAATCGCGTGATTTCGAGGACATCGGCGTGTCGGCGCCGCGGTACCAACATTTTCGCGATGGCCAGGCCGTGTTCGAGGGTTTAGCTGCAGAAAATATCTTTCCCTTTACTCTGACCGGCCTTGGCGATCCTGTGCAGGTTTTTGGCGGCCGTTTGACTTCGAACTATTTTGACCTGCTCGGCGTTCACCCGATACTCGGACGCAATTTCCTGCCGCAGGAAGAAGAAGGCGCCGATGTCGCAGTAGTGACGAAGAATTTTTGGCAGAGGCGCCTCGGCGGCGATCCGAACGTGATCGGTCGTAGCATCACACTCGATGGTACCCCGCACACGATCGTAGGGGTGCTCCCGCACATGCCGGCGACCTGGTTCGGCGCGAATCCAATTGCCGAGGTCTGGACCACGAAGCCGTTCCAGATCCCGGGTTTTACGTACGAACGAATGATGCGTGGCTCGAGCTTTCTGCGCGTGATCGGTCGAATGAAGCCGAACATCACGCTCGAGCAGGCGAAGGCAGCGCTTCCGTCGCTCGACCAAAGTTATCGAGCACAGTACTTGAACAAGATTGACAGCGGTCTCACGACTACGGTGAAAACACTGCCGGAAGATGTAACAGAAACTTTCCGCGCAGGTTTCATCACGTTATTTGCTGCCGTGACCTTCGTGTTGCTCATCGCGTGCAGCAATGTCGCAAATCTTTTGCTGGTTCGTTTCAGCGGACGCCGTCGCGAAATCGCGTTGCGAATGGCGATCGGCGCTTCCCGCGTCGGAATCACTCGTCTCTTTGTTTTGGAAAGCTTGCTCGTGAGCATCGTCGCGGGAGCCGTCGGCGCGTTCGTTGCGTGGCGGTTGGTTCCATTTGTGCCAACGATGGCGTCCAATTTTCTTCCTCTGGAAGGCAACACGGCCACCAGTTTGTCCCTGCCGGTTCTCTTTTTCACCATCGGATTGTCAATCCTGACGGGACTGCTGATGGGCGTTTATCCAGCAATGCAAGCCTCGCGCGCTGACCTCGTTGACGGACTGAAAGAGGGCGGCCGCGGAAGCAGCGGCAGTGTGCGGCAACAACGGTTGCGAAAAATTCTCGTCGGCGCACAAGTGGCGCTGTCCGTGACGCTGCTGGCGGGCGCCGGTTTGTTGATTAGCAGCTTCATGCGGCTGAGCCAGCAGAATCTCGGGTTCCGCTCGCAACATCTCTGGATCGGAGGTGTCAACTTGCCGAGCGCGCAATATCCCGATACCGCGTCGCGCCAGCGTTTCGTCGAGCAACTTCTCAACGCACTGCACAACGTGCCTGCCGTTCAAAACGCGACGGTGAGCGGGGACGTTCCGTTGTTTGGAGGCAACCGCACGCTGTACGCGCGCAATGATCGCGATCTACCGCCGGTGGAGCAACGTCCGGGTGCGCCGAGCCACGATGTGGCGCCAGATTTTTTGAAGACGTGGGGTATCCCGCTTCTCTCCGGACGCGAATTTGACGAGCACGACGCGGCCGAGAAGCAAAACGTCGTATTGATCAGTCAGACTGGTGCCAGGAAAGTTTTTCCTAACGAAAATCCGATCGGAAAAACATTGCTGGTGACGAGCGCCGGGACACCGTGCGAGATCGTCGGGGTGGTCGGCGACACTCGCTCGATCCGGATCAAGGAAGAGCCGGGAATGGAATTTTATCGGCCATGGTCTCAGGAGAATTTTCCGTTCGTTAACGTAACAGTGCTTAGCACATTAAACACCGACATGGTAACGAAGCTCGTGCAGTCCGCATTGAGCAAGGTCAATCCTGGTTTGGCAATTGCGGGTCCGCAGAGCATGGATACGATCGTGGCGCAGGCACTCGGGCAGGCGCGTTTGATGATGATTCTGCTGGGCTTGTTTGCCGGAGTTGCGCTGCTTTTGGCGGCCGTCGGTATTTACGGTGCGGTCGCTTACAGCGTTGCTCAACGCACAGACGAAATTGGTGTACGAATCGCGCTTGGTGCGCAGGCTGCCGATGTCCTGAAGCTCGTTTTTGGCCAGGGTATGATGCCGGTAGTAATAGGACTCGCCAGCGGCATTGCCGCTGCGCTTGCGCTCGGCCGGTTGCTGAGGACGCAGCTCTACCAGATTTCGCCACACAACCCAGCGCTGCTTTTCGCAACGACGATTGTACTGGTTCTGGTGGCTATCATTGCCTGCCTGGTCCCGGCGCGACGCGCTACACACGTTGATCCGATTCAAGCGCTGCGCGCGGAGTGAATGTCTAAATGATTTTTGAATCCAAATTGGACCCTCTGTGCATCCTTCTTCTAAAGGTTGCTTTGAATATTCGTGGTGTTGCGATGTCTCACATTGAACTTAAAAAATTGATATGTCTCTGCGTTTTCTAATTCCTTTCATTTCGGCTGCGCTTTTCGCCTCGCCACTGTTCGCACAGGACAAAAACCAGCCGACCGTGGATGAATTGGTCGCCAAGAACATCGAGGCCAAAGGCGGCGCGACTGCGCTGAATAAGCTGCAAACGTTGCGGGCAACCGGAAAGTTGCTGGTGCCGATACAGGGGCAGATTGAGCTTGGCTACGTGCAAATAAGGAAGCAACCCGATGAAGTGCGCGGCGAGGCTTCCCTTCAGGGGATGACGCAGATCGAGGCGTATGACGGCAAGGAAGGCTGGAAAGTTTCGCCATTTTTCGGACGCAAAGATCCGGAACGCATGTCCGCCGATGATGTTAGGGCGCTCGTTGAAGACACCGAGTTGAGTGGTCCGTTAGTCGATTGGAAGGCGAAAGGGAGCACCATTGAGTACCTAGGGACTGAGGACGTCGATGGGACGCCGGCGCACAAATTAAAAGTGGTGCGAAAGAATGGCGACGTCAGCTTCGTTTATCTGGATCCGGACCACTTTCTTGAGATCCGCATTGTGACGCAACGAACTTTGCACGGCGCGCACGAAGAAATAGAGACGGACCTTGGCGATTACGAAAAAGCCGGCGGCGTATTTGTTCCGACCTCAATCGAGATCGGATCCAAGGGCGCAACGGACAAGCAAAAGATCATCATCGACAAAATGGAGGCCAACGTGCCGGTCGATGACGCGATATTTCATTTCCCCGGACAAATAAATGTCCCACAACCACAGCGCTGATCAACAGATGAGGATATTGAATTACCTAAAGCGACGCGAAAACGCGTACGCACTCGCGAAGCTCCCACAAAATCGAATTGGCACTCTATGAATCTCGCACGCAGCGCTTTTGGAGCGCGATGCGTTCTGGCATCGCTTTTTCTTTGCGCCATTCCTGTCTACGCAGCTGATGCTCCATTTAATTCGGCCAGCATTTCCGGGCTCGGGACGCGCAATATCGGTTCAGCGACGATGAGCGGCCGCATCTCCTGCATCGCGGGAGTGCGCGAGCCATCGGGCAAAATCACGCTCTTTGTGGGTGCAGCCAGTGGCGGCGTTTGGAAATCCGATGACAGCGGAACGCGGTATCGCCCGGTCTTTGACGAACAACCTGTGCAATCGATCGGCGCCATCGCGCTCGACCCGAAAAATTCGAACAACGTTTGGGCCGGCACTGGTGAATCGTGGACGCGCAACAGCGTGTCGATTGGCGATGGGATCTACAAGTCTAGCGATGGCGGCGAAACGTGGTTGCACGTCGGCCTGGACAAATCAGAACGTATTTCGCGAATCGTCGTTGATCCGAGAAACGGCGACACGGTTTTCGTCGCGGTTCCCGGCGCATTATGGAGCGATTCGCCCGATCGCGGTCTCTACAAAACAACCGATGGCGGCAAAACCTGGCAGCAGGTTCTCAAGGGCGCGAATCTTTCCACCGGTTGCACGGATGTACAAATCGATCCGACCAATCCCGATATCATGTTTGCCGCCATGTGGGATTTCCGGCGCAAAGGCTGGGGGTACCGCTCGGGCGGCGACAGTCCAACCGCGCCTTCGGCCAGCGGATTATTCCGTTCCACCGACGGTGGCAACACTTGGACGGAAATCACACCAGAGGCCAATAAAGGTTTTCCGAAGAAACCGTATGGCCGGCTGGCAGTGGCGATCGCGCCTTCGGACGCGAAACGCGTCTACGCATTTGTCGAATCGCCGGATAGCGCGTTGTTCGTTTCCGATGACGGCGGGATGACGTGGGAGAAACGGGACAAGAGCCAGTGGATGGTATGGCGTCCGTTCTACTTCGCGAATTTGATCGTGGATCCCAAAAATCCAGACCGCGTGTTCAAGACCGACGGCTCGCTGATTGTCAGCGAGGATGGAGGAAAAAGTTTCGCGGTGGTAGGCGGATTCGGCGGGATGCACGGCGACGTGCACGACGTCTGGATTGACCCAACCAACACGCAGGCGGTGTTCTCCTGCGACGATGGTGGGATGTGGTATTCCTACAACGGTGGCGCGAAATGGTGGAAAGCTGAAAACCTGCCGGTGTCGCAGTTCTATCACGTAAGCCTCGACGATAACGATCCCTATCGCGTCTATGGCGGCTTGCAGGACAACAGTTCCTTTGTTGGCGAGTCGCAGTATCCAGGCGGGGTCACTAATGCGCAGTGGGAAAACATGTACAATGGCGATGGCTTCTGGATGTTCCCCGATCCGGCTGATCCCAATTACATCTATGCCGAATATCAAGGCGGCGAGATTGGCCGGGTTAACCGTCACACGCACGAAGCTCGCAACATCAAGCCCCGGCCGAATTACAACGAGAAACTCCGGTTCAACTGGAATACGCCGATTGCGCTTTCGCCTAACGAGAAAGGAACCATCTACATCGGCGCGCAATTCCTATTCCGCTCACGCGACCATGGCCAGACATGGGACCGCATTTCGCCGGACCTGACCACGAACGATCCGGAAAAGCAGAAGCAGGAACAATCCGGCGGCGTCACCGTGGACAATTCGTCGGCGGAAATGCACACCACGATTTATTCCATCAGCGAATCGCCTAAACAGAAAGGCCTGATCTGGGTGGGCACCGACGACGGCAATCTCCAGCTCACGCGCGACGGCGGCAAGACATGGACCAATGTTGCCGGCAACGTTCCCGGGTTGCCAAAGAACTCATGGGTGAATTGGGTGCAGGCCAGCAACTTTAATCCCGGCACCGCTTATGCAGCCTTTGACCGGCACACGGTTGGCGACATGGCGCCGTATGTTTACAAGACCACCGATTACGGTAAGACGTGGACCCCGCTGGTTACGCCTCAGGACCCGAAAAGCGTTCGCGGATACGCGCACGTGATCAAGGAAGATTTGGTTAAGCCCGATCTTCTTTTTCTCGGCACGGAATTCGGACTCTGGGTTTCAATCGATGGCGGAAAAAGCTGGGGGCAATTCAAGGGCAGCCATTTTCCTGCGGTTGCAGTTCGCGATCTGGCAATTCAACCGCGGGATAACGATCTGGTCCTTGCCACGCACGGCCGCGGCATTTGGATCATTGACGACATCACGCCGCTACGCGCGTTGACTCCGGGCTTGTTGAAGCAAGACGTTGCGTTTGTTTCGGCGCGCCCGGTGCAACAGCGCATCGAAGGCCAGGGCGGGTGGGCCAATGGCGACGCGGTTTTTGTCGGTGACAACCCGCCTGACGCCGCGGTCATCAATTACTACCAGCGCGAGCGGCATTTATTTGGAAAAATGAAACTCGAAGTTCTGGATTCGTCCGGTCGCGTGCTCGATGAATTGCCGGCCAGCAAACGACCCGGCTTGAATCGTGTGATGTGGCCGATGCGCGCGAAGCCGCCGCGAGTGCCGCCTGCTGCACAAATTGCATTCGCAGGAATCCAGGGCCCGCGTGTGGTGCCGGGTGATTACACTGTGCGCCTAACGAAAGCAGGCAAAGTTTACGAGACGAAGTTGACGGTCGGTCTGGACCGGCGGGCGAAGTTCAGTCCGGCAGACCGCAAGGCGCAGTTCGATGCGGCGATGCGCGTCCACGCGTTATTTGGCGACGAAAGCGCACTGATGGATCGCATTATCGCCTTGCGAAAAGAGCTTGCCCAGGTCGGCGCCGCGTTGCCGGAAGGCGATCCCCTTGGAAAGCAGATCTCGGATTTCGATGGAAAAGTAGACGGCGTGCGAAAGAAAATCGTCGCCACAACGGAGGGCGGCGCAATCACGGGCGAGGAACGTTTACGCGAGCACACCGATCAGCTTTACGGAGCAATTCTCAGTTACGAAGGTAAACCAGCCGCCTACCAGATCGCTTACATCGACACACTCAAACGCGAACTCGGCGACACGACGAAAGAATTCAACCAACTACTCGCGCATGATCTACCTGCATTAAACGATTCGCTCAAATCCAAAGGTCAGCAGCCGCTTTCGCCGCCGCCGGCGAAAACCGAGGGGAACAGCGCTGGAAATGGCTCGATTGGTGCGGCAGTGGCGACCGGTTTGGTCCCAGCCGACTTCCGTCTTTCATACTAGCCCAAGAGGAGTTTCAACAGCGAAGCCTATATTCCGTAAAACATTCGAGTGGTTCTGCGGAATATTGGAAGTTAATCTTTCGTGCGACAATGGAGCGCAAGCCTGCTGTCGCGGTTGTTTTTCACCACATTGGTCCCTATCATCACGCCCGCCTGAATGCGGCAGCTGATAGGCTGGCTGTGATTGGTGTCGAGTGGTCGGCTCAGGCGTATGACGCGTGGGGTGCTGCGGATTCGCCTGCGCGATACCACAAAGTTTCGCTCTTCCCGGAAGCGACGGAGAAGTACCCAGGGAGGGCCAAGCTTCAGCGAGCGTTCTTATCGGCTTTGGATCAGGCGAAGTGTGATGTGGTTGCGGTCAACGGCTGGAACGATTTCGGATCGTTGATTGCCGCAAATTGTTGTCTGCGTCGGGGAATACCGATGATCGTTATGTCTGAGAGCGCGCGGCAGGATCAACGTCGCACGTGGTGGAAAGAAATAATCAAGCAGCGGTTCGTCGATGTTTACTCTGCTGCGCTCGTCGGCGGTCAGCGGCACGTCGAGTATCTGGTTGAACTTGGCATGTCGCGCGAACGAATCTTTACCGGATATGACGTGGTCGATAACGATTATTTTCGCCAGAAGGTGGAGGAGATCAGAAGTAAGGCGTCTGAACTCAGACGGAAGTATCAGCTGCCGGAGAATTACTTTCTTGCCTCCGCGCGATTCATCGAGAAGAAGAATCTGCCGGGACTCCTCAGGGTGTACAGGCAATATCGTCGCGCCTCGGAAGTCGCAGGCAACACGCCGTGGGACCTCGTGCTTTTGGGTGATGGCCCTCTTCGGGAAACTCTCAACTCTCAACTCTCCACTCTCAACTTGCACGCACACGTGCATCTTCCCGGGTTCAAACGATACGACCAGTTACCAATTTACTACGCTTTGGCGAAGGCGTTTGTCCATGCCAGCACGACCGAGCAATGGGGGCTGGTGGTGAACGAAGCAATCGCGTCAAGATTGCCGGTGATTGTATCGAGCCGATGCGGATGCGTGCCAGAGCTCGTGAATGGCAACGGCTTTACTTTTGATCCACTCGATGAACAAGAACTGGCGGAGCAACTGTTAAGAATGGCTTCTTTGTCGGATGACGAACGAAAAAGCCTCAGCGATGCAAGCTACAGAATTTCAGCGAACTTCGCGCCAGAGCGTTTCGGGGAAGGCTTGGAGCAAGCCGCCCGACTCGCGCTAAATCATCCCCGAAAAACCTCGCCAATCAGTCGCGCGTTGATAATTGCTATGGAAAACGCCCGTCCCACGCGGAGATCCAGCCAACGGTGACGGAGGAGTGCGGCCTCTCCCTGTAAAACAGATGAAAGTCGGCTTTCTGGTCAGCAGCGTTTCGCGCGAAGCAGGCGGCTTGTTTCAAAGTGTTCGCGGGCTTGCCAAAGCGGTGATGTCCGAACAAGCGACGGTGAGTGTATCTGGCATCAGCGACGCAAGCAGCGCAATCGATTCGCTAAAATGGCAACCTCTTTCTGTTCAAACATTTCAACCGCAGTTCCGCGCATGGGGTTACTCCAATCAACTCGTGCCGGCCTTGCTTGCCGCTGATCTCGACCTCTTGTCCGTGCACGGTTTGTGGAAGTATTGCTCCGTTGCTTCGCGCCGATGGCATCGGCGGACAGGTCGAGCCTACATCGTGCATCCAGAGGGGATGCTGGAGTCCTGGGCGTTGCGAAATGGGAAGTGGAAAAAACGGATCGCCGCACTGCTTTACGAAAATGAACATTTGCGCAAGGCCGCCTGCCTGCGCGCCTTGTCCGAAGCGGAAGCGCAATCCATCCGCGGCTGTGGGTTACGCAATCCGATTTGTGTGATTCCTAACGGGGTTGATTTGCCTGCGCTGAATGATAATCCAACGCTTAATGCTCCAAGCGCTGTAGTGTCCGCTGTCCTCAGCGGATGGCCCGGAGATGCTCAGGGAATAGGTGCGCTGGGGACAGCGCACCCTACAACCACTGGGGTTCGAACATTTGGCCAAGGTCGAAAGGTTCTTCTCTACCTCGGCCGACTCCATCGGAAGAAAAACGTCGCAAATCTAATCCGCGCGTGGAACGAAATGTCCAAGTCTGATGATTGCGGCAGCGACCCTTGGGTCCTTGCAATCGCCGGATGGGCTCAGGGCGGCTACGAAAAGGAACTGAAGCGTATTGCAGCCGTCCCGTCGGTCGTTTTTCTGGGTCCTTTGTTCGGCGAAGACAAAGATGCGGCATATCGCGTCTGCGACGCATTCATTCTGCCATCATTAAGCGAAGGCTTGCCGATAACGCTGTTGGAAGCCTGGGCGTATGCAAAGCCGGTGCTGATGACACCCGAGTGCAATTTGTCAGAAGGCTTGGCTGCCGGTGCGGCACTACAAATTGGGGCTAGCCCGGAGGAAATAGCCGCTGGTGTCAAACAACTCACCGAAATGAGTGATGAAGATCGAAGAGCAATGGGCGACCGTGGCCGCACTCTTGTAGCGACAAAATTCTCATGGCCGCGAATTGGCGAACAAATGCGCTCGGTTTATGAGTGGGTGCTCGGCGGCGGAGTGCCACCGGAGACAATCAGGCTTGACTGAGCCTCGCATCAGAGGTCAGAAGTCGGAAGTCCGAGATAGCAATCGATGATGATTTTCGAGATAAGCAAAGGTTTTCCGCCTGAGGAAAGGTTTGCGTTAACAACGCAGATTCGGCGTTCATCACGATCGGTTTGTCTGAATCTGCGGGAGGCTTGGGCGGAGCGGCGGTACGAAGCGCACTTCATCAGCAAATTGACCGATTGCGACGGAGAAAATAGCGAAACAGAGTCGTCGGTGGCCTTTGCCAGAGACTGTCGATACATCTCCGCAGACGAGCATCAGTTGTTGACAGCCAAGTGCGCAAATATTGGACGGATGCTTGAACAAATGATGAAGAAGTCACAGTCGTTTTTAATCGCCCAATCTGCTAACCGACTTCCGATCTCTGATCTCCTGTAATCGCATGCTGGATGTTAAAGAAAATCGTCGAGCTACGAAGTACTCATCGGGCGAGATGATCCGTCGGGTTTTATGGACTCTCGTTCAGCCGTTTTTTCGTTTCAGCCCGAGGCCTTGTTTTGCTTGGAGGGGACTGTTGCTCCGCTGCTTCGGAGCAAAGATCGGGCGCAGCGTACACGTTTCTTCTTCAGCGACGATTTATTTCCCATGGAACCTTGAGGCAGGAGATGAAAGCGCGATCGGTGAGCATGCTTTTATTTACAATCTCGGCCGGGTGACGCTGGGATCGCGCGTCACGGTCTCGCATCGCGCGCATCTTTGCGCGGGGACACATGATCACACAAAGCCGGATTTTCCGTTGCTGCGTCCGCCGATTGTCATCGGCTCCGATGCATGGATTTGTGCGGATGCGTTCGTGGGACCGGGTGTAACGATCGGTGAAGGAGCGATCGTTGGTGCAAGGGCCGTCGCTATGAAGGATGTGACGCCCTGGAGCATCGTTGTTGGAAATCCGGCGCGCGAAAGCAAACGCCGCGAGGTTACTCAATGAATGAGGGATCTGAGGCGCGGGCTCCGTTGTCCGTGCTTGTCCCAGTCAGGAATGAAGCGGCAAATCTGCCCGATTGTCTTGCCGGCGTTTCATTCGCCAAGGAAATCGTGGTGGTTGATTCAGAGAGCACAGATGGCACTCAAGCAATAGCGGAGGCGGCCGGCGCCAGGGTGGTGCAGTTCGTTTGGAACGGAAAGTTCCCGAGGAAAAAGAACTGGGCTTTGGAAAATGTCACCTGGCAACATGAATGGGTGTTAATCGTCGATGCGGACGAACGCGTCACCCCGGAACTGCAACGCGAAATCGTAAAAGCGATTCGCCGCCCGGGCGTGGACGGATTTTACCTGAACCGTCGATTCTGGTTTTTGGACGGCTGGATAAATCATTGCGGTTATTTTCCGAGCTGGAACATGCGCCTGTTTCGGCACTGGCTTGGACGATACGAACAGGTTGAAACAGGCGGCAGCTTTTGCTCGGGCGATAACGAAGTACACGAGCATGTATTGCTTCATGGCCAGGGCGAATATTTGGCCGCGCCGATGGAGCATTATCCTTATCCTGACATTGCCGCCTTCCTTGAGAAGCATGAGCGGTATTCTGCGTGGGAAGCAGCAGCATCGAAAAAACTATATGAGCGCACGCGTGAAAAGATCTTGCGAGCGACGCCCTTTGGAACAGCCATCGAACGCAAGCGCTGGTTAAAGAAAGTCGCGATGAAAGCTCCGTTTCGCCCCGGCTTGCGATTCTTTTATCATTTTGTCTGGGAGCAGGGTTTTCTTGATGGCTACCGCGGCTGGATGCTCTGTCGCCTGCTCGCATCATACGAGCGCATGATCGTGCTGAAAGAACGCGAATTGAAACAGCGACAGACCACCGCTCATGGCTCGCCTTTCTGAAACGCCGATGCAGAGCGCCGGTACCAATTCAGTTTTGTGTTACAGATGTAACATAAAACTGAAGCGAGCTATTGCTCCCGAAATGCGGATACTGCTCGACGCGACTATGGTATCGCGAGCCCTTCGACCAGGATCATGTTTGTCCTGGCGGTGCGATGCCGGATTTTGCGCGGCTCGCGGTATTCTTCGCAATTGAGCCACTTCTTGGCGCGCTCGGCTGATTCGAACTCAAGCACTACGATTCGTTTCGGTTGCCAATCGCCTTCGAGCACCTCGGCCTTGCCGCCGCGCACGATGTATTTCCCGCCGTACTTCTCCACCGTTGCGCCGGCCAGCTTCTTGTATTCGTCGTACCCAACTGGATCGAGGATCGCTATTTCAACAATGATGTAAGCGGGCATGGCTGGAGTAAAAAGTGGAAAGGTGAAAATTTAAAGCGGCAAATTCAGCCGCCGTTGCGGCCCCGGTCTTTTGCGGCCAGTTCAGGAATTTTCCTTCGGCGACGAAGTCGCAGCCAGTTGTTCCAGGTTTTGCGCAAACTATCTCGCGGGGTCTGATATTGCTGATTCAGTTCGTTACTCTTGACGATCTGCGCGAGAATTCCCTTTACAGAAAAATCGTCGGTGTTGACGATCGTGTAAGCTGTGCCCACTGCAGCGGCATGATGCGCGTCGCTGGCGGCAGTCATCGGCAAATCTCGGATCTGCGCATATTTGAAAGCGTAGCGGTTGTAACGGCGGAGCGTGGTTGCCGCATTAAAAACCTCGATCGCGTCCACGGGAAGCATCTCTAGAGTCGCGAACCGGATTCCGGCACGGAACAAATCGTAAGGATGCGGAGGAATGGCGAGCCCGCCTCGCTGGTGGATAATGTCGCAGACCTCGCGCGCCGGTTTTCCTTTGAGGTAGGGAAGCTCCGCGCCGATGCAGAGCAGATGACCATCCGCGGTCGTGACCTCGACTCCCGGGAGAATGAGAAAATCATCGACCGGCAATCCATCCAATCGCATCAAGCCCTTTTGGAGCAGGTAATTGACCGCATCACATGTGTTGTGATCGGTGACGGCAATGCCATGCAAATTTTTGGCGCGCGCCGCTGCAATCATGTCTTCCGGACTGGAGACGCCGTCTCCGGAAAAAAAAGAATGTGTATGCAGGTCGATGTTAAACGGCATTGCTAAAAGCCAAAGTTAAAAGGTTAAAAAGTTACAATGTTGAAAACGGAAGGAGGAATTGCGCGCGGTAACCTTTCAACCATTCAACTTTTCAACCCTAATCTCTAAACAAGCTCTTCGACAAGAATGCCCGCTTCGGCTTCGCTGTCCTTGTGAATACGATTGAATTGATGATCGTACAGCCGCCGATAGTAGCCGGATTTTTGGAGAAGCTCGGCATGCGTGCCCATCTCTTTGATGCGGCCACCGTCCATCACGATAATTTGATCGGCGGACAAGACGGTGGATAAGCGATGGGCGATGGCGATTACCGTGCGGCCAGTGGCAAGTTCCGCGAGGGCTTTCTGAATTTGCTGTTCCGATTCGGAATCGAGCGATGAAGTGGCTTCATCCAGCAAAAGAATTGGCGCGTTCTTCAGAACAGCGCGCGCGATAGCCAGACGCTGCTGCTGGCCGCCGGAAAGAAGGCATCCTTTATCGCCAATAACTGTTTCGTAGCCCTTTGGCTGGGACATAATAAAGTCGTGCGCATAGCCCGCCCGCGCTGCTTCCCGAACGTCTTCCGGCGTCGCATCGAGCCGGCCGAACTGGATATTGCTGAAGATCGTATCGTGAAACAGGAAGGTCTCCTGAGTGACGAGGCCAATCTGTTCGCGCAACGATTTCTGCGTCACCGAGCGCAGATCTCGACCATCGATCTTTATAGCTCCGGAAGTCGGATCATATAAGCGCAGAATCAGCGAGAGAATCGTGCTCTTTCCTGCGCCGCTGGCGCCGACAAGCGCGTAGCTCTTTCCTGGTTCGATTCGCAGGCTTAGACTGCTGATCGCGTCGGTGACAGTATTGGCGTAACGAAACGTCACATTTTGAAAATCGATGCTCCCGGTTGCGGAAGTCAGTTTCATGGCATCCGGCGAGTCTTGTACAGTTGGCTCAGTGTCGAGGAGAGCGAAAATCGCCGTTGTCGCGGTGATTGACTGCTGCATCACAATTTGAAGCTTACTGAGCGTCTTGATCGGATCGTAGAGAATGAAAATTCCTGAGATCAGTCCGAAAAATCGTCCCGCGCTCAGGTTTGCAGCGTAAACATAGAGCAACGCCAGGCCTATCCCGAGGGCAGCGATAGTTTCGACCAGTGGGCCAGTGGCCTCCATCGACCGGATAATGCGCATCATCTGCGAGAATTGCATTTGATTGCTGCGCTTGAATTCCTTTTCCTGATGCGCTTCGCGCGCAAACGACTTGATCACCCGAATGCCAGCGAACGTCTCCTGCATCGTCACGACCATTTCACCCATGCCTTCAAACTGACCTCGGAGCGCCTTTCGGGCGCGACGGCCATAAATGCGAAGCGGCAGCAAACAGGTTGGAAAAAGAACCAGTGTAATCAGAGTGAATTTCCAATCCATCAGAAATAGAACGCTGATTGCGCCCACGATCAGTACGGGTTGCTTAAAAATATCGCTACTGACTGCAGTCAAAGCCATTTGCACGACCCGGGTCTCGTTGGTAATTCGCGAAATTAAGAGGCCTGAGCGCATCTTGTTAAAGAAGTCCATCGAAAGGCGTACCATCTTGTTGAAGAGCTGACCCCGAATATCGGTGACCACTTTGTTGCTTACCCATTGCATGCAGTAGGTATTTCCGTACGAGCAAAGGCTGCGCACGGTCATGATCGCTGGAATGGCGAGGCAGATCAGAACAATCGAATTGATCTTTGGCCCCGTATCCAGGGCTCCTAAATTGGAGCGCAGAGCGGCTGTATTAGGAGCAGCCCCATGGAAAATCGTGCCTGTCACCCGGGAAATGGCGAGCGGCAAAAGCGCGCTGACTCCGCCGTACGCAAAGCCCAGGAGCAAACCCACGATAAAACGGACCTTGTACGGCTTAACGTAGCTGAGGAGCCGCCGGTACGGACCGGAGGCCGCGCGTAACGTTTTCCAGAGGGACTGCTTTTTCCTACCCGGTTTTGGCCCGCTCATGAAGTTTGTGCTGTCGCACGACACGGCAGCAGCGATTCCATAGCACCGATCACCGCCTGCGTCGAGATTTCGCTCATCGCAAAGCGAGGTCGAACCGGCACAAAATCGATAATCGGTACGCCTGATTTACCTTGCAAAATCAGTGCGGGACTTTCCCTGGGCCTCCAGTGAAACGGATTTGTCGGTCCGAACAGAATCACCTGCGGCGTCTGTGTCGCCGCTGCCAAATGCACGGGGGCTGAATCGACTGTCACCAGTAGTTGTGCCCCCGCAATCAACGCTGCCAGCGTCAGCAAATCCGTTTTTGCGGAGAGGTCGATTATTTGTTTCCGGGTGACCTTCGCAATTGCCGCGACATGCGCTTGTTCGTCTGGGGCCGGCCCGCTTGTCAGGATAAGATCGAAGTCATTGTTTTGGCTGAAGTGTTCAATCACGTCGGCCCAGCGCTCGGGTTCCCAAAGCTTTTGGCGGCGGGCCGAGCCAGGATGCAGAATCACGTAGGGTCGCCTGATTTTCGAATCGCGACGAAGGGCATCAGCTTTTTCGCGTGCGGTTTGCGGCAGGTTTAGTTGCGGACCGGTGGAAACAGCGCGGACGCCGAGCGGCTCCAGCAATGCCAGATGGTAATCGATCGTGTGCATGTCCCGCACGCGGACGTCAACGAGATCGGTGTAAAGGCGGGCGCGTGTCTTCGATTGGTCACGCACCCGGTAAGAAGCGACGCGCCTGCGCGCGGCCGACAGAAGCGTAAGAAACGCAGAGCGATCATTGCGCGTGAAATCAATGCAGTAATCGAATCTTTTGCCGGTCACAGAAAGAAAAGGACCGATATCGCGGAGATTTCGTCGTGCGACCAAAATCCGGTCAACACCAGCGATGGCCGGCAGGAGCTCGGAGCATTCGTTAGAAACCGCGAGCGTCATGTGGGCATCCGGAAAGTTTTCGCGCAACGCCGCAATCGCCGGCGTCGTCAGAATCAAATCACCGATTCGCTTGAGTTGCAGGATAAGAATCTTCATCCGTTTCGTTCCACTACGGCGCGACAGGCAGGCCGTCTGTCACATTGCAATCATCGCGCCATGCGCATCGCGGTTTCATACGCATCCAGCAATCGCGCTCGAAAATGGTCCCAGGTGAAATTCTCGACCACGCGACGGCGCCCTGCGGCGCCCATTCGCTGCACGATTTCGGGATGACGATATAAATGCTCCAGCGCTGCTGCAATCGCGTTCACATCTCCCGGCTTCACGATGATACCCTCAACGCCATCGCGGACCACATCGCCTGATTCGCGCGTGGTGATTTGCGGTAAACCGCATGCCGCCGCTTCATACGTGACCTTGGCGCTCCCTTCCCATTGCGAGGGGAAAACGTGGACCGTTCCCTGGTTGAGATAATTCTCGGGATCACGCACGAACCCGACAACGCGAATGTTCTCGCGCCACAAGTCCTTCAGAAATGGCTTCGCTTCCTCATGCACAAATCCGATTAACCACAGCTCGGCGTCGGCCAGATTCAGGCGGTGCCAGGCTTCGAGGACATGTTGGATCCCTTTTCGCTTGATCAATGCGCCGGCAAACACTGCGCGAAACTTTTCTGGCCGCGGACCCGGCTTGAAGCGTTCCGCATCCACTCCGCGCGGGAGATAAAAGAGTTTTTCCTCTGGAAAACGGCGCACGCGAAACGTCTTGGCTGCCTTGTCGGACAAGACCAGCAAAACATCAGCGAGTTCGTACTCCTGTATGAACCGCTTCCGCTGGAGCAACAGCCGGTTTTTCCACCTCTCAAAGGTCGAGCCATGCTCGGTTGGTGCAG
This sequence comes from uncultured Verrucomicrobiae bacterium, assembly GCA_963828355.1. Lineage (GTDB taxonomy): Bacteria > Verrucomicrobiota > Verrucomicrobiia > Chthoniobacterales > UBA10450 > Udaeobacter. The sequence continues at coordinate 25,621 of CAWHFD010000009.1, read as the reverse complement.
ACATTTTCGGTCGCACGATCTTCTCTTTTCCGCCGTCGCGGTGCCAGGTTGGGATCTCAACGATTGACGGGATGCCGCGTTGTTTTGCCACTTTCAACGAGCGCAAACAATCGCCCGACCAGCTGTGTAAGAGATCGTAACGCCCCGTCTCCAGATGCCGCGAAGTAATCCAGTCGAGATATTTTTTCTTCGCCCCGTAATAGTAAGGCCGTTCAAGAAACGAGATCAGACGCACTGGATGCCACCGCAGGGAATGGATCAATGAAGAAGGGATTTCCTTTTGCCGGTTATCATACGCGACTGCCTTGCCGAGAAATCTTCCGCGATATGACGCGCGCAATGTTTCAAAGGCATCGGTGTCCAGGCCCGACCCGCCGATACGAGCAAAGATCGAATAAAGCAAACGCCTCGGTAACGTCCGCGCGACAGGCGCGGAGCAGACCGCTGGCGCAGGAGCATTTAGGGTTTCACCTAGCATTGGGTTACAATTATTCTGGCGAATATTGAGCAAGTAAAGTTGTCATTCCGTGCCAGGCGGAGCGAAGTGGAGGAATCCCGTGGCGCGACCTGAAAATGAGTGCGACGGGATTCTTCGACTTCGCTCGGGATGACAAGCAAACTCAACATTGCCTTGGTTCGCCGCGGTTATTCGCCCAGCGGCGGCGCGGAAGCGTACTTAAAACGACTTGCGCGTGGAATCGTAGAGACCGGACACGAGGTTCAGCTCATCGCCACGGATGAGTGGCCGGAGGAACAATGGCCATTCGGATCGGTCAGACGTCTGCGGGCGAAGACAGTAATCGGCTTTGCCGATGAACTTGAACAAATTCGACCTCAGCTTCGCTGCGATGTCTTGTTCAGCCTTGAGCGGGTCTGGAGCTGCGACGTTTACCGCGCCGGCGATGGCGTCCACCGTGCATGGCTCGCTCGCAGGAGAAAATTCGAGATTCCTTTAAAGGAGTTTGTGCGCGCCGCTAGCCGGAAGCACCGAGATTTGCTGCAGCTGGAGCAATCGCTTTTTGGAAAGCGCAATGCCCGGCGCGTGATCGTAGCTTCGCAAATGGTCGCCGATGAGATCGTCGATTCTTACGGGTACCCCGCGGACAAGATTGACCTCGTACGTAACGGTGTTCCGCTCGATAAATTCCGGTTTGCTCCCGACCGTCGCGAAAAATCGCGTTCGCAGTTGGAGCTAAAGCCGGACCAAATTGCATTGTTATTTGCGGGTTCCGGCTGGGAGCGCAAAGGCTTGCTATTCGCAATCGAAGCGATGGCGATTTGCAAGAACCGGAAACTGCGGCTGCTTGTTGCCGGGCGGGGCAATGCCAGACCGTACAAAACGACGCGCTTCCTGTTCTGGCGCGAAGATCCGATGCATTTTCTTCGCGAAGTTGCAGACATTGTGCCTGTTTACGCCGCTGCGGACATCTTCATTTTGCCGACAATCTACGATCCGTTCTCTAACGCCTGCCTCGAAGCGCTGGCCTGTGGCCTGCCCATTATCACAACGCGTTCCAACGGATTCAGCGAAATTATTAAAGACGGCATTAATGGATCAATCATCGACAGCCCTGCAAACCTGAGTGGTTTGCGTGATGCGTTGCGCTTCTGGTTAGATTCCTCACGACGCGACACCGCGCGCTGCGCGAACATCGAGCGGGCGTCGCAGTTCGACATTTCAAAAAACGTCGAGCAAACGCTGGACGTTCTAACGCGTGTTTCTTCCGAGTAGCGCGCGCGTCTCGGGCGCCTACGCGGACAATGCGGCATCCGCGTCCGGAAAAATTTGGAAGACCTGATCGAGACGCGAGATTTCGAAAATCGAACGCACGGTTTCCTGTAATCCGGCCAGCGCGAATTTGCCTCCGTAGCCTTCCACCCTTTGCATCGCCCCAATCAAGGCAGCCAGTCCGGCGCTGTCGATGTAACTGACGTCGGAAAGATCAACCACCAAACGCTCAGGTTTTTTATCGATCATTTCGTTCAGCGAGGCGGTAACGGAAGGGGAGACGTGCAGATCGACTTCGCCCTTCAGCGGCAGAACGTTTGTGCGGTTTTGACGTGGTGTCGTATTCGATGAGGCGGGTTCTTTGTTCATTTCACCGTGCAATTCGTTAATGGATCACCATCCGAGCGTGTCAATGATTGTTTCCACATCGGACAGGTCATCAATCAAAAAATCAGGCTCATGCTTCGCAAGCTCTTCCCGGCTCCATCTGCCCGTAGCGACCGCGACCGTGCGGGCTCCGAGCGCTTTCCCGCAGGCGATGTCGCGCGGCGTGTCGCCAATGACGTCGATCTCCGACGCCGCAAACTCTCGCCCGTGTTTCTCTTTTGCGCGGGCGCGAGCGAAATGGCCGAGCTCGTTCCGATCGCGGTGATCGTCGGCAAAGGCGCCAAATTCAAAAAAATGCCAGACGCCATAGTGCTCTAACTTTAACCGCGCGCCGCGGGAAATATTTCCCGTGAGCAGCGCCAGCACCACATGCTGCCGCGACTTTAACTGCTCGAGCAAGTAGAGTACGCCAGGGAGCAGGTTGCCTTTCCGGCGCGGCAATTCCAGCGAAAGAAAGTGCACGTAGCTGTCCAGAAGCGCGCTTACGTTTTCGTGGGTCGCAGGAATTTTGTGCTTGTCGAGGATACTCAGGACGATGCCTGAATCGGTCATGCCCGCGATCTCGATGTCGTGCAGATCATCATCAATGCCGAAGCGCTCCCTAAAGGAGCGTATGAGGGCCTGAATGCCGGCGCCGCCCGAATGGATCAACGTGCCGTCGATATCGAAGAGCAGCAGGCGCGTTTTTGCCGCTTTTGCCGCTTCAGTCGGTTGTGAATTATGGAACGAACGGGACACAAGCGACATAATACTCAAAGACTTGGCGCGTGCATCGTGAGCACGGCAATCAGGCTCCCGAGAAACACTAGCAGCACAATTGCCAGGCCGATAAAGATTCCAGTGCGCATCGGATCGCTCTGCGGCTCGAGGCGGCGAAACGGAGACGCGCCGGTGAAATGAGACTGCGCCGCGGTATCTGCCGCAAAGTGAGCCTTGATCTCGTCAGGCTTGGGCAACGGCTTTGATTCGACAGCTTGCGAGGATTCGTATCGAGCTTCCGCCGCACCAAACCGAATCCGATCGTTGAACCGCAGCACCGTTTCGGTCACGGCTTCGCCATTGACGCGTGTGCCGTTGGTCGAATCGAGATTCTTCAACCGATACGTATCCCCTTCCAGAAGCAATTGGGCATGATGTGTCGAGATCGACGGATCGTTAACGACGATCGTATTGTCCGGCCCCCATCCGATCGTGATTGCCTCGTCCATCAGCTCATGGGCAATGCCTGAAATGACCAGCTTTGGCATGCTGCCAATTTTAATCGAATGAGTCGAATGGACAAATGATGGGTGGGCGTGCCGATTGACCACGCGCAGCCGCACCCGCATAGTGCCGCCTCTCATGGCGATTGAGTTCACGCGCAATTTTTGCATCATCGCGCACATCGATCACGGCAAGACGACGTTGTCGGACCGGTTGCTCGAGCGCACGGGCACGATCCAGGAGCGCGAGAGGCAGGATCAGCTCCTTGATTCAATGGATCTGGAGCGCGAGCGCGGGATTACGATTAAAGCGCATCCGGTCACGATGCGTTATACGAGCAAATCGGGTCAAAGTTATCAACTGAACCTGCTCGATACTCCGGGGCACGTCGATTTCAGCTATGAAGTTTCACGCAGTCTCGCTGCGTGCGAGGGGGCGCTGTTGGTGGTCGATGCTGCGCAGGGAGTCGAAGCGCAAACGGTGGCGAACGTTCATCTCGCGCACAAACAGGGGCTCACGATCGTTCCGGTCATCAACAAGATCGATCTGCCGAATGCTGATGTCGCATCGGTGCAACGGCAATTGGAAGAAATCCTTGCGATTCCCGCGGAGGAAGCGATCCAGTCGAGCGCGAAGCTGGGGATTGGCATTGACGACATTCTCGAGGCGATTGTCGCCCGTGTTCCGTCGCCACAATCGCCCACAGACGAAACGTTGCGGGCGCTCGTTTTTGATTCGGTGTTTGATGTTTATCGCGGCGTGGTCGGCTATGTGCGCGTTGTTTCGGGAACAATGGAAGCGGGCCACGGGATCATGTTGATGAGCAACAACACACGCCAAGAAATCAAGGAAGTCGGCGTGTTTACCCCGAAGATGCGCGCGGAGGAACGGCTGAATCCGGGCGACGTCGGTTACTTTATTGCAAACATCAAATCAACTGCCGATATGAAAATCGGCGATACCATCACCGACCAGCGGCACCCCGCGCGCGAGCCGCTTCATGGTTTTCAGGAAATTCATCCGATGGTCTTCAGCGGGATCTATCCGATTAACACCGGCGACTTCGAACATTTGAAGACGGCAATCGGCAAACTGCGCCTGAATGATTCGGCGTTTGTGTATCAACCGGAAAGCTCGGTTGCCCTTGGCTTTGGATTCCGCTGCGGGTTTTTGGGCCTGCTTCACATGGAGATCATCCAGGAACGGCTCCGGCGCGAGTACAACATGGACATCATCGCAACGAGTCCAAGCGTGATTTACGAAGTGGTCACCACGCGCGGCGAGAAAGTTTTGATCGATAACCCGGCGCATCTGCCCGACCCAAGCATGGTCCAAGAAATCCGGGAGCCTATTGTAAAGGCGTACGTGCTTTGCCCGAATGAAAACATCGGTGACATTCTCCAATTGATTCTGGAAAAGCGCGGCCAGATGGAGCGCACCGAGTCGCTCGATACGCGCCGGGTGATGCTGCATTGCCAATTGCCGCTCAACGAAATTCTGGTCGATTTTAACGACAAGATTAAGAGCATCACCCGCGGCTACGGTTCGATGGACTACGAGCACGCCGGCTACCGGCCGGCGAAACTGGTAAAGTTGGACCTGCTCGTCAATGGCGAGCCGGTCGATGCGTTCTCGACAATCGTGCACAAGGACCGCGCGGAGGCGCGGGGACGCCAACTGGCGGCCAAACTAAAGGAAGTAATCCCGCGACAGCTCTATCAGGTCGCCATTCAGGCGGCTATTGGCGGAAAAATTATTGCGCGCGAGAGCGTTTCGGCATTGCGAAAAAACGTAACCGCGAAATGCTACGGCGGCGACATCACCCGGAAACGGAAACTGTTGGAGAAACAAAAAGAAGGAAAGAAACGGATGAAAAGCATCGGAAAAATCAACATTCCTCAGGAAGCCTTTATTGAGGTGCTCAAAGCGCAATGAAAAATCGTGATTCGTTAAACCGTTACAACGTCACATCCGTTTGCTGCTTTAACGCTTCAACGATTTAGCCAAGCGAAGCCTTTCGTCATTCTCTAGCCATGTTTACACCGCGTCACATTAAGCACAGCCAGCTGCTTTTGCGACATGCCCGGAAGTATCTGCGTTACAAGCAGGATTTGCTCAGCGCCGCGGACCGGGAACAAATCGTCGCTGAAATGCAGGCACTTCGCGGTGTGTTACGCGGGAGGGACCGCGACAAAATTCACAGTGCAGCCGCAACGCTTGATAAGACGCTGCACAAACTCACACCCGTGACATGGGAGTCGCATTGGCGAGAGAACTGCGAAGTAATCCTGGTGGCGATCGTGATCGCGGTTGGGATTCGCTCTTATTTTCTGCAGCCGTTCAAAATTCCCACCGGCTCCATGCAACCGACGTTAAACGGCATCATTGGTCACCCGAGCAGCGAGCCGCCGCCAAATATTCTGCGACAGATCGTGGAGTTCGTTGTTTCGGGCCGCAATTATATCAACGTGATTTCGCGTGAGGACGACCAGATTTTTGAAATCGTACCGAGGAAAGTCGCCTTCTTTTTTACTTTTTCGCGACTGGTCTTTGGGCGGCAAAGCTTTCTAGTATACGCGCCGCCAGACACTCTCCGTTCGGATTTTAACGTCTTTCCCGGCCGGCTTTATCATCGAGGCGAAATTATTGCGAGAGGCGCAATCGATACCGGCGACCAGGTGTTTGTGGATAAGTTCAGCTACAACTTTGTTAAGCCGCATAACGGGAACGTCTTTGTCTTCAGGACGAATAATATTCCGGGCATTCACGAGGACCCCGTCGCGGGTGCGCCTTTTTATATCAAACGTTTAGTCGGGCTACCGGGCGATACGCTGCGCGTTGATCCGCCGTTTCTGTACATCAACGGCAGAAAAGCACAGGGCTACGGGTTCGAGCGGGTGATGTCGGCAAAAACCCCTTATCGCGGGTATGCACTGGGTCGTGATTTCCTGGCGAAACCTGATCAGACATTCACTGTTCCGCCGAACCGCTATTTCGCGATGGGTGACAACAGTTACAACAGCTATGACAGCCGCTACTGGGGAACCGTTCCGGCGCAAAATCTAGTTGGACGGGGCTTGTTTGTTTACTGGCCATTTCACCCTCATTGGGGACTCATTCGTTAGGCCGGTGATGGCGTGTTGGAGTGATGTTCTGACTGGCATTACTCCCTTGCTTCAATACTACATTACTCCCGCTCGAATTCTTGCTGAGGCGTGGCAAGCCGCGCCAAGCGTTTACGGTTGGCTGGGGCTTTGCGGCGGGTATGCACTGGTGATGCTGTTTGCCCCGGTTCGGAGGGCGCTCGGTGACGGCCTTCACTGCCTCGGCCGGTACCAACGCATCTGGATCACTTTCGCGGTCTTGGGGTTCGGTTATTTCGTTTTTCAGTTTGTCACTTTTACGCCGATCCGAACCTGGGCCGATTTGGAGCTGAGCCAGATCACGTCGTTGCCGCATTGGTCCTGGCCGCGACTCAACGAGATATGGAAGGAAACCCGGTTACCCGCATTGGAAGGCGTGGCAGGGATTTTCGATAACGCCACCACGACCTATCCGCTCTCGGCATTTGCCGCAGTCCTGATGATTATGAACTGGCGCGGGCTGCACGGCGCGTTGGTGCGTGCGTTACGAAGGCGATATGGGGTCTGGGGTTATCCCGTTTATTTAATTCTATTGCTGAGCGCACTGGCTTCGCTTCTGAAGCCGATCGTGTTCTGGAAGTTACCGGATTGGAGCGGGCTCTTTCCCACAGCGGGTCTGCTGCGGATTTCAGCTACGGTAGATGCGACAGCATTTATCTTTGAATACCTTTTAGGGATTTATATCCAAGTGTATCTCATCACTGTTTGCCTCGCGTGGACCAAGGGCGTCAGCTTTGAAGAAGGCGAGCTGTTCCGGTTCGCGATGCGGCGGTTTAGTTATGTTTTGGAATGGGCTGGCATTGTTGTTGCAGTCAGCACGTTGATCGTGCGCTTACCGCTCGTTCTGGCCTACTTCACGAACATTCCCGGGGTGCTCGATTACCTGCCAATTGCGCGGCTTCTTATGAGCGGATTGATTATCGCGTTTTGTTCGGTCCAAATCTCACTGGCGCTCCACAACGAAACGTTGATCGAAGGGATGCGAGCACACCTGCATTTCGTCCAGAAAAATGCTAGCCGACTGGCCTGGTTTCTCATGATTTGCGGTATCCATTTCTATGGCCTCATGCTTTGCGACGCCGTTCTGCGTGGTGCGATTGCCGATCGACTGGGCGCGCTTTTTCTGTGGAAGTTCAGTTTTGCTTGCCTCCGGGGAATGGTTACCGGGTGGCTGTTGGCTTCATGGGTCTGCCTGTTTCGTCAATGCGAAGCCGGCCGGATTCATCAGGAGAAATGGATTCAATATTGAGAAAGCAGCCTGCGGGAAGACGACTGTGAATGCGGCGACCATCACCCGCCAGAGCAAATCGAATTTGGCCCTGGCATTTATTTCGTTAGACAGCGAGCGCAAGCGAGACATCACCATTTTTTATGCCTTCTGCCGTGTGATTGACGACATTGCCGACTCGCCGGAATTGAACGTGACCGAGAAACGAGTGGGTCTGGCGAAATGGCGTCAAATGCTTCGGGCTACCGTTCCAGATGAACCGCCCCTTGCCATCGATGTTAGGCAGTTGATGCAAAAATATTCGCTACCTCCCGAGATGCTGGAGGAAATCGTTGCGGGAGTGGAGATGGATTTGAGCCACCTGCGATATTCCACGTTCGAAGAGCTTCGCGTTTATTGTTACCGGGTCGCCAGTGCAGTTGGGTTGGTCAGTATCGAGATTTTCGGGTATCGAAATCCACGCTGCCGGGAGTACGCGATCGAACTTGGACTTGCGCTGCAAACGACAAATATCATTCGCGACGTGTGGAAGGATTTTCAGGCCGGACGCGTTTATTTGCCGCAGGAAGATCTGGCGCGGTTCCACTACTCTGAAGCGGAGTTAGCCAACCGACAATACAGTGAGCACTTCCTTCAGTTAATGCAGTTCGAAGCGGCGCGAGCGCGTGAATTTTTCGCGCGTGCTGCGGCTGCGCTCCCGTCCGAAGATCGCCGCGCAATGGCGCCGGCGGAACTAATGGGGGCGATCTACCGCGCCCTGCTTCGACGAATTGAACTGGACAAGTTCCGGGTTTTCGAAAAAGAATATCGCTTAAGCAACCTGGAGAAGGCAGGCCGGGTCACAGCGCAGTTGTTCAAATCTTTTTTGAATTTGCCGCGCCGAGCATCCGTCTGAGGTCCTGGCTGCGAAATGATACAAGGACAACCTATGAAAATGAAATCTCTGAAAATTCTGTGGACGATCACGATTGCATTGTTCGTGCTCGGCACGCCGCTTTATGCGCAAGGTACCGACTCGCGCATAGGGAGTATTGCGCGCGAGCGGAACGAACATGCGGCGGCGCCAGCTACGGCGATCTCGAAAGTAGATGCGGAAAAAAAGTATCCGCCGCGGGGCGGGACTTATCCCCTCGGTCAACGAGACCCTAATGATCCGTCCGGTGTTATCCTCAGTCCATACCCGCCGCATGAAAGGTATGACTGCTCGAAAATTGCACACGGCGCATTAGTTTTAGACAAAACGGTTAGCAAAGTCTTTGTAAGACCGTAAATCGCCGGACATCCAAACTACGCATTGCTCGGTTGGCGTGGCCGATTGAGCACGCAACAGCTGTGTCCAAATGTGGTTCATTAGTTGATGACTGTGATTCTATGAAAACAAATATTCTTCTGATTGTTTGGGGAATTTCGTTGAGTTCTCTTCTTCTGAATTCGTGTGATACGCCAGTTGGGCAGGGCGCAGCGTGGGGCGCCGCCACGGGTGCGATTATCGGTGCCGCGGCGACTGGTAACGTGCGCGCTGCCTCAATCGGCGCAGCTGCAGGAGCCGCCGCTGGCGCTCTAACCGGCAAAATTATTCAGGAGAATCAAGCTGCACAATACGGCCCACCGCCTCCAAGCGGTTATCCTTACGCACGCTGGGCCGGAACGCCGGGCTTTTATTATAGTCCTTACACCGGGCGCGTGTACGATCTTCGCGGTGTTCCGCCCGGTGGACTTACTCGCGACGTGGATACGGGTCGACTTTTCCGGAGACCGTGATTGAGGAGTGACGGCTTCCCAACCGTTAGGTTTGTTTATCGACGGTTGGCCACGCCGTCGTTCCCTGAAGGGCCGGCTGCTTTGCGCCGTAATTCATCCACGAGTGCGCGCGCTTCGTCTGTCATCTTGATTAATTCCGGCCACGGCCGGTGATAATTCTCACCCGGCAATTTGCGGGTGGCGTCAAATCCGATGTGGGAGCCGATGTTCTGTTCGCTCGGCGCATGATCGAGTGAGTCGCTCGGATTTTTGATCATCGTTGTATCCCGCGCGGGATCGGTGTTCGCGCACAACCGGAAAAGCACGTCGCTCGTATTGTGCACATCGCAATCTTCGTCCACTGCGATGATGTATTTGCTGAACATCATCTGCCCCATGCCCCAGAGGCCATGCATTACTTTGAAAGCCTGATAGGGATATTGCTTTCGGACGCTCACGAAAACCAGATTGTGAAATACGCCTTCGGGCGGGAGCGTCATGTCAACGATTTCCGGGAAATTCATTTTTAATACCGGCAGAAGAATGCGAACGGAGGCGTCGCCGATGTAGAAATCCTCCATCGGCGGTTTGCCGACGATGGTTGTCGGGTAAATCGCGTCATGTCGGTGCGTGACCGCAGTCAAATGGAAAACAGGGTAGTCTTCGAGTGCCGTGTAAAAGCCGGTGTGATCTCCAAACGGCCCTTCCGGGCGCATCTCGCCTGGCTGCACATAACCCTCCAGGACGAAATCAACGTCCGCCGGCACCTCCAAGTCGATCGTTTTGCAGCGAACCAGTTCGATTGATTTTCTGCGCAAAAACCCGGCAAACAACAGTTCGTCCAAGCCATCCGGCAAGGGCGCAGTGGCCGCGAATGTGTAAACCGGGTCGCCGCCAAGTGTAACAGCTACCGGCATGCGCTCAGAGCGTTCGTAGTAGCGTTTTCCGTGCCGCGCACCGACTTTGTGAACTTGCCAATGCATTCCGGTGGTGCGCTCGTCGTAGACTTGCATCCGGTAAATGCCGACGTTGCGCGCACCGGTTTCCGGATCGCGCGTATGCACATTCGGCAGCGTGATGAAACGCCCGCCGTCTTTTGGCCAGCATTTGAGGACGGGGAGATCGCGCAGCGAAAAGCCGCCGCCATTGTCGCTTCGATGCACCACTTCCTGGCACGGCGCGTCACGCACTGATTTCGGTCGCGCGTGGAGCAGATGAATTCCCTGCTTCAGTAAATTCCAGCCTTCTCGCAGATCAGTAGGCGGTTTCGCCTTCAGGACGAGTTGAATCTCGCGGGCGACGTCTTCAACATCGGAAACCTGTAAAGCCATGGCCATGCGGCGGCGTGATCCCATGGTGTTGATGGCGACAGGGAATTCCGATTTTTTTCCATCCACCATCGGTTGCTCGAACAACAGAGCTTTTCCCCCATCGGGCGATTTCATCTCGCGGTCTGCCCATTCAGCAATGAGCAGATCGGTATCGACCGGGATCGTGACACGTTTTAGTTCGCCCGCTTGTTCCAGAGAATCGAGGAACTGTCGAAATGAGCGGTAAGCCATGATCAGACCCGCAGGAATGCTCGTCCGTTGCGCGGCACAATGCGACAGAATTCTCGATCGGCTTCTAGTGTGATGCGAGGTACTGAAACGATACAACCCTGCCCTTGGCGAAAGTGACCACCTTGTCGGGATAAGGGATACTCGGCGGAATGTATGAATAAAAGAATGGATCGTAGAAAGGATCCCCGAAGAAAGCCCAAGGGCCCCAGGATCCATATGGCGGATAGTACGGATACGTTGCGTAGTAAATGTAAACCCAGGTCTCCGTCATGCCGCCGCCCATATTGCCGACAATCTTTTGATCGGGCGAACCCCATGCCAGCCACGCGGCGCTTCGCGACATGCCAATCCGAATTTGTCCCTGGGTTACGAGTGTCTGGTTTCGGTGCGAAAGACTTTGGTAAACGTCTGGATGATCAGAAATTCGCGTTTGCGGTGTTGAACAACTCGCGAGGATCACCGCGCCCATCGCGAGAACGATCCCAACGAAGAATCGGCACTTCATCAGTTAAAGGAAATCACACCAGCCGCCGCGTTGGCAAGTCAAACTCACCGTTATGGCGGCGCCAGGTATTGGAAGAACACAACTTTGCCATTGGAGAACGTGACACCCTTGGACGGATAGACGAACTTCGGTGGGATGTATGACCAGTCGAATGGGCCATAATAGTAAGGTCCTCCGTAGCTGGGAGGCGTTTCGTAACGCAAATAGGCCCAAGTTTCAGTAGGACGATCACCCATGTTGCCGGGAAGCTTTTGATCGGGTTTACCCCACGCCAGCCACACTGCGTCCATGGTCATACCTTCGCGAATCTGGCCTTGGCCCACCAGTGCCTGGTCTCTCGGCGAGAGACGCTGATAAATGTCGGGATGTTCCGAAACGCGCGCCTGCGTGGTTGCACAACCGTTAAGAATCAACGCCCCGGCTGCCGTCCCGATTGTCAGCGCGGCGAACAAAACTCGACGCTGCATAACGTGACCATCATACGTCTCGGCTAGATCGAGTCAATTGATGCGGCTGGTTGATTCACCAGCGCGTTCTCCGTAACGTGTCGGGAGATGCAGGACCATCACGGCCATCGGATCTCTTATCTGCGCGTTTCGATCACTGACCGTTGCAACGAGCGCTGCACGTACTGCATGCCACAAGAGTTGCAGGAGTGGTTGCCGCGCGAGGAAATTTTGACCTACGAAGAAACGTTGCGGGTCATTCGTATCGCGGCTGCGCTTGGTGTGTCGAAAGTGCGAATCACCGGTGGCGAACCGCTGACGCGTCGCGACGTTGTCAATTTCGTTGGGCAAATTCCCGAGGTTTCCGGGATCAGAGACATTGGGCTCTCCACCAACGGCACGTTGCTTGGACGCGAAATCACGCCGGGGGAAACCATGGCGAGAGCATTGCGCGCTGCCGGTGTGCGATCGATTAACATTTCACTCGATACGCTGGATCCGGCAGTTTATTCGCAGATCACGGGCCGGGATTTTCATGCCCGCGTGCTTCATGGAATCGAGGCAGCCATCTCCGCTGGATTCGCTCAGATCAAATTGAACACTGTTCTTATGCGGAGCCGCAACGAAGATCAACTGCTCGCGCTGATTGAATTCGCCGCAGCGCGAAACCTTGTGGTTCGATTCATTGAAATGATGCCAGTGAGCACCACGGAGGTTCTAAACGAGAGCAATTTCATGTCCGTAGTTGAGGCCAAACAGGCAATCGAATCGGCTTACGGTCCTTTAATTCCGGAGACGGAATTTCGAACAAACGGTCCGGCTGCTTACTACCAGATTCCCGGACGCGCACAGCGCATCGGATTCATCGGTGCGATGACGAACCTGCATTTTTGCGATAACTGCAACAAACTGCGCCTTACGTGTGATGGAAAATTGCGTCCTTGTCTCGGCAGCTATTTGGAGTTCGACATCATGAAACCGCTGCGTGCCGGCGCGAGTGATGAACAGCTGAAGCAATTCTTTCTCAGCGTTGTCGAACGAAAGCCGCGCGAACACGACTTTCGAAATAATTACCAGCCAAATCGCAAGATGATTGCTATTGGGGGGTGAATAAGGGCGGACCCCTCCTTTTTTCCTTCCATGTTGTGCTAGGCGAAACATCTCTGATTTTGTCGCTTGCACTTACCAAGAGAATGGTCAGAGATTCCTCGCTTCGCTCAGAATGACAACCAAGGCAAAAATGAAGAGACTGACTCACATCAGCAGTGATGGCCGGGCGCGGATGGTTGATGTTTCGGCGAAGCCGCTAAGCAAGCGAAGAGCCATTGCCTGTGGAAAGATTCGACTCCGGCCTGAGACGCTCGATCTCATCGCAAGAGATCAAATCGCCAAGGGCAACGTGTTCGCGACCGCCCGCATTGCTGGGATTCAGGCCGCCAAGCAAACCCCGCAGCTGATTCCGCTTTGCCATACTCTGCCACTCAGCGAAGTGAAAATCGACATCGTCACGCGCCACGATGGCGCCGAGGTGAAATGCACTGCGCAGACAATTGCGCAGACCGGAGTAGAGATGGAAGCGCTGGCCGGTGTCACCGTCTCGTTGCTCACGATTTATGACATGTGCAAGGCGGTGGATAAAAACATGGAAATTTCCTGCGTCCGGTTGATTGAAAAGACAAGAAGCGCCGTGGCGGCGATCCATGACCGCGGGAGCAAAAAATCGCGGCATTCATAGAGACGCCCCTGCAAACATGCAAATACAAGTTGGCATCATCACCATTTCCGATCGCGCCAGCGCCGGTGATTACGACGATCTTGGCGGGCCTGCGGTAAAAGACGCAGCGCAGAACGCTGGATGGCACGTGTTGGCGGAAGCGATTGTGCCCGATGACGCAATCCGGATTCAAGACACTATTCGATCGTTTTCCAAACAAGGTTGCGGCTTGATCCTGACGACCGGCGGCACCGGCATCGGCCCGCGGGATATCACGCCGGAAGCAATTCGCACGATCATGCGAGTAGAATTACCGGGGTTCGGAGAAGTGATGCGCTCCGAATCGATGAAGATTACGCCAAACGCCATTCTTTCACGCAACCTCGCCGCGGTCGTCGACCATGCTCTGGTAATCGCGCTCCCCGGCAAACCGAGCGGTGCTGTGGAATGTCTGAGTTTCGTGCAGGGCGCGATTCCACATGGCGTCGCGGTTGCGCAAGGCACGCCGACGTCGTGCTGAGTCTTCGGATTGCTGCAACTTTAATCCGGCCAAATCAGCAACCGCATCAGCTGCGCGCCGTAATTTGTGAGATGCGCGGTTGCTCCGCGGCCTGAGACTATGTCGCGAGTGAGATCGGAGCAATCCGCTGAGCTCTTTTTTACGTAGCTTAGCTCGGGCTGCGCCACATGTTTGTCGCTGGGTTCGATCTTCAAAGGAACACCGGAACGCGCGAACGATACTTCCCACGAAGCCGCATTTTTTCGTTTCCCTCCTGTAATCATCCAGGAATACATCGTTGCTAAATCGAAGTGCTGCGCCTTCGGCAATGTGACTTTATAGAATGTCTCTTCATCCTTCAGAAACTCGGGAATTGTGAGTGCTGGATTTTTTCGAAGCGCCACATAAAGCCGTGCGATATCGATGCCGGCGAGGTTCATCCCATTGTAGATGTCGTGGTGATTGGGATCGTTTCGAAAAAATGTGTTGTACCACGCCTCAAATTGACGGCTGAACATCAGGTCCAATTCCAAATGCAGATGGGCGCGCTCGCGGTTTATGCCCGTTCCGGTGTAACCCATGACTGCGATTCGCTGTCCGCGTTTGACTGTTTCGCCGGGTTGCACCGCGATCGAGCTGAGATGTCCGTACAAACTGTAGTAGTTCGAGCCGGACCAGCGGTGCTCGATCACGATGTATTTCCCATAATTCGAGTAGCCGGACACTGGATTGACGTGCACGACATTTCCATCCGAGATGGCGCGTATTTCGTCGAGTGGCTCGCCGCTTGCGTCGCGATGAACCGGGCGAATATCGATGCCTTCATGAAAACGAGTGTAAAGTATGCCGCCTGCCACATCTGTTGGATCACGCACAAACCCGTATTGGCCGCCCTCCCATGGCGTCGATTTCACACCCTTGTAATTGCGCTCCACGTATTGGTAAAACTCAGGGCCATTTCCCGAAAACAGCGCGTCGTTGTCCGTCGGCAGAACAATATCGAGAACCTGATTTTCCGCTGCCTGGATCCTCATCGAAATTGACAAAGAACAAGCGAAAACAAGTGCGGCGAACGATAGTCGCATGAACGATTAGGAAGTTAGCGTTTTCGTTGCCCGATCAAGCGCCACTCTTTTTTCATTAAATCTATGTCCGAGGCGGACAAGCCCGAAGGAATATAAATCTTGCCGTCCGACACGCGCTTATCGATCTGCAGTTCGGTGATTAGTCGGCCGTTTACGAATACGAAGAGAAAACCGCCGCGGTGCTCGATGCTCAAGGTATCAAGTACGACGCGCCCATGCTCGTCGAGCTGAAATAGTGCGCCATATGTTCCGTCTTGAGCTCGGTAGGGAAAAAAGGCGGCCACATCGTGCTCCGAAATCCAGGGCATCTTTTCGATGGCGAGATCTTTGCCGGAAGCCCGGGCGCGTGCGGAAGTTGAGAATGCTTCAGTATCCTGAGGGTTTGCTTGCGCGTGGACGCGAAACGTGCAGTGTCGTTGTTTTCCGAATCCATTGCTCACTGCAAAAACCAGGCAAAGCGTCAACACATACAGAGCTTTCATACCGATTGACTCCGAAGCATTCGCGAGTTCATAAAGGGTTTGACAGGAATTTTGCAACCCAGAAAAGTTTTGGGCTTGTTTAGGGCCCCATGAAGCGCCGCATTGTTTTGCTCGTTCTGGTAGGTTTTGTGGCCGGGGCCATTTTCAGCCAGGACGTCACGCCCACGTCCACGCCAGCGCGTAAACGAAGCTGGTTGAATCGAATTCTTCATCCGTTTTCTCCAAACGTCGTTCTGCAATACAAGGATCCGCGACTGCGTGGGCTCGCTCTCGATCTGCAAATCACGCCCCAAACCGTAAAGCTTTCTGAAGTTCGCCAGCTTACCGTTAAAGTGACGCTGGCAAATTTGTCCAAGCGACCGGCCACGCTTGATTTCCCGAGCAACCAGCGCATCGAGATCTATTTGATGAATTCCGCGGGCGACATTCTGACAAAGTGGTCTGAGAACCACGCGATCATCGAAAAACCTGCGACGATCTTGATTAACTCCGGCGAGCGGATCGAGTACAATGAAACGATCTCGACGCGCGAGCTCACGCCTAACAAAGTGTTTATAGCCGAGGTTTTCTTTCCTCAGTATCTGGAGCTGCGAATTCGGCAAAAGTTTCTCGCGGTGCCTTGAGAAGAGGTGATGGAGTATGTCTTCTGAAGCATTTCCGACACTCCAACACTCCCAGATTCCATCACTTCTGTTTTCCGACTACCACACTCATCCGCAGGGGCACCGGGTGCAGCGGTATACGCAGGCATTGCTCCAGCCCTGGGCGGAATCGGCGCGCAGATTAGGGCTAAAAGATATTGCCTTCACGGATCATGATCGTTACCACGCCGGAATCGATTTTGGTGAAATCGATCGCTTACGGGAACGAAATCCCGATTTGCGAATCCGGACCGGTATCGAACTGGACAACGATCCGGTCCATTCCGCGGCCGGCCGCAAATGGATCGAAAAGCATTGGGACAAGCTGGATTTTGTCCTGGGCTCGGTGCATTTCCTGAATCGGAACGATCAGATGTTCGACAGCGTGCCTGCTGGCGCGGCGCAATTCGAGCACCAGAACATCGATGCGATTTACGCCGATTACTTTCGTCGCGTGCGCGAAGTGGCCCGCACCGGACTGGTCGATTGCCTTGCGCATCTGGATCTGGTCAAGATCCATGGTCATCGCCCGACTGCAGACATCGCCACGTTGATCAATGAGACACTTGAATTTATTCGGGCACGGAACTTGGCGATCGAGCTCTCCACTGCCGGCTGGCGCAAGCCAGTGAATGAACTTTATCCCAGCGACTCTATCATTAAGCTAGCAATCGAGAAGACGATTCCCTTTACGACCGCCTCGGACGCGCACTCGCACGTGCAACTCGGCGAGAATTTCCCCAGCTTGGCGCACAAAATCGCCGATCTGGGCATTCGCCGGATCTGCGTGTTCGAGAAGCACAAGCGTGCCGCGCTCCTCCTACAACTGTAGATCGAGCTGCGACCGCTTCTCTATCGAAAACGCCTGTTCGGTTTCCGGCGGCAGCAGCAAAACGAAACCCAGACGCTGAGCGAGACGTTGGCAAGTCTCGGGCGCGAACCCTTCGAAGTGATTGCCGGCGAATGCCCAGACACTCCGCACGTCTGGAAGATGTCGCTGAATCTTCAGCGACCAACTTTCCAAGGCGGCTTCGCGTTTCCAGAGTAATTTTTGGTAACGATGGAGATGGCCGCCGTCGACATCGTATTTCGTCGTGTAATCACCAAGCAAACGCACGTAAAGAAAATCGGTGGTGCACGGCAGAAATTCAAAGGGCGCAAGATTTCGCTCGTTGAGCGAAGTGGTATCGGCCCAAACCCAACAGATGCGGTACTTTTCTATCAGTCGTATAAACTGCGGGCGATGCCAGCCTGCGTGGCGAAATTCGATCGCAAACCGGAAATCCCGCGGCAGTTGCACTAGAAATTTCCGCAGGGCCTGCTTTCCGTCCCCTGGCGCAAGAGAAGGCGGGAGTTGAATCAAAATTACCTGGAGTTTTGGCCCGAGCGGTTCGATCGCACGGAGGAAGGAATTCAGCTCGGCAGCGCAATCGTGGAGACGGCAGACGTGGGTAATCTTGCGGGGAAGCTTGCAGGTAAACCGGAAACTGGCCGGAGTCGTTTCGGCCCAACGACGAACGGTGTCTTCCGCCGGAACAGCGTGGAAGGTGGAGTCCACTTCAACCACTTGGAAATAGTTGGCGTAAAATTCCAACCAATGCGACGCCGGCAAATCGTGCGGATAGAAAACATCGCGCCAGTCTTCGAAGCTCCATGCGCACGACCCGATGCGAATTTTCTGCTGATCGAAAAGATTCAAATGCAATTGAGAGATTATTCGGTTTTGTCTGCCGGAAACATGCCAGAATCGAGTGAGAAGAGTGCCTGAAACTTGACGGGCTGGATAAGTTAACTACCCTGCCACACTTGGATGCAACAGCTTATTCGCGCCTTTTTGGTTTTTGCCGTCACACTTTTTCTTTTGCCTGAACCGGGCATCGCTTCCATCATCTTTCGCGCCGATAAAAAAGCGAAGTTCGTGTCTCCGGGCGAAGAAGAGATGAGCGGGGATGCAGCGGAGCTGTATCAGATCGGCCAGACCGCAGAAAAAGAGGGAAACCCTAAACGCGCGATCAGGGCTTACAAAAGCCTGGTGAAACGTCATCCGAAAGACGCGCTGGCCCCGACGGCACTATATCGATGCGCTCAATTAGAGGAGCAGATCCATCTCTACACATCGGCGGCTGATTCATATCTCCAGCTGGTCGAGAAATATGCGAGCAGCCCGCATTTTGATGATGCCATCGAGGGACAGTTCCGCGTCGGTGAAATTTATTTAAATGGAAAGAAGTTGAAGGTGTTAGGGATTCCAGTCGCGTCGGCATTGGATCGTGCGGTGACGATTTTCGCAAATGTTGTGCGCACCGCACCATATGGAAAATACACGGCCCGGGCACAGTTCGATATTGGCCTTGCACGTGAAAAGCAGGGAGCCAACGATGCGGCTGTCCAAGCTTATCAGGCGGTGGTCGATAAGTTCCCGAACGAACCGATAGCCGTGGATGCGCAATATCAAATCGGTTATATCTGGTTTACGGCTGCGAAATTAGGTACAAATGACGCTGCTGCCGCAGCCAACGCGAAAACGGCCTTCCAGGATTTCCTCTTCCACTATCCGAAAAGCGAGAAAGCAGCGCAGGCACGCAAAAATCTCGACATTCTTGAGCACAAACAGATAACCAAT
The DNA here is from genome assembly GCA_963828355.1 of uncultured Verrucomicrobiae bacterium. GTDB lineage: Bacteria > Verrucomicrobiota > Verrucomicrobiia > Chthoniobacterales > UBA10450 > Udaeobacter. Next base: position 6,634 of record CAWHFD010000009.1, on the reverse strand, counting down.
TCTTACAAGGTCGCGAAATTTTACGACAAGCAAAAATATTATCGGGCCGCTGTCATCTACTACAACGAAGTGATTCGGCAGCAGCCAGGGTCAGAAGAAAGCAACGAGGCGAAAAAACGGATCGATCAGTTGCGCGCCAAATTTGGTGATGCTGCGCTTCAGCCGGCTATACACGTGTCGCAGAATGCGAAGAAAAAAGCCGACGGGCAGGGGTCGCGGACTGCTGGAACTGGATCTGCGAATCCGGGCGCAGCCAATAACGAAGCGCCTTTACCTTCGTCGGCGTCGGACAGCTCGCTTCCGCCGCCGGCTTCGCTCGCGCCGGATACGACTACTGCGCCTGAACCCCTGTTGCCTCTGCCGGGTACGAGCAGTAGCTCTGATCCTTCCAATGCTTCCGGAGCGTCGGCTGTCCCCGAAGCGTCCGCGTCACCGGCGCCTTGAAAGCCCCACTTGCGACAATTTTTTGCCTCGCGGTCTCTGGGTGTCTTGGGTATCACGTCGGGCCGGCAAAACCGTACTATCTCAGAGACGTCCACACCATTGCGGTGCCGACGTTCAAAAATCGTACCCTCGTACCACGCATAGAGGTTTTGGTCACAGATACAGTGATCAAACAATTCCAACAGGATGGCACTTTTCAGATTACAAGCGACGACAAGGCAGACGCTACGTTGACTGGGGAGGTATCTCGTCTCACCCGGTTGCCGGCGCGCTCAGTGCGCGGCAATGTGCTGGCCACAACGGAATTTAGTCTGGCGCTGACTATAAGATACTCGCTGACCACGCGAGACGGCAAACAGTTGGCCGGCCCCGCGGACGCAGTCGGAACCACCAGCTTCTTCGTCAGCAGCGACGTGACCACTGACGAAAGACAAGCCCTGCCGCTCGCGACGGAGGATCTCGCCACCCGATTAGTTGCCCAACTAAGCGAGGGATGGTGATGAGATGAAAGGTGAAGAGAAGCTCTGGGCGATCCTCAACGACAAGCTTGACAATCTGCGTGCCACGAATCGTCTGCCTCAGGCAATCCGCGTCGCCGAAACGGCGCTTGAAGTTGCGAGACGGGCATTCAAAGGCAACCAGACTGCACTTGCCACCAGTTTCGAAAAATTAGGGCAGCTGCTCGAACAAAAGGGGGATCACGCAGGGGCCGAGGGATATTTGCTGAAGGCGCACGTGATCCTGGAGAAGGGCAACCCGCCGGATCAGCGCGCCATCTACCGCTCGGCGAGACGACTGGCGCTGCTCTTTGATAGTCTTGGTCAATCCGAAGAAGCGATCAATTTCTATCAGAAAGCAATAGCCGCTGGAACCGAAGTCGAAGACGTCCCGTATTCAGATATTGGGACGATGTTGAACAATGTTGCGCTCATTCTGCGCAAGTCGGGCCGGCAAAAGGCGGCAGAGCCGTGTTACCTGCGCGCTTTGGAGATTTATGAGAAGCAACTCGGACCCGACCACGCCGATGTAGCATCAGTGCTGAACAATCTTGCGGTGTTTTACACCAACGAACGCCGCTACACAGAGGCCGAGAAATTACATCTTCGTGCGTTGGCCATTCGCGAGAAATTGCAGCCGCATCCCATCGCGGACATTGCGCAGTCGAAATGCAACCTGGCGGTAGTCTATCATTCGCGTGGTGATTACGCCAAGGCAGCGGAGCTCTATCAATCCTCGCTCAGGAGCTGGGAACAAGTGCAGGAAAAGCCTTCCAAGGATTACGATATTGTCGTATCCAATTACGCCGATCTTTTGCGTTCCCTTGGTCAGGTGCGCAAAGCACACCAATTGGAGGTACGCGCGCGCAAGAAACGATCCGGTTGACTTAACCCAGCAATGCCTCCGATTTCACCTTGCAGGCATCCGGCCACGCGCCCATTGTAACCTGCTGCTTTGCTCGCGTGGCGGAACCGGCAGACGCGTACGGCTCAGGACCGTATGGGGAAACCCGTGGAGGTTCGACTCCTCTCGCGAGCAGTTCCTTCCGCCTGTGAAACGACGTTCCACAGGCGCCGGCAACTGCTCGATCGCTAGCCGCGACGCAGTTGCTATTTCCCGCCAGCTCTCCTTCTCGCCGCCCAGCGAGCCTTCATCAGCTCCGAAAGCCTCTTTCGGCCCGCAGAAGTAAGCCCGCCTTTTTTTCTAGCAGAGGGTTTTTGTGTTCCTCCTGCTTTGCGTCGTGCCGCCCAACGAGCTTTCATTAATTGAGAAAGCTTCCTTCGGCCGGCCGGGGTGAGCTGACCTTTTCGCTTCGAAGGAGCTGCCCCTCCCATACCTCGCGTCTTTGCCCAACGAGCTCTTGCTGCTGCCGCTAGCTTCGCTCGGGTGGAAGGCGAGAAGTAACGTGCGCCGGTCGCAGGACCGACTCGCCTTTGGCCGGTCGCAGGACCGACTCGCTTTTGAAGTGTACCTCGCAAAATCGAGGAAAGGCGTCGTTGCAGACTGTCGATTTGTTGGCGAATTGAGATCGCTTCCTGTAGATCTTTAACAGATATGTCCATGCCGCTAGATAACCGTGGTTGGCAACTATGGCAATTAGTAATTTTTGTTGCCGGTTCGAGTCTTGTCCCTCCGTATTGGCTCGTTAGTTATGCGATGACTCATAAGATGCAGGACTGTAACGAATGCGAACTGGTGATCCATCAGATCCTCACATGATTATCAAACCTTTGTACGTTCGCGAGATGTTCGGCTCGATTGCAAGGCGCTACGATCTCACAAATCACCTGCTGAGCGGTGGGATCGACTTCTACTGGCGCGCGCGCGCGGCACACATCGTCGCCGGCTGGCGCCCGCGTAGCATCGCTGACCTTGCAACTGGTACGGGAGACTTAGCGCTTGCCATGCAAAGAAAGTTGCCGGACGCCGATGTCACGGGTGTCGATTTTGTGCCGGAAATGCTGGAGCTTGCGCGACAAAAAGGGGTGCGACACGTGCTGTTGGCGGATGCGATGAAACTCCCGTTTGTCAACGCCTCTTTCGACTGCATCACAATCGCATTCGGTTTGCGCAACCTGGAAGACTGCTCGGCCGCGCTTGCTGAAATGGCGCGTGTGCTCAATCGCGGCGGCCACCTGCTCGTGCTCGAATTCTCACTGCCCAGAACCCCATTCTTGCGCGCGGCCTATCGCTACTATTTGCACCGGTGCCTGCCCTTCATCGGCTCGCTTCTAACACGAACGAAGAGGGCCTACGATTACCTTGGCGATTCGATCGAGGAATTTCCAAGTGGCAATGCGATGTGCGAGTTGATGCTGGCAAACGGTTACGTCTCCCCGACCTTTAAACCTTTGACGGGGGGCATCGTCACAATTTACACTTCTATAAAACCGTAGGCGCAGGGGAAAGTCCCTTGCCACGACCCGGAAAGAGGGCTACAAAAAACTCGGTGTGATTGATTACATTCAAAAGGGCGGATTATTGATGTGGCCGATCCTGGCCTGCAGCATTATCTCCATTGCTGTCTTTGGCGAGCGCCTTTTTTATCTCCATCGCGCGACAATTCATGTGGGCGAATTCTTGAAAGGACTGTCGAATCTAATTCGTCGTCGCAATTTCGTCGAGGCGCTGCACGAGTCTGCCGGCACGCCCGGGCCGGTAGCGCGAGTCATTCATGCTGCGATTATCCGGCACGATGAGCCTCGAACGGAATTGCGCGACATTGTGCAGGAAGCCGCCCAGCTCGAAGTACCAAAATTGGAGCGGTTTCTTCCCGTCCTTGCTACCGTCGCTTTCCTCACCCCGTTGCTGGGACTGCTTGGGACCGTTGCGGGGATGATCGATGCCTTCGGGACGATTGCCTCAAGCGGTGGTTACGCTACGGTAACGGAGCTTTCCGGTGGCGTTTACAAAAGCCTGCTGACGACTGCGGCTGGGCTGGTTGTCGCAACACCCACGTTTGTCGCCTACAGCTATCTCTCTTCCCGCGTAAACACCATCATGCACGACATGGAACGCGCTGGCATTGAGATTGTCCACATGTTGACTGAAAGTCGTCCTCGATCAGCGGCATCATCAGTTTTCAACAACCTGATGAAACGGCCCGGGAAATCGAGGCACGGCAGGACCTTTAAGGTCGAATCGCTGCTTCGTCGGTGGAATCCTTCAAGGGAGGCTTCCAAGTAGTAACCATGAAACTCAGTCGAACAACAACCTACAACTTTGGATGGCTTTTGCTTTGTCGGGCTCGTTGATCTTGCTTTCCTGCTCGCTTTTTTTCTGTTGCTGAGCTCGAATTTCATCCTTCAACAAGGCGTCTCGATTTCGATGCCGGTTTCCCGGTTTACACTCGCTCCGAAGAGCAACGAGCAAATCATTAGTATCACCGGCGGCGCAGTTCCCGCGATTTATTTTCAGGACCAGCGAGTTACCATCGAGCAGCTCGGGCAGCTACTTGATGCAGCGAAGCGCAAGGACCAATCAATCATTATCAAAGCTGACCGTTCTGCGTCATACGAGACGGTCGCCGAAGTAACAAACGCTGCGCTTGAACACGGTATTACTTCCGTTGCCCTTGCTGCAACTCCGCCGCGATGAACAGCGTTGCCTCCGAGATTGCAGGCGAACCACTTCTGTTTAGTTGGGATCCGCCTCGGCGGGAGAAGACGGTGCTTGCATCGTTTCTGGTGTTGTCGCTGCTCGCACACGCCCTCTGCTTTTATGTTTTCCAAATTGTTTATCCCACGCCGGTAGTCGTTCTGCCGCCGCCAGCGCGCGTCACATTTATCGCTCCGGATTCCGATGAAGGCCGGACGCTCCTTCAATGGATCGATGCAGAAGATCCTGCACTGGCTTTCACGACTCATCTGCCGCCGGGAGCAAGCCTTCGCACTCTCCCGACTGCGGAGCATGTGGCGTCCTATTCTGCGTCAAGGCCAATGCTGAAGGATTTACCGCCGTTGAAGCCCGATCTGCGCATTCCGAGTTCCCAGCCACCGGGTGCCGTACGCTCGCTTTCGCGAAAAACTGCTCCGGCGACAGCGAACGGCAGAACATCGATTAGTTTTTCCAAGGAGCTCGATGAATTCGGCGCCCCGAGTCTGCCACCGTCGCGCTTCGCCACGTCCAATAAAGAAACACCTGAAACGCTACGGTTTCGCGTGGCCGTGAACGATTTTGGAGAGATTCGGCATTGCTTTCCGATCAACTCATCAGGTGATCCGGCTCTGGACGAACAAGCCCGGTTGCAAGTTATCCGTAGCCGGTTCCCGCCGCACAGAAGAGCGGGCGGTAACCCCGGCCCGTCTCTCGTTTGGGGCATCGCCACCGTCCAATGGGGCAGCGACGTCGTGCGCCCGCAGCAAGCATCGGCAGCCAGTGTTACGCCGTGATTCGCGTCAGTCTTGCCACTTTAGTCACGATTTATCTGCTGCTTTTTCTTGCGGCGGTCTTTGTATTTTGGATAGTTGGAGAATGGAACCGCCGGCGCCGCGAGCGACGGGCTCTACAGCATCGGTTGCGTTGCGTGATTTGCGCGTTCGAATTTGAAGATCGAACCGATGCGCTGCTTCCCCGGTGCCCGCACTGCGGAAGTTTAAACGAACGATTCAGAATGGAGAACATTTAAGATGGGAATGTGGATAGGCCGAAACCGCAAAGCGCGGGTGACCTATGGCTTCGACGAAATTGCGCTCGTGCCCGGGCGCGTGACCATTAACCCAAACGAAGTGGACATCACATTTCGTTTGCCTCGCAAAGAGGGGGCGCCGCTGGAGATGACAATTCCCATTCTCGCCAGCGCCATGGATGGCGTGGTCGATGTGGGTTTCGCCATCGCAATGAATAAGCTCGGCGGACTTGCCGTTTTGAATCTTGAAGGAGTCCAAACCCGCTATAAAAACCCGCAGGAAGTTCTGCAAAAGATTGTCCAAGCGAATAAATCGGAAATCACTGCGCTGCTGCAGCGGATTTACCAGGAACCGGTCCAACAGGACCTCATTGCCGCGCGTGTGCGCCAGATCAAGGACGCTGGTGTTGTCGCTGCGGTCAGTTCGATTCCTCAGCGAGCCACCGAATTTGGAATGATCGCGCAGGAAGCTGGCGCAGACGTTTTCGTGGTGCAGAGCACGGTTTCTACAGTCCGGCATATTTCGTCCGAGTACAGGTCGCTTGATCTGGAAAAATTTTGCCGCGAGATGCGCATTCCGGTGATCGTGGGAAATACAGTTGGCTACGATGTGACTCTCGAGATCATGGAATGCGGGCCGGCTAGGTTTTAGTCGGAGTTGGACCCGGGGCCGCCTGCACCTCGCGTGGTGTGCTCGGGCTGGGTGTGCCGCAGGTTACCGCCACGGTCGATTGCGCGGCGGCACGTGATGCTTACTTCAAAAGAACATCACGATACGTGCCGATCATCACGGATGGTGGAATGAGCAGGGGCGGCGACGTCTGCAAGGCGCTGGCTTGCGGAGCAGATGCGGTGATGGTCGGTAGCGCGTTCGCCAGGGCCCGGGCAGCGCCTGGACGGCGGCTATCATCGGGGCATGGTTACTCCCACGCCAGACCTCCCACGTGGCACACCATCAAAGTGGGCGCTACGGGTTCATTGAAACAGATTCTTTTAGGTCCCGCCGAAGTGGACGACGGCAGTCAAAATCTTGTCGGCGCAATCACCACTTGCATGGGCAACGTA